>CBIHNN010000110.1:0-15395 GCA_966211315.1 uncultured Micromonosporaceae bacterium | reverse complement strand
GTCCCACCTCGTGCCCGCCCCCGCCCGCCGTGGGGTGGGTGGCTGCGCGCCCCCCCCCTGGCCGCCGCGATCGCGTATCGTGCCACCGACACGGGCGGTGGTCGCCGCCGGTGGCTGCGCACGACTGACCCGCCACGACGACGCGAAGGACCGGCGTGAACGACATCCTCGTCAACGGAGTACCCCGCCGGACCGGCACCGCCGACGTCCGGGGCAACCTGGTCGACATCGACGGCGACACGTACTACCGGATCACCGACGTCGACGCGATGCCGCCGTTCCTGATGAGCCTCGTCAGCGACTCCGACCACTGGCTCTTCATCTCCAGCACCGGGGCGCTCACCGCCGGGCGGCGTGACCCGGACCACGCCCTGTTCCCGTACTACACCGACGACAAGATCCACGACGCGCGGCACGACACCGGCAGCGTCACGGCGTTCCTCATCCGAACACCGGACGGGCGGCAGCTGTGGGAGCCGTTCGCCGAGTCCCGGGACTACCGGATCTCCCGGAACCTCTACAAGAGCACCGTCGGCACGACCGTACGGTTCGAGGAGGACAACCACGACCTCGGGCTGACGTTCGCGTACTCGTGGGCACCGAGCGAGCGGTTCGGGTTCGTCCGGGCGGCGTCCCTGGTCAACACGGGCGCCACCGCCGTGACCGTGGAGGTGCTGGACGGGGTGCGCAACCTCGTGCCGGCCGGCGTCGACCGGTACTTCCAGGAGCACTTCAGCACGCTCGTCGACGGTCACAAGGACAGCGGGGTCGACGAACGGACCGGACTCGGCATCTACACGCTGACCTCGATCCCCGGCGACTCCGCCAAGCCCGGCGAGTCGCTGCGGGCCGCCGTAGCGTGGTCCCGCGGGCTGCCGCACGCCACCAACCACCTCGACACCTCGGTCCTGGAGCTCTTCCGCTCCGGTTCACCGGTTCCCGCCCAGCGGCACATGCGCGGCCGCCGCGGCGCGCACCTCACCCACGCGACAGTCACCGTCGGGCCCGGGAACCGGGTCGACTGGCGGACAGTCGTCGACACCGGCCTGGACGCGGCGGCGGTGATCCGGATCAACCGGATCCTGGAGCACACCTCCACCGGTGTCCTGCTCGAACAGGTCGACGCCGACGTGCGGCGCGGCACCCAGGCGCTGCGCGGCATCGTCGGCGCCTCCGACGGGCTGCAGACCACCGGCGACGAGCTCAGCGCCGCCCGGCACTTCTCCAACACGCTCTTCAACGTCATGCGCGGCGGAATGCCCGACAACGGCTACACCGTCGGCGCGCGCGACGTGGCCGCGTACCTGCGCAAGGCCTCACCGCGGGTGGCCCGGCGGCAGGCCGCGTGGCTGGCCGCGCTGCCGGCGGCCGCGTCGCACGCCGACCTGGTCGCCTCCGCGGCCGCCACGGGCGACGCCGACCTGGAACGGCTCGCGCGCGAGTTCCTGCCGCTGACGTTCAGCCGGCGGCACGGCGACCCGAGCCGGCCCTGGAACAGCTTCGCCATCGCCGTCAAGGACCCCGACGGGGCGCGCATCCTCGGCTACGAGGGCAACTGGCGGGACATCTTCCAGAACTGGGAGGCCCTCGCGTACGCGTTCCCGGAGTACGCCGAGAGCATGGTCTTCCGATTCGTGAACGCGTCGACGGCGGACGGGAACAACCCGTACCGGATCACCGCGACGGGGATCGACTGGGAACAGCTGATCTCCGGCGACCCGCACAGCCACGTCGGCTACTGGGGCGATCACCAGGTCGTCTACCTGCTGCGGCTGCTGGAGACGTCCGCGCTGTTCCACCCTGGACGACTCGACGCGCTGCTGTCGTCGCGCCTGTTCGTCTACGCCGACGTGCCGTACCGGATCCGGCCGTACGCCGACCTGCTGGCGAACCCGCGCGACACCGTGGCGTTCGACGCGGAGAAGGACGCGGTGCTGCGCGAGCGGATGGCCACCGACCAGGGACCGTTCCTGCTCGGCGCGGACGGCGAGCCGCTGCGCGTCACCCTCGCCGAAAAGCTCCTCGTCGTGGCCCTCGCCAAGCTGGGCAGCTTCCTGCCCGAGGCCGGGATCTGGATGAACACCCAGCGTCCCGAATGGAACGACGCCAACAACGCGCTCGTCGGCTACGGCGTCTCCATGGTCACGCTGTACCAGCTGCGCCGCTACCTGTCGTTCCTCGCTCCCCTACTGCCCTCCGGGGCGGAGCTTTCGGCCGAGGTCGCGACGCTGTTCCGCCGGCTCGCGGCGGTCTTCGCCGCCCACGAGCACCTGCTGGACGGGCCGATCTCCGACTCCGACCGCCGCGCGGTCCTCGACGCCCTGGGCGAGGCCTCCGCCGATTACCGCGCCGGGCTCTACGCCGCCGGGCTCTCCGGGTCCGTCGAAACCGTGTCGGCCGACGAGCTGAACGCCTTCTTCGCGAGCGCCCAACGGCACCTCGACCACACGATCCGGGCGAATCGGCGCCCCGACGGGCTCTACCACTCGTACAACCTCATGCGGGTCACGGCGGACGGCATCGCCGTACGCCGGCTGTACGAGATGCTCGAAGGCCAGGTCGCGGTGCTCGGTTCCGGGACCCTGGACACCGCCGAGACCGCCGATCTGCTCGACGCGTTGCGGGACAGCGCCATGTACCGCCCGGACCAGAACAGCTACACGCTCTACCCCGACCGGCAGCTCCCCCGGTTCCTGGACAAGAACGTCCTGCCCGCCGACGCGCTGTCCCGCTCGAAGCTTCTCACCGAGCTCGCCGCCCGGGGCGACCGGCGGATCGTGGTGCGCGACGACCAGGACGGGCTGCACTTCGCCGCCGACTTCCGCAACGCCGACGTCCTCGCCGAGGCTCTCGACGCGCTCGCGGGGGACCCGGTACTCGGCGACCTGGCCGTCACCGACCGGCAGGTCGTCCTCGACCTGTACGAGGAGGTCTTCGACCATCAGTCGTTCACCGGCCGCTCCGGCACCCTCTACAAGTACGAGGGCCTCGGCAGCATCTACTGGCACATGGTGTCGAAGCTACTGCTCGCCGTAGGTTCCGCGGTCGCCGTCACCGACGACCCCGCCCTACGCGCGCGGCTGCGTGATCGCTACGAGGAGATCCGCGACGGCATCGGCGTACACAAGGCGCCGCTCGTGCACGGGGCGGTGCCGCTGGACCCGTACTCGCACACGCCCTCGTTCACCGGCGCGCAGCAGCCCGGCATGACCGGCCAGGTCAAGGAGGACGTGATCGGCCGCGTCGCCGAACTGGGCCTCACGATCACCGACGGCCGCATCGTGTTCCGCCCCGACCTGATCCGCCCCGCCGAGTTCCGCCAGTCGCCGGGGACGCTGACCTTCCTCGACCTGACCGGTGCGTGGCGCACCCTCGACGTGCCCGCGGACGGCTACGCGTTCACCTTCTGTCAGGTCCCGGTCGTGGTGACCCGGGGCGGCGAGCCGGGCACGACGGTCACGGTCGACGGCGCCACCCGCGCCGCGGACCTGACGCTGGACGTCGCGACCAGCGCGGGGATCTTCGAGCGCACGGGCGCCGTGACGCATCTGTCGGTACGCGTCCCCTGAGCCGGCCGCCGGTCGGGCGAGCGCGAATCGCACGCGCCCGACCCGCGCCCGGCCTCGGAAGGATCAGTCGCGCTCGATGAGGTGCCCGATGATCTGGGGGCCCATCAGGACCGCCGTTCCGGAGCCGTCTCGCCGGGCGTCCTGGTCGGGCAGTTCGATCGGTTCGCCGGTGGTGGAGGCGGCCACCGGCCGGGGGCCGACCCACGCCACCGCCAGCCGCGTCTCACCCTTGAGGAAGCGTTGCGCGCGGACGCCGCCGGTGGCGCGGCCCTTGGCCGGATACGAGGCGAACGGACTGACCTTGACCTGGGTGCCCGTGGACGTGACGACCATGGGTTCGCCGTGGACGTCGTCGCCGAGGGTGACCGCGCCGAAGAAGAGGACGACGGCGTCGTCGGTGAGGTTGATACCGGCCATGCCGCCGCCCTTGAGGCCCTGCGGGCGGACCAGTTTGGCGGGGAACCGCAGCAACGACGCGTCCGAGGTGACGAAGGTCAAGGCCTGGGCGTCGGCGGTGAGCCACGTCGCGCCGACGACCTCGTCGCCGTCGCGAAGGCCGATGACATCGAACTCGTCGGAGCGCACGGGCCACTCGGGGGCGCAGATCTTGACCATGCCGCGGCGGGTGCCGAGGGCCAGGCCCGGCGAGGCTTCGGCGCGGTCGCCGAGCGGGGCGATGCCGACGACGACTTCGCCCTTGTCGAGAGGGAGCAGTTCGGAGGCGGACATCCCGCCGCGCAGGGAGACCGTGCCGCTCTGCTCGGGCAGGACGGGCAACGGGAGCACGTCCGTCTTGAAGGCGCGGCCGCGGTTGGTGACGAGCAGGACGCGGCCACGGGCGGTGGTGTGGATGACCGCGCGTACGGCGTCGTGCTTGACGCGGCCGCTGCGGCGGCGGCCCTCGGCACTCTCCTCCGACTCGGCGGCCGTACGGGCGATCAGGCCCGTGGCGGAGAGGATGACCTGACAGGGATCGTCGGCGACCTCCAGTGGGCCGGCCGGCGCGGAGGCGGCGAGGACCTCCTTGAGGTCGCCGTCGATCAGAGTCGTCCGGCGGGGGGTGCCGAACTCCTTCACGACGGCGGCGAGTTCGTCCGACACGAGCTTCTTGAGGACCTTGTCGTCGTCGAGGATCCGGGTGAGCTCAGCGATCTCCCCCCGCAGCTTCTCCTGCTCGGTCTCCAGCTCGATCCGGTCGAAGCGGGTGAGCCGCCGCAGCGGTGTGTCCAGGATGTACGTCGCCTGAATGTCGGACAGCCCGAACTGCTGCATCAGTCCGGCCTTCGCGGCGGCCGCGTCGTCGCTCTCCCGGATCAGCCGGATCACCCGGTCGATGTCGATGAGGGCGATGAGCAGGCCGTCGACGACGTGCAGCCGGTCGGCACGCTTCGTGCGGCGGTACGTGGTCCGCCGGGTCACGACCTCGTAGCGATGCTTCACGAAGACGTCGAGGAGCGCCTTCAGCCCCAGCGTCTGGGGCTGCCCGTCGACGAGGACGAGGTTGTTGACGCCGAACGAGCTCTCCAGCGGGGTGAGCCGGTACAGGTCGGCGAGCAGGGCCTGCGGGTTGACGCCGACCTTGCACTCGATGACGAGGCGGGTGCCGTTCTCCCGGTCGGTGAGGTCCTTGATGTCGGCGATGCCGGCGATGCGGGCCGCCTGCCGCTGGCCCTTGCGCGGCCCGGACGTGATCAGTTTGCCCTTCACCTCCTCGGTGATGGCCTCGATGATCTTCTCGGTGCCGATGCCGTACGGGAGTTCGGTGACGGTGATGGCCTGCCGGCCGCGGCCGCCCTCAAGGGGCCCGGTCACGCAGGTGGCGCGCATCCGGACGACACCGCGGCCGGTCTCGTACGCGCGGCGGACCTCGTCGAGGCCCAGCAGTTGACCGCCGGTGGGCAGGTCGGGGCCGGGGACGAAGCGCATGAGCGCGTCGAGGTCGGCGTTCGGGTGGATGATCAGGTGCCGGGCGGCGGCGACGACCTCACCCAGGTTGTGCGGGATCATGTTCGTCGCCATGCCGACGGCGATTCCGGACGTGCCGTTGACGAGCAGGTTCGGGAACGCGGCGGGCAGCACAGACGGCTGCTGGGCGGAGCCGTCGTAGTTGGGGACGAAGTCGACCGTGCCCTCGCCGAGCTCGCCGACGAGCAGCATCGCCTCCCGGGACATCCGGGACTCGGTGTACCGGGCGGCGGCCGGGCCGTCGTCGACCGAACCGAAATTCCCGTGCCCGTCGATGAGCGGCACGTTCAGGGAGAAGTCCTGGGCCAGGCGGACCATCGCGTCGTAGATCGCGGCGTCGCCGTGCGGGTGGTAGCGGCCCATCACGTCACCGACGACCCGGGCCGACTTGACGTGTGCCCGGTCGGGACGGTGGCCTGCCTCGTGCATCGACCAGAGGATCCGGCGGTGCACCGGTTTCAGGCCGTCACGGGCGTCCGGCAGCGCCCGCGAATGGATGACGGAGTACGCGTACTCCAAGTAGGAGTCCTCGACCTCGGTGGTCAGCGGGTTGTCGACGACCCGGGCCCCGGCCTGGTCGAACGCGGACAGGTCGACGCGGCCGTTCTCGGACTTACGGCGTGCCATGCGAAACAGCTCCTCAGGCGTCAATCGTCTCGGCGTCGATGCGCCCGGCGGCGCCGATCAGCCAGTTTCTCCGGGGCTCGACCCGCTCCCCCATGAGCAGTTCCAGCACCTCTTCAGCCCGCTGGGCATCATCCAGCGTGATCCGCCGGACCGCCCGCGCCGCCGGATTCATGGTCGTGGTCCACAGTTCGTCGGCGTCCATCTCGCCGAGACCCTTGAACCGCGGGATCGGCGTGACGACCTGCTTGCCGGCCTTCTCCAGTCGGCTGACGGCCGACTCCATCTCCTGCTGGGTGTACGTGAAGAAGGTCTCCGGGCTGCGGCCCTTCGTGATGATCCTGTGCAACGGGGGCATCGCGGCGAAGAGCCGCCCGTCCTCGATCACCGGACGCAGGTACTTGGCGAAGAGCGTGATGAGCAGCGTACGAATGTGGGAGCCGTCGACATCGGCATCTGCCATGATCAGAACTCGGCCGTACCGCATCTGGGCGAGATCGAACGCCCGGCCGTAGCCGGCTCCGAGCACCTGGACGATCGACTCGATCTCGGTGTTGCGCATCGCGTCCGCGAGCGCGGCCTTCTGCACGTTGAGGATCTTGCCGCGGATCGGCAGCAACGCCTGGAACTCCGACGACCGCGCCATCCGGGCGCTGTTGTGGACGAAGACTCCCGCTTCGAGCGCGAAGTTGTGAAAGCCGTCGACGGTCAGGTCGTACACGTCGGCCGATTCGCTCAGCGGTTCCACGCTGACGACGGCGTGGTTTCCCATCCGTTCGTCGACGTGGTGGCGGACGCCGCCGTTCGCGGGGCCGGCGAGGTGCTGGGTGGATACCCATTCCTGCCGGTCGTTCATCCAGATCCGCCCGTAGCCGTCCGACGGGTCACCGGCGGCCTCAGCCGACACCGATCGATAGAGCGGCATCAGCGAGTCGCCCGGCTGGAGCCGGTCCGCGGGCCGGTACGAGCCGTCGCGAAGGCGGAACAGGTGATCCGGCGTACAGCGCACCGACGAGCCGTCGTCGAGGGTCACCCGTACGAGGGCGGCCGCCCGCTTGGTGAGCCTGGGCTCGACGAGCGGCGCGACCACGACCCGGCCCGCCTCGTCCGTGGTGTACCCGAGATGGGTGATGCCGCGTTCCCAGTCGGCCGCCAGGTCGGCGAAGGACCGGGCAGGGCCCGAGGCGAGGGCGACCAGGGTGTCGCCGGTGAAACAACCGAGGGCCGAGTCCCCCTCGACGATGAACAGCTCGGACTGGGCGACACCCGTCGAGCGGCAGTCGACCAGCTTCGGCGGCATCGACGCGCCCTCAAGGGCGGTCTTACGCCGCGCGGCGTCCTTCTGCTGCTTCTGACTGAGCCGGACCCGGCCCGCCTCGACGATCTTCTGCAGGACCGTACGCGCCTCGGCCCGATTCCGGCGGTCCTCCAGCCAGCTCTTGAGCTGCTGCTCGACCAGGGATTGCACCACCTTGGTGATGCCGGCGGTGGAGAGCTCGTCCTTGGTCTGGGAGGTGAACTGCGGTTCGGGGATCCGTACGTGGATCACCGCGGTCATGCCCTCGAGGATGTCGTCGAGGACCGGCGGATCCTCCTTCGGCTTGAGCAGGCCGCGGGCGTTGCGGATCGCGTCGTTCAACGCCCGCAGGGCGCCGCGCTCGAAGCCGCGCCGATGAGTGCCGCCGTGCACGTTGCGGATCGTGTTGCTGAAGCTCTCGACGGTGCGCTCGTAGCCCGTGCCCCAGCGCAGCGCGATCTCCACCTCGGCCCGGCGCTGGACGTTGGACTGCATCACGCCGTTCTCGTCGGCGGCGTTCTCCTTGTAGGTGCCGTGCCCCATCAGCAGCAGGATGCCGGACACCGGCTTGTCGTTCGACGGGGCCAGGAAGTCCACCATGTCGGTGAGCCCGTTCGGGAAGTGGAACTCCTCGGTGGCCGGCTCCTGCGCCGTCAGGTCGCGCAGCAGATACTGCACGCCGGGGACCAGGAACGCCGTGTTGCGCAGCTTGGTGCGGACGGCGTCGACGTCGAGGCGGGCGCCCGGCTCGAAGTAGCGGGCGTCGTACCAGTAGCGGATCGACGTGCCGGTGGCCTCGCCGCGCCTCATCCGGCGGATCACCCGCAGGCCCGGCTCGGCGGTGAAGCGGGCCGACGGCCCGTCGCCCGCGAACGAGCCCGGCACGCCGCGCTGGAAGGACATCTCGTGGACCTTGCCGTCGCGGCGCACGGTCACGTCGAAGCGGTGCGACAGGGCGTTGACCGCCGACGCGCCGACGCCGTGCAGGCCGCCCGAGGTCTTGTAGCCGGAGCCGCCGAACTTGCCGCCTGCGTGCAGCCTGGTCAGCACCAGTTCGACGCCGGACAGCCCGGACCGGGCGTGCACGTCGACCGGGATGCCGCGGCCGTCGTCGTCGACCTGGACCGAGCCGTCGGCATGCAGGATCACCTCGATCCGCTTGGCGTGACCCGCGACACCCTCGTCGGTCGAGTTGTCAAGAATCTCGTTGACCAGGTGGCCGACGCCACGGCTATCGGTCGACCCGATGTACATGCCGGGACGCTTGCGGACGGCGTCCAGCCCTTCGAGGTGCGTGAGGTCATCGGCCCCGTACAGGGTCTCTGGCTGCGCAGTCACGAGGTGGCACTCCCCATCCGTCTCACGCCGTGCGGACCGGCCGCGCGACGCGGCGAGCCTACCGGGCACCTCCGACGCTTCCACACACCCCGCGCGCAACGTCCGGCTCGGGCCTAGGGTCAAAGGGGTGAGTAGCCCTTTCGAGCTCTTCAGGGTCAGCGCCGACGAATCCGGCCCGTACGGGATCACCACCGGCCCCGATCAGGCGGTGTGGACCACCCTGGTACACAAGGCGGCATTGGCTCGCATAGGGCCCGATGGGATGATCACCCGCTTTGTCTTGGATGCTCCCGGCTGTGCACCGTCGACCGTGGTCGCCGGGCCCGACGGGGCGCTGTGGTTCACCCGGTTCAAGGACTCGTCGATCGGGCGCATGACGGTCGACGGGACGGCGAGCGCGTACCCCCTGCCCTGGAACGACGGCGGACCGTTCGGGATCGCGGCCGGGCCGGACGGCGCACTCTGGTTCACCGCCGCGAACGCCGGCGCGATCGGGCGCATCGATCTCGACGGCACCGTCACCCCGTTCGACCTCGGCGGCGGCTTCCCGTCGGCGATCGTCGCGGGACCCGACGGCGCGCTGTGGTTCACCCTCAACGCGGGCGGCGCGATCGGGCGGATCAGCACCGACGGCGACGTCGAGCTGTACCCGCTGCCCACCGGCGGCGCCTCTCCCGTCGGCATCGCCGCGGGCGACGACGAGATGTGGTTCGTGGAGATCTCCGCAGGCCGCATCGGCCGGATCACGCCCGACGGCAACATCCGCGAGTACGCCCTGAGCAGGCCCGACGCCCGCCCGCACGGCATCGTCGCCGACCCGGGCGGCGGCTGCTGGTTCACCGAGTGGGGTACGGGCCGCCTCGGTCACCTCACCGACGAGGCGGACCTGCAGCTCTTCGAGCTGCCCGCCCCCGACTGCGAACCGCACGGCGTCACCATCGGCCCGGACGGGATGCCGTGGGTCGCCCTCGAGACCGGCTCGGTGGCGCGGCTGACCAGGCGGTGACCACCCGGTTCCGCGGCGTCGTCGCCGGGCTCAATCGGAGGCGGGACCGAGGGTGCCGTCAGGGTGGTCCCCACATCCGGAGATCCGGCCGGATATCACCCGGTGTGAAGGTCTGCGGTCAGGAGCATCGCCGCGCCGCGGCATCCGGCGGGGCAGCGCCCGCCACAACTCGATGGGGCGCGCCTTGCCCGGGGCGCCCACCGGTGGCAGATCCTGGTACGCCACCATCGAAGCCGTCGCGTACCGGGTGTACGCGCACACCACGACGGTGCCGTGTGGGGCGTACGCCTGCAGGCGTGCCGCCGTGGTCACGACGCTGCCGCTGACCATGGCGTAACCGCCGTCGCGCAGGGCCGTCGCGTCGACGAGCACCTCGCCGGTGGCGATGCCGACCCGCGTACGCACCGGGAACCGGCCTGCGAGCAGGCAGCCGTCGAGCAGCTCCTGTAGGTGCAGCCCCGCCTGCACCGCCCGGTAGGCGTCGTGCCCGTCGCCGCCGTCGGCGCCGAACACAGCCATGACGGCGTCGCCGACGTACTTCTCCACCACGCCCCCGTTGGCGCGGACCACGCGTGACGCGGCGGAGAAGTAGGCGATCTGCATATCCCGGACATCCTCCGGGCAGAGACCGTCGACGATCGCCGTGAACCCGACGATGTCGAGGAAGAGGATGCTGACGGTCCGCCGGTCGAGTCCGGGCGTGGCCGGGGCCATGATCCGTGCGCACGCGGCGCAGGTGACGTCCGGTACGGCAACGCTGACGATCGACGACATCGGCCCCATCCTCCGCGATCGATACCTTGACTCCGACCTTGTCATCAGTGCCACCCGGGCGGATCGGCGAAACGACGTATCCGGCCGCCCGCGCGGTCGGCGATCCGACGCCACCCGTCAGCGCCCAGGCTCGTAACAGACGACGACTAGGCTGCCCGCATGGCCATCGATGTGGAGGAGGCGCCGCTCATCGGTCGCAGCGGCCTGCTGCAGGATCTCGCGTCGACGCTGCTCGACGGCGCGCGGGAACGGACGGCGGCGGTCTTCCTCACTGGAGAGAGCGGTGTGGGCAAGACCCGGCTGCTGCGCGAGATCGGCGCACGGCTGCGCGCGCACGGCGTCGCGGTCCTGGACGGCACCTGCCTCGACATCGGCGACGCGTCCCCCCTGCACCCACTCCTACAGGCGTTACGGCGGCTCGGCGCGGAGCCCGGCGGCGCCGCCGCGCGCGCCCTGGCGGAGCTCGTCCACCGAGACGGAGACGGCGGCACGCTCCTCGAACGGATCTCCGGCGGCCTGCACCGGGTCGCCGACGACCGTCCGCTGGTGTTCATCCTGGACGATCTGCAGTGGATGGACCGGAGCACCCGAGAGCTCCTGCTGTACCTGCTCGCCGGGCTGGGTGAGGTGCGGCTGTCGATCCTGGCCGCCGTACGGGCCGAGGCGTTGCAGGGCACGCACCCGCTGCGCCGGGTGCTGACGGAGCTGCGCCGGCTGCGCTCGGTCACCGTGCTCGATCTCCCCCCGCTCGACCGATCCGGCACCGACGATCTGGTCACCGCGGTGGTCGGTAAGCCGGTGGCGGCGGTCGAGGCGGACCGGGTCTGGCGGCGCAGCGGCGGGAACCCGTTCGTGGTGGAGGAGCTGGCCCGGGACCTGCGCGACGGCCGGGCCGGGGTGTCCGACACGCTGCGGGAGATCTTCCTGGCCCGGGTCGACGCCCTGCCCGAGGACGCCCACGCCGTGGTCCACGCGGTGGCGGCCGGTGTCGAACCGGTCGAGCACGCGCTGCTGGCCCGGGTCGTGCCGATGGATCCGGACGCGCTGATCGACGCGGTCCGGGCCGCGGTCACGCACCGCTTCCTGAGCAGCGCCGACGACGGCTATCGGCTACGGCACCGGCTCGTCGCCGAAATCCTCGAACACGAACTGCTGCCCGTCGAACGCGCCGCCCTGCACCGCCGGTACGCCGAGGCGGTGAGCGCCGCACCGTCGGGGGTGGACCATGCCCGGCTGGCGCACCACTGGCAGCGCGCCCACGAGCCCGAGCGCGCCCTGGCCGCCGCCGCCGCGGCAGCCCGGGAGGCCGAACGGCTGCATGCCGACGCCGAAGCGCACCGGCACTGGTCGGTGGCCCTGGCGCTCGCCGACGGCGGCACGGCCACGCCGTCCGACCTGGACCAGGCAGGCGTGATCCGGTACGCGGCCGCCGCCGCCCACCGCTGCGGCGAGCACGCCCGCGCCCTGGCCCTGCTCGACCGTCTCCCGGCGGGCACCTGTGAGCACCACCTGACCCGGGCGACGTACCTCGCCGCAGCGGGCCGCTCCGCCACCGCGGAGACCGAATACGAGCTGGCCCTCGCCCACCCGGACTGCACTCCCGCCCAGCGGGCCACCGCTGCCGCGAACCTCTCCGAACTGCTGCTGCACCTCGGCCGGTACGCCGACGCGGGCCGCCGTGGACGAGAAGCGCTGCAACTCGCCGGCTCCACCGCCGCTCTGGTCCGGGCCAGCGCCGCCGTCGGTTTCAGCTCGGCGTACCTACAGGACTCCGACGCCGGTCTGGCGGTGGTGCGGGAGGCCGTGGAGATCGCCGAACGAACGGGGGATGCCGACGACCTGGGGTGCGCGTACCTGCACCTGGCGGAGCTGCTCACCGGCCCGCTGAACAAGCTCGACGAGGGTGTGGTGGTGGCCCGCCGCGGCGCCGATCGGATGGGCACGCTGGCCGCCGCGCGTACGTACCAGACGAGACTGCTGGCAGTCGCCGCGAACGGGCTCTTCCGGGCCGGTCAGTGGGCCGAGGCGGAGAAGGTGGTCGCGGCGGCGCTGCGCAACCGCCCGTCCGGCGCCGACGCGGTCGAGCTGCTGCTGGCCCGCTGCCGGCTCTCCGTCGGTTACGGCGACGAACAGGCCGCCGAGCGGGACCTTCAGGCCGTCGCGACGATCCTCGCCGGAGGCGGTGCCCGGCACGTCCTGCCCATGCGCACCCTGCAGGCCGGGCTAGCCATGTGGCGGGGGCGGCACGACGAGGCGCGGCAGGCGGTCCAGCGCGGACTCACCGAGACCCGCTCCGACGACCTGTTCCTGCTCGCCGTCCTGGCCTGGCACGGGTTGCGCGCCGAGGCCGAGGCGTCCGCCGGGCACGTCGTCGCGGTCGACCCGGAGGCCGTACGGCGGCTGAAGAGTGTCGTGGAACGGGTCGCCAAGGGAAACCAGACTGCGGTACGACCGGTCCGCGAGGTGATCACCGGCTACCTGCAGCTCTGTGCGGCGGAACTGAGCCGCCTCGATGAACGCAGGGATCCAGCGGTCTGGGCCAGGGCGGCCCACACCTGGGACCGGCGGCACCACCCGTACCCGGCGGCGTACTCCCGGCTTCGGCAGGCCGAGGCGCAGCTGGCGCGCAGCCCCCGGGCGGCCGCCGGGGCGACGGCGCTGCGGCAGGCGTACGAGGCGGCCCTGGCGCTGGGGGCTCAGCCCCTCGCCGCCGAGATCGCCGCGCTCGCCGCCCGTACCCGGGTGGCCCTGAGCGACGACGACGCGGGCCGGGCGGCCACCCCGTCCCCGGACGGCCTGTCAAGCCTGACCGCCCGCGAATACGAGGTTCTCGCCGCCGTCGCCGAGGGCCTGACGAACCGCGAGATCGGCAGACGGCTGTTCATCAGCGAACGGACCGTCGGCGTCCACGTCTCGCACGTCTTCGACAAGCTGCAGGTCCGGACCCGGGTGCAGGCGTCGACCGAGTTCCTACGTCGACGGTCGGCGGGTTAAGTACGTCGTTCTACTGATGTCCCCCGGTCGGAGCCGATGACAGGCTCTGCAGATCGGGGGCCGGCCCGCCCGGCAGTGTCGGGAGGACCGATGCGCTGGGCGGGCCGGATGGGGGTCTTTCCGGGCCCCTTTCAGCAGACCTTAGGCGGAGACATGGCGGACGCAGTGGTGGCGGGCGTAGTCGCGACGGAGACCGTGGTGGCGCGGGCGGTCACTGCCGAGGCGCTGATCGACGTCGGCGCGCAGCGGAGGCCGGAGCACGCCGAGACCGTCGTCGAGGCGGCCTGGGGCCCCGTGCAGCGGGACATGGCCGCGCTGCTGGCGAACCACCCGGCCGACGTGCCGGCGGTGGTCGAGCAGCTGACGAACCTGCAGGATGTCCTCGAGCACCTCCCCCCGCTGTACGACAGCAACCCGCTCGCCGACTTCAACCGGCTCTACCTGATGATCACCACCCAGGTTCTGGACCGGCTGTACGCGGGCTCCTTCACCGACCCGGTGTTCCTGTCCCGGCTCGACGTCGAGTTCGCCGCCCGCTACTTCGACGCGATGCGGCTGTGGAGCGAGGGGAGCTCGACGACACCCGAGGTGTGGGCGATCATGTTCCGCCGGATGCGCGGACCCGACGTACGCCCGCTGCCCTCCGCCGTCGCGGGGGTCAACGCGCACATCAACTTCGACCTCCCGTTCGCGCTGGTCACCACGTTCGCCCACCTCGAATCCGACCCGGTGGACGGCGGCGAGCAACACCGCGACTACCTACAGATCAACGACATCTTCGCCACCGCCATCCCGTCGCTGCGCCGCGGCTACCTGGAGAAGTGGCAGCTGCTCATCGACACCCTCAACGGCGACCTCGATGACTGGTGCGAGAGCGGGCTGGTCGAGTACACCCGCGACGTGGCCTGGCGCAACGCCCAGAAACTGTGGGCGGTCCGGCACGACACGGACGCGCTCTGGGCGCAGCGGTGCCGCCTGGACCGGAACGCGGCCAAGCTCGGCAGGCTGCTGCTCTCCCCGTTCGGATCCTTCCTCCAGTAGAGGGATCGTGGGCGCCCGTCCCGGTGGGGCTGGGGCGGACGTCCACGATCTCCTGCGGCCGCTACGCCGCGTATGGCACCGCCGTACGGGCGTCGCGGAGTGCGCGGGCCCACCAGGCGAGCTGGTCGAGCTGCTGGTTGGCGGCCGCGGTGGGGCCCGCGGCATCGATCGGGTCGCCCTGGTCGTCGAAGGCGGCCCAGACCCCGTGGAAGCTGACCGTCTCCCGGATCGTCGTGGCGTGCAGTTCGGCCAGGACGACGCGCAGGTGCTCGACCGCCCGTAGACCGCCGGAGATGCCGCCGTACGCGACGAAGGCGACGGGTTTGGCGCGCCATGGGGCGCCGTGGGCGTCGAGAGTCTCCTTGAGCGGTGCCGGGTAGCTGTGGTTGTACTCCGGCGTGACGAGGACGAACGCGTCGGCGGCGGCGAGGCGGTCGGCGCCGGGGATGCCGTCGGCGAGGTCGACGACGTCGATGGTCATGTCGGGGCGTTCGGTGGCGAGGGACGCGTACCAATGGGCCACGATCGGACCGAGGCGGCCCTGGCGTGTGCTTCCGATGACGACGGCGATACGCAGTGGTTCCTGATTCATGCCGGAAACCGTAGGAGTTGAAGCGCGGTTGAGGTCAACTGCGCGGTTGAGGTCAACTGGCTGCGGCTCGACATATGCTGCGGCTCGACATATGCAGCGGCGGGGGGGGGCCCCGGGGGGCCCGCCCCCCCCCCCCGACCACCCCACCCCCGGAAGCGCCCCCCCCCCCCACGCGCCCCCCCCCCCCACCCGGGG
>CBIHNN010000109.1:0-15520 GCA_966211315.1 uncultured Micromonosporaceae bacterium | reverse complement strand
CACCGTCGACGACGCCGTCATCGCCAGCCTGGGCCGGATCGGGGTGGACGTCCGCCTCCACCGCGACCAGCACATCCTGATCCACCTGTACCGGAAAACCGCGCGCATCATCACCGCCGACAACACCGTGGCCCGCACGGTTGTCGGCATCCCCGCCGCGGCCTTCGCCCGCCTTGCCGGCGTCAGCAACACAGCACCGTTCACCGAGGGCAACGCTGATCCGCGCCGGCCGATGCACACCACCACCGCCGCCAGATCGGTATACGGGACAGGCGCGGTCTGGCTGGGCTCCCTGCGTTTGCGGGTTGATGTGCGTCACGCCGGGCGGCCTTTTACCGCCCGGCTCGACGCCGACGGGCTGCACCTGATCGTGGGTGGCAAGACCGCCAGGACGTACGCGCCCAGCCCGATCCCAGCCCGACGCTTCGCACAGCTGTCCGACGTGCGCAACACCGACCAGCCACGCGCCCTGCCCCACCAGGACCACACCTTTACCCAGCTGAACGGCCACCGCCACGGCTCCCGGATCATCAAGCGGCTACACCCCACCACCGACGGCATCAACGACACCGACGGCGTCGACGGCCGCACCGCAGCGCCGCCTCCCGCGCACAGCGACCTCGACCTCCCCGACGACCTCCCCGACTGGGGCGACCTGTGGTCCGTCCTCAGCCCTCCACACAGCCCCGATCCCGCCGCGCCCATCGGGCACACCCTGCCCGGCCTCCGCGACACCGCCGCCGAGGAGGGCCTCGTCGATACCGCCGCGGAGGACCCAGGCGCCTCGGCCCAGCGGCCGCCCGCAACCGCCGCGCTCGCCAGCGGATGGACCCGCGAGGCGGAGCCCGGGCCGCCGGGCGAACCCACCAACCCGGGCCCCCTGTCCCCCCGCACCCGGCAGCACCTCCACGAGCCGGCGGCGCATCTACTGGACTCCCCGACCGCCGACCCCGGGCAGCCGTGGCACCCATCCATCACCGAGACGGTGCACATCGGCGGGGCGATGCACGACAACGGGGCGACGGACATCGACTGGACGACGGACATCGACTGGACCGGGTGGCCCGCCGAGTTCGGCGACCGGTGGGACCTTCCCCCGTCGCCGATGGGGGAGCAGCAGCGCGAGGCCGACGGGTTCCTGCTCGACTCGCCGGATGCGGAGCACGCCTGGCCGGCCCCGGCCACCCACCTGCCGCCCGGCGCGAACCCGGACCAGCCGACGGCATGGCCGCCACCACCGCCCAGCGACGCCCCGGCCGTGTCCGCCGGTGCAACCGTCACCGACCACCATCTCGACAGCGAGCACGACACCATCGACCTCTCCGGCTGGGACGATCTGTCACCGACCCCGGCCCAACCCCGGACCCGATCACACCCATCGAGCACAGGCGGTCCACCCTCCGCGATACCGCCACGGGAAACATCAGCGCCGTACCTGCACGTCAACCCGCCGGACACCTCCCGCCGGATCGATCAGGTGTTGCGCGGATTCCCCCTCGCCCCACCTCAGCCGCCACCCCGACAAAACCAGCGCACTGGTCGGAACCGGTAAAGGGACCAGCCCGACCGGTCGCCGCGAAACGCTGCGGCCTCGCGAGGCCGTACCCGCCCCCTGCGGACGCACGTCCGCGACCACACCCCATGCCAATGTGGCGCCGGGCGAAGAGGTCCGGCCCGTGCGAACGCCGGCGCCCTCTTCCTGCCAGAACGGCCAGAACGGCTGCGCCGCGTTCCCCGGCCACCGCCTGATCGAAGTCCAGCTGCCAGCCTGCAGCGCTACCAACCCTCCCACCCAGCCGTCTCCATCGAGCACCAGCCATCGACGGACGGCTCTGAACAGGTCGGGGTGGCGCAGAACGACCGGGACTACAGAGCAGAACGCCTCAGCTCAAACGGGCACCCAGCAGCTCCTGTTGGACCCCACGCTGGGAGCGGTTGCGCTCGAAAGGACGTCAACCGGGGTTGACAGACACTCGTGCCGTCAACCATTGTTGACACCATGAGTGAAGCCATGGATCTGGCGGCGGCCGCCGGCAGCACCGACCCCAGGGTCGGTCTGCGAGCGGTCGTCGCTCTGCGCCGCCTCCTCGAGAGCCTGGAATACCTCCAGGTCACCAACGCGCGCCGGCAGGGCTGGTCCTGGCAGGAGATCGCGGACGCGCTCGGCGTGACCCGGCAGGGCGTACACAAAAAGCACGCCGGGCGCGTCCCGGCGTCCACCACGCGGGAGGTCTGATGTTCGAGCGATTCACCACCGCGGCACGCACCGCCGTGATCAACGCCCAGATCGAGGCCCGGAGCCTCGGCCACGACCGCATCGGTACGGAGCACCTGCTGCTCGCGCTCCTCGCCGATCCGCAGACCCGCCTCGCGCAGCGCCTGCGCGCCGCCGGGCTGGACCACGACAAGGCACGGCGGGCGCTCGACGGGCCGCCGAACCCCGGCCCCGACCCGAGGGCCGCGGACGCCGAGGCCCTCAAAGCCATCGGGATCGACCTCGGGGCCGTCCACCGCGCCATCGAAGAGAGCTTTGGGCCCGACGCGCTGCAGCTCGCCGCCCTGGAGACCACCCCGAGACGACGCAGCCGGCCCCGCCTGTTCGGGGGGTCACACATCCCCTTCGGCGGTACGGCCAAGAAAGCCCTGCAATTGTCCCTGCGTGAGGCCATCCACCTCGGCTCCGGCTTCATCGGCCCCGAACACCTGCTGCTCGGCCTGCTCCGTGACGGCGACAACACGGCCGTCCGGGTACTGTCCGGCGTGGGCGCCGACCTCGCCGCCCTGCGTACGGAGCTCGAAACAGACCTCCGCCGCGACGCCTGAACATGACCGGCTTCCACGTCCTCGTGGTGCTCTCCCCGAGCGGCCGTACTCACCCGAGGTCGGTATCGCGGCGCTGCGCGACGCAGCATGGCGATCAGCAGGATGCGGGCTGCCGTCCGGCGGCCTACGGTGAGGGCGGCGTCAACCTCCGGGGGGTGTGCGTGTCACGGGAGGACTGGTTCCTGACCAGGCAGGAGCGCGGTAACCCCCACTCCGCTCTACCCACCTGGTGCGAGGGGAACCTCGCCGAGCCGCTTCCCCACGGGTCCACGTACTTCGACCGGCTCGTCACCGAGGTGGAGGGGCTCGGCTCCGGCGACCATCTTTTCTTCACCGACTGGCGTGGCGACCCCGACGAACGGCTGCGCGAGAACGGGCCGACGATCGCCGAGCTGTTCGCCGCGGCGGCGAAGCGCGGCGTCGTGGTCAAGGGCCTGGTATGGCGCTCGCACCTCGACCGGTTCCAGTACAGCGAGGAGGAGAACCGGCACCTCGGCGACGACATCGAGGCAGCCGGTGGCGAGGTCCTGCTCGACCACCGGGTACGCCGCGGCGGCTCACACCATCAGAAGGTGGTGATCCTGCGGCACCCGCACGCACCCGAACGCGACATCGCGTTCGCCGGTGGGATCGACCTGTGCCACAGCCGCCGCGACGACGCCGGGCACCGCGGCGACCGGCAACCGGTGACGATGGCCCCGGTGTACGGCCCGCACCCCGCCTGGCACGACATGCAGCTCGCCGTACGGGGGCCGGTCGTGGGCGCCCTCGACCTGGCGTTCCGGGAACGCTGGAACGACCCGACGCCGCTCGACCAGCACGGGTTGTTCTCCACCCTGCGAGACAGGATGAGCGGTGCCGACCTGCGCGCCGACCGGATGCCGCCGCAGGCACCCGACCCGCCCGCCTGCGGGCCGCACGCGGTGCAGGTGCTGCGCACGTACCCGTCGATGCGGCCGCCGTACCAGTTCGCGAGGCTCGGCGAGCGGTCCATCGCCCGCGGCTACACCAAGGCGATCCGCCGGGCCCGCAAGCTCATCTACCTCGAGGACCAGTACCTGTGGTCGACCGAGGTGGCCGACCTGTTCGCCGACGCGCTCCGGGAGAACCCGGGGCTGCATCTCGTCGCCGTGGTGCCCCGCCACCCGGACGTGGACGGCCGCTTCGCCCTGCCGCCGAACAGGGTCGGCCGGGCCCAGGCGCTCGGGCTGTGCCGCAAGGCGGGCGGCGACCGAGTGCACGTCTTCGACGTGGAGAACCACGCCGGTACGCCGGTCTACGTGCACGCCAAGGTCTGCGTGGTCGACGACACGTGGAGCAGCGTCGGCAGCGACAACTTCAACCGTCGATCGTGGACGCACGACAGCGAACTGAGCTGCGCCGTCCTCGACGACACCCACGACGAGCGGGAACCCCGCGACCCGGCGGGCCTCGGCTACGGCGCCCGCACGTTCGCCCGGGACCTGCGGCTGCTGCTGTGGCGCGAGCACCTGGACCGCGGTGCGGACGACGACCTGGCGGACCTGCTCGACCCGGAGACGGCGATCGCGGCGATCGACACCGCCGCGAAGGCGCTTCAGGCGTGGCACGACGGCGGGAGGAAGGGCCCGCGACCGCCGGGACGGCTGATGCCGCACGAGGCGGAGAAGCTGCCGTGGCATCAGAAGCTGTGGGCGGTGCCCGCGTACCGGCTGATCTACGACCCGGACGGGCGACCCTGGCGGGACCGGCGCGCCGGCACCTGGTGACGGACCTGCCAGTCGTACGGGATCCAGATCGGCGCGTCGGAGTGGCCGCCGAGATTGAGTTCGCCGATCCAGCTTGTCATCCGTGGGCGGCCCTCGCGTTCCCAGCGGTCCAGCACGGCAACGGCGTCGGCCGCGTACCGGGCCGCCTGGGCGCCGCCCGCGCGGACGGTTCCGTCCGGTTCGATCAGCGCTCCGCCGCTGCGGTCCTCGTCGAGCAGCACCAGGTCGCCCTGCCACGAGCCGGGCACGGCCGCGTACGTCGCCCGCCGGTGCCACACCCCCGCCGCGAACCACAGATCCCGATACGCCACCGCGTCCGCGGCCGTCCACCGCGGTGGCGCGGCCGGCTCCAGCTCGCCCAGCTCCCCCGGCCCCGCGGGCGGCGGATGAGACCACGGGCTGATCGCGCCCAGCGGTCCCGATGCGGGCATGAAGCCGGCCGGGCAGACCGGCTCGGCCTCCGGTACCCCCTCGTCCCCGGTACGGACGGCAAGCACGGGATGCGTGCCGGCGTGCAGAACCGGGGCGACGATCACCCCGTCGCCGACCTGGTTCAGCCAGCGCGGTGAGAGCCCGGCGACGCCGACGGTGACGATCACCCGGTCGACGTGGGCGCGCGGGATACCCGCGTACCCGTCGCCGTGCACGACTTCCACACCCGCCACCCCGGCCGCCGCGAGGGCCTTCCGGGCCTGGTCGGCGACGTCGGCCTGGGAGTCCACCGTGGTCACGGTGCAGCCCAGGGCGGCCAGCAGGGCCGCGTTGTAACCGGTCCCCGCGCCGATCTCGAGGACGTGCATACCCGGCCGGACGTCGAGGGCCACGAGCATCGCCGCCATCAGCGACGGCTGGCTCGACGAGCTGACCGGCCGGTGGTTGTCGTACTTCGTGACGAGCGCATCGTCGGTGTGCACCAGGTCGAGGAAGTCCGGGTCGCCGGGTCGCACCCGGCTGCCGTCGCGGCGATGGAAACCGTCAGTGAGGAACGCCTCCCGCGGCACGGCGGCGAACGCCGCGGCGAGGGCACCACCGGCCGGCAGGCGCAGCCCGTCGAGGAACCGCCGGCGCACATTCTCCATACCCGTCACGGTATGCCGGAACAATCAGGCGTGCGCGGCTTCCACCGCCGCGGCGAGACAGCGCGGCACGTCCGCCGCGTGGTACGGCCACTCGGTCGGCTCGATCGAACCGAGGAAGTCGGCGTACATCACGGCGGCGCGCAGCGCCGCCACCGGACGCAGCAGCGCGACGGCCCGCAGCGGATCACAGCCCGGTACGACGGCCCGCCAGCGCCGCGCCCATGCCGCGACCAGATCCTCCGCCTCACCGGCCGGGAGCCCCTCGGCGAGCCGGATGATGTCGTACGCCGGGTGGCTGATCCCCGCGTCGCCCCAGTCCAGGACGACGTGGTGGGCGTCGTCGCCGCGCAGGTTGCCGCCGCGGACGTTGCCCGGGTGCAGGTCGCCGTGCACCAGGGTGTCCGGCACAGCGCAGGCGGCCACCGCGGCGAGCCGCGCGTCCAGCCCGGCGACGAGCTCGGCCAGGCCGGGGATGTCGGCGCGCCGGGCGGCGGCCACCTGGCGGATCCGCGCCGTCAGGTTCCGCCGGTCGGGTACGCCCCGCTCGACCTGCTTCTCCACGGTGCCGGCCAGCCGTTCCTGGACCGCGTGCCAGTCCGCCGCGACCACGGCGCGCAGCGGAAACCCGGCACCGTACCGGTCCTCGCCCGGTACGTCCTCCAGCAGCAGCCGGCCGTGCGGCCCGACGGCGAGCAGCCGTGGCGCGAACCCGGGCGCCGCCTCGGCGAGCAGGTCGAGCACGGTCGCCTCGGAGCCGAGGAACGGCGGCACCTGCTTCAACCAGGCCACCGGGGTCGTGCCGGAGTCCAGCCGCCAGATCGCCGACAGGTTCCACGTACGCAGCTGCACGGCGCGGACGTCGACCCGCCCCGCGTACTCCAGATACTCCACGGCCCACTGCACCGAGGCCAGCGGGCCGTTCGGGTGCGCCCAGGCGGCCCGGGCCGGGTGCGCGGGGGCGGCGCCGCCGACGGGCAGGAGCCGGTCGGGGTTGCCGCGGCGCAGCTGGGCCACGTACGTGACCGGACCGCCGGGCGGCTCGGCCTGTCCGGCGCTGAGCAGGCGCAGCACGTCGACGTCGACGCCGTACCGGAGGCGGGCGCCGGCGATCACGTCGCCGACCTCCTGCCACCACGGCGATTGCACGTCGAACGGCGGCAGGGCTCCCAGTGGCACGCCGGCGTCGTCGACGAGGACGAGGGTCACGGTGCGGGCCACGAGACCGGACGCTAGCCGGGCATTCGATCCACCGCCAGTAAGATCCGTATCACAGGGTGTCGAATTCGGATTCCTGCCGAGTGCGTCAGATGTCGGGGCGGCCGGTGAGGCGGAGCCGGGCCACGCCGCCGTCGGGCCACACGTCCAGCCGGACGTGCGTGACCGGCGGTGCCGGGACGACGCGGAATCGGTGCCGGGTGTCCGGGCGCAGCTCGGTCCGGGCAAGCAGGTCGGCCCAATTCGCCGGATCGTCGAGATCGGACCGGTCGGCCTTGCGGGTGTCGGCGCCGCGCAGGGCCGCCCAGCCCGGGGCATTGCCCTTGAAGTGACTGGTGTCGATCTCGGCGATCGCGATCGTGCCGGGCATGCCGAGCTGGACGAGCACCCAGTCATTGCCGCCGTCGCGGCGGCGCGCGGTCTCCCAGCCGTCGCCCATCACCCGGGCCAGGCCGGGGGCGAGAAGGTTGTGCGGGGAGCCGTAGAACATGTTGCTGCACCCCACGACGCGTCCACCGTGCTCGGTGGCGGCGAGGTCGAACACCTCCGGCAGCAGGGCCCGGTCGGGGACCACCTCACCGTGTACGCGCAGCCGCGCCACGCCGCCGTCGGGGTGGATGGTGAGCCGGACGTGGGTGCAGCGGCGGCCGCCGAGCACGGGGAAGACGTTACGGGTGTCGCCGTCCAGCGCCGAGCGGGGCACCAGCGGGAACCAGTCCGCCGTGGCGAGAGTGGCCGCCGACGGGTAGTCCGGCAGTTCACAACCGTCCACCGTGGCGTACGGCGGGTAGTTGCCCGTGAAGAATGCGGTGTCGACGACGACGCTGTGCACGATTCCCGGGGCACCCAGCCGGACGACGGCGTGGTCTGAGCCGGGTTCGCGGCGGCGGCGGGTCTCCCAGCCGTCGTACACCTGGCCCTTGGGGCCGAAGGTCCGCGGGCTGAACACGGGCGGTTCAGGGGTGACGAGGTTGTCGGCGACGGCGAAGAACTCATCGTTGCAGGACACGACGCCGCCGCCGAGTGCCCGGGAGGCGAGGTCGGGCCAGTCGGTCGTCATCGGGCTCCTCTCGACAGCAGTCGGCCCAGGGGTACGTCACCGGTGACCGGCACCCCGCGCAGCCAGGTGGTCTCGACGAACCCGGTCAGCCGGCGGCCCGCGTACGGGGTGACCGGGTGGCGGTGGTGCAGCTGCACGGCGTCGACCCTCCAGGCCCGGTCCGGGTCGAAGGCGACCAGGTCGGCGTCGTACCCCACGGCGATCCGGCCCTTGCCGGCCAACCCGGCGAGAGCCGCGGGGCGCGCCGACATCCAGCGGGCCACGTCGGCGAGGGTGTGGCCGCGCGGCCGGGCCCCGGACCACACGACGGGCAACCCGAGTTGGATCGACGCGATCCCGCCCCACGCCGACGCGAAGTCGCCCGCCTTGAGGTGCGGTGTGCACGGCGAATGGTCGGATACGACGACATCGATGTGCCCGGCGGCGAGACCACGCCACAGGCCGTCGGCGTTGGCCCGGTCGCGGATCGGCGGACAGCACTTGAACTCGGTGGCCCCGTCGGGGACGTCCTCCGCCGCCAGGGACAGGTAGTGCGGGCAGGTCTCGGCCGTGATCCGGACGCCGTCGGCCCGCGCGGCCGCGATGAGCGGCACGGCCCGCGCGGTGGACAGATGCAGCAGGTGTACGCGCGCCGCCGTGGCCCGGGCGGCGGCGATGGCCACCCCGATCGCGGTGAGTTCCGCCTCGGGCGGCCGGGAGGCGAGGAAATCGGCGTACCGGGCGGACGTGGCGACGTGCACGTGACCGGCGTCCTCGGCGTGTACGAGGAACAGGGCGTCGACGGCCCGCAACGCCCTGTCCAGGCCCACCGGATCCAGCGGCGGGAACTCGGGTACGCCGGAGTCGATCAGGAACGCCTTGAACCCGTACGCGCCCGCGTCGTGCAGGGCCCGCAGGGCGGCGGCGTTGCCGGGGACCGCGCCGCCCCAGAAGCCGACGTCGACGTGGCACTGCCCGGCCGCGGCGGCGCGCTTGACGTCGAGGGCGTCGACGGACACGGTCGGTGGGAGGCAGTTGAGCGGCATGTCGACGATCGTGGTGACACCGCCCGCGGCGGCGGCCCGGGTGGCGGTGGCGAAGCCCTCCCACTCCGTACGGCCGGGCTCGTTGACGTGCACATGCGTGTCGACCAGGCCCGGCAGCAGGGCGGAGTCGCCGAGGTCCTGCCCGTCGAGGTCGTCGTACCCGGCGACGGCGCTGATGCGTCCGGCGGTGATCGCGACCGCTGCCGGGCGTACCCCCTCGGGGGTGACGGTGCGGCGCGACCGCAGCACGAGATCGGCGGCCATGGACCCCACGATAACGGGCGGCGGAGGCCATCGGCCCCACCCGCCATGATCATGGAGTGATTCGGCGGCCGCCCGGAGACCTAGATGAGGGCCGCCAGGTCGTCGCGGTGGAAGCCGGTGTCGTCGTACGCGCCGCAGTCGAGGCCGCGCAGCAGAAACCCGGCCAGGGCACGGGCGGTGGCGGGTTCGTCCGCGATGCCGGTGCTGCGCCGCTCAAGGTAGTCGTGCAGGCGCTGCCGGGCCGCGGGCAGCCCGCGCCGGAAGAAGGCGTACGTGGCCCCGAACCGGGTCACCAGCTGACCGGGATGCAGGTCCCAGCCCTGGTAGAAGCCGCGTTCCAGGGACCGCCGGACCAGCCGGGCGTGCAGCTCCTGCGCGGCGTGCACCTGCTTCGGCGTCCCGACGGGCAGCACGTTCGTGGAGCCGTCCGAGACCCACACGCCGCGGCCGGCGGCGGCGACCTGCAGGACCGTCTTCGCGTGGTCGGCGGCAGGGTGGTCCATGCTCTGGAACTCCGGCGCCACGCCCATCGCGGCGGAATAGTCATACGTGCCGTAATGCAGGCCCGTGCAGCGCCCCTCGGCGGCGGTGATCAGCCGGGAGACCGTCGTCACCCCGTCGGCGCCGAGTATCGCGGCGGGCAGCTCCACCTGCAACTCGAACCGCAACGGCGCCACGCCGTACGCCTCCTCGAGGCGGGTGCACAGCAACACCAGCGCGCTGACCTGGGCGGGGTGGCTGACCTTGGGAAGGGTGACGGTGAACGGCCGTCCCCACTCGGCCAGGAACAGCTCCAGGGTACGGATCGCCCGGGCCCGGGTGGGCGCCTCGAACGACTTGATCCGTACGCCGAGGAACGGCGGCCGCTGCTCGGCGTCGCGCAACGCCCGGGCCGCGGCGGCCACATCCCTGTCCTCGTCGGCGTCGCGGATGCCGTAGCCGTCCTCGCAGTCGATCCGCAGGTCCTCGATCGGCTCCCGGTGCAGCTTGCCCCGCACCAACAGCCGTACGTCGGTGCCGAGGTGCCCCAGGTAATCGTGGGCGGTGACGCCCCACCGCGGGACGAGGTCCTCGGTGACCCGGTCGACGGGGACGTACACGGTGTGCACCGGCTGCCGCCCCGCGGCCGGTCCCGGGTAGTCGCGGGCGAGCGCCGCGTCGACCGGGGCGAGCAGGGCGTCCAGCTCGGTCTCGATGCCGGCGAGGCGCATCAGTCGACCAGTTCGTAGGCGCTGGTGGTCAGGAAGTCGGCGTAGTCGTCGGCGAGGGCGACCCGCTCGAAGAGCTTGCGGGCGTCGTCGAACCTCGACTGCGCCCAGGCGTGTTCGCCGACGCTCCGGCGGATCACCGCGAGCTCCTCGTCCTCGATCCGGTGCACCAGGTCCGGGCCGATCAGGGTGCCGTCGGGAAGGCGTACCCCGGTGTGGATCCACTGCCACACCTGCGACCGGGAGATCTCCGCGGTGGCCGCGTCCTCCATCAGATTGTTGATCGCGACCGCGCCGTTGCCGCGCAGCCAGGCCTCCAGGTACTGCAGGGCGACGGAGACGTTGGAGCGCAGACCCGCTTCGGTCACCGCACCGCCCGCGGACGCCGCGTCGAGCAGGTCCGCGGCGGTGACCGCGACGTCGGGCCGCTGTCTGTCCAGCTGGTTGGGGCGGTCGCCGAGGACGCGGTCGAAGACCTCCTGGCAGACCGGCACCAGGTCCGGGTGAGCGACCCAGGAACCGTCGAAGCCGTCGCCGGCCTCGCGCTCCTTGTCCTCGCGGACCTTCGCCATCGCCACCTCGTTGACTGCCGGGTCGCGGCGGCTGGGGATGAACGCGGCCATCCCGCCGATCGCGAACGCGCCGCGTCTGTGACAGGTCTGGATCAGCAGATTCGTGTACGCCCGCATGAACGGCGCGGTCATCGTCACCGCGGCCCGGTCGGGCAGCACCATGGACGGATCGTCGCGGAAGTTCTTGATGATGCTGAACAGGTAGTCCCAACGACCCGCGTTGAGGCCGGCGAGGTGCGGCCGCAACGCGTAAATGATCTCATCCATCTCGAACGCGGCCGGGATCGTCTCGATCAGCACGGTCGCCTTGATCGATCCGCGCGGGATGCCCAGGGTGTCCTGGGCGTGGTCGAAGACGTCGTTCCAGAGCTGCGCCTCGAGATGCGACTCCATCTTGGGCAGATAGAAGTACGGTCCGCTACCGCGTTCGAGCAGCTCATGGGCGTTGTGGAAGAGGTACAGCCCGAAGTCGACGAGCGCGCCGACCGCGGGTCTGCCGTCGACCGGCAGATGCCGTTCGTCGAGATGCCAGCCGCGCGGCCGCACCACGATCGTGGGGTACGGGCCCCCGGCCAGCTCGTACCTCTTGGACGGGGTCGCAAGCGTGATCGTCCGGCGGACGGCCTCGTACAGGGTGCGTTGGCCGTCGACCACGTTGGACCAGTGCGGCGTGTTGGCGTCCTCCAGGTCGGCGAGCCACACCCTGGCGCCCGAGTTCAGGGCGTTGATCGCCATCTTCCGATCGGTCGGACCGGTGATCTCGACCCGGCGGTCCCGTAGGTCGTCGGGGGGCGGTGGGACCGTCCAGTCACCGGCACGGACGTCCGCCGTCTCGGGCAGGAAGTCGAGCGGGCGGCCGCCTCGGCGGGCCAGGAGTTCATCGCGGCGGGCGGCGAACCGGCGGTTGAGGTCGGCGACGAACGCCACAGCCTCCTCGGTGAGGATGTCCGGCACGGTGGCTCCTTTCACGGGCGGCTCTCGTACCGTATCCGTCACCGTCGCGCAACAGCTCCTGACCGCTCGGAAACGCGCAGGTCTCGTGCCGCGGGCAGCGTGGTGGCGCCCTGGCCTACGCCCGTGCGGCCACCCCGGACGGCGGTTCGCCGGCGGCGACGGCGTACAGCGGCGGTGGTTCGTCGATCGGGACCGCCGCCGCGCCCGCACCGGCGATCGGGCGCGGACGCCGGGGCTGGTTGCGCCCGGCGCTGCCGCCGCGGCCCGGATAGATCAGCAGCCCGTTCACCGGATCGGGGACCTCGTCCAGGGCGGCCCGCACGCCGGGCAGGTCGCGGTACGTCTGCCAGCGCTCGTCGCTCGCGAAGGCGACCTCGAAGAGGACGCCCCACGTGTGGGTGTGCCAGGCCCAGTCGTAGGCGCCGTTCACGAGGGCGGCCTCGGTGAGCGCCTCGCCGCGCGCGTCCCGCCACGCCCGCGCCGAGGCACCCGCGCCGCCGTCAAGCACCTCGATCGACCACCAGTAATGTTCCATGGCCCGACGCTACGCCCGGCGCGCCACCGGGGCACCGCGGGCGGCACGTTCGGCCGCCCTCTGCGTCTCCTGGGCGGTGATCGCGTCGTCACGGCCGCTGGCGTGATGCCCGTCGGCGCGGTCGTCGATCATGTCGATCGCGCAGGACTCCAGGTAGAGCCGCAGCGATCGGCGATGTACCAAGCCCCGTTCAGCCACCTCGACCTTGCCGGGTGCGCACGGCCACGGTTCATCGCAGGCCAGGCAATCCCACGCCGGCCGGTCGGGCTGATGTGACGTCCTCGGGACCAGCATCAATGGCCACCGTTCGCGCGGCGCCGCTGAGCCGGGGTGAATGCTCCCGCTCGCCCGACCTGGTTGTAAGACTGCGTCGGCAACGTTGACCAACTCGGCGTACTCGGAGGGCGTGGCGGGGTGGTCGCCGCGGGCAGGTCGGCGGTGGTCATCGCGCCGCACTGCGGGCACCACCGGCTCTTGACCTCGAAGCTGATCAGGCCCGCGAGGAACCCCACCAGGAGAGCGCTCGTCGCCGCTATCGCCACCACCGGGATTCACCTCCGCAAACGAGGTGGTTCGTGGTCGTCGCCATGTCCTGCCTTCCGTGATGGGCGAGGGCACGCCGACCTGCGACGTACTGTCACGGTGGTCCCGTCGGCCCGAAGGTGCTGTAAAGCGGCGGGGACCGCGTGCCCGGTCTCGATTCTGGGTGGCGGCCGGTGTGATGTGGCGGTCGCCGTGAGCTTCGCTGCTGTTCACCAGGTGTTTCGGTCACAGCGTGGCGTCCGGTGGCGCGGAATGAAGGCGACGGGCGTCAGCCGCTGTCAGCCGACGCGGCAGGTGTCGGAGTACAACCCGGCAGGCGTACGGCTACCGTGCGCTGATGAGCGTCGAGCCGAAACGGGCCAGTGAATGGACCGTCCATGGGGAGCGCGTCGTCGACGACACCCGCCGGGCGGTGCTGAGCATCGCGGACGTGGAGCTACCCGACGGCGTCCGCTTCGAGCAGTACGTTCTGCGCATCCCGGCCGCCGTGATGGTCATCGTGCTCGACGACGACGAACGCGTGCTGATGATGTGGCGGCACCGCTTCATCGTTGACCGCTGGGTCTGGGAACTGCCCGGCGGCTATCTCGACCCGGCCGAGGACTCCCTGACCTGCGCCGTCCGCGAGGTCGAGGAAGAGACCGGATGGCGGCCTCGGAGCATCGAGAAGCTGATCAGCTTCCAGCCGATGGTGGGGACCATCGACCAGGAGAACATCGTCTACCTCGCCCGCGGCGCGGACTTCACCGGCGCGGCCCCGGACATCAACGAAGCCGAGCGCATCGGCTGGATCCCGCTCGACGAGATCCAGCAGCACATCGACAACGGCACCATCGTCGGTGCCGGCTCCGTCTCCGGCCTGCTCGCCCTGCTGCTGCGGAAGGCGACCGGAAAACTTTAGGCGCTCGCCAAGACCGGCCGGGCTCGCTGGGTGAAGTCCTGCACCGCGGGTAGCCCGACATGCTTGGAGAGACGATCGGCGAGGTCGGTCAGGTAGTCGCGGGCGCGTGACGAGTACAGCCCTTCCGCGGCTTCGACCGCGTCGACACCGACACGCGCGGCTTCCTCCGGCTCGCCGTTCTGCGCGTGCGCCACGGCGAGCAGGACGAGGTTGAACTGCCGTCCCCGCGCGTACTGCCGGCCGTCCATGTCCAGCGACCGCGCAGCGAACCGCGCAGCGATATCGCCCCTGCCCAGTGCGGTGAAGCAGTGACCGAACTTGGCTGCCAGGTACGACTCGTCGAAGTAGCCGATCCACTGCGGCTCGCTGGTCCGGTCAGCCTTGTCGAAAATCGCTTCGGCCCTGTTCAGCGCCGATGCGCAGGCTCTCTCGTCGCCGCCGACGGCATAGCCTTGGGCTTCGAGGACCGCCGATTCCGCCTCGATCGCGGCGATACCCGCCCCGGCCGCTGCGCGGCTGGCGGCCTTGGCCAGGTCCACCGCCTCGCCGGAGGCCCGCAGGAACGCGGCCTGATGGCTCATCGCCGCCAGGATCTCGGCTCCCAGCGCCCGGTCACCGGCACCGGCCGCAAGGCGCAGAGCCTGGATCAGATATCGCTGGGCCAGCCCGTGCATCCCGGCGTCGTACGAAGCCCAGCCCGCGAGTTGAGTCGTCTCCGCAACCGCGGACAGCAACTGGCGGCCGGTCGCCGCGTCGTAGCGGCCGTTGATCAGCTCGGTGACGTCGGCGTTGAGGAACCGGACGAGGCTGTCGCGGATGTGGCCACCGCCGAGCTGGTTGTCCAGCGTCCGGTACGTCGAGGTCAACCGGCGCACGGTCTCGATGTCGACGGCACCGATCAGCCGCTCACCGTTCCCGGCCGGGCGCTCGTCGAGCGATGACATCAGCCATCGCATCGCCGCAGGCAGGAAGGCCGTCGCGCTGAAGCCCACCCGCCGAAGAAGGTTCCGCCGCTGCGAATCGCCTCGCCAAAGATCAACAGCGACATCTATGCCGTGCCGCCAGTCCGGCGCGAACTCTAGCCCGGACGGCATGGACACAACCGCTTGTTCGAACGCGACTGGCCGGGCATCGATGTCGGCTGACACCTCGGAAACCATGGCGGACAACTGGCCACCCGCTTCGAGCGCCCGATCCAGCAGGACCGCGACGGACAGGCTCGGTCGTTTGATCCCTGATTCGAGATCCCACAGGTGACCGTGCGAACAATGGATCATCCCGCCGAGCCGGCGCAGCGACAATCCGTGCTGCTCACGCAGCTCCTTGAGCTTGCGGCCGAAGTCGGGATGGGCAACAACAGTCCGCCGCGGCATCGGCCACCCCAACGATTCGATGAACAGCGACCCCGATCCTCCCGGAACCGGGCATCACCGGACACCATAGCCCTCAGCCGGACGTTCCAGGGGTCTGCTGCACCGATCACGGCGGCCAGAGCGAGTAGACGCTGACCGACGCGGGCGAAGAGGCCGTCGTGTCGGCGGGCTCCGTGTCGTTCCAGCGAGAGCTGGCCTTTCAGCGATTGGAAGATCGACT
>CBIHNN010000108.1:0-15726 GCA_966211315.1 uncultured Micromonosporaceae bacterium | reverse complement strand
ATGGGTGGGTATCTGAAATTCTTCGAGTCGATTGGGTTCCCCGTAAGGAGGGCCCAGGCGTGGGGGCGGGGTCCAGTTCATAAGCCCTGGGGGGGGTCTTTTCGGGTGGCGGTGCCGTTTGCCCCCGCGGGGCGACTCCCGGCCGGGTCCGGGGTCCGTGCCCCCCTCCCCCCGCCCGTGGCTGGGGGGCGGCGGCGCCCCCGGGCCCGGGCCCGCGCCCTACCACTTCCGACGGTATCGGGGTGTCTCGTCAGCCGCTGCGCGCGGCGCGGTGCATCACTTCAGGTAGGAGGCGAGGCCGATGCGCTGGTCGCGTAGCGCCTTCGCGACGACCTGCGCGATCTGGCGGGCACCGGCCGCTTCGAAGTGCGTGTGATCGTTGCAGAAGAACGCCCCGACCGCACCTGCGGAGTAGTCGCCGTCGTTCGGGCACAGCTTGAGCTTGTTGTACAGGGCGATGCTCAGTTTGTGCAGGTCGATGACGGTCACCGCGTTCGCCCTGCCGGCGTCGAAGGTCTCGGTGAGGAAGCCGCGGCTGGCCACGGCCGAGTCGCCCGAGCACCTGATGGCCGACACCGGAGTCAGGAAGACCGGGATGGCTCCGCGTTGCTTGGCGGCCTGGGCCATGACGCCGAGCAGCTGCCTGTAGCGGGCGGAACCGATATGCCGGGGGCAGTTGCGGTCACCGTCGTTGATGCCGAACTGGATGAGCAGGTAGTCGCCGGTCTTCATCCCGGACGTGGAGTTGAGCATCGCCTGCCACCGGGAGCTGTACGCGGTGGAATCGAGCACGCACTCACCTGCGGAGTCCTTGCTGCTGGTCACTGCGGACTCGTAGAGCCAGGTTTGGATGCTGCGGCCCCCCTGTGCGCTGTTGACCACCGTCGCGTCGCTGTTGAACAGTGATTTGAAGTCGCGACCCCAGCCGATCGGGCAGGCGCCGCTGGAGGAGCCGTTCGCCACGGTGGAGTCACCCGCGAGCCATACCTTGATGGGTGCCGCCTCGGCGGCCGACACGTTCGAGGCCGCTGCGGCATCGCTGCGCGCGGACGCGGGCGTGTTGCAGGTCCCGCTCCCGGCCGCGCCCGTCTCCGCGGCGGACGCGGTGCCGATGCCATGGCCCGTGCTGAGCGGCAGCACGACTGCCAGGACGAGTAGCCGACGACGGATCGTCGAAATCTTCGTCATTGTCACCCCTCGGTTGTCGTCGAATTCTGTGTGGATGTGGTTCTCGTTGTGACGGGTCTATCGGCCCGTTATCCGTGACGAGGGCTCAACCCAAGATGATCATTGATGTGTGACAAGGGGTTCCTGTAGTCCGGCGACGTCGGATGTGGTCCACTGCTGATTCATGCCGTCGTTGCCCGTCCACTGGACGATCGAGGCGCCGTCGACAGTGGACCCGGCGTTGACCTCGAGGACCTTGCCGCTGTTGCGGTTGACCAGTGTGGTGAACCCGGCGCTGCCGACCAGTTGCCAGTGCTGGTTCGTCCCGCCGGTGTCGCGGTACTGGATGACTCTCCCGCCGTCCGCGGTAGATCCGCCGCCGACATCCAGTGCCTTGCCGCTGTTGCGGTTGACCAGCTTGATCGTGTTGCTCGGCACCGGTGTGCCGCCCAGGTGGCCGGTGAGCACCGGCGCCAGCCGGTCGGCGATGGCCCGGTGCCCCGAGTCGTTCGGGTGCACGGAGTCGCTGAGCCCGCTCGGCGGCAGCCAGCCGGTGGTGTCGATGTAGAAGACGTTGGCGTCGCCGGCTGCGTTGCGGGCCTGGACCGCCGCCTGCGTCTCGGTGCCGTACCGGCCGACGAAGGTACGCATTGCGAGCAGGCTGGCCCGCGGGTATTTCGCCCGGACGTTGCGCAGGAAGGTGATGTACCTCGCCTGGAAGTCGGCGCCGGAGACGCCATGGCTGCGGTCGTTGGTCCCGAGGTTGATGACCACCGCGTCGGGGGTGTACCGGGAGAAGTCCCATGCGGCCGTGCCGAGGGTGCCATTGGTCAGGAAGTACCGCTGCTCATGGCCCCAGCACCCGTCCGACGTCTCGGTCAGGCACATGCCGCCGATGGCGATCTGGGTGTGGTTGACTCCGAGCCGCTCGCCCACCACGAACGCGTAGTCGGTCACGGCCAGCTTGCTGCTGGTGGCCCCCGCGGTGATGGAGTCGCCGACGAACTCGACCAGCTTCGGCCGGGCGGGGAGTGCGAAGGTGCGGGCGCCCGCGTCCAGGACCAGGCCGGCGAACACGGCGTCGCCCCTGTACGACCCGGCCACCTGCCGATAGCTGACGATCAGTGTGTGATTGCCGGAGCGCAGCGGCGCCGGGGTCAGGTTGACGGTGCCGGAGACGCTCTTGTGGGCGACGAAGTCCCCGCCGTCGATGCTTGCCCACAGATCGATGGCATTGCGCTGCTTCAGCTTCACCGCCGTACCGGTGAAGCCCACCCTGAGGTAGGAGCCGGCCCAGTGGGGAACGAAGCCGGAGGTGGACGACCGGTCCCAGCGGCCGACGAACGAGATGTTGGTGTCCGTGGTACTCCCGTCGCCGGCGGCCGCATGGGCCGACGGGAGGCTGATCAGAGTGGTGACCGTCATGCCGAGCACGGCCGCCCCGATGGCGGCTGGTCGCCACGCCCGTTTCCACGACGACATGCGGTGTCCTTCCGATCGAGGGATGGGGTCGCGCCCATCCGATGACGGGAGCGCCAGCGGCGCTGGACCGGGACGGCATTCGGCGCGGGCAACGGACGAACTGGATCGATGAGGTCGTCGAGGTCCCTGGTCGGCAGGGGGTTGATGCCCACCACGGTCCTCCGGGTGCGGACTTTACCAATGATGATGTTCGATGGCTATCGTCCTGTTGAGATGCCCGTGCCTGGCTGAACGGCTCCTGAGGCGCGCCTGCGCAGCTCGTGCCGGCCAGCCGCCCGAGATGGACAGGAGCCCACGCCGCCCACCGATCGGTGGGCGGCACGCATCTGGCGCCGGGCGGCGCCGCGCCACGGCGGGCGGATGTGGCGGGACGGGAGGGATCGATGGACGACTCAGAACATCGGTGGTGCTCACACCCGGGCGCCGGGAGGCCACGGATCCGCGCCGAGACCCGTTGCCGTCGCCCGGTACGCGTGCTCCGTTGCCGCCCGGACGCCCACAGGCCGACCGTCGGCGATACCGTCGCAGTCAGCGCTAGGCATCGGACTCAGCGTCGGTATAGATAAAGGTCCGAATTTGCCGTTGATGGTCAGTTAGGCATCGGAAAATCAGCTGTACGTGGGTTGGCCGACCGTGTCCGCCGTGCCGGTCGAGCCACCGCCGGATCGGGACCGGCGGCGGCGCCAGGAGTGCGGAACTGAAAATGTTTCGGTCCCCGCTGTGGTCGTGAGATTCCTTAAGATTTCCTTTTAAGCAGGGCTTGTAGCAGTCCGCCTATTGACAAGCCCAAATGAGCTGAATAGCTTGCTGAAAAGGTTTTCGAGACTGATGGCGGCCCCGATCTACAGGTGCCGCCGCGGCCCCATGTAGACACCCGGGTCACCTGCCAGCCCGGGGCATCCCGTGCCGATGCTGGCGAGCCACATATCGACAGAGGGGGTGAGATCAATGGTCCGTCACGACGTGCGGCCAAAGCTGCGCCGGTCACCATCGGCCCGGCTGGTTATCGGGTTGGCGGTGGCGCTGATTGCGGCGCTGTTACCCATCGTGGGTTCCAAGCTGGCCGACGCCGCTTCCGGGAAGTTTACCAGTAGCATGATCAATAAGGAAAACGGCAACTGCGCTGACGTACCTTACGGCTCCGCCACCAACGGCACACCTCTGGTTCAGTGGTCGTGCAACTCGGAAGCCAACCAGTCGTTCACGTTCGCCTTGGCGTCCGGCACCTCAGGCGCATACACCATCCAAACCGTCACCGACGGTAGCTGTGTCGATGTGTCCGGAGCTGACCGCGCCGACAACGCCCCGATCATCCAGTGGGCCTGCAACAACCACAAAAACCAGCGGTTCAAGCTGAAGGCCGTCAGCGGTAGTGGCGCGGACAGAGCGTTCAACCTCATCTCGGTGGCCACCGGCAAGTGCATCGCACCCTCGGCTGACGACCCCGCCAACAACACCCCGCTTGTGCAGCTGCCGTGCGGTAGCACCGCCGGCCGTGCCTGGCGGCTGCCCGGCTTCGTCGACGGCGGGAGTGGCCCTGGCCCGACCCCTACCCCGACGCGCGGTGGCGGCGGCGATGCCTGGAATCCACCGGCCAAATACGTTGCTGCGCTGGCCAAGATGTGGAAGCACCAGGAGGACACCTACGGGGACCTGAACGGGTTTCCCAATTACCTGTTCGACCAGGTGATGGCGGCCAAGGGCAGCATCAATTACTGCGTGCGCTGGGACTCGAAGGCGTCCGTGTCGGTCAAGCAGCGCGACCAGATCCAGTCCAACCTGGCCCGCCAGTTCCAGAAGTGGATCGACCAGTTGAACGAGAACGGCCGGGGCTGGGACAACTGGCCGTACAAGCAGGTTTCGGTCAAGGTCGTCGGCTGGGCGGTGCGCGACCGCAGCCAGTTGAAGTGGTCCGACAACTCAGTGGACGTCTACGTCAACGACATCAGTGAGAACGCCCCGCAGTGCAGCGAGCCGTGCGGGCGGATATTCCACCAGGACGGCAACTACTCCGGCTGCCCGGGCGGATCCGCCCATCACTACGACATGTCCCTGTGGCTCACCGACGGGATGAACGGCGGTGCCGGCGGGGACTGGGGCCAGCGGATCGGCCAGGAGTACTACGTCGGCGCGCTCGGCCAGGAAAACATCCACATTCTGTTGCACGAAATGGGTCATGGCTGGGGTCTCAACGACTTCTACGACTTCGACCCACTGCCCGAGGAGGGCTTCGTCATGAAAGCCGGCAGCGCAATGGAGATCACCGAGTTCGACAAGTGGATGCTGCGCGACTTCTGGCGCCACCTCAAGAAGCGTTACGCGGTGTGAGCATCACCCGCCTACGGGGCCACCGCAGTTTCCACAGTTGACTACGCAGGCCGCCCAACGAGCCCTGACTGGGAGATTATCCGTATGACGGCATGGATTCGTCCGGCATTTAGGTGGAGACGTATCGTCGGTGCCCTGACGGCCACGGTGGTCGTCGGCGCGATCGGCGTACTGACGATAACTCCGGCAGAATCGGCACAGACGATCGGCTACCCAGCCTTCACCGGGCCGGCGATAGCGCAGCCGCCGATCGGCTACACGACCGGCAACATGATGCAGGCGATCTACGACTCGGAAAAGTCCGGCACCGACTTCTGGATGGACCGGCTCCTTGCCCGCTCCGGCGGAGATGACCCGTCCGACGCGGACGGCGGCATTCTGATGACGCGCGGCCGGGCGCTGTTCATGAGGCAGCACGACCCTGCCGTGATCGGTTTCGGCGGCCAGGTGGCGTACTGGGAGAACATCAGCGACGCCGCCGCCTACTCCGTCGCGCTGAGCCCCGGCACGTTCACCGAGCGGAGCGAACAGCGCAAGCAGACGCCCAGCTACTGGAGAAGTGTCTACAGTAGCGACGCGGTTGAGGCGACGGCCACCAAGTTCATCACCGACAACAACGTGGCGGTGACCAACCTGTCCATCAAGAACAACGGCAGCGCGTCGACCACGATCACCCTGCGGGCGACCTCGCCGTACGCCTCGTCCGGCAGCGGCAACGAGCTGACCGGGTCGACCGGCGTGAAAATGTGCGGTTCACCGCGATCGACACGCAGCGCATCCGGGTATTGATGACGCACGCCAGCGGCTCCAAGGCGGGGCTGACCGAGATGCAGGTGTACAACCGTGGCGGTTCCAGCCCGCCGCCACCTACGCCTGGGCGGACGGTCGGGCCACCCAGGTGAGCGTCAACGGCGGAGCATCGTCGTGACCTGACATCAACCGGTGTGGGGAGGAGCGATCCGCTTTCCCCCACCGCCATCTATCGGGTCCGCCGCCGTGCGGCCTGTGCTTGGAACTTTCGGAGGCGCTGCGATCACCAAACGAGGGGCCGACCCGCCGCCTCGACGCGGCGCGGCGCGGCGCCGTACGTCGATCAGTTCCTGAGCGTCGCACCGTCCAGGACAACCGGACCCGGCACCGACCACTGAGTGTGGGCAGAGGCCCGTCACACCGAAGAACACCGACGCGGTGGCAACTGGGAAGCGGCCGCTTTCACCTAGAGAGGACAGGTCAATGACGAGATATCAAGTGATCGACGCTGGGAGAGGGTGTGAGCGGTCGTGACGCGTGTGTCTGTGCGGCGGATGCGCGCCGTGGCTCTGTTGACGTCGGTGGGGTTGGCCGCCGCGCTTGTTCCGGTGCTGCTGGCTGGTAATGCGCAGGCTGCCTCAACGTTTTCCACCACGGTGGTCAATCAGGGCAATGGCAACTGCGCAGATGTGCCCGATGGCGCCGGTACCAGTGGGTTGCGGTTGGTTCAGTCGTCCTGCAACTCGGGTGGGAACCAGTCGTTCACCTTCACACCTGTGTCCGGGGCGTCAGATGTGTACACGATCGGCACGGTGAACACTGGCAATTGTGTGGACATCGTGGGCGGCTCCACGGCCGACAACGCCGAAGTGATCCAGTTCCCCTGTCACAGCAGGAAGAATCAGCGGTTCCGGTTGACGGCCGTGTCGGTCAGTGGCGTCACCAACACGTTCCAGCTGGTCTCGGTGGCCTCCGGCAAGTGCGTTGTCCCGGTCGGCGACGCGTCGGCCAGCAACACCGCCCTGGTCCAGCTCGCCTGTACCTCGGCGAGCAGCCGGGTGTGGCGGCTGCCCAGCCACCCCGGCGGCGGCACCCCCGACCCGGGCCCGACCTCATCGGGCCCGCGGAACACCTTCGCGAACCCGCTCAAGGTCCACGGCCCCGACCCGTGGCTTCAATACCACGACGGCTACTACTATCTAGCCACCACGACCTGGAACAGCACCATCACCATGCGCAAGTCACGAACCCTCGCCGGGCTCGCGACAGCACCGGACACCGACATCTTCAACCTCACCCGCCCCAACGGCGCCGGCACCATGTGGGCCCCCGAATTCCACCTCCTCGACGGCCCCAACGGCAAGCGCTGGTACTTCTACTACACCGCCGGCCGTGAACCGTTCGACCTGGGCACCCAGCGAATTCACGTACTGGAAAGCGCCGGGACCGACCCCATGGGCCCCTACACCTTCAAAGCCGACATGCTGGACCCCGACGCCGACAACACCTGGGAACTCGACCCCAGCATCCTCCAGCTCGGCGGCAAGCTCTACCTCCTCGGCACGTACTTCAACGGTTCCCAACCCAACTTCATCCGCCCCCTGAGCAACCCCTGGACGGCCAGCGGCACCCGCCACACCCTCTCGAACCCCACCAACGGATGGGAAACCATCGGCGGCGCCGTCAACGAAGGCGCCGAAGTGATCCAACGCAACGGCAGGACCTTCATCATCTTCTCCGCCAGCCACTGCAGCACCCCCGACTACCAACTCGGAATGCTCACCTACAACGGCGGCGACCCACTCGACGAATCATCCTGGGTGAAGTCTTCGCAACCCGTCTTCCAGCGCAACGACGCCAACGGTGTCTTCGCCCCCGGCCACAACGGCTTCTTCAAATCCCCCGACGGCACCGAAGATTGGATCGTCTACCACGCCAACGACTCCGCGGACGGCGGTTGCGACATGAACCGCTCCACGCGCGCCCAGAAGATCACCTGGAATGCCGACGGCACACCGAACCTTGGCACCCCCGTCGCCCTCGGCACGAAACTGACCGCACCTGCCGGAGAACCAGCCTCTTGAGGCGATAGGCAGACCCTCTGTCACGACCCGGCCGATCCGGTGACCGCGCCGCTGTAAGCGGTGCGGTCACCGGCAACCCCTGACATCTGGACACCGGCCGTCGGCATCTGCTGGCGCTGGACGTCTACGGCGTCCCGGGCCGCGTCGTCGTGACGGCGGTGGCTACGCCGGCGGGACCGTGTCCGACGGGAAGGAAGACCCGCATGGCTGTGGGGCCTCGGTTCCCCACAGGTGGTAGGGGACGAGCGTGCACGTGACGGGGTTGTCCGTGCCGGTCGGCGGCTGGTTCTGACACGGCCACGTCGGTACTGGAACTGTCCCGCCAGATCCCCGTGCGCCGAGTGCGATGACGTCGGGTCCCAGATCGGTCAGCGGAACCTCCTCCAGCGGCTGCGTCGCGTCGACTGCGACCGACGTCGACTCGGCACAGTAGACCAGTGGCCCACGCTCCACCGCCACACACCCGCGGACAGCGTCGATGCGCGGGTCCGGCCATACCCACCGGGGACCCATCGGAAGCTGCAGGGTCAATCGATCGTCCGGGTTCCAGACGCGGTCAACTGTCGCGTAGCCGGGCGCGACCGGCTGTCCGGACAGCCGTGCGCCCCTCGCCCACTGCGGCACTCGCACCGACAGTCGCCACGGCCTTGTGACGGCTGACTCTACGCGGACGGTGACCTCACCGGACCACGGATATCCCGTCTCGACCATCACCCGGCCGACGGGCGTCGACAGCGAACCCCGCCACAACTGGTGCAGCTGAACACCGCCTGCGTCAGTGGTGGCCTGATAAGTGCCGATCGACGCGACAAGTCGGGCCAGATTGGGCGGGCAGCAGGCCACGTCGAACCAAGGTGCTCGAAGCCCGGCCGACGCGCGCGGTAGCGGGCGGTCGGGTGCGGCCGTTCGCCAGGCTCCCGCGGCGCCGTAGCGGGTGTTCAGGTAGCCGTCGCGGGTTTGCGCCTTGGACAGTACGACCGCGAGCCAGCACGGTTCGCGGTGCTGCTTCGGCCCGGTCGCCGACGGATCGGGGGCGTACACGGGACCGGAAATCTCCAGTTTTGTTCGAAACCGAAGATCCGGCGACTTCGGTTGCCAATGTTGACGCTGTTGTTGCATCCGCCTACGTTTTGGCGCGACCAGGGGTGGCTGACGCGGAGGGAAACGGTGACGGGCGCAGCGGCGTACGAACGGGACTCGTTCGCAGCGGCTGACCGGATGACCGGCCTGTTCACCGCCACCGGCTTCGCCGACGCGGCGGTTGGCGAGCGGGCCAGGGTGGGTGTCGAGGTGCACCGCGTGGCGTCCACTACGCCATCCTGAGTTCAACGTTCCCGAACACCTTCGGGAGCTGACAATCGAGAGGAATTCCGCGGTGGAAAGCCGAATGCTTGGTCGTACTGGTCGGCGGGTTGGTGTGGTAGGCCTCGGCGCCTGGCAGCTGGGTGCCGACTGGGGCGAGGTGAGTGAAGACCAGGCGCTTTCGGTGCTGTCCGCAGCCGTCGACGCGGGTGTCACATTCATCGACACGGCGGACGCCTACGGTGATGGCCGCAGCGAAGGTTTGATCGGTCGCTTTCTCAAATCGAGAGGCGACGCGGGCATCAGTGTCGCGACCAAGATGGGGCGGCGGGTGATGCCCCAGGACCCGGCGATCTACACGCTCGAGAACTTCCGGGAGTGGACCGATCGGTCCCGGAGCAACCTGGGGGTGCAGATCCTGGACCTGGTGCAGCTGCACTGCCCGCCCAGCGGGGTGTACACCACCGACGAGGTCTTCGACGCCCTGGACACGCTCGTGCAGGAGCAGCGCATAGCGGCGTACGGAGTCAGCGTGGAGACCCGCGCCGAGGCGTTGGCCGCGATCGCGCGGCCGGGCGTTGCGAGCGTGCAGATCATCCTGAACATGCTCCGGCTCGGGCCGCTGGCGGACGTGCTCCCGGCGGCCAGCGCGGCCGGCGTCGGCATCATCGCGCGGGTGCCCCTCGCCAGCGGCCTGCTCTCCGGCCGGTACGACGAGCACACCACGTTCCCCCCGAACGACCACCGTTCGTACAACCGCAGCGGGGAGGCGTTTGACATCGGCGAGACCTTCGCCGGGGTGGACTTCGCCACCGGGCTGCAGGCGGTGCGGCGGTTGGCTCCGCTGGTGCCCGCCGACGTTGCCATGGCTCAGTTCGCCCTCCGGTGGATCATCGACCAGCCGGGTGTGAGTGTGGTGATTCCGGGTGCCCGCAGCGCCGAACAGGCGCGCAGCAACGCCGCCGCCGCCGACCTGCCGCCGTTGACCGGCGACGCGCTGGGCGCCGTGCACGCGGTCTACGAGGAACTGATCGCTCCGCAGCTGGGCGACCGTTGGTGAATGAGACGGTGAACCCGAGCGCCTGAGGATCGCTCGGCACCACCGCAATCCCCTGCGGCATCTGCTCGACGAGCTGAATGAGCTGTTGCTCGATCCGGGGCCGGGGCGTGCGGCGATCATCTGGCGCGACCCCACCGTTGCCGGACCGCGCCTCGTGGGGCATCCGGCGGGCCATGCATGGCCTGTGTGGTGATGGCATCCGAGCAGCGGGGGCCTGGGTGCCGAACGAGGGGGCCGTGCCGGCCGCGGTGGTCATCGGCGACGACCGCGCCGGGTTCCTGCCGACGCCGCGGCCACGGTCGGCGGTCACCGCCGTTCGGGCGCAACCACGGCCGAAGTGACACTCGTCGGCACCCACCTTGTGTGAAGCAGGGCCGTTTCCGTACGGGCACTCCGCGGCCGTCCGCGGCCTCGTCGTGACAAGTCCCTCACCGGGGGATCTGGTTCGGGCAGGTCGGCAATCTTCGCGAGCACGGCGCTTTCCTCGGCGCCCTCCTCGGGGTGGCGAAGCAAACTCTTGATATGTAGAGTTTTATCCATGCCCAGGATCCCACACACCTCTCCGCAGACGCTGCAGCTGTTCGCGGCCCTGTTGGCCGAGCCGTCACGGTGGCGTTACGGCTACGACCTGAGTCGCGAGACCGGACTCGCCTCCGGCACTCTCTATCCGATTCTCATGCGGCTGTCGCAGCAGAAGCTGCTTGACACCGAGTGGGAACCGTCCGACGAGCCGGGGCGCCCGCCACGGCATACGTATCGGCTGACCTCCGACGGCGCAGCCCTCGCCCACGAGCGGGTCGCCGCGGCGGCGGCTCGGGTCGACGCGCCGGGCACCCGGCGTAATGCGAAGTTGGCGTTCGGGATGGGTTCGTGAGCGCGCCGACCGGCGTATCGACGACGTTCGAGCTGTCCGGCGACGACGACGTCGTTCGGCGGCTGGCTCGTCTTGCGCTGACCGTGGCGGTCCGGGGACGCCGTGACTGCGGGCGGCCGTGGGGCGAGGCGGCACTGGCGGAGTTCGGGCAGACCCGGGGACGGTGGGAAGCCCTCCGCTGGTCCGCCGGTGGTATCCGGGCCGCATTGCGGGAACGCCGCAGGCAACGCCGTGAACTGCCCCGCTGGGTTCGTATCCGACGTCGTGCGATCGCGGTCATCGTGATCGGTGTGCTCACCGGAGCCGGCATCCAGCGGTGGGTGTTGACACCCATGTACGAGCCATCCACGTCCATGGAGCCGACGCTGCAAGCGGCGGACTACTGGTTGATGGACCGCATCAGTTTCAGGATCACCGGGTTGCACTACGGGGACGTCGTCGCGTACGAGCAGACCGACCACGGCCGTACGCCGTTCACCGTGGTGCGCCGGGTCATCGGCCTGCCCGGTGATGTCATCAGTTGCCGTGATGGGCAGGTACTGCGCAACGGCACAGCGCTGCCCGACCCGTACGGGAGCGCTGAGCCGGTGCGGCCGCCCACGGCATGCGTGCCGCTCACCGTGCCCGCGGGTGCCGTCCATCTGCTGGGCGACAACCGGGGCGTCGCTGCCGACGGGAATCCCGTCGCCCTCGACCGTGTCGAAGGACGGCTACTGGCCCGGCTCTGGAATGCCGGCCAGGACGGCTCCTGGTGGGCCCCGGAAGCAGCGTCGACGGACGCGGGGTGAACCTCGGGCCGGCCGTTGTGCGTCACGGGGGCGCATCAACAGCCGGCCCGCCGGGTTCGACGGCGCCCAGGCCACCCAGCGGTGGCATATCGAGCGCAAAAATGCCTGGCACAACGCGTTCAACCGGCCGCAACGCCGCGCCGCCGCCCGGGCCGTGACCTACCCGGCCCCGGCCGGGCTGCCGCCTGCCGCCGCGATCGACGCCGAAACGGTGCACGGCAGCCGTACCGCGATGTCGTCGACCACGCCGGCCTGTCCCGCGCGCCGCGGTTTGTTCAGGCGGCTGGTGCGTGTGCCGAAAGGTCATCCGTGAGTGGATCTGCCTTACGGTCGGAGGCTGCCCGTACGCCAGAGGGGCGCGCCGGGTGGCTCGACGTGTCCGAGCTCGGGCTTGGCGGGGAGATGGAGGTTGTGGCCGAGCTCGGCCGGGGCTCGCTCACCGCTGTGTACCGCGTTCGCCGGTCGGGGGTCGATTACGCGCTGAAGGTGCTGCGCCGGGTCGGGGCGGGTGAGGACGAGGCGGTCCGCGCCTTCCGGCGGGAGGCGGCCCTCCTGGCACGAGTGGATCATCCGGGCGTCCCGCGGGTCTTCGACGCCGGCACCGCGGGAGGGCACCCGTACCTGTTACTGGAGTTCATCGACGGGCAGCCGCTGGCCGGGCGGCTGGCGGAAGGCCCGCTGCCGGAGGCGGCCCTCGTGCGGCTGGCAGCCGACGTGACGACGGCCCTGGCCGCCGCGCACCAGGCCGGGCTGGTGCACCGCGACGTCAAGCCGGCGAACATCATCGTTACCGGCCAGGGCCGGGCCAGATTGATCGATTTCGGTCTCGCCGCGGCCGGGCGGGCAGACCGGCCGAAGCCGGAAACGGCCGTCGTCGGCACATTCAACTACGCCGCCCCGGAGCAGACCGGCATGCTGGCCCGGCCGGTGGACGGGCGAGCCGACCTGTACGCGCTCGGCGTCGTGCTCTACCAGGCGGCCACCGGGGAGCTGCCCTTCCGCGCCGACGACGTCGGCCAACTGCTGGCCCTGCACGCAACCGCCCCGGCACCGGACCCGCGCGGGCTGCGCCCGGACCTGTCCGACCGGCTGGCCGAATTGATCGGGCGGCTCCTGGCCAAGGATCCGGACGACCGCGTCCCCACCGCCGAACAGCTTCACGCCGAGCTGATCAAACTCGACCCGAACGCGCTGGGCGACGCCGGCCGTGCGGCACCGGTCGGGCGCGCATCCACCGGCACCCTCGTGGGTCGCGACGCCGAACAGGCGCAGCTGATCAGCCGGTGGGGGCAGGCCCGTACCGGCCGCGGCGGTGTTGCGCTGATCACCGGCGCGGCCGGCGCGGGCAAGAGCCACCTCGCCCGCGCCGTGGTGGAGGCCGCCCGGGCCGACGGCGCCCTGGTGCTCACCGGCAAATGCGATCGCGACTCCGCCCTGCCCTTGGCCCCCCTCCGCGCCGCCGTCGACCGCCACCTGAGCGCGATCACCGCCCTGCCGGCCGAGTCCCGTGCGGCCGCCGTGCGGCGCCTGCGCGCCGCCGCCGGCCCTGGCGCGGCCCTGCTGCGCCCGTTGTCCCCCGCCCTGGCCACCCTGCTCGACGCCCCCGACCTGGCTGCCGAGGATCGCCACGAGCAGTTCGCCGTGGCCGTCGCCGAATTTCTCATCGCGCTGGCCCGGGAGGCCGGCGCCCTGCTGCTCGTCATCGACGACGTGCAGTGGCTCGACCCGGCCAGCCGCGCCGTGCTGCGCCGACTCGAAGGACTGGGCGAAACACCGTTCCTGCTCGCTGCGACTGCCCGCGACGACCACGCCGGCGCCGAGGCGGTCGCCGTGTTCGACACCGATGCGGACGCGCACCTCGACCTGCGGATCTCCCTGGCCCCGCTGGACGTCGAGGCCACCGGCCATCTCCTCGCCTCGTACCTGGCCGGCTCGTCAGTCAGCCCACCGGTCATCGCCGAGCTGGCGACCCGGGGCCGGGGCAACCCGTTCACGATCCTCGAGTACCTGCACGCGCTCATCGACGCGGGCGCGCTACGCCCCTCCTGGGGTACCTGGCACCTCGACACCGACGTCCTACGCGCCATCAACCTGCCCACCGACGTCCTCGACCTGATCCTGGCCCGCATCGACGGCCTCGGCGCGGACAGCCGCCGCGTCCTCGTGGCCGCCGCCGCGATCGGCACCACCTTCGAGGCGGGGCTGCTCGGAGAGGTCATCGGGACCGACTGCGGCGCGGCCCTGATCGAGGCGGCGGACCGCGGCCTGCTCCAGGCAGATGGTCAGCAGTACGAGTTCGTCCACGACCGGATCCGGGAGGCGCTGCTGAACCCCCTGGTGGCTGCCGACCGGCGACGCCTGCACCAACGCATCGCCGAGATCCTCGACGCCCAGCACCGCACCGACCCAGCCGGCGTCTACGCCACCGCGCACCACTACGCCCACGGCGACGTCGACGAGAACGCCGAACGCGTCTACGCCACGGGTTGGAGCGCCGGACAACTGGCCCTGACCGAGAACGCCCTCGACGCCGCCATCGCCTTCTTCGCGGCCGCAGAATCCGCCGCGCGTACCGCGGGGATCACTCCCGACAGCCGGTACCGCGAGGCTTACGGCACCGCGTGCTGGTACCGCGGGGACACTCCCGCCGCCCGCGGGCAGCTCGAGCCGGCCCTCGCGGCCGAGACCGATCCGGTTCGCCGCGCGGCGTTGCTGTTGCTGCTGGCCCAGGTGGGCCGTACCGAGTGGGACATCGCCGGCACGATCGACCTCGTCCGGCGGGGCCTGGCCGAGCTCGGCAGCCCGATGCCGCGCACATCCCCGGTGCTGGGCCTGACCACCGTGTGGTTGCTGCTGCTGTACCTGCCGTGGTGGCTGCTCACCGGTGGCTGGAGGCCGCGGGCCGGCACGGCCGACGGCGATGAGGCGGAGCGCCTGCGCCTGCACGCCCTGCTCTATCGCGCCGGAACGGCGACGGCCACGATCGGGCTGCGGACGTCCGAGGCCCTGTCGTTCGCTGTGCGCAACACCCGGCTGGTCCACCGCCTCGGCCCGACGGCCGAGTACGCGCTGATCACGGCGGGGGCCGGCGTCCTGTGCAGCTCGCTGCGCCTGCACAGGCGCCGCGAGGAGATCTTTCGCCGTGGGTTCGAGATCGCCGACCGGCTCGGCGATCCGCAGCTGCGCGCGAACCTGGCCTGGAATGAGGTTTACACCAGGTATGCGGTACAGCAGGCTTCGAGCGCCGAGTGCGCCGAGGTGTGTGAGCGGCATCGGAACTGGATCGAGCTGGACTTCTACCTCAACACCCTCCTGACCCACACGCAGGACCTGTTGGCGCGCGGCTACGCCGCCGAGGCGCTTGAGTTGTGCGAGCGCGGCAATGCGCGGCTCACGGATCCGACGGCGGCCCGCAGGTTGGGCTTCCCGACAACGCTGAGCCTCGTACGCACCATGCTGGGCGAGGCGACGCAGGCCCCGGCGGTGCCGGCCGAACTGACCGACGACCGCCTGGACCCGGCACACCGGATCTACTTCGTCGCGACCACCGTGCAGGAGGCGGTCGAGGGCGATGAGCTGGGGCAGCCGTTCGAGGCCGGGATCGATGCGCTCGACCGGCTCGGCCTTCCGCTCCGCGTCCTCTTCCCCACGCACCGGATCGTCTTCGTGCACGAGTCGTTCGGCCGGCTGGCCCTGCTCCAGCGGGCTGCCGACGGCGCCGAGCGGGGCGAGCGCGCGGCCCCCGCCCAGGCCGCCCTGCGCCGGCTGGGCCGCGCCGCGAACGACCCCCGGCTGCGGGGCTACCACCCGGTGGCCCAGGCGAGCCACAGCCACCTCCGCCGCGACGAGGCACACCGCCTGGCAATGGAAGCCAAGGAAACCTTCCATACC
>CBIHNN010000107.1:0-15755 GCA_966211315.1 uncultured Micromonosporaceae bacterium | reverse complement strand
CCGCGTCGAACGCGGCCTCGCCCAGGGCGTCGCGGGCCTGTTGTGCACACGCCTGGTGGTGGCCGATCCAGCTCGGCTGCTTGGAGACGCCTAGATCGGCCCGCAGCGCGTCGGCGGCGCCGAGCAGGGTGGCGGCCCGGTGGTGGTGCTGCCGGCTGGCCGCGATCCAGGCCAGCGCCTCCAGACTGTGAGCGACGTCGAACCGGGCGTTGAGGAAAGACGCGCGCAGCCGCAGGCTCTCCTGCTCAAGCGTGGTGGCTTCCTGTAGGTCGCCTCGGCGCCAGGCGACAAGCCCGCCTATCCACAAGGCCCAGGACCGGGAGAGGAACTCCCCGCGGGGTCCGGTGATCGCCAGGATCTGCCGGCAGGCGGCTTCGGCGCGGTCCGTGTCACCGCCGAGCACCTCGTAATGCCCGAGAGCGGTGAGCAGACCCAGGTGCAGGTGCGGGTTCGGCTGGGGCAGCCGGGCCAGGATGGCCAGTGCCCGATCGACGAAATCGATCGTGTCCCGGGAGTTACCGCCCTGGCGAAGATTGATCCATCCCCGCAGCCAGACGGCGTGGGCCAGTTCACTGCTGGGATCCAACCGCTGGGCAAGCGGCTCTGCCTGCTTCAGCAGCCGTTCCCCGGACCCGAGATCACCCAGCTGGAGCGAAAATTCGCTAGCGAGGAGCTGGGCCCGGGCTCGCAGGGCGGTCGGGACGGCGTCGGCGTGGGCCAGCGCCCGCTCCAGCCACCCCCGCACCTCCCGATACATGCCCCCCACCCGCCAGTAGCCGTCAGGCACGGTCACCGTCAGGCGTAGTACGGCCTCGGCCTGACCGGGTTCGGCCAAGGCGGACTCGACCGCCGCCCGCAGGTTGGGGTATTCGCGGCGCAGCCGAGCCGCCCAGTACCCCTGCCGGGGACTGACCCACTCCTGGCGGCCCTGCTCCACCAACCGCTGGCACCAGGCGCGGTGCCGGCGGCGCAGCTCCTCCTGCTCGCCGGCCTCGCACAGCTGATCCTGGCCGTAGTCGCGCAGGGTCTCCAACAGCCGGTAGCGGGCCTGCCCGGCGTCGGCCTCGTCGTCGCGAATCAGGATCGACTTGTCCACCAGCCCGGACACCACTTCGAGCACATCCGCGGAAGGCAGCAGCTCGTCGGCGCAGACCTCCTCGATCGCGTCCAGCTCACACCCGTCGGCGAACACCGCCATCCGCGCCCACAACAACCGCTCTGGTTTGGCACACAGCTCGAACGACCAGTCCACACAGGCCCGCAGCGTCTGCTGGCGCTCCGGCCCACCACGATTGCCGCGCGCCAGCAGCGCGAACCGCCTGACCAGCCGGTCCAGGATCTGTTCCGGCGACAGCACCCGCACCCGATGCGCGGCCAGCTCGATCGCCAGCGGCAGCCCGTCCAACCGCCGACACAGCTCCGCCACCGCGGCGGCGTTGTGCTCGGTGACCACAAAGTCGGGCATGGCCGCCTGCGCCCGGGCGGCGAACAGCGCCACCGCCTCCACCCCGCTCACCCGGGCCAGGCTCACCGGCTCCCCCGGGTCCGGAGCCCGCAACGGCGGCACCGGGAAGATCACCTCACCGTGGACCATCAGCGGTTCCCGGCTGGTGGCCAGCACCCGCAACCGCGGGCAGCCGCGCACCAGGGTGTCGGCCAGGACCGCGCACGCCGGCACCAGATGCTCACAGTTGTCCAGCACCACCAGCATCTGCCGACCGGCCAGATACCGCACCAGCTGGTCGATGGGCGAGCCATCGTCAGGGTGCTCCCGCACCCCCAAGGTGGTCATCATGGCGTAGGCCAGCACGTTCGGGCTTTGGACCTCCACGTAGAGCAGGTCCGGGGCCCGCAGCGCGGTCAGGTCCACGAACCAGACCCCGTCGCCGAAGGCGCGCCGCAACTGCGATCCGGCCCGCACCGCAAGCCGGGTCTTGCCGGTGCCGCCCGGACCGACCAGCGTGACCAGCCGGGCCTCGCCCACCAGCCGGCGCAGCTCGTCCAGCTCGCGGCGCCGCCCGACGAAGGTGGTCACCTCGACCGGGAAGTTTCCCGTCACGATTCCACCAGTGGCTGGCATCGACCCAACCCCATCCCGGACGTCGGCGGCGCCTACCCGATCCATCTCATCCGGGTACCGCCAGCACGTCAACGACCCGAGCGGGAATGCCCTCGTCTCCCAGCCCGGCGGATCGCCGCCGCGCATCACCCGCCCGGGCTACGACGACACGGACGACTATCGCCGAGCGGGTCACCCGCGCGTAGCCTCGAACGCGGCGCAGCAGACCACCTCCTTGCACATCCACCCCCATCCCCCGCACCTGACAGGGGCGGGAAAGGAACACGCGATGTCCGAGGCTCCGACCGCTGCCACACCCCGCACCTATCGCAAGGTCCGCATCGCCGTCGGCATCGGCACGTTGATCGAGGTCTACGACAACACCCTCTACGGGATTCTCGCCGTCTTCCTGGCCGGGCAGTTCTTCCCGCAGCGCGATCCCGCCGCGGCCCTGCTGGCCACCTTCGCGATCTACGCGCTCGGTTTCCTGATCCGCCCCCTCGGCGCCGTCGTCTTCGGACACGTCGGCGACCGGATCGGGCGCCGCCCGGCGCTGGCCCTCTCGCTGCTGCTCATGACCGCGGCCACCACGGCGCTCGGCCTGCTGCCCACCTACGCCAGCGTCGGCCTGCTCGCCCCGATCCTGCTGGTGCTCTGCCGGCTGGTGCAGGGACTGTCGGCCAGCGCCGAACTACCCGGCGCCAACGTGCTGCTCATGGAACACGGGCCCAGCGATCGCCCCGGCCGTGCCGCCGCGCTCGTCACGGTGACGGCCAGCCTCGGCGTGACCGTGTCGGTCGGCACCGGGCTGGTTCTGTCCACGCTGCTGTCGCCGGCCCAGCTCTCCACCTGGGGCTGGCGGGTGGCGTTCCTGGCCGCCGCGCCGCTCGGCGTCATCGGGCTCTACATCCGCAACCGGCTGATGGACACCCCTGCCTTCCTCGCCCTCAGCGCCGCGGAGCGGCGCGCCAGCCCCCCGCTGGTGCGTACACTACGCACCGGCAAGCGGCACATCGCGATGATCGTCATCTGGCTGGCCACCGGCTACATCGGCGGATACGTGCTGGTCGGGTACATGCCCACCTACCTGATCCGGGTCGTGGGGCTGGCACCCGCCCACGCCTACGCCGCCGGGCTGATCGTCACCCTCATCGGTCCGCTATCCACCCTGACCGGCGGTTACCTGATCGACCGGTTCCCGCTGCGCCGCGTCGCTGTCGGGGCCATGGCCGGTATCGCCGTCACGGCCCTCCCCGGATTCTGGATCATCACCCGATTCCAGAACCTGGGCGCCGCCATCGTGGGGCCGGGTCTGTGGGCGCTCTTCGTCGGCACCATCCTGACCATCGGCGCCGTGCTCAGCCTCACCCTGTTCCCCGCCGCCATCCGGTTCACCGGCACCGCGATCACCATCAACCTGGCCATCACCGTCTTCGGCAGCACCGCCCCCTACATCTCCACCACACTGGTGACCGCCACCCACAACCCCAACGCCCCCGGCTACTACCTGCTCGCCGCCGCGATCATCGGGCTGCTCGCCGGGCTCGTCGGCCTGCCGCACGGACGCGCGCAAGTGCCGCGTGTCTGAGTTCTCTCGGCGGTTGACGTTGACGAGGATCCGGTCGGCCCGCGGGTGCTTCGCCTGCCAGGCCCGCATGCCCTTTCGTTCGCGGAACGATCCCGACCTTGCAACCTGGAACCATGCTGCTGTCGGCGGGCCGCCTGTCGGGATGACGTGGCTCCGGATGACACCCGAGCCGTGTGATCAACGAACAGTCACAACGGCCCGTTGGTCACAAGGTTGGTCGCTGGAACGCAAACGGCCCTCCGGATGATCATCCGGAGGGCCGTTTCAGCGTGGTAGCGGGGACAGGATTTGAACCTGCGACCTCTGGGTTATGAGCCCAGCGAGCTACCGAGCTGCTCCACCCCGCGTCGGTAACTCAACGCTAGCACAGCCCCGTTTTGGCTACGACATCGCCCCGAAGGGACGCCACCCAGTACCGCAGATGCGACCACGTGACCTGACCACACCGTTGCCGGCCTCGATTCCGTCGATCCCTGATGCGATGATTTTCAGCCGCGTCGCCGGTCTGTTCCGTGACCGTCGTAGGACGTCGTACGACGGACTCTGCCCGATACACCACGGAGGACACCATGACCACCACGCCGAACGATCCGGCCACCGCGCTGCCCGGCCGCCCACCCGTGGTCGACCTGGCCACCTGGCAGACCGCCCGTGACGAGCTACTGGTCCGCGAGAAGGTCTACACCCGCGAGGGCGACGCCCTCGCGGCGGCCCGCCGCCGGCTGCCGATGGTGGAGCTGGACGGGACGGTCGAGGTCATCGGACCCCACGGCCCGCTCCCGTTCCTGGACCTGTTCCAGGGCCGTGACGAGCTCATGGTCTACAAGCACATGTGGTACGACGGCGCGCCGCACCAGGGACAGTGTGAGGGCTGCACCACCACGGCCTGGCACCTGAAGGACGCCGTCTACCTCAACGCCCGCGGCGTCTCGTTCGCCGTCCTGACCACGGGCCGGTGGGACGAGGTGGCCGCCTACGTCGAGTTCATGGGCTACCCCCAGCCCTGGTACTCGGTGCGCGACGCGGAGGCACCGATCGGCGGCGAAATGGGTTACCTCACCTGCTTCCTGCGCGACGGCGACCGCGCGTTCCTCACCTACTCCACGACGGGCCGCGGCAACGAACGGGTCAACGCGTCCTCAGGGCTGCTCGACATGACGCCTTACGGCCGCGGCGAGGCGTGGGAGGACAACCCCGAGGGCTGGCCCGAGGGACACGGCCCGGGCTGGTTCTGGCGCTCGGACGCGCACGGGAACGCCACCTGGGGCCCAACCAGCCGACCCCTGCCGCAGTGGACCCGCCCCGGCGCGACCCCCGTGGACACCCTCGGCCGACACGGCCACCACCACTGACGCGGATCTGAGCGCACCGGTATGGCTGATCGAATCTCGGTCATACCGGTGGCCAGACCCGTCGTCGGCGGGGCCGATCTGGCGATTCGCCGTGTCCGTCGGCGGACGACCAGCCGTAGTAACCCTTGAACCCAAAAGAACGACCCCTCGTGCGAGGGGCCGTTCTCACTGTGTAGCGGGGACAGGATTTGAACCTGCGACCTCTGGGTTATGAGCCCAGCGAGCTACCGAGCTGCTCCACCCCGCGTCGCTGGCACAACCGTAGCGCATCGGCGTACGGACCTGCAAAGCGGATCGCCGCACCCGGCCGCACCGTGGTGCCGAGCAGCGCAACGCCCGGCGGGAGAGGCTCCCGCCGGGCGTTGGTCGCACTCCGGTCGTCAGCCGCCCGGGGTCGGAGCCGTGGAGGCGCTGGCCCCCGGTGCGGGCGTGGCAGGGCCGACCCCGGCGGCCGCCTGGGCCTTCTGGAAGTCGGCCATGGCGGTGTCCAGCTTGGCCAGTGCCTGGCCGTACCGGGTGAAGTCGCCGGACTTCTGCGCGTCGCGCACCTCGGTGATCGCCGTCTCGACGGCCGCGGCGGCGGCGGCGAGCGGGGTGCCCGCCACGGGCGGATTGGGGGTTCCGGTGGGGGGGTTCGTGTTCGTTCCCGTCACCGGCGGACCGGGCTGCGCCTTACTCTGCGCCACCAGATCCCTCAGGCCCTGCGTGAGGCTGTCGGCGAGGACAACGTACCGGCCGTCGCCGTACGACATGAGGACCTTCTGCAGCAGCGGTACGGGGTTCACCTGGTTGCTCTGCACGTATACCGGTTCGACGTAGAGCATGCCGTCGGCCACGGGTAGCGAGAGCAGATTGCCGTACTGCACGCGGGACTGGTTGTTGTTGGACAGCAGGTTCAGCGCGCTACGGATGGTGGCGTTGTTGTTCGTCATCGCCTGATGAACCTGGACCGGCCCCTGGACCGCCGTCTGGTCCGGTAGCTCCAGCACCTCCAGACTGGGTTTGCCCTGGGCGTCGTACGAGCCGGAGATCAACGCGGCCAGGTTCTGCCGGCCGTTCGGCGTGACCGCCGAGGTGAGCTGGAAGCGCTGGCTGTCCTGGCCGGGCAGCTGCACGTTCAGGTAGAACGGCGGCTGCTTGACGTTGCTGTCCGGGTTGTCGGGGACATTCGGGGCCTGCCAGAAGTCCTGGCCGGAGAAGTACTCCTCCGGGTTGGTCACGTGGAACTTCGCGAGCAGGTTCCGCTGCACCTTGAACATGTCGGCCGGGTAGCGGAAGTGCGCGGCCACCGTCGGCGGGGTCTCCGCCTTCGGCGTGATGATGCCGCCGAACGCCTTGTTCCAGGCCTTGAGAACCGGGTCCTTGTCGTCGAACTCGTACAGCTTGACGGTGCCGTCGTACGCGTCGACCGTGGCCTTGACCGAGTTGCGGATGTAGTTGACCTGGTCACCGGCCAGCCGGAACGTGCCCTGGCCGGTCAGCTCGTCGGCGGTCTCCTCCTGCAGGTCGATCTTCTGCGCGTACGGGTACGTCGCCGCCGTGGTGTAGCCGTCGAGGATCCACTGGATACGCCCGTCGATCACGGCCGGGTACGGGTCCCCGTCGATGGTGAGGAACGGCGCGACCTTCTCCACCCGGGAACGCGGGTCCCGGATGTACATCAGCCGGGAGTTGGTGTTGACGGCGTCGGAGAGCAGGAAATTGCTCTCAGTGTTCTTGATCGCGTAGAGCAGCCGGCGACCGAACGAGCCGATCGGCACGCCGCCCTTGCCCTCGTACGCGTAGTACTGGTCCTGGCCGGTGCTGGTCGGCCGGTCGAACTCGACCTTGCGATCCGCCGTGGACCCGCCGACGATCGCGTACTCGGTGGACTCCTCGCCGTAGTAGACCCGCGGCTGGGGGACGGGGATCAACTCGTTCTCGGAGGAGCAGCCGGGCTGCTGGTCGGCGTCGCCGCCGATGAAGCCGGACACGAACCGCGGGTAACCGCCGCAGACGCTCTCGTTGGCGGGCGCGGCGACCATGCCGAAACCGTGGGTGAACACGGTGTGCCGGTTCTGCCAGCCCCGCTGCTGGGCGGTGAGCTGGCGGTCGTTGATCTCGCGGACGCCCACGATGAAGTCCTGGGTCGGGGCCTCGCCGATCTTGTACCGGTCGATGTCGAGCTTCGCGCCGAAGTCGTAGAAACCGCGGACCTGCTGCTTCTGCGTGTAGGCCTCCGACACCAGGCTCGGATCGACCAGCCGTACGTTCTTCGCGTTGGCATCGTCCGGCAGCCCGTCGGGCGGGGTGGTGTTGCTCGCGGGGTACGCCGTCATCTTCGCCGCGTCCAGCCCGAACGCCGCCCTGGTCGCGGTGATGGACCGTTCGATGTACTGCCGTTCCTTGTCCCGCAGGCTCGGCTTAACCTCGAACGTCTGCACGGCGAGCGGGTAGATGCCACCGATCGCGACCGCCGCGATGCCGAGCAGGGCGAGGGAGATGCCCGGCCAGACCAGGTTGCGCATCACCGCGTTGGAGAACACGATGATCGCCACCGCGACCACGATGGAGATGTAACTGAGGATCTCCTTCGCCGGCAACAGCGCGTTGACGTCGGTGTAGCCGGCGCCGTACAGGCCGGTGCCCTCGTTGAAGGCGAGCAGCAGGGCGCGCTTGTCCAGCCAGTACGCGACTGCCTTGAGCAGGACGAAGATCGCCACGAGGCTGGTGAGATGGGCCCGGGCGGCGCTGGTCATCCGGTCACCGACACCCTGCAGGCGTACGCCGCCGAAGATGTAGTGCACGGCGAGCGCCCCGATGACGGAGAGCACGATCGCGGTGAAACCGACGCCGAGCAGGTATCGCCAGAACGGGTAATCGAAGATGTAGTAGCCGACGTCCGCGCCGAACTGGGCGTCCTTGACCCCGAACGGCTGCGCGTTGCGGAACAGCATCCACTCGCGCCAGTGCCCCTGGCCGGAGAGCCCGCCGAAGAAGCCGATCAGGATCGAGAGCGCGACGACCCACACGCCGATCCGCGGCGTCAGGGCCATCCGGTAACGCTCCAGCGTGGCCTGCTCGGCGGAGTGCGGCCGCAGCAACGGTCGCAGCCGGTACGCCAGGTACAGGTTGACGCCGACCACGGCGCCCATCACGACGCCGACCGCCAGGAAGAGCAGCAGCCGGGTGACGAGGACACCGCTGAAGACGGAGGTGAAGTTGACCTCCTCGAACCACAGCCAGTCTGTCCACGCGTCGACGCCCCATCCGAGGAGCGTGAAGAGAAAGAAGACCCCGACCAGAACGCCGACGGTGACGCGACCGCGCCGGCTCATCCTCGGTAGGGGGCTGTTACGCATGACCACTTTTGGCTCCACACACTCGGTCTCGCCCGTACTTCCGCTTTAGAACCGGACCCAAGACTACGGCGTAGATCCCTACCTCCTGGGCCCTCCCGGCCGGATGCTGCCGGATTGTCACCACCGTCAAACTGCCGTGCAGGGGGTCGGCGTGCCGCCTTCGCCGAGCGTCTTGAGCGCCGCGAGGGCGTCCCGGACGGTGGCGATCTTGGCCATCGTGAGGCCGGGCACCGCATTGCGCAGCGCCTCGTTGCAGTTGTCGGCCGGCACCAGGAACACGGTCGCGGCGGCGGCCTTGGCGCCGCGCAGCTTCTGCGCGATGCCGCCGATCGGCCCGACGTCGCCCTCGTCGTCGATGGTGCCCGTGCCGGCGATGATGCGGCCACCGGTCAGATCCTCGGGGCGCATTTTGTCGAGGATGCCGAGGGTGAACATCAGCCCCGCGCTCGGCCCGCCGATCTTGTCCAGCTCCAATTTGAGCGTGAACGGGTGCGGCTGGTTCGTCTTGACCCGGACGCCGAGGCGCGGCGGCTGGTCGGCGGCGTCGGCCCGCGGGATGATCTCGGCGGTGGCGGCGGTGCCCGCGCGCGTGTAGCCGATGCTCAGCGGGGTGCCGGCGGGCTTGGCCCGAACCAGTTCGGTGAGCTTGAGAGTGCTGGTCACGGGCGTACCCTCCACGCTGGTGATCACGTCACCGGCCTTCAGCGTCGCCGCGGACGGGCCGCCGGGAACGACCTTGTCGATCGTGACCTGGACCGGGTAGCCCAGCTCGCGCAGCGCGACCGTTTCCGCACTGGACTGGGACTCGAGCAGGTCCTCGGCGTTGCTCTGCTCGACCTGCTCCTGGGTCTTGTCGGGTGGGTAGATCAGTTCACGTGGGACGACCGCCTGGTCGTCGCTGAACCAGCCGCGGATGGCCCACACCAGCTCGATGTCCGGCTGCACCCCGACGGTGGTCAGCCGGAGCTCCCCCTTCGACTCGGAGGTCGTGGCCTGTTCGACCTTGATGACCTCCTTGCCGTTGTCGGAGCCCAGCGTGTTGACCGTGGGCCCCGGCTTCAGCACCACATACGGCATGGGGACGGTCACGACACCCACCGCGAGCAACGCCGTCAACAGCGCGCCGGACAGGACCGTGAGTCCACGACGTTTCATGCGCGTGAGACTACCGACTGAGTCTGACAGGACTGTGAGGCTCCGGGCAGGCGTTCTCTCTGAGCAGAGAAGGCAGGCCTACGGGGCGAGCCGGCCGGGCGTACCGTGGACTCGTGCCTGATATCCCGTTCGGCTTCTCGCTGCCGGGCGCCCAGCCGCCCGATCCCTCCGACCCGCAGCAGATGCAGCAGTTCATGGCTCAGCTGCAGCAGCTCTTCGTGACGCCGTCCGGCGGGCCCGTCAACTGGGACCTGGCCCGCCAGGTCGCGGCCAGCCACCTCCAGACCCAGGGCGACCCCGTGGTCAACCTGCACGAGCGCACCGCCGTTTCTGAGGCGCTCCGCCTGGCCGACCTCTGGCTCGAACCCGCGTCCGCCCTGCCGTCGGGCATCCGCTCCGACGCCGCGTGGAACCGTAACGAGTGGATCTTCAACACGCTCAGCGTGTGGAAGAAGCTCTGCGACCCGGTCGCGGGCCGCATGGTCACCGCGATGAGCGACCTTGTCCCGGAGGAGGCGCGAGCGCAGCTCGGACCGATGCAGTCGATGGTCGCCACCCTCGGTGGCGCCCTCTTCGGCGGTCAGCTGGGCCAGGCACTCGGGTCGCTCGCAGCCGAGGTCCTCTCGGCGGGCGACATCGGCCTCCCGCTCGGACCACCCGGCACGGCGGCACTGCTTCCCGTCAATATCAAGCAGTACGGCGACGGCCTGGAACTCCAGGAAGAGGAGGTACGCCTCTACGTGGCCCTGCGTGAGGCCGCCCACCAGCGGCTCTTCGAGCACGTCCCGTGGCTGCGCGGACACGTCCTCACCGCTGTCGAGACGTACGCCGCAGGCATCACCGTAAACCGGGAAGCCGTCGAGGAGGCCATGAGCCGTGTCGACCCCAGCAACCCGGAGTCGATGCAGGAGCTCGCGCTCGAGGGCATCTTCACGCCCGAGGACACCCCGCAGCAGAAGTCGGCACTGAACCGCCTCGAGACCGCGCTAGCCCTGATCGAGGGCTGGGTCGGTCACGTCGTCGACACCGCCGGCGCCAACCGCCTCCCCGCCTCCGTACGCCTCGGTGAGGCGTTCCGGCGGCGCCGGGCAGCGGGCGGCCCCGCAGAGCAGATGTTCGCCGCGCTGGTCGGCCTCGAACTGCGGCCGCGCCGGCTGCGTGAGGCCGGGGCGCTCTGGGCCGCGGTCACCGAGCACCGCGGCGTCGCCGGCCGGGACGCCCTCTGGGCCCACCCCGACCTGCTCCCGTCGGACGACGACTTCGCCGACCCGACGGCGTTCGCCGCCACGAAGCCCGACTTCGACATCAGCGACATCGAGGGCCTCGGCGACAAGTAACCCCCGTAGAGGGTCTACAGTCCACCTGCCGACGGCCCGCCGTCACCGGCGGCGGGCCGTCATGGTGCCCCCATTCAGAAGGTCGGCTGCGCGGTCAGCCGCCCAGGAGAGTGCGGGTGGTGTCCCAGCCTTCGACCGCCGGGTCCAGGGTGGCCAGGTCGGCGGGGCCACGCAGCCGGCGCCAGGCCGGGGACGACGCCACGTCGCCCGGGTTGGGCGCGTCGCGGCGGAGGTCCGCTGTGGTGGCCTCGTCCAGGTTCGCGTCGATGAGCCAGGCCGGGGCCGGGAGCTGCGCGGCGACACCGAGCAGGCCGCCGTCAGGGCCGGCCGTGGCGACGGCGACCGGGCGGGTGGTCAGTGGCCGGAGCAGCTTGCCGAGAGTGAGGCCCGGGACGTCGGCGGCGTCGGCGGCGACAATCGCGGCCTGGTCGAAGCCGTCAGCCGCGGCGGCAGCGAAGATCGGGTGGAGTGTCCGGACGGGGACCTCGTAGATCGGCATGCCGGGCCAGGCGATCGCCTCGGCCAGGGCACGGTCGGCGGGCGTGGTGGCGATGGCCGCCTGGACCTCGTTCAGGGCGGCGAGGAGGTCGACGACGTCCTCGGCCAGCGCGGCCCGCCAGGCATCCAGAGCGATGCCGGGCGGATGCCAGGTCACGGGGACGAGCAGGGCGATTACCGCACGACGGACCACCGCGTAAGGCTAGCCAACCCGGCCGCTCCGGGGCTTGACGCACTCCCGGCGGGGCGCGGCGGAGTCAGTCGTCGGAGACCTCGAGGCCGGTGGCGGCCGAGATGCCTTCGAGGTAGCCACGGGCACGTTCGGCCTTGGGGTACCGGGCGACCAGGTCCCAGAAGGCGGCGCTGTGGCTCGGGACTACCAGGTGGGCGAGCTCGTGCAGCAGGACGTAGTCGACGACCCAGTCGGGCATCTCCTGGATTCGGTGCGAGATACGGATGCTGCGGTCTGCGGGGGTGCAGGACCCCCACCGACCGTTCTGGTTGTCGACCCAGCGCACGGAGGCCGGCACGATGGACCGCGCGTGCTCGGGCAGGTAGCGGGCGATGAGCCGACGAGCCCGGGTATGCAGTTCCTCGTCGGTACGGCGGATGCGCTCCTCGCGGGCTGCGAGGCGGGCGAGCATCCGGGCGACCCATTCGGTCTCCTCGGCCCGGGAGAACTGATCCGGGATCAGGACGACGACGCGTTCCCCGTCCCGGTACGCGGACACCGTCCGGCGCCGGCGCTGACTGCGCCGTACCTCGACGACGGGCTTGCGCGTCCTGGCTGCCATTACCGGCCCGGACTGCCCAGACTGGGGTTCACGTTGGCACGCTAGTCGGTAGATCCCTGGTGCATGCAAGAGCGGGGGTCACGACACGCTTCCGATAAGCGAATTTTGCCCGGTCGCGTGTAGAAAAAAATTTTCTCGCCCCGGCGATGGAGGCTACGCACCGTCCACCGTAGTGGATGCATCCTGAAGCGCAACTCCGTGCCTCTTGCGTGGTTTGATACTGTTCGTGAGGTTTTGTCGGCGTGTCCTGCCGCATCTCATGAAAACGGGATATTCGGGCGGGCACACTCAGCTCGGCACCGATGAATAGCGCGGACGCCGACATGGAAGCGGCCCGACCTGGGTAGGGACCGGGGGCCACACTCGTGGCTCCGGCAACGGGCCCGCAACGAGCCCGGTGGGTGCCGAGCGATCGCGCCAGCGGTCCAGGGCCGAACCCGGCCGACAACACGACGAGGAGGAACCCGTGGCCACCACCTATAACGGCTACTGCGTCAAGTGCAAGGAGAAGCGGGACTTCGAGGGCAACGTCGAGGTTTCGAAGACCGGCATGAACATGGCCAAGGGCAAGTGCCCGGTCTGCGGCACGACGATCAACCGCATCCTCGGCAAGGCCGAGGTCAAGGCCTGAGACATCAGCGGAGGGAGGGGCGGCCCGCCAGGCAGCCCCTTCCGCGTTTCCGGTCTTCTCTGCCGTCGGCGGCTACGGGTAGTCACTCCGACACGTTGGGTAACGTTGAAGACTCTGGCGACCTGTGGATAACTCGTCGACAACTGTGGACAGCACCCATTCCAGGGTGTGCACGCCTGTGGATAGCGGAACGCAGGCCACAGCTTTGTGACACCGTGTCACCCCATGACGTCGCAGCGACCACTCCTGCTGCCCGGTCTGGCCCGGGCCTGGCGTGACACCCATACCCTGCAGCTCGGCCTCGGCCGCAGCCGTGCCGCGGTCCTCGATCTGCCGGATCCCGGCCTCGCCCGCCTGCTCGACCTCCTCGACGGCACCCGGACCGAACGCCTCCTGATCGGCGACGCGCGCCCCCTCGGCCTGGCAGGACCTGAGGTCATGGCGCTGGTCGGTCTTCTCACCGACGCGGGGCTCGTCGTCGATGCCACGACGATGCTTCCGTCGGGCCTCACCCCCGACGCCCGCGACCGGCTCTCCAGCGAGGCGGTGGCGATCGCTCTCCGTGCCACCACACCGCGGCGGCCCGGCGCCGATGCCCGTCACCCTTCACCACCGCCACCGTCACCGAGGGCTCCCGGTCCGCCCGCTGCCCTGCCGTCCTCAGGCAGCGGGTTGCCCGACGGCAGTAACCCGCCCGCTCCGAGCCGCCCGTCAACAGGCGACGGTCCATCCGCGGGCCATGGTCCATCCGCGGGCCACGGTCGACCCGCCGGCCGGGTCGGGCCCGGGGTGGTCCATGCCGCAGCCACCCCTGCACAGGTGCTCCGACGACGTCGGGCTGCCCGGATCCTGCTGAGCGGGCGGAGTCGCCTCGGCGCGCAGGTAGCAGTAACTCTCGCGCAATCTGGTATCGGCTCGGTACACATCGATCTCGCCGGCCAGGTAACCGCGGCCGACCTGGCCGGTAGCCCGTTGACTCCGGCGGACGTGGGCCGGCCGGTTGCGGATGCCGTCGCCGACGCGGTCGGCCGAGCCATGCCGAGCGGCGACACGAGACCGCTCCGGCGGAGGCCGGCGACGCTGGTAGTGCAGTTCGGCTGCGCGGCACCGACCGAGCTGGTCACCGTCGGGCACGGGCGTCGGGGCCAGGCCCATCTCGGGGTGACCATGCGGGAGGGCGTACCCGTGGTGGGGCCCTTCGTGCTGCCAGGGCGTCCACCGTGCCTACGCTGCCTCGACCTGCACCGGCAGGACCGGGATCCGGCGTGGGCCAGGATGGCTGGTCATCTGGCACGGGCTGCCCCGGAGCCCGTGGCGGCGGCCACCGCCCTGGCCGCCGCCGCGTACATCAGTGCCGAATGCCTGGCACACGTCGACGGTGGTGTGCCGGGGACGATCGGGGCCACGATCGAGATCATCGGGCCCGAACGCGTACGCCGGCGCAGCTGGGCACCCCACCCAGCCTGCGATTGCGGGCGTCGCAAGGGCGTGCCGCAGGAGACCACTGCACTCAGGAGCAGTCGGGACACCCCCGCGTCGGCAACAATGAAACGGTGACCGACATCCCGCGCCGGGCGGCAGCCCGTACCGCCAAGCTCGCCAGCCTCCCCCTCGGCTTCGCCGGGCGTACGGTGCTGGGCTTCGGCAAGCGGGTGACGGGCATGGCCGCAGAGGTGATCTCTGCCGACATCCAGCAACGTACCGCCGAGCAGCTGTTCAGCGTGCTCGGGCAGCTCAAGGGCGGGGCGATGAAGTTCGGGCAGGCGCTTTCGGTCTTCGAGGCGGCGCTGCCGGAGGAGTTGGCCGGACCGTACCGGCAGGCCCTGACCAAGTTGCAGGAGGCGGCGCCTCCGCTGCCTGCGGCGAGCGTGCACAAGGTGCTCGCCGAGCAGCTCGGCGTGGACTGGCGCGACCGCTTCACGGAGTTCGACGATCATCCGGCCGCGGCCGCCAGCATCGGTCAGGTCCACCGGGCGGTGTGGAAACTCCCGCCCAGCCGCCGCGGCGCGAAGCCGAAACAGCTCGACGTGGCCGTGAAGGTGCAGTACCCGGGTGCGGGTGACGCACTGCTCGCCGACCTGAAGCAGTTGTCCCGGCTGGCCGGGATGTTCCGCGTAATCCAGCCCGGGATGGACGTGAAACCGCTGCTGGTGGAGCTGCGCGAGCGGATCACCGAGGAGCTCGACTACGAGATGGAGGCGCAGACGCAGCGGGCCTTCGGTGCGGCGTACGCCGAGGACCCGGAGATCTTCGTGCCGCGGGTGGTCGGGTCAGCGGCCCGGGTGCTGGTCACCGAATGGGTCGACGGCACGCCGCTCTCAAAGATCATCAGCGATGGCTCGCAGGAGATGCGGGACGAGGCCGGGCGGCTCATGGCCGTGCTGCACTTCTCGGCTCCGGCCCGCGCCGGGCTGCTGCACGCCGACCCGCACCCCGGCAACTTCCGGATGCTGGCGGACGGCCGCCTCGGCGTCATCGACTTCGGTGCGGTGGCACGACTGCCCGGCGGACATCCCGAACCGATCGGCCGGCTCGTCCGGCTCGCCCTCGACGGGGACGCGGAGGGCACGGTCGACGGGCTCCGCGACGAAGGGTTCGTGAAGCGCGACGACGACATCGACGCGCAGGCTGTCCTCGACTTCCTCCTGCCGATGGTCGAGCCGATCGCGAAGGACGAGTTCCACTTCACCCGGGCCTGGCTGCGCAGCGAGGCCACCAGGCTGGGCAGTCCGCGCTCTCCCGCGTACCAGCTGAGCCGCAAGCTGAACCTGCCGGCGTCGTACCTGCTGATTCACCGGGTGACGCTCGGCTCGATCGGCGTCCTCTGCCAGCTCGAGGCAAGGGCGCCCTACCGTTCCATCGTGGAACGCTGGCTGCCCGGGTTCGCCCCGGCCGTCTGACGCGCGGGCAGGGCCCCCCCGCACCCGCCCCGCCCATCACGCCTACCCCGGTGCGGGGGCACAGACACCCAGCGCGCCGGCCGCCAGGCCGCGGGGCCTA
>CBIHNN010000106.1:0-16202 GCA_966211315.1 uncultured Micromonosporaceae bacterium | reverse complement strand
GACCAGGACGAGCGTGCCGGTGGGTGTGAGCGCGCGGCGTAGCCGGGGCAGCGGTGAGTTGCCGCCGATGTCGAGGATGAGGTCGTAGCGCTGGGGGCACTTCGCCGGATCCGATCGTCGGTTGGTCGATTTCGTCGATGCGCAGTACGTCGGCGGAGCCGTACCTGTCCTGCACGATGGCCCGCATCCGCTGCCATGGCGGCGTCGGTGACGCGGCTGCGTCGCCGTTGGGATTTCGGTACCGCGGCCCGGTCGGCGGCGCCTGTCGATGCCTTCATGGTCATCCCGGTCAGCTCCTCGGCCCGACGGGGGCGGCTGGTTGGTCTGATGTGGCGACGCGCGGGGGCGAGGTCCTGTCGTCCTCGGTGACGGAGATGGCAGGGGCCGGGTTGTGGGCGGGACGCAGCAGGATGGTCACGCCCAGCGCCGCCACCCACAGTCCCCAGCCGGTGCTGCCGAGCAGCCCGGCCAGGTCCCAGACCGGGAAGCCGGGTACCGCGGTGGCCAGGATGTCGCCCTGATTGAACAGGTAGAGCGCGCTGACGACCAGGCCGGCTACGCCGAGCCAGCGAGGCAACACCCGGGTCCGCAGGATCATCACGCAGATGGTGGCCGACCAGGCGACGGCAAGTAGTTGGCCCAGGTGCTCGCCGAGCAGCGCGCCGCCGAACTGGTGTTGGGCGGTCCAGGCGGCGTCGGCCGCGGCCTTGGTGGTGGCGTCGCCGGTGACGTAGGAGTGGGCCAGCGGCGGGACCACGAGCACCCAGCGCAGGAACCCGATGAGGGTGAGCACCACCGAGGTGGCGCCGAGGTAAGTGGCCGCCCGCAGGGCGGGGTCGTCGCGCCGCCCGATCGCGGCCGGAAGCAACAGGATCGGGACCGCGAGGATCGCGTACGTCCACGCGGTGGCGAACCAGGTCCAGACCAGGCTCGAACCGCCCGCAACGAAGGCCGGGAGCACCACGCCGGCGGGCTCGCGCAGGATGTCGGGCCAGTTGAACGTCGACGACAACACGGTGGCTGCCGCGGCGAACGCGACCGCGCCCGCCAGGAACAGCGCTCCAGTCACCCGGCGAAGGCCCGCGCCCGTACTCGGAGATGTCATCACTACCCCTTTGGACGCTGTACAGCATCTGTACTCTGTGCAGAGACGTTACGCCGTTCAATTTTTGAGGGGAGGAGCCGAACGGATGACTGCACGTGTCAACCGTCGTCCCGGTCCGCGGCGGGCCCTGAGCGAGGGTGAGATCCTCGACGCCGCGTTGAGCCTGCTGGACGAGGGCGGGCAGAACGCGGCATCCATCCGCGGTATCGCTGCCCGGGTCGGCGTGGCCCCGAACGCGGTGTACACCTACTTCCCCGACAAGGCCGCGGTGTTCCGGGCTCTCGTCGAGCGCCTGCTCGGCAGGGTCGACCACGGCGTCTTCGCCGACCGCGAGCAACCATGGCGGCAACGCGTGGAATCGCTGGCGCTGGAGCTGAGGGGCCTGCTGGCAGCCCATCCCGGCAGGGTCACCCTGATGATCGACGGCCCGATGGACGGCCCCCACGCTCGGGCCCTCCACGAACGGCTCCTTGAGCTCCTCGGCGACGCCGGGCTGGATCGCACCGACGCCGCGCGGGCCGCCTACCTGCTGATCGTCTACGTGTTCGGATCCATGGCCCTCGAGGTGGCCGACGTCGCGGCAAGGGGCCCGCTGCCCCCCGAACCCGAGCGTGTCGCCCTTCGGCGATCCGCGCTCGCCGCTACGCCGGCCGACCAGTTTCCCCATTCCGCCGCCGCGGCAGACGCGATGGCGGCCTACGTCTCCACCGAGCAATACCTCTGGGGCCTTCACCGAGTCCTTGACGGCATCACCGCTGGTACGGCCGAGCACCGTCACGACGGAGCCTCCGGAATGGCTCACCAGCAGGAAGATCCACCGGCGTAGAGCCGGGTTGCCGGGTCGACCCGGCATTCCCCTGATGATCCCGATCGAGATCTTGTTCTGAAAGGCATCTGAGCGTGCCGGTGCAGATCAGCTCGACCGAGAGCTGGAGTGACCAGGTGGCCGTCCCATGCCAGTCCCTCAACGGAGGGGTAACCCCAGCTCAGACGGTAAACGTGAAGCTGGGGCCCGTATCGGTATTGGGCCTCGGCTGGGGGCGGCGTCGTCGGGTGGCTGGTCCCACACGGCGACGAAGTCCCACGTCGCTGCTGGCAAAGAACTCGCCGCGGCAGAGCGAACCGTGCAGGAACAACGCGGTGAGCGCATCGGGACTGCCGGGCGTCGACTCCGAAGAGAACATACGGGGACCAGACTCGGCTGCCGGGGCAGGAACGGAACCGCATCGTTCGGCGTCGCGTCGAAGAAGTCATGTCATCGGCAACGGGGTTCGCTGGTAGGTTCTTGGGTGCGCTGATCAGCGCTAGTGTGCTGGTCGGCTGTGACGCGTCAACCGGTATCAGCGCAAGATCACCACTGCCGGAGGGATCCTGCCCGACCAGGGGTGCGGCCCGAGACAGCCGCACCATCATCGATTGGGTGCCGTTCGTCGTCGTCGGCGATGTCATGTTCAGGTCCGTCTACACCGCTGAGTCCGTGCTCGCGGACAAGGACATCGGTCCCGTCGTGGCGACGGTGAAGTGCCGTATCGAGGGCATCGTCGATGATCCAGAATTCCGCCCTCGTGACGGAGACGCCGCCTACCTTGCTGTAGGCACGGAACTGCGTACCGTCGTCGGTGCTCCCGCCACCACCGGGCTGGCTGTACAAGAGGACGGCGTTTGGCGTTTGTACGAAGCCACCGATCCGGCTCCGCCACGAGGTGCCGACGCAGGGAAACCTTCGTAGCCGGTCCTGGTTGCTCCAGCGTCGTATGTTGAGGACGTCGCTCTGCGGCAGGCCGAAGAACGGTTCCATCGCGGCGTTGTCGCCTGCGGCGTCGACCGGCCCGTTGAGCCGACCATGTGGTGGCGGGCGAGGGCGTGGACGCAACCCCGCCAAGATCAAGCGACGCAGGAACGGGAGCCAGATGTTCGTCAGTTTGGGCGCCACCTCGCCTGCACGTCTCGCGCGAATGTTCGTGAGAACGAGCGCCTCTCGTTCACTTGTTGGCCATGCAACGTCAATCGAATCAAGATGATCAAGCGGCAGATGTACGGTCAAGCCGGATTCGACCTCCTCCGCAAACGTGTCCTATTCAGGTCTTAACGGTCACCCGGTGCACGGGGGCGCCTGACGTGGTGTTTCGTGGTGCGATCATGCTGTATGGCGCGCCTGCGTCGTGTAGCCACGACCACGCACCAAAATCCCCGTCATCATCACCCCAACATTGAACGACAGCAAAAACGTCAAACCACGTACTTGACCGCACCCACTCCTTCATGGATGGATGACACTCCCACGGGCGGCGAGGGACCGAACCCTCTGACGCATCGAGATTGACGCTGGCGTGGTGGGTTTCCCTCTCCGGATCGGCCCGCGAGGCGCCGGACGTTTTATCTGAGTCTTCTGCCACGACACGCCATCTTCACCGCGTATTACCGTCCGCGTTGTTGAGTATAGATCGACGGTCGGTGAATTATGGGACGACGGTCGGTGGTGTGTGTGGTCGGGTGTGCCGAAATATTCCCACGTAATGCGGGCACCAATGGGAGCGCCTGATAGCCCCGATCAGGAGTGCCGCCGAGGCCGGATAACTGATGATAGAGCGAGGACCCATTTCATGGGCATGCAGTTACCCGGTTGGTTGCGCACCATGTTCCTGGTAGTGACCGGTGATGGCTGGCCGGCGGCCGATGAGGACGAATTGCGGGCGTTGGCGAGGGCGTGGATGAATCTCGCTGACGCTGTCTCCGCGTTGGAGTATCGGATCGTGGATCCGGTGCGTGCTGTGCGGCGTACCGATTGGGACGGGCCGGCGGCGGAGGCGTTCAAGGCATCGGCCGATGCGCAGCTAGGCCAGGGTGGTGGGCCGCTGAACGGGTTGTCGCAGGGTTCGCGCGACCTCTCGGAGTTCATTATGAAGACGAGCGTCGATGTAGAGTACATGAAGCTCATCGTGGTCGGGGAGCTGCTGATCCTGGGCGCGCAGATCACCTATCTGATCGCCATGAGCCCATGGAGCTTCGGGACCTCCACCGCTGCGGTACCGGCGTTGCAGCGCGCCGGTCGCTCGTTCGCCCTGATGGCGATGTGGAAGCTGGCGATGTCGGTCGGCGCCAGTGCGGTGGCACAGGTCGGGCTGGACATGGCCGTACAACTGACACAGGTCGGGCTTCGTACGCGCAAGCGCTGGGATCTGCACCTGATGGAAGCGGCGGCGATCACTGGAGCGGTCGGCGGTGCACTCCGGCCGGGTATCGGTGCGCTAGGTGACCTGGCGGCCAACGCGGTACGGCCAGCCCTGGGCAAGACGGTCACCGAGGGTCTGAAAAACGTCGTGACCAATGCGGCGGGGGAGTATGCCACGTCTGCGGGCACTCGTCTGGTCACGGGTCACGGATTCATCGGTACGCCGTGGGACCTTACCGCTGGTGCCATTGAGGGAGCGGTGGACACCGCTGGCGGCTTGCTGAAGCGTCGGTACGGTGGCCCCGGTGGCGCTGAGATCGACGTTCGGCTCGTGACCGACCCGGACGGCGAGTATCAGTCCGGTCGACAGGAGGTCGCGCGGCGCGTCCACGAAGCGTTGGTGGATAGTACCAACGACGCCGTGTCGCCAGCCCAGTCAACTCAAGCCCAGGTAATTCCAGCGCGGGCAACTGCTGACGAGGCGACTGCTGACGAGGTACGTGACGAGCCCGTGTCGACGTCAGTGCGTGGGTACGAGGCTCGTCTTGTCGAGCCCAACCCTCGTGATGCTGCCGGTGCGGTTGAGGATGTCGCGCCCGGCACTTCCTCGGACGAAGGGGGGAGACAGGGCCGAACGGGGGATCAGGTGGCACCTGCCGTACCGGTCGAGGCCGCGGCGGCGGTGCTGGAGTTGCCGATGACAGTTGTCTCGGCGGAGGCGGATGGTCAGATCGGGCTCCTGGAAGCCGCGGGGCAGGCGAACAACCTGATTCGTCTGGGCGACCGGTACCAGCCGGCGGTACCCGCATCGGGTACGTCGGCGTCAACGGGCCGGGATGCGGATGCGGTCGCGGGGCCCATGCCGCCGTCCCGCTTGCAGGCGTCCGGCCGGCTCGGTGCCTCCGATGTCGTGGTCGGCTGGTACTCCGACGACGTACTGCCCTGGCGAACCGTCGCCGATCAGCTCGCCGCGCAGGTCGGTGGGGCGTGGGACCGCCTGGAACCGGTTCTGCGCACCTTTCTCAGCACCGCGACGGTGCGCGCGCAGCTCACGTCGGTGACGCGCGGAGACGTGTGGACGATCGAGATTGATCGTGACGGCTGGCTAGGTACGGTCGCTGTCGACGCGGTCGTCGAGCGGGTCGCCTGGGACCGCGACGTCGAGAGCTTCGAGTTCGAGTCCGGGTCCGAGTCGTACGCCGAAGTGGGCAGTATGCGCGATGTGCGGTGGCGCTTCGGCGGCGGAGCGTCCGCCCGGGCCGATGCCCCGGGTGGCCGGTACATGCTGGGCCTCGGTGGGTTCCTGGAGCGGCAGGGGGTATCTACCGGTTCGGTGGGGGGCGGCACGTATGGCTTCCACAAGACGGTGGAACCCGCCTCCATCTGGAACGCCCGGCTTGCCGTGCGGATAACGGTCGATCTCGTCAGCCGCGGTGAGCGGGTGCTGTCGCATCTACGGACCGACACAGGAGTATCGATTGCCACGCCGAAGGCGGACTCACCAGGTACGGACGGCAGGATGCGAGCGCCCACGCAGCACTACTTGCCGCCCGTACGCGTACAGACCAGTGGGCGGCTCGGCTCCACAGACATCGTGTCGGACGTCTATGCGCTGTCGACCCGCCCGTCCCCGTCCCCGTCTCCGTCCGCGTCCCCGTCTCGCGCGCAGGCGTCGGACTCGGTTCATGGTCGTGGTGCAGGGGTAGCAGCGTTGCTGGCCCAGCTCGATCAGTCAGGCCGCGACGTGTTCGGCGACCAATGGTCGTCAGTGGAGAAGGAGATGATTGCCAAACTCCGGTTCGCCACGCTGCACCAGCACCTGAAGTCGATGATGTCGGGACAGCCGCTATCGATGTCGCTGACCTCGGTAGACGGGAATGTTGAGATCACGGCCCGGGTCACGCAGATGCGACACGTACGCGCGACGCCACAGACCGAGTTCAACGTCGGCACCAAGGTTTGCCGGACGGCCGATATCAGTAGTACGCGGACGGCCGCGTCAAACCACGCGGCCGGTTCGGTGATCTCGCAGTGGGCGCCCGCGCGGGGAACGCTCGGCGTTCGCCGCCAGATCGGCCGAGACTGGGTGCGCCAGCAACGGAAGATATCGAGCACCGGCACATCGACCAAGACCACCGGTCCGGGCGAGGTCTTCGACGGTGTCGTCGAACTCAGGTTCGCGTTACGCCGGGATACATCGACTGGCGCGCTACGGGGTGAGCACGGCGTGGCGGTCGGGTTCCGTGCGATCGTGGAGCGGATCGAGGCGGTTCCGATCGTGGAGCCGACGCCATGGTGCTGGGGCGATCCGGTGGTGCGACCAATGCCTAGGCCGAGCTCTGCGCCGCAGTTGGTGGGTGACGTAGGTGACGCGGCGCAAGCCGCGTGCCCGCAGTGGCGCGATTCGTCCGACGTTGGCCTGCCGGATACCAGCGTGGTTACCGACCTTGCCGGGGTCGAGCGGATCCGGGCGTTGATCGAGGAGCAAGGCCGGGAGTTTTTCGGCCCGCGGCGATGGTCGGATATCCGCACGGCCGTGCTCGACGGCTTCCACGCGGACCTGCTGGCCGGGTTGATGCCGGCGATGACGCGCGGGCACGTGTTCAGCGAGCTGGATCTGGACGGCCTGCGCCTGCCGTCGGGAACGTCCGTGTCGGCGACCGCACGGCTGGTCGCGATGCGCTACCGCCGGACGATGGCGAGCAAGCTGGGGACGATAAACGAGTTTACGGTGCGCCAAGGCGAGCAACACGCCGGATGGTTGGCCGGGCAGGCCACGGGTGGAGGTGGCGGTGTGCTGCCCGCGGCCAACCAGCTCATCCTCAACCTCGACCTCACCACGGAGACGCGTGAACGTGCTGGTGTCGGTCAGGTCGGCGTCGGCAGGATCGTCAGCAATGCCAAGACACCGATGGATTTCGCGATCTTCGACGGCGAGGTGGACCTGAGCATGACGTTCGCGCAGCGGGCACGTACGTCGTCACGCCAGGTTCGGGTACCGATCGAGGTCGCCCTTCCGGTGGGTGACGCGGTGACCGCGCAGGCCACAGCAGCGAACCTGAGCAGCCCTGGAATGTCGGGGGCCGCGTCGCCCACGCGGTTGCGCCTGCCACCGGACAGGTTGCGCATCGAGGGTCGGCTGGGCGCCTTCGACGTCGCCACACAGGTCGGGGGGAACCCTGCTGCGGTGTCCGACGCAGTCGCCGCGCGGGTGAGCGATCGGCTCGGCGATGCCTGGCGAGCCGCGCGGGACCAGGTGCGAACCAGGTTCGATCTCCTCTCGCTCCGACCGAACCTGGCGGCGCTCACGGCGGGCGATCCGGTCGAGATAGCGATCTCCGGCTGGGGCTGGTCTGGCCGTATCACGCTTCGTGCAACCATCGATGGACTGGAACACCGGGAGACGATCGGTGGCACCGAGTTCGAGTCGGGGACGGAGATGGGAACCTCGATCGACGCCCGTTACAGTCTGGCCTCCAACGAAGGCATTGCCGGTACCGTTGTCGGCTCGCTCCCCCATGCGAAGATCTCGGGAACGCTGGGCTACTACCGTGACCGTGGGCGGACCACCAAAACGGAGTGCGGTGGGCGCCTCATCGCGACAAGTAAGACAGTGGAAGACGCTGCTGTCTTCACCGGTACCGTGCGCGTCGGCGTGGACTTCACCCTGCGCCGGTTCGGGGTGCCCGTACACGTGGACGAGGTACGTGTCGACGTGCCCGTGCAGATTCTCGTCAGGGAGCGGGAGACCCTTTCCCCGTCGCCGGTGTCTACGCCGCCTCCTGAGCACGAGCCCCATGAGCTGGTACCGGTTCCACAGAGGGTGCGGGAGACGATGCGACTGGGCGTACGCGACGTTGTGCTCGATGTCGCACCGCCCAGTCCCATGCCGGTGCGCCCGACCCGCGGCATGGCCGACGTCCTCTCCGCTGTCGACGAGACGGGGCGAGAGGTGTACGGACGGTCCTGGCCGGTGGTGCGCGCCGCCATCCTCGCTGAGGTCGACATGGTCCGTCTCAGGCACGAACTCAAGTCCATGATGGCGGGGCAGCCGATCATCGTGCGGGTCGTCCACGGCCGCGTGCTGATCACCGCGCACCTCAATGCGGCATGCCACGTCAACGACCCGCGGCAATTGAGCATTCAACACGAGAGCAGCACCAGGAAGACGGAATTCAACTCCGGTACCCAGCGCAGAAACGCGATAACCCTCTCCGAGCGCGACAGCGGTGGCACCCACACGGCTGGGGACCGCGACTCCGGCGCGGCCTTTCACGGGAGCGTGACGGTGGCAGCCTCATCCGACCCGATCGGTGTGAGCCCGGTCGCGGCCATCGGCGGCGTGACCGGTGTCCTGTCGGGCGGACACCAGACTGGCCTGATCCGTTCGCTGGCCGTCACATCAGGGGTCACCACCAAGGCGACGGAGGCCGGCGACGTCTTCGCCGGATCAGTCCTGTTCGATGTGCGATTCGAGAGGACCCGCCGCTTCGGACCGCCGCACGTTCGGGTGGCCCGGGCAACGGCGCGGTTCACCTCACTGGTGAGGTCGAGCGAGGTCGAGCGGGGACTGCCAGCGCAGACTGTGTCCAGCGCGCCGGTGGCGCCAGCCATCGTATGGGAGCCGCCAGCCCGGGTATGGAGCCCTCGGTTGAAGGAGGGGTTGCGCGACACGGACGTGGTGCACGGCTTGGCGGACACCGGAGGGATCCGGCAGGCGCTGGATGTCCATGGACGGGCGCTGTTCGGCCACGGAGCCTGGAAACGCATCAGCGGCGTAGCTTTCGCCACCGTGAGCAACGCCCAACTCGCCGCGCATCTGGCTGGTATGACGCGTGGTGAGCCGCTGGTCAGCCCGCCGCTGCTCACGGGGCCAACCGATCCGCCAGCCAGCATCTCGGTGACCGCGAAGCTGGTGCAGCTGTGGTACATGGGTCAGGACACTCATGCTCGGTTGAACCCGGTCAACGAGACCGCCGACCAGATCGCATACGGGTCCCAACACTGGTTCGCGGGTGGTGCGATGCTTCACCTCGGAGTGGAGGGCAGAGTGCCGCATGCGAGCATCGCCGGCGGCCTGACCGCGGAAGCCCAGCGCCGTACCCGCAGCACCGTCCGCGAGACGCTCAGTGGGCGCGTCCTTGACAACGGCAAGTTCGCTGAGCCGGTCGCGCGGTACGAGGGATACGTCATGTTCACCACCACGCTACGCCGTCGTGATCAAGTGCGTACCTTCACCGGGCTCGCCCCGGTCGAACTGAGCATCCCACTCCGGGAAGCCGTCGCCGTGCGAGATACCGATCATGTGCACAGCGGATTGTTCCAGCCCGGGGACACGGCCGAGGCACGCCGTTCACAGGCCGAGGAGCGCCCGTAGGTCCCTTCATCCGTCCACCGGTGCAGGGCGCCAACGCGGCCCTGGCGTTGACAGTCTCCGTCCGGCCGTCTGACATTGAGTCGATGACCACCGTATCGCTGTTCATCGACCCGTCCTTCGTCATCGCCCCGGTCAACCGGCGGACGTTCGGTTCCTTCGTGGAGCACATGGGCCGCTGTGTCTACACAGGGATCTACGAGCCCGAGCACCCGACGACGGACGCGGACGGTTTCCGCGGTGATGTGCTCGAACTGGTCCGCGAGCTGGGCGTCACCGTGGTGCGGTACCCGGGTGGCAACTTCGTGTCGGGATACCGGTGGGAGGACGGCGTCGGACCGGTCGAGCGGCGGCCGACCCGGTTGGACCCGGCCTGGCGCACGATCGAGACCAACGAGTTCGGCCTGGACCAGTTCGTGCGCTGGTCGGCCACCGCGAATCTGGAGACGATGCTCGCGGTGAACCTCGGCACCCGGGGCCTGCAGGAGGCCGTCGACCTGCTCGAGTACTGCAACCATCCGGACGGTACGTACCTGTCCGACCTGCGGGTGAGTCACGGCGCCAAGGAACCGCACGGGATCCGGATGTGGTGCCTCGGCAACGAGATGGACGGCCCGTGGCAGCTGGGGCACAAGACGGCGGCCGAGTACGGGCGGCTGGCCGCCGAGACGGCTCGGGCGCTGCGCCAGTACGATCCGGCCCTCGAGTTGGTGGCGTGCGGCAGTTCCCACCGGTCCATGCCGACCTTCGGCGCCTGGGAGGCCACCGTCCTGGAGCACACCTACGACGTGGTCGACTTCATCTCGGCGCACGCCTACTACGAGCTGGAGGGCGACGACCTGGAGAGCTTCCTGGCCTCGTCGGTCGACATGGACGGTTTCATCTCCGACGTGGTGGCGACCGCCGACCACGTCGGGGCCAGGCTGTCGAGCAGGAAGCGGATCAACATCTCGTTCGACGAGTGGAACGTCTGGTACCTCAGCGAGTTGAAGGCCCGGGGAATGCCGCAGGACTGGACGGTCGCCCCACGGCTCAGCGAGGACGCTTACACGGTCGCCGATGCCGTGGTGGTCGGATCCCTACTGATCACCTTGCTGCGGCACAGTGACCGGGTCACGGCCGCCTGCCAGGCGCAACTGGTCAACTCGATCGGCTCGATCCGCACGGAGCCGGGCGGGCCGGCCTGGCGGCAGAGCATCTTTCACCCGTTCGCTCAGATGGCCGCCCTGGCGAAGGGCACAGTGCTGCGATCGGAGCTGAAGGCGCCGACGTACGACACCGCACGGTACGGCCCGGCGCCGGTCGTCGACACCGTCGCCACCTACGACGACGCGAGCGGCCGGCTCACCGTGTTCACGGTGAACCGCCATCCCGGCGCGCGGGTCGCCTTCGACGTCGACCTGCGCGCCTTCCCGACGGCCCGGCTGGACCGCGCCACCGTGCTGGCCGACGAGGACTGGCGGGCGGCCAACACGATGGCCGCGCCGGACCGGGTCACGCCCGGCGCGCATACCGGCGTGCAGGTGTCGGACGGCAGGCTGCGCGCTGCGCTCCCGCCCATCTCCTGGAACGTGTTCCACCTGGTCTGTGACACGGACCGGCCGCCCGAAGCCTGACCCGGCGCTCCAGGCGCCGACCCCGGCATGCGACATCGCGGGAGCGTGCCGGCTGACCGGTGTGTCCCGTGCCAGCCCCTACCGGCCTATCCGTCGTGGCGTCAGCGTGTGACCGGAACGGCGTGGCGCGGTCAGCGTGCGGGCGGTGTGGTGAGCAGGATGACGCGGTCGTCGCGGACGATGAGAACCCGGCCGTTCGGACCGACCGCCATCACCTCGCGCCCGGCGTCGCCGGAGATCACACCGACGGGGATGCGTTCCGGACGGTCACAGTGTGCCAGCACGCACCGCCACAGGACCTGCTGCCAGGACTTGTGCGCCTCGCCGACGGTGATCTGCAGGCCCGTCCGCTGGGTGGTCGCCTCCGCGACCGTGGCGTAGAGGTGGGAACCGCTGATGGCCAGCGCGCCCGATCCCGGCGCGACGTCGGAGGCCAGCGTGACCCCATCGTCGCCGATCTTGAGGGTGCCCTGCTGCAGAGCGACGATGTTGTCGTCCAGGCCGGCGGGCGTGGTACGCACTGCGTCGCGCGGCCCGGCGCCCACGTCGCCTGTCCGCGGGTTCGCGCAGGTCACCGGGTCACACGTCACGACGTGGAAGCGCGAACCGATCCAGAACGACGCGACCGGACGCCCGTCGGCCCCGATCGACATCCGGCTGTGGCGCCTGTCGGAGATGTCGTCCTGCGGCGCCGGCTTCATCGTGTCGACGACGTGCCGTTCCGGCCTGGTGCACGGCACCTGCGCGCAGCGGATCATCGAGAACGTGTACGTCTCGGGCCCGGACCCGTCGTACGGCGTCGCCATGGCCGTAGCGAACCAGACGCTTCCGTCGGGCGCCCCAACACCGGCCAGTGACGGCCATGCGAACGGCTCCTTCGCCGAGGCACGGACCGGCAGCCACTCGTGCTGACATCCGGCGCGCGTGCACGTCGCGTACTCGATGAACGGTCCGCCGTTCTCCTTACTGCCGGTTGCCGCGACCGTGACGACCGTGCCGTCGGGCCCGATCGTGGTCGTGGTCCAGCCGTCCATCGATGCCATGCCCTGGTGATCGACGTAGCGGTCGCACAGGTCGGTGTCGCAGAACCGCGCACCGGAGTTGGTCGCGATGACCGGGTGCTGTCCGACCGGCCAGGCAGCGGCGACCGCGCCGACCGGGTCGCCCGTCCGGATCGACGGCGCGCCGTAGGGGTTCGCCGCGGCGACACCGGCCGACAGCAGCACCGACAGGGCCATCGCGGCCGCACCCAGCCACATCCAGTGCGGCCGCCGCCCGGCCAGCGAGGCGAGCCGGGCGTCCACGGCGTCGAGGTCCGCGGACGCGAGCGCCGCCTGGACGGCGTCGCGGGGCTGTAGGTAGATCCGGGCCAGGAGATTCGCCTGCAGTGCTACCACGCCGACCAGCAGCGCCGCGTCGAGCGCATCCATCAATACCGGCACCCGTACGTCCGCCCGCACCTGCTGCTGCACGAACGCTGCCAGCAACGGAAGCCCGACCCCGCAGGCCACGAAGACACCGGCGGTCTGCGGCAGCCGGCCGCGGGTCAGCTCGCGCGCGGATCCGCCGAACACCCGCGTGAGTACGCCGAGCAGCAGCGGTCAGCGCCAGCAACCAGGTCGCCACGGTCAACGCCAACTTGAGCCAGGACACCAGTACGGTCTCGTCCGTAAAGGTCAAGCCGCCGTCGACGATCGCCAGATGATCGGCGTCCATCAACAGGTTCAGGGCGAGCGATCCAAGCAAGGTCAATGCCAGGACCGGCAGCAACACCGGCAGTAGCCAACCCCCATGGACCCAGGCCGCCCTGGCCTTCACCACTGTGTCGGCGGGCGGATCGATCTTGAGCGATGAGGGAGGCATCGCGCCAGGATAGGGGAGTTGATCTCGCACATGCCGCCCCGAGAACCCGGCAGATCAACCAAATGCTCGGTGACCCGTGCCACCATCAGCCGATGTGCACGAGGAGGTCGCCGGTGAAGGGAGACATCGGCCATCTTCAGATCGTTCGCCATGCCTTCATGCTCGACGCACAGACTCTTCACCTGCACGGGTCTGCCGCGGGCCGTGCATGGAGCGCCGCCCGATGACGTGACTCTCCGTCAGCCCCACCTCGGACAAGCCCGGCTGGCGGTCGTGCCGGTCAGTGCGCGGGAAGCCTGCGGCACCGGCGGACGGTGGGCATGGCGCGCGGACGGTGGGAGTTGGTCCCGCGCTGTTGGCCGACGCTCGATAGATTGGCCGCCATGTCCTCACTGGAAAAGCTCGACGGGTGGGAGTCGCTGTCGCCGGAGTTGCGGGAGTGGCTGGCCGCGGCCGACCTGCCGGAATCGCTGCGACTCGACGAGTACGACCTGTTTCAGCTCGGCCCGGATTTGATCTTCCGGGATGGCATGTTGCGATTCGGCTACGGCACGGACGCGTGGGGCGGCGAATTCTGTCTTGATCTGAGTACGGGCGCCGTGCAGGTCATCGATGACACCCGGTCACAGACGTTCGTGAACTCGTCGCTGGAGCTGTATGCCCGCTCACTGCGCCTGATCGCCGGTCTTGCGCCCGCGATCGTCGGTGGCGACCCGGACGGCTGGGAAGACGCCAAGAACGAGATGCAGCGGGTCATCGCGGAGTGGGATGCGCCGGCGATGATCTCGGACACCTACTGGGACGGCCTCTCGTGGGACATCGCAACCGGTAATTATGCCGACCAATCCGACCTTTAGCACTTTTCCGAGATGTCGGTCGGGCTCGCCCATTCGACGTTGACCATCTAGCATCACTCAGGTCCGCGTGCATTGACACTCACGCATGTCGTAACCCGCAATGGACAAGCGGGCAAACAAGCCGATCACCCGTGCCTTCACGTGATCTTCAATGCGCGTTGGGGGGCCTTTTTGGTCGCGGGTGCGAAGGGGGACAGCGGATCTGATGGGCAACGTCATCAAGGGACGTTCGCGGATCGCGGTACTGACGCGACTCGCGGCGGTCCTGGTTCTGATCTGGTCGGTGATCGGCGGTACGCCGGCCGCCGCCCACGCGGGAGCGCGGGTCGTCGCGGCTTGGCCGATTATCGATGCCCGGTGTGCTCCGATCACGCCGGAAGGCCTGGTCGGTTACGGGTGCACCAAACTGAGCAAGTACCTGCAGGAGGCGCGGCTGGATCTCCGGTACAACCGGCCGCCGAAGACCACGGACAAGCTGTACACGAACGTCCGGGGCAACTACGCGATCGCCCAGCTGCAGGATGGCAGGTACATCATCGGCTACAGCGACGGTGCCAAGCACGCCGAGATCCGGCTGATCGAACAGATGCAGGGAAAGGCTCCGCGCATCGAGTTCGACCCGCAGACCGGCAAGGTGTCGTACCAGCCGGCCAAGGCCTCTCCGATCAAGGAGGGTTACTCCGAGATCGAGCCCTGCAAGAAGACCTGCAACCCGGCCCTGGAGAACGCCAAGGTCCGGGACAAGTTCACCTACAGTTACCGGTGGAACGCCGGTCCGGGCGAGGACCCGAAGATCCTCCGCGACCAGACCAACAACCGCAACACCGGTCTGAAGCAGGTCGCGGTCCAGACACTGCTGAACGAGACGAAGGCCTCGGGTCCCATCCTTCCCAAGACACCGGAGGAGCTGGCCAAGGGGAGCGCGGTCAGCAAGGCGGCCGGTAAGCAGATGGGGCCGATACGGCCCGGTGGCATCGACTTCTCGTCGGTCCAACTGCGGTACGTCACGGACGGTGGCGGATCGAGCGGTGACACGTACTCGTTCGAGACGGCGACCACCCCGGGCCGGGAGTCGAAGGACGGCACAGACCAGATCTACAACGCCGACGAGGCGCTGAACACCTGGATGGCTGTGGAACCGTCGCGGTTCTGGGTGAACCTCAACCCGAGTCAGCCGGACAAGGTGATCGACCAGTACCTCGGCCAGACCGAGGTGGGTCGCATCCTGCTCGAGGCCGACCTGGAGTTGAAGCGGGCTTGGACGCGATCGCAGGACCCGAAGACGGCGGTCGGCGCGGAGTACTGGAACCGGATGACCGGCTTGGACGGGGCCTGCATCCGGCAGTGGATCGTGCCGAAGACGGCGAAGATCCGCGAGGAGGGAAACCGCCTCTACATCCTCGACGCGCCGCTCGAGGTCAAGGCCGAGGCGTTCGACTTCACGATTCCCAGCGACCCGAGTTTCAAGTGCCCGGCCAATCCCGAGCCGTCCATGGCCGTCTACCGGGACCTGCTCCTGCCCGAGTTGAACAAGGCCGTGAACGACGCGCCCGAGTTCAAGGACCTGCGCCGTGTCTACATCAGCCGGGTGGCTGCCGAGTGGTACCGCGACCGGATGACGGCCGACGGCCGGGCAGCCGGGGCCGGCATCGACAGCAACGACGTCAGCACGCTGGAGCGGGAGGACGACTGGAAGCCGGTCGACGTCTTCAACCAGTACCTCAAGGAGATCAACGGCACCACGTACGAGCTGCCGAACGGCGTGAAGGTGACCACGGGCGGCGTCGACTTCACCCAGCCGGTGAAGACGACCAAGCTGAATGACAGCACGTTCAAGGAGCAGCACGCGACCCTGCCGACCACGGTCGACAAGTCGCTCACCGCGGTCACCAAGACCTCGGACGAGAAGCAGGCCTATCTGGGCGGCGCTGACGAGATCCCCGATTTCGTCGGTTTGAAGCAGGGCGGCCAGGCCAACGACGGCGGCGAGGGTGGCGGTCTGCCGATCACCGGCGCCCCCATCTTCACCATCGCGGCGGCCGGCGTCATAGTGATCCTGATCGGCATGGCGGCCCTGTGGCGCACCCGCCGGGTGCGTTGGGTGGCCAGGAAGTAGGTCGCGCGGTCCCGCCGCGGTCCGTGCCAGGGCGGCGGCGGGACCACCGTGGGTTTCACAGTCGCAGGGCCTGTTCCGGGATCAGGCCGGTGGTGGCGG
>CBIHNN010000105.1:0-16212 GCA_966211315.1 uncultured Micromonosporaceae bacterium | reverse complement strand
TGCGGGGTAGACCGGTGGACGATGGCGGGGTACTCGCGCGTAACGTGGAACGGGGGGTGCGCACACTCCTGGGCTCGTGCGGCTCCCCCCCCCACGACGGGACGGCCGGTCAATGACGATCATGGCGCGACTCGAGGACGCGGTCCGGGCGGCCGGCCTTCCCTCGGGCATCCGGTGGAGCGTCGAGGAACGGCCGCGCCGCCGCAACCTCGCCATCACGATCAACGAGTACGGCCATCTCATCGTCCTGGCCCCACCCCGTACACCACCGGCGGCCGTGACCCGCCTGCTCGCCGTCCGCCGAGACTGGATCATCCGGCACACCACGACCGACCGGCCGGCCCGGGCACCCGTACTCAGTTTCACCACCGGGGAGACGCTCACCCTGCTCGGTCACACCATGCGCCTCCTGCCCACGGACACGGGCCCGGTACGGGCCACGCTCGTCGACGGCGTCCCCGCGCTGCACGCGCCACGGCACAACGCCCGTGCGGTGATCGCCTGGTACTGCGAGGAAGGGCTCGGCTGGGCCGCCGCGCACCTGCGTACCTGGCTCCCCCGACTGCCGCTCACCGAGCTCCCCGCCCTGGAGGTCCGCGACATCGGCACGACGCGCTGGGGCCTCTACCACCGCGACCGGCACCTGATTCGCCTGCACTGGACCCTGTTCCAGCTCGACCCGGCACTCGCGGAGGGTGTGCTGGTCCACGAGCTCGTCCACGCCACCCGCCCCCCAGGAACGCCGCACGGTCCGGCGTGGCGGGCCCGGATGGACGCCGCGATGCCGGACTGGCGGCAGCGGCGCCGGCGGTTGAAGGAGGCGCAGACGTCACTGTGGCACGGCGAGACGCAGCCGCTCAACGCACCCGCCCAGCGCACCCGCCCAGCGGCGGCCTACCGCGTGACCGCGGTGAGCGGGTCATGCGTCGACGAGTCGCCTCGCGATGCGTCCGGCGCGCGCCCCGGCGCAGGGCGGGTGGTGAGCCAGGTGGAGAGCTCTGCGGGATGATCGGTGATGATGCCGTCCAGGCCCAGCTCGACGGCGTCGGACCAGCCAGCCGCATCGTTGACCGTCCAGGGCATCAGCCGGACGCCGACCGCCTGCAACTGAGGCACCACCTGCGGGTACGCACGGAGGTCGTCGAGGGACGGGTTGTAGAGAACCGCGCCCAGCTCCCGGGCGGTGGCGACCGGCTCATGGTCGAGGCCTTCGCGGAGGATGCCCCGCCGGAGCCCGGGGAGGATTTCGGCGGCGGCGTACAGGATCGGGTCGTGGAAGCTCTGCACCACCGTACGGGCGGTGAGGCCGCGGGCCACCACTTCGGCGATCACGGTTTTGACCTCGTCGTCCGTGGCGGGGGGCTTCACCTCGAGGAGGATGTTGCAGCCCGTCGGTGCGAGCAGATCCAGGACCTCGCCGAGGGCCGGTACGCGGTGACCTGCGTACGCGGGTGAGAACCAGCTGCCGGCATCCAGGGCACGCAGGGCGTCGAACCGGATCTCCGCTACGGGCCCCGAGCCGGGGACGGTGCGACCGAGAACCGGGTCGTGGACGACGACCGGAACGCCGTCGGCAGTGGTCCGGACGTCGAACTCGATCCAGTCCGCTCCGGCGGCCACGGCGGCGGCGAATGCGGGCAGCGTGTTCTCGGGCGCCACGGCGGCATAGCCGCGGTGAGCGACCACGGCGGGCCGGGCCGGAACGGCGGCGGTCACAGAGCGGCCAGGTCGACGGTGCCGACGGCGACCAGGACGGCGGGACCGGCCAGCCAGGACGTCGTGTCGTCGACGGTGACGGTGAGGCGGCCACCGGGGACGTCGACGGCGACGGTCCCCGTCGTCAGGTCCGCGTCGCGAAGGGCGACGACGCCGACCGCGAGGGCGCCGCTGCCGCAGGACAGGGTCTCGCCGGAGCCCCGTTCGTGGACGCGCATGTGGACGTGCAGATCGGCGCCGTCGACCGGGTCGCCGGGGGACGTGAACTCGACGTTGACGCCAGCCGGGAAGACGCCCGCGTCGTGGTCGGGGGCGGTGGACAGGTCCAGGGAGGACAACGACAGATGAGAGGGCAGGGAGCAGACCAGGTGCGGGTTGCCGCAGTCGACGGCCGTACCGGGAAAAGTGAAACCACCCAGGGTCGCCGTGCTGGCCGCGTACACCTTCGGGTTGCCCATGTCGACGGCGATGGCGTCGCCGTCGACGACCGCGCGCACGACGCCGGCCCGCGTCGCGATCGGGACGGGTGCCTCGGCGAGGCCCTGGCTGAGCAGGTACCGGGTGAAGACCCGGACGCCGTTGCCGCACATCTCGGCGATGGAGCCGTCGGCGTTGCGGTAGTCCATGAACCACTCGGCCTCGGCCGTCACGCCGGCGGCGGCGCTGCGGACGACGCGCAGGACGCCGTCGCCGCCGACCCCCCGGCGGCGGTCACAGAGGGCCGCGACCAGCGACGGCGTGAGGTCGAGGTACCCGTCGGGGTCGGCCAGGATGACGAAGTCGTTGCCCGTCCCGTGGCCCTTGGTGAAGGCGAGAGTCACGCGTCCATCATCGCGCAACCGCCAGGGCTTTTTCCGTGACGTCGCTCGCAGCGCCGTCCAGCCACACGATCCGGGGGTCGCGACGGAACCAGGACCGCTGCCGCCGTACGAACCGCCGGGTCGCCCGGACCGTCTCGTCCCGAGCCTCCGCCAGCGAGCACGCGCCGTCCAGGTACGCGAGGACCTGCTGGTAGCCCAGCGCGCGACTCGCCGTGACACCCAGCTCGGGCAGGCCGCGCACCTCGTCCACCAGGCCCGCCTGAAACATCAGGTCGACGCGGCGTTCGACCCGGTCGTCGAGCACGGCCGTGTCCTGGTCCATCCCGATCTGCACCGATGCGTAATGCGGCTTGGGGTCGGGCAACGACGCCGTGAACGGCAGGCCGGTCAGCTCGATGACCTCGAGGGCACGGACGATCCGGCGGCCGTTACCGGGCAGGATCTTCCCGGCAGCCACCGGGTCCGCGGCCCGCAGACGCTCGTACAGGGGTGCGGGACCGTCCACGGCGAGGTCGGCCTCCAGACGCGCGCGGACCACCGGGTCTGTGCCGGGAAAGGTGAACTCCTCCAGCACCGCGCGCACGTACAGGCCGGAACCCCCCACCAACAAGGGGGTACGACCACGCGCCAGGATGCCGTCCACGGCGGTCCGTGCCAGCTCCTGGTAGGCGGCCACGCTCGCCGGTTCCGTCACGTCCCAGATGTCCAGGAGGTGATGCGGCACCCCCTCGCGTTCGGCGACGGTCAGCTTGGCCGTGCCGATGTCCATGCCGCGGTAGAGCTGCATCGAGTCGCAGTTGACGACCTCGCCGTCGAGCGCGTGCGCCAGCGCGATACTCAGCCCCGACTTGCCGGCGGCGGTCGGGCCGACGACGGCGATCACGGTCACCAGGGCGTCCAGGTGGCGACGAGGTACCCCACGCCGTACGGGATGTCGTCGTGCAGGAGGTCGCCGCGCCAGCCCGGCCCGGCTGCGCCGGCGAGCACCTGCCAGGGGGAACGACCCGCGGCACACAATTCAGCGGCGAGCACGGGGTCCAGGGCGAGCAGGGCGTCGGCGTCGGCGTCGGCGAGGGCCTTGGACACCCCCGCATGGAAGGTGGTGGCGCGCGGGTCGTCGTCCCCGGGCGCCTCGGGTCCGTGGCAGGCGGACCCGTCGCCCATCGCGAGCAGTGCGACCCGCGGAGCCCGTTCTGCGAGGTTCCGGCCCAACCGGACACAGTCCGCCGCAGTGGCGTCGGCGGCGACGGCGGCGTATCCGACCGGGCGCGCCCCGAGGTCGTGGCGGGCGAGCAGCCAGCCGCCGATCAGGAGGCTGAGGTCGGTGATCTCGCTGCCGTCCGGGTCGCCGAAGCCCACGGCCGCGCCGAAGCGGGCCAGCGAACCGTGCGCTGGACCGTCCCAGGTTTCCGTCGCGGCCGCGTCGCCGACGACCAGGATCGTGTTCGGTCCCGCGGCGAGCAGGCGGGTGACGGCGGCGTCACACGCCGCTCGCAGCTGCTCGGTCTCGGCCGCCGCGCCGGTGGCGATCTCGGGAACGATCAGGGGCGGATGGGGACACACCGCGGCAGCGACCAGAGGCACGGACCTACCGTAACGGGCGACCCCCGCCGACGCCGTCGCCCGACCCCGCAGGCGGGCAGGACACCGTATGGTCACGGTCATCGGTGGGTGGTTCCCGTCGACCGGGTTGGACCTGTGACAATGCGCGAGAAAGAATGCCGGGGACACCGGTACGCATCTGCGCTGCGGCGGCGTCAGGCCGGGAGCCCGCTCCCGGACGGCGCCGGGACGAATCGAGGATGGGCTCATGAACGACTGGACGACCTTCGGCCGGGTGGACCCCGACGGCACCGTGTACGTGAAGACGGCAGCCGGTGAAAAGGTGGTCGGCTCATGGCAGGCCGGTACGCCTGAGGAGGGCCTCGCCCACTTCGCCCGCCGGTTCGCCGACCTCGTCACCGAGGTCGACCTGGTCGAGGCACGGCTGAAGTCCGGTGCCGCTGACGCCGCCCATTCCCTCTCCAGCGTGAAGCGGCTGCGCGCCAGCCTCGACGAGGCCCACGTCGTGGGTGACATCGACGGCCTGACCGCCCGCCTGGAGCGGCTCGCCGGGGTTGCCGACGAGAAGGCCGGCGAGGCCAAGGCCGCCCGCGAAGCCGCCCGCGCCGAGGCACTGCTGCGCAAGACCGCCCTGGTGGAAGAGGCGGAGAAGCTCGCCGCCGAGTCGACCGGCTGGAAGACCGCCGGTGACCGGCTCAAGGAGATCCTCGACGAGTGGAAGACCATCCGCGGCGTCGACAAGAAGGCCGACGGTGAGCTGTGGAAACGGTTCGCCGCCGCCCGCGACGGCTTCACGCGCCGCCGCGGCGCCCACGGCGCCACCCGCGCCGGGCAGCGCAAGCAGGCCCAGGGCGCGATGGAGGCCTGGGTCGCCGAGGCCGCGGCGCTGGCCGGCTCGACCGACTGGGCCCCCACCGCGATCCGGCTCAAGGAGCTGATGGCCGAGTGGAAGGCCGCCCCGCGCGCCGCCAAGGAGGCCGAGCAGAAGCTCTGGGACCGGTTCCGGGGCGCCCAGGACGCGTTCTTCTCCGCCCGCAGCGAGGTCTTCTCCGCCCGCGACGCCGAGCAGAGGACCAACCTGGAGGCCAAGCTGGCCCTCCTCGCCGAGGTGGAGGCCGTCGACGTCGACGCCGACCCGAAGGGCGCCCAGGCGCGGCTACGCGACGCGCAGAGCCAGTGGCACGACATCGGCCGGGTCCCCCGTGAGGCCGCCGCCGGGCTGGACCGCCGCTGGCGGGCCATCGAGGACAAGATCCGCGTCGCGATGGACTCGGCGTGGCGGCGTACGGCCCCGCAGGACAACCCGCTGCTCGCGCAGATGCGTGACCAGGTCGCCGAGGCCGAGCAGCGCCTCGAGCGGGCCAAGGCGGCCGGTGATACCCGCCGGATCAAGGAGGCCGAGCAGGCGCTCGCCTCGAAGCGGCAGTTCCTCTCGCTCGCCGAACGGGCAGGCTGATCGCCGTGTACCTGATGATGTCGACGTACACCCGGCCGCTCGTCGAGGTCGACGCCGCCCGCGCCGACCACCTGGCCTTCATGGAGGCACTCGAGGCGGCCGGGCATGTCGTCGGGGCGGGACGGCAGGACCCGGCCGTCGGCGGCATCGTGCTGCTGCGCGCCGACTCGGCCGAGGCGGCGCTGGCCCTGATGGCCGACGACCCCTACGTGGTACGCGGGCTCGCCGAGTACCGGCCCGTGAATTGGCTCGTCACCCGCGGGCCGTTGGCCGCCCTCTGAGTGCGTCCCGGTCGCCGTCGGCGGCCGCCAGGCAGACGGCAACCGATTTCCACGGCCGGTGACCGGAGGTCGCCGGTCAGTCCAGCGCGCAGCCTCCGACCGGCGCGGCGCTCACGGGCGGCGCACCGACCGTGGGGAGCCCGAGCCTCACCGCGGGGGTACGGGGAACGTGTCCCGCCTCCCACGCGTCGCCTGCCCGGGTCCGCCGGTACTGCTGGGGTGCGCCGTCCGCGTTCAGATGATGCGGAGCCGCGTACGTGACGGTGGTGTGCACGACGTCCCCCGGACGGGGTGTGATGGCGCCGGTGGCGAAGTGGACCAGGCGGCCGTCGCGGGCCCGGCCGGACATCCGGCCGGTGCGCTCGTCCTTACGGCCCTCACCGACGGCGACCAGCACCTCGACCTGGCGGCCGACGAGCTTCTTGTTCTCTCCCCAGGAGATCTCCTCGAGCGTGGCGACGAGCCGCTCGTAACGCTCCTGCACGACCGCCTTCGGCACCTGGCCGTCCATGACCGCGGCGGGCGTGCCGGGGCGCTTGGAGTACTGGAAGGTGAACGCGCTGGAGAACCGGGCCTGGCGGACCACGTCGAGGGTCTGTTCAAAGTCGTCGTCCGTCTCGCCCGGGAAGCCGACGATGATGTCGGTGGTGATCGCCGCGTCCGGCATGGCGGCCCGGACCTTGTCGATGATGCCCAGGTACTTCTCCTGGCGGTAGCTGCGCCGCATCGCCTTGAGCACCGTGTCGGAGCCGGACTGCAGCGGCATGTGCAGCGAGGGGCAGATGTTCGGCGTCTCGGCCATCGCGGCGATCACGTCGTCTGTGAAGTCCTTCGGGTGCGGGCTGGTGAACCGGACCCGTTCGAGCCCCTCGACGTCGCCGCAGGCGCGCAGCAGCTTGCCGAACGCCAGCTTGTCGCCGAACTCGGCGCCGTACGAGTTGACGTTCTGGCCGAGCAGCGTGACCTCGATCACGCCGTCGCGGGTGAGCGCCTCGACCTCGGCGAGGATCTCGCCCGGCCGCCGGTCCCTCTCCCGCCCGCGCAACGACGGCACGATGCAGAAGGTGCAGGTGTTGTTGCAGCCCACCGAGATGGAGACCCACCCCGCGTACGTCGATTCGCGCCGCGTCGGCAGCGTCGACGGAAAGACTTCGAGCGATTCGAGGATCTCCACCTCGGCGGCCTCGTTGTGCCGGGCCCGGTCGAGCAGCGCCGGCAGCGAGCCGATGTTGTGCGTGCCGAAGACGACGTCCACCCAGGGTGCCTTCTTCACGATGTCGCCGCGGTCCTTCTGGGCGAGGCAGCCGCCGACGGCGATCTGCATGCCGGGGTGCTTGAGCTTGGCCGGGCGTAGGTGGCCGAGGTTGCCGTACAGCCGGTTGTCGGCGTTCTCCCGGACTGCGCAGGTGTTGAATATCACAACGTCCGGATCGGCGTTCTCGGCGGCGCGGACGTATCCCGCGTCCTCCAGCAGCCCGGAGATCCGCTCGGAGTCGTGGACGTTCATCTGACAGCCGTACGTCCGCACCTGGTACGTGCGGGCGGCGGCGGGCTGGGGTACGGCTGCGCTAGTCATGGCAGTTGCCCAGGGTATCCGCCCGTCCCACCTGCTGTCGCATCGGTCACCAGCGCTCCGGATCGTATGACCGCGTTACCGCTCCGTGACCCTTCACGGGCACGAACCGACGCTGTCACCCCCCTAGAGTGATCTGATCCGACCCCCCCTTAGAGTGATCTAATCCAAATCAATCCGACGGATGGTGGTGCGACGATGGCGACGGGTGAACCGCTCATCGTGCTGGAGAAGGTGAACAAGCACTTCGGTCCACTGCACGTGTTGCGCGACGTCGACCTGACGGTTCACGGCGGCGAGGTCGTCGTCGTGATCGGACCGTCCGGCTCCGGCAAGTCGACCCTGTGCCGGGCGATCAATCGCCTCGAGCCGATCGACGACGGCACCATCATCTTCGACGGGCAGAAGCTGCCCGCCGAGGGTCGCGCGCTCGCGAGGCTGCGCAGCGAGGTCGGCATGGTCTTCCAGTCGTTCAACCTCTTCGCGCACAAGACGATCCTCGAGAACGTCATGCTGGGGCCGGTCAAGGTCCGCAGGGAGAAGCCGGCCACCGTGCGGGAACGGGCCATGAAACTGCTCGACCGGGTCGGCATCGGCAACCAGGCGGACAAGTACCCCGCGCAGCTCTCCGGCGGACAGCAACAGCGCGTCGCGATCGCCCGGGCGCTCGCCATGGAGCCCAAGGCGCTGCTCTTCGACGAGCCCACCAGCGCCCTCGACCCCGAGATGGTCGGCGAGGTGCTCGAGGTGATGACCTCGCTGGCCCGCGAGGGCATGACGATGGTCGTCGTCACCCACGAGATGGGCTTCGCCCGGCACGCCGCCGACCGGGTCGTCTTCATGGCCGACGGGCAGCTCGTCGAGATGGCCGCGCCCGTCGAGTTCTTCGACAACCCGAAGAGTGAGCGCGCCCGGGACTTCCTCTCGAAGATCCTCACGCACTGAATGTCCACACAGAAGTCGCACAACGGCTTTACAGCAGGGAGAGCGTAACGATGCGTATCAACCGCCTGGCGGCGTCCGCCGCCGCCTTGGCCCTGGTCCTGGGCTCGGCAGCCTGCGGGGAAGACAGCAGCACAGCGAGCGGCATCATCGGTAAGGCGTCCTCCCAGAAGAAGCTGGTCATCGGCGTCAAGGCGGACCAGCCGGGTCTGGGCCTGCAGACCGGCAGCAAGTACGAGGGCTTCGACATCGAGATCGGCAAGATCATCGCGAAGGGCCTCGGGGTCACCGAGGACGGCATCGAATGGAAGAACACGGTGTCGGCCAACCGCGAGCCGTTCATCCAGCAGGGTCAGGTCGACCTGGTCATCGCGACCTACACGATCAACGACGCCCGCAAGAAGCAGGTCGCGTTCGGCGGGCCGTACTACATAGCCGGCCAGGACCTGCTCGTCGCGAAGGATTCCACGATCACCGGGCCGGAGCAGATCGCCGGCAAAAAGGTCTGCTCGGTCAGCGGCTCGACGCCGGCCAAGAAGATCCAGACCGACTACAAGGACGCAGACCTGCAGCAGTTCGACTCGTACTCGAAGTGCGTTGGGTTGCTCGCCGACAATTCCATCGACGCGGTCACCACCGACGACATCATCCTCGCCGGGTATGCCGCGCAGGAGCAGTACGCGGGCAGGTTCAAGGTCGTCGGCAAGAAGTTCACCTCCGAGCCGTACGGCATCGGCCTGAAGAAGACCGACACCGAGGGCTGCAACAAGGTGAACGAGATTCTGAAGGCGGCGGCAAAGGACGGCTCGTACAAGAAGGCCTGGGACGACACGCTGGGCAAGAGCGGCACCGTGGCCCCGACGCTGGACACCACCCAGCTCACCAACTGCAGCTGATCACCGGGTACGGGTGGGGCCGGCAATACCGGTCCCACCCGCCGTGCCCAACATCCGTGGCGCGAGAAAGCGAACTCGATGCACGTCTTCAGTGACCCCCTGAACTTCGACGTCTATCTGACAGGGTTCCTCTGGATCCTGAAGCTGACCGGCGCCGGCGCCGTCGGCGCGCTGGTGCTGGGCGTCATCCTCGCCGCGATGCGGGTCTCCCCCGTGCCAGTCCTGCGGGGCGTCGGCGCGACCTGGGTGAACACCTTCCGCAATACGCCGCTGACCCTGATCTTCGTCTTCTGCTACTTCGGGCTCTACTCGGCACTGGGCCTGTCCCTCGCCGACAAGACCGACATCAACAACTTCTGGCTCGGCGTCGTCGCCCTCTCCGTCTACACCGCGGCGTTCGTCTGCGAGGCCATCCGCTCAGGGATCAACACCGTGCCGGCCGGGCAGTCCGAAGCCGCCCGCGCGCTCGGGATGAGCTTCTTCCGGACCCTCGGGCTGATCGTTCTGCCCCAGGCCGGCCGGGCCGTGATCGCACCGCTCGGCAGCATCCTCATCGCCCTCGCCAAGAACGCCACCATCGCCGGGACCATCGGGATCGCCGAATCGTCCAACGCGATGAAGCAACTCATCAACGAGAACGGCGACGCGGTCATCCCGATCTTCCTCGTCTTTGCCGGCACGTTCGCCATCGTGCTGATCCCCACCGGCTACGCCTTCGGCTGGCTGGCCAACCGTCTGGCGGTGAAGCGGTGAACATCGATTCCGTTCTGTACGACCACCCTGGGCCGCAGGCGAAACTGCGCAACAACATCCTGACAGCGGTCTTCGGCATCGTGGTGCTGGCTGCCCTGTACTGGATCTACGCCAAGTTCGACGAGAAGCAGCAGTGGTCCGCCGAGAAGTGGAAGCCGTTCGTCGACGGCAAGACGTGGACCGAGTTCATCCTGCCCGGTATCGGCGGCACGCTCAGCGCCGCAGCCGTCGCCATGGTGCTGTCGCTGACGTTCGGCATCGTCTTCGCCGTCGGGCGGCTCTCGGACCACGCCTGGATCCGCATCCCGGCCGGCGCCGTCGTCGAGTTCTTCCGGGCCGTACCCCTGCTGCTGCTGATGTTCTTCATCTTCTACGGCGTGCCGTTCCTGACGCACGAGCCGATGTCGGTGTTCTGGGCCGTGGTCATCGGGCTGACGCTCTACAACGGCTCCGTGCTCGCCGAGGCATTCCGCGCAGGTATCGGTTCCGTCCCGCGTGGACAGTCCGAGGCGGCGTTCGCGGTGGGCATGCGCAAGGGCCAGGTCATGCAGTACGTGCTCATCCCGCAGGCCGCCCGTGCCATGCTGCCGGTGATCGTCAGCCAGCTCGTCGTCCTGGTGAAGGACACCGCGCTCGGCTACATCATCGGCTACACCGAGCTGCTGCAGAGCGGCGTCACCAACCTCTCCGCGAACTACGGCAACATCGTCGCGGCGGCGCTCGTCGTCGCGGTCATCTACATCCTGATCAACTCGACGCTGACCAATCTGGCGGGGGTCCTCGAACGTCGCACCCGCCGCTCCGGCCGAGCGCCACGTGCCCCGAGGCCCGCAGCCACCGGCGCCCAGCTGGGTCCCGCTGGAGTGGTCGAACCGCAGGGTTAGTAGCTCGGCAGCCTTCGGCAGCACCCCAAATGGGGGTAAGCCGGGCGGCTTACGTATCAGCGGCAATGCCGCGTAGTTGGGGTGTTGGGCTGATCAACCGGTACTGGCCGGTGTGGTGGGGCTTTCCATCGGTGTGCACGGTGATCTCAGCGTCGATGACACGGACGACGACGGTGCCGAGCAGGGCGAGCCGGGATCCGTCTTGGTAGCGGCCGATGGTCGGTAGCCGGCGGCTGGTCTTGCAGCGGATGAGTAGGTCCGCGCCGGTGGCGTGGATCTGCTCGACCAGGTCACAGACCGCGAAGTTGCGGTCGGCCAGCAGCAAGCATGCCCGGTCGCAGGCAGCGGAACAGCGTCGGTGCGAAGCGAATCTCGGCGACGCCGATCGGGCCGAAGACCGCGTCGATCACGGTGCGCTATCCGCAGGCCACGATCGTGACCAGGCGTAGCAGCGGGTAGCCGGATCCGCCGTGGGATCCGGTCTGCCGGCCGTACGTTTTCAGGTTCGCGGGGCGGTCGGGGACAGACATGGTGGTGCCATCGATCAGGCAGACCAGCAGGCCGCGCCATCGTTCGGCCGCAGCAGCGGGCCCGGCGATCAGTGCGAACAGGGCGGACAGGGGCTTCACGCCGATCCGGCGGCGGGCCTGGGGGCCAGAGCCGATGAGGTCGGGGCGGGCCACGGTGAGACCGTTGAGGCCCGTGACGAGTCTCGCCCAGACCTGCCGGTAGCCGCACTCGGCGAACAGGCCGGCAGCAGCAGCAAATCGACCACGACCCGTGACGGCCCGCCACCACCGCTAACTACGCGGCATTGGGGTTAGTAGCTCGGCAGCCTTCGGCAGCACCCCAAATGGGGGTAAGCCGGGCGGCTTACGTATCAGCGGGCGAGTTCCGTGACGCGGGACTCGCGGACGACCGTGACGCGGATCTGACCCGGGTACGTCAGCTCCTCCTCGATCTGCTTCGCCACATCCCGGGCGAGCACGGCCGCCCCGATGTCGTCGACGTCGTCGGGGCGAACCATCACTCGGATCTCGCGGCCCGCCTGCATCGCGAAGACCTTCTCCACGCCGACCTTGCCGACGGCGATCTCCTCGATCCGCTCCAACCGCTTCACGTACGCCTCCAGGCTTTCCCGCCGGGCGCCCGGCCGGCCGCCGGAACAGGCGTCCGACGCCTGGGTCAGGACAGCCTCGATCGTCTGCGGCTGCACCTCGTTGTGGTGCGCCTCGATCGCGTGCACGATGTCGTCGGACTCGCCGTACTTGCGGGCCAGGTCGGCGCCGATCAGCGCGTGGCTGCCCTCGACCTCGTGGGTGAGCGCCTTGCCGATGTCGTGCAGGAACGCGCACCGCTTGATCGTCGGCACGTCGAGTCGCAACTCGGCCGCCATGATCCCGGCGATGTGCGCGGTCTCCACGAGGTGCTTGAGAACGTTCTGCCCGTAGCTCGTGCGGTACCGCAGCCGCCCCAGCAGGGTCGCCAGCTCGGGATGCAGGTCGGTGATCCCGACGTCGACGAGCGCGTCCTCGGCTGCCCGGTCGCAGAGGCGCTCCACCTCGTGCCGCGCGGTGTCGTACACCTCCTCGATCCGGTGCGGGTGAATCCGCCCGTCGAGGACCAGCTTGTCCAGGGTGAGCCGGCCGATCTCCCGCCGGACCGGGTCGAAGCAGGAAAGGAGCACCGCCTCGGGCGTATCGTCGATGATCAGGTTCACGCCGGTGACCGACTCGAACGCCCGGATGTTGCGGCCTTCACGGCCGATGATGCGGCCCTTCATCTCGTCGCTGGGCAGGTGCAGAACACTGACCACGCTCTCCGCGGTCTGCTCGCTGGCCACCCGCTGGATCGCGTCCACAACGATGTGCCGGGCCCGCGTCTCCGCCGTGTTCCGGGCGTCGCTCTCGATGTCACGGACGAGGATCGCCGCCTCCCGCTTGGCTTGCCCCTCGATGGAGTCCACCAACTCGGCACGAGCCGCCTCGGCCGTCAGCCCGGCCACCCGCTCCAACTCCTTGCGGTGCCTTTCCTCCGCCGCGAACACCGCGGCGTCCCGCTCGGCCAGCGCGCTTTCCCGTTCGGCCAGATCAGCGTCCAGTCCGGCGAGCCGCCGCTCCCGCTCGACCAGCCGCTCGACCTCCTCGGCGTGCAGCCGCTCCCGCTCGTCGATCCGCGCGGCCCGCCGCTCCACCTCGGTGGCATGCTCCTTCGCGGTCGCGTTGAGCAACGCCACCTCACGCTCACCACTGCGCCGCGCGGCCGCCCGTACCTGCTCCGCATCCGACTCGGCCTGCCGGTGTGCCCGCTCCAAGATCGTGTCCGCCTCGGCATGAGCCGCCTGCAGCACCCGCCGGGCCTCCGCCCGCGCCGCCGTGGCCTCCGCCTTCGCCGCCGCCGTCTCGGCCCGGGCCGAAGCCGCCGCCGCCTTCGCATCGTCGACAGCCGTCGACGCCTCGTCCGCGGCGGAACGCAACGCGGCGAGCGACTGCTCCTGCCGGTCCTTCAGCGCCAGGAACGACGGATCGTCAGGGTTTACGGCAGCCCGCCCCGGCTGAAGCCGGCGAAGCGCCCGGGCCCCGGTCACCATCCCGGCGACCACACCGGCAGCGAGCGCGATAACGGCGATCAGCAACACCCAGACGAGGCTGTCCATCGCGTACCCGCCTCTCCCTTCGCGCTGCCCACACCCCATGTATGCGCATGCACCGGTGCGACCTGCGGCTGGCTAGGGAATGCCCGACCGAGGCGACTGGCCGCGCGTACGGTCGACCGTCCGGCACCGCAACGGTACCGGTCGCCGACCGCCAGATATGTCAGGGCCGCCACCCGCGCGGCCTGCGGGTGCCCGGAGCAATCACCCCGGGCACCCGGCCGCAAAAGTGATGCTGATCTGTTACGCGATCTATGTTGTGCGCTTAGCCTGCGATGGTCGAACAAACCTTTGTGTAACGCGAGGCTAGGTTGCGGAAGCCGCTTCGGTCAAGGACTCATGATCCGCCAGCGGATGGGACGCAGGGCACAGGACCACACCTACGCAGGTCAGGACGTTGCAGCAGGTCGAAGGGGCTCGGAACCGGTTCCGGAACACCGCCGTCGGTCAGGCGTACCGCTGCCACAGGTCACGCAGCGGAGGCCCGGCGCACGGGTTCAACCCCCTCGACGTTCCTGACGGCCAGGACGCGCGTTCCTTGGTCACGTCCCGAACGGTGTTGTATTCACGACGATCACCGCAACGTCCCCGACCTGGCAAGGCCAGCCGGGTCACGCTGTGGAATCCGTGGCGCCCTCAGTGTCGGCCAGCGCGTCGGCGTCGAGCTGGTCGGCGAACTCGGCGGCTTCGGCGCTCTGCTCGGCCATGGCGTCCTTGACGGCTCGGATGGCGACACCGGCCGGATAGCCCTTACGGGCGAGCATGCCGACGAGGCGGCGGAAGATGGCATCGGGTTCGCCGCGGGCGGTCCGAAGCTTGCGGTCGACGAGGGCGCGGGCGGTGGCGGCTTCCGTGTCCGGGTCCAGGCCCTCCAGCGCTTCGCCGGCGGTTTCGTTGTCGACGCCGTGCCGGCGAAGTTCGTTGGCGAGGGCGCGGCGGGCCAGGCCGCGGCCGTGGTGGCGACTCGCCACCCAGGCGCGTGCGAAAGCGGCGTCGTCGATGATTCCGACATCGTCGTAGCGGTCGAGGACCTCCGCCGACACCTCGTCGGAGATCTCCTTACGGGCGAGGGCCCGGGCAAGCTCCGCTCGGGTACGCGGCCGGGCGGCGAGTTGCCGCAGGCAGATCTCCCTCGCCAGCTCGGCTTCGTCGCGTGGCGGAACCGACGGCCGATCCGGACCGTCCCCGGCCCTCCCATCACCGGCCCTGCCATCACCGGCCCTGCCGGCCCTGCCGTCACGGGCTCTGCCATCACCAACGCTGCCGTCACCGGCCCTGCGACCGCCGGCCTCGCGATCGCCGGCCCTGCGTTCGGCGCCGCCCTTGCCGCCTTCGAGCTCTCCGTCTGCGCCGGGAAAAGCTCGGCCGCCTGAACCGAACGTCGATCCCGCCCCGAAGCCGGACCAGGGGCCGCCCGTGGTGACGCCGTCGGGGCGGTCGGGCGCGGCACCGATCGGCCAACCGTCCTCGTCGAGTTGCTGGTCCGCGTACGGGGGCCAGCCGTCGGCGAGGCCGGGGTCCTCGTCGTGCGCGGGGCTGCGGGACTGTTTCGGGCGGGCCGGTGCGGCGTCCCACCCGCGACCCGTACGGGAACCGCGTCGTCTCCCAGGCACCGGATCAGTGCTCCGGTGCCGGGGACGGCGTCATGGGGGTGTGAGGCATCGGATGGATCAGAAGTCGACCGGGGGGAGCTCGGGGCCACCGGCGGCGTCACCGGTGGTCACACCGACGCCGAGCTTCTCGAGGATCTTCTTCTCGAGCTCGGCGGCGACGTCCGGGTTCTCCTTGAGGAACTCGCGGGCCTTCTCCTTGCCCTGGCCGAGCTGGTCGCCCTCGTACGTGTACCAGGCGCCGGCCTTGCGGATGATGCTCTGCTCGACGCCGACGTCGATGAGTGAGCCCTCCCGCGAGATGCCCTTGCCGTACATGATGTCGAACTCGGCCTGCTTGAACGGCGCGGCGACCTTGTTCTTCACCACCTTGACGCGGGTGCGGTTACCGACGACGTCGGTACCGTCCTTCAGGCTCTCGATGCGCCGCACGTCGAGGCGTACGGAGGCGTAGAACTTCAGCGCCCGGCCACCGGTGGTGGTCTCGGGCGAACCGAACATGACGCCGATCTTCTCGCGGAGCTGGTTGATGAAGATGGCGGTCGTGCCGGTGTTGTTGAGGACACCGGTGATCTTGCGCAATGCCTGGCTCATGAGCCGGGCCTGCAGGCCCACGTGGCTGTCACCCATCTCGCCCTCGATCTCGGCGCGCGGCACGAGTGCGGCGACCGAGTCGATGACGATGATGTCGAGAGCACCGGAGCGGATCAGCATGTCGGTGATCTCAAGGGCCTGCTCACCGGTGTCCGGCTGGGAAACCAGCAGGGCGTCGGTGTCGACGCCGAGGTTCCGGGCGTAGTCCGGGTCGAGGGCGTGTTCGGCGTCGATGAACGCCGCGATGCCACCGTTGCGCTGGGCGTTCGCCACAGCGTGCAGGGCGACAGTGGTCTTACCGCTCGACTCCGGGCCGTACACCTCCACGACGCGGCCGCGGGGAAGACCGCCGACGCCGAGAGCCACGTCGAGCGCGATGGATCCGGTGGGGATGATGGCGGTCTGCACGACCGGCCGCTCACCCAGCCGCATCACCGAGCCCTTGCCGAACTGCTTGTCGATCTGCGCCA
>CBIHNN010000104.1:0-16241 GCA_966211315.1 uncultured Micromonosporaceae bacterium | reverse complement strand
GCAACCGGAACTTCGAGGGCCGGATCAACCCGGACATCAAGATGAACTACCTGGCGTCGCCGCCGCTCGTGGTCGCGTACGCCCTCGCCGGGACGATGGACATCGACCTGAACACCGAGCCGCTCGGCACTGGCGCGGACGGGCAGCCGGTGTACCTCGCCGACATCTGGCCGAACGCGAAGGAGATCGACGAGGTCATCGCGTCGGCGATCGGGGCGACCGGCTTCGGCACGGCGTATTCCGATGTGTTCGCCGGGGACGAGGCGTGGCAGTCGCTGCCCACCCCGACCGGCAAGACGTTCGAGTGGTCCGAGGAGTCGACGTACGTCCGCAAGCCCCCGTACTTCGAGGGCATGGCGCGCGACCCCCAGCCGGTGAACGACATCATCGGCGCCCGGGTGCTCGCCAAGCTCGGCGACTCCGTCACCACCGACCACATCTCCCCGGCCAGCTCGATCAAGCCGGACTCCCCCGCCGGCAGGTACCTCGCCGAGCACGGCGTCCCCCGCCACGAGTTCAACTCGTACGGCTCCCGCCGCGGCAACCACGAGGTGATGATCCGCGGCACGTTCGCCAACATCCGGCTGCGCAACCAGCTGGTGCCGGGCGTCGAGGGCGGCTTCACGGTCAACCACCTGACCGGCGAGCAGACCACGATCTACGACGCGTCGAGCGCGTACCAGGAGGCCGGCATCCCGCTGGTCATCCTGGCCGGCAAGGAGTACGGCTCCGGCTCGTCGCGCGACTGGGCGGCCAAGGGAACGATGCTGCTGGGCGTCCGGGCCGTCATCGCCGAGTCGTACGAGCGGATCCACCGGTCGAACCTGATCGGCATGGGTGTGCTGCCGCTGCAGTTCCCCCCGGGCCAGAACGCGCAGTCGCTGGGTCTGACCGGCACGGAGACGTTCACGTTCAGCGGGGTGACCGATCTCAACGACGGCGAGACCCCGCGTACGGTGAAGGTGTCCACCGACTCCGGGGTGGAGTTCGACGCCGTGGTCCGGATCGACACCCCCGGCGAGGCCGACTACTACCGGCACGGCGGCATCCTCCAGTACGTACTGCGCAAGATGCTGGCGAACTGACCCGTACCGCTTGGATCGGTGCCCCGTCGTCCCCGGGGCCGGCGGGGCACATTTCGATGGAGGCTGGTGACAGCTCCGCTTAGCACGCCCCACGGTGGAGCGCCAGCCGTCGATCATGGCTTTGCGCCGTTGAGCCAAAAGAGTCACGAAACGATTACGAATTGGAACAACCGGTACCCATGCTGGTCTCCAGGACCCCAGGGGGAGACCATGAAAGTGCCGATCCGCGTCGTCGCAGTGTTCACCATCCTGCTGCTGTCAGCGGCGGGCTGCTACGCCCCCCCGTACGAATATGTGAAGAATTCGGCGGACAAGACCTACTTCAAGGTCCCGGCCAGCTGGCGGCAGATCGACGAGGACCGGCTGAAGAGCTGGATCAACGGCGACCCCGACTCCGCCACCGCCCAGGCCCGTGACCAGCTCATCTGGACAGTCGCGTACGACGGCAGCACGAACCCCACCATCACCCACATCTTCGGGTACGGCGTGACGCCACACCCGGTGGTGTGGGCCAAGGTGGAGACGCTGCCCGAGGCCACCCGCGGGTCGCTGTCCCTGGACTCGTTGCGCGACATGGTCCTGCCGGTGACCCCGGCCGCCCGTAGTGCCGTCGACCCCCACGTCCTCGAACTCGAAGGCTTCGAGCTGCTCGTCGACGACGTCGTCACCCCCTCACCCGGAGTGCACGGCGTCCACGTCGTCTACAACTACCGGCTCGGGACGACCGTGCACACGTTCGACCAGACGGCACTGGTCAACGACGACGTGAGCAAGGTCTACCTGTTCCTGCTGCGCTGCACCGCGGTGTGCTTCACCGACCGGCGCGACGAGATCGCCACCGTCGTGCGGTCCTTCACAGTTCGACCCACCCGGTGAGGAGCACATGATGCAGCCTGCCGACGCCACCATGAATGACATCCACGTGGAGGGCCTCCGCCCGCCGGACGAGGGGCCGCAGGAGACCGTACGCCTGACCCGTCCGCGCCTCCCGCTGTGGGACCGGGTCAAGTTCCTGCTGCTGCTCGCGCTGCTGTTCCTGGTGCTCGTATGGGCGGCGATGGCGGACAACCCGTTGCTGCCGTTCGACGACGCCGCCTGGCTGCAGGCGCGGGACTCGACGTGGATCTTCGTGCTGCTCGGGCTGGAGCTGCTGCGCCAGGTGCACTTCCTGATCAGCGAGCACTGGGCCGCATACCACCATCTCTGGTCGCAACGCGTGTTCGGCGGCCTCGACCGGGCCGCGAAGCGCCGGTTCAGCGACTGGACGCGGTTCCGGCTGGCCCGGCTCATCAAGTGGGTCTTCTGGATCGTCGTGCTCGCGTTCGTGGCCGCGGCGGCCCTCGACACCTCGCCGGTCCTCGCGCTGTTCCAGGCCCCCGCGCTGGTCTGGGGCGCGATGCCGTTCATCGCGCAGCTGGCGTTCGGGTTCTTCTTCGTGGCGTTCCAGTTCATCGGGCTGTTCTGGATCATGTCGCGCGGCGGCGTCGAGACGTACTACCCGGAGGACATCAAGACCCGGTTCACCGACGTCTGGGGGCAGGACCACGTCGTCGAGCGGGTCAAGGAGAACATCCTCTTCCTGGAGAAGCCGCTCGAGATCGAGGACCGCGGCGGCTACGTGCCGGGCGGCATCCTGCTCTGGGGCCCGCCGGGCACCGGCAAGACCCTGATGGCCGAGGCCATGGCCGGGGAGACGGGCAAGCCGTACGTGTTCGTCGACCCGGGCGCGTTCATCAACATGTTCTTCGGCGTCGGCATCCTCAAGGTCAAGTCGCTGTTCCGGAAGCTGCGCAAGCTGGCCCTGCGCTACGGCGGCGTCATCGTCTTCTTCGACGAGGCCGACTCGCTCGGCAACCGCGGCGCGCTCGCCTCGGGCGGCCAGTTCCCCCGCGGCATGACACCGGCGCCGTTGCAGACCACGGGCTGTCACGGCTTCTCGTACCTGTCCGCCGAAACCCGGTGGCGGCTGACCCAGGAGGCGTTCGTCGCCGGCGCCGGCATGAACGGCGGTGGAGGCGGCGGTCAGGGTACGTTGCAGGCGCTTCTCACCGAACTCTCCGGCCTGAAGAAGCCGCGCGGCCTCATCAACCGGTACGTCCGCCGGCTGCTCGGCATGCGCCCCAAGCCGCCGCCCAGGTACCGGATCCTCGTCGTGATGGCGACGAACCTGCCCGAGGCTCTCGACGAGGCGCTGCTGCGACCGGGCCGGATCGACCGGATCTACAAGGTCGGCTACCCGAGCAAGGCGGGCCGGGTCCGCACGTACGAGGGATACCTCGGCAAGGTGCGGCACGAGCTCACCGACGAGGAGATCGACAAGCTCGCCACCATCACCCCGTACGCCACCGGCGCCACCATCAAGGACCTCGTCAACGAGGCACTGATCACCGCGATCCGCGACGGCCGGGACCGGATCTGCTGGCGGGACGTCATGAAGGCGAAGCAGCTCAAGGAGCTCGGACCACCGGAGGACGTGGAGTACATCGAGCGCGAACGACACGCCGTCGCCGTGCACGAGGCCTGCCACGCGGTCATCGCGTACCGGACCCGGCACCACATGGAGATCGACGTCGCCACCATCGAGAAGGGCGGCGACTACCTCGGCATGGTGGCCAGCATCCCGCCCGAGGACCAGTTCACCCGCTGGCGTACGGAGTACCAGGCCGACATCTTCGTCTCGCTCGCCTCGCTCGCCGGGGAACGGATGTTCTTCGACGGCGACAGCTCCTCCGGCGTCTCCGGGGACCTGGAGTCGGCGACGACCGTCGCGTCCTTCATGGAGGGCTTCTGGGGCATGGGCTCGACGGTGTCGTCGTACTCGACGGCGAAACGCCTCGAGGTCGGCGCGCCCGGCGGGGCCCAAGGCGGCAAAGGGCTGAAGAAGGAGGATCCGCAGGCCGCGATGCGGCATGCCCTCGCCGACCGGATCGAGGACAACCTGAGTGAGCTGCTGGACCGTACGGTCGAGCTGCTCAAGGCGAACCGGCGGGAGGTGCTGAGCCTGGCTCACGCCCTGGAGACGCACCGGACCCTCACGGGCGACGACGTCGTGGCGGTCCTCGAACGGCGGCCCGGCCCCCTCGTGGACGGCACGGTGTACGGCCGCGACGAGCTCGTACGCGACATCGAGGCGTACCACCGGGCCGCGCTCGCCGCGCATCGCAACCACGCGACGCTCTCGCTCGTCCTCCCGGCCCTGCCGGAACCACCCACCCCGGACGCCGACTGGCGCCCGCCGCCGGAGGCGCCCCCGGAGCGGCCGTGACGGCGATGTGCGCGTCCGGTGCGCGGACCGGGTCGTAGGCTCGCAGGCATGGATGACAAGACGGTGCTCGCCCGGATCCACCAACTCGTCGACGAGGAACACAAGCTCCGCGAGCAGGTGAGCAAGGGCACCCTCTCCAGCGCCGAGGAACGCGTCCGGCTCAACGAGCTGGAGGAGGCCCTCGACCAGTGCTGGGACCTGCTACGCCGGCGCCGGGCGGCACGCGAGCTGGGGCACGACCCGGACGCGGAGCAGGCCCGGGCCGTGCAGGAGGTCGAGGGTTACCTGCAGTAACCGGTCACCGCATGCCCGCCTCCTCCAGCAGCGCGGCGGTCAGGTCGGTCGCGCTCCGATCCAGGCCTCGCGCCCGGAACCACGCCGTCACGACGTGGACGTCGCGGGCCAGGAAGTCGGGACCCTGCGGGTTCGCGACCACGTCGACGACCTGAGGCAGGTCGATCAGGACCAGCCGTCCGTCGTGCACGAGCAGGTTGTACGGCGACAGGTCGCCGTGCGCCAGCCCGATCCGGGCGAGAACCATCAGGCTGTCCACCAGCTGCCGCCACAGGTCGGCCAGCTGCTCGGGGCCGGGGCGGGTCTGGGCCAGCCGCGGCGCCGCCTCGCCTGCCTCGGCGTCGCCGACGAACTCCAGCAGCAGCTCGGTGCCGAGCAGCTGCACCGGGTACGGCACCCGTACGCCGAGCGCCCACAGCCGGGCGAGCGCGTCGAACTCGGCGGCCGCCCACTGCCCGGCGATCAGCTGCCGCCCGAACGCCGTCCGGGTGGCCATGGCCCGGGTCTCCCGGGACCGGCGGACCCGGCGGCCCTCGAGGTAGCCGGCGTCGCGGTGGAACATCCGGTGCTCGGGATCGCGGTACCGCTTCGCGGCCAGCAGGGTCGACCGGTCCGTTCCGGGCACGCCGCGGCGAACCAGGTAGACGTCCGCCTCCTTGCCGGTCTTGAGCACCCCGAGCTCGGTGTCGGTCGCGGCGAGGTCCTGGACCAGCCAGTCCGGGTACGGCTCGGGCCCGCGGACGCCGCTGTCCCAGCTGGACCAGCGGTCACCGTCGGCGGGCAGGTCGGGCTCGGTGCTGAGGGCCGGCACGCTCCGGCCACGCTTGAGGAATGGGGGTTCCTCGTCGTCCAAACGACGGCGGCCGCGCTTTACCGAAGACGGGCCGAAGGAATCGTGTTCGCGCAACGCAGGGTCTCCTGGTCAAGAAGGAAAAGGAAGGTATGGGCGGAACGCACGGCAAAGACAGCCATCTCTCGCCACCTCCCTCTCCTTCGACCGGACGCGTCCGGTGCACGTGACCCCGACCTTCCCTCAGGTCGTTGCGGGCCGTCAACCGATTAAGCCGCGTCGCATGATCGGCCTCTGCGCCACGTCGCCCCGGACGCGTGAGTATCGCAGGCGGGGACGTGCTCAGCGCCCTGCCATGATCGCGGAGATGCCCTGGATGACGTTGCCGACCACCCGGGTCGGGGCGAATCGCTGATCAACCCACTCGCGGCCACGGCTGACCCACGCGCTGGGCAGGCCCATCGCGGCGGCGCCGCCGATGTCGGCCTCCGGGCTGTCGCCGAGGATCCACGCGCCGGACAGGCGCATCCGGACCCGCTGGGCGGCCAGCGCGAAGATCCGGGGATTGGGCTTGCTCACCCCGGCCTGCTCGGAGATGACCCAGTCGGCGATGTAGCGGTCGAGGCCCGTACGGCGGATCCGGACGTCCTGCTGTTCCGACGAGCCGTTGGTCACGACGACGGGCACCCAGCCCGCGTCCCCGGCTATCCGCAACGCGCACGCGACGAGGGGGTCCAGCTTCTCGAACGCAAGCGGGCCTTGGTGCAGCTCATCGAGCAGATCGATCGAGGAGATCCGCAGCTGGTACCGGTCCCGAACCGCGTCCGCGACATCCCAGCGCGACGTCAGGCCGTCGGCATCAACCGACAGTAACCAGTCGAGATCTTCCTGTGGTGCCCCGATGTCGTCCAGAAAGCGCTCGCCCCACAGCCGGAAAGCCCCGCTCCGATCGAGCAGGGTGTCATCCAAAGCCAGGAAGACCAGTGGCACGCGTGCACTGTACGTGAGGTCACGGTCGACCGAACAGGGCGTGTTGTCAACGAAACATGGCGCTCAAGGGCGAATGCGCATTCACGCAGCCCACCGCCGGACGCCCGGTGATCACGCCGATGGGCGAGGCGTACTGGTGAGGGATCCCGCAAGCCGTACGTACGGATTGCCGCGCTCGCCGTCGCCGTGACACCATTCGCCCGTGCCCAGGGTGAGTCAGAACCAGCTCGACGCCCGCCGCCACGAGATCCTCGCGGCAGCGCGGACCTGCTTCGCCCGGCACGGCTACGAGGGCGCTACCGTACGTCGCCTGGAGGAGGCGACCGGGCTGTCCCGCGGCGCGATATTCCACCACTTCCGTGACAAGGAATCCCTGTTCCTGGCCGTCGCGGAGGACGACGCCGCCGCGATGGCCGAGACTGTCGCCCGCAACGGCCTCGTCCAGGTGATGCGGGACCTGCTCACCCGCGCCGACTCGACCGACACGGCGGGCTGGCTCGGCAGCCAGCTGGAGGTGTCCCGGCGGCTGCGCACCGACCCCGCGTTCGCCCGGCGGTGGGCCGAGCGTTCCGCGGCGATCGCGGCGGCCACCCGGGAACGGCTGCAGCGCCAGCGCGACGCCGGGGTTCTCCGCGACGACGTGCCGGTCGAGGTGCTCACCCAGTTCCTCGAACTCGCGTACGACGGGATGGTGCTGCACCTCGCCACGGGCCGGCCGGCGGGCGAGCTGAGCCGGGTCCTCGACCTCGTCGAAGAGGCCGTACGCCGGCACTGAACGCCCTGCCACCTCGGCGAGCGGCCATGCACCAGGGCGGCGTTGACCGGACCTGCACAATGGGGCCACAGTCGCCGCATCAGGGGAGGTCGGTACAGATGGCCTACGCAGCATCGGGTGACACATGGGGCATCTCGGGCCCCGCATTCCTGACCTTCTTCCTCCTCTCCGCCGGAGGTCTGCTCGTCCTCGGCACCATCCACCGGGCCACCGTCTTCGGCGGCAGCCGGGACGCCGCAACCCGGCCCCTGGGCGCCCAGCAGGCGGCGTACCTGCACGGCGGCTCCCGCCTCGCCCTGTACGCGTCCCTGGCCGCGCTGCGCGCCACCGGCGCCATCGGCTCCGACCCGGCAGACCGCACGCTGGTGCAGACCGGCCCGATGCCCGCCGGTAGTACGCCGCTCGACACGGCCGTCTACAACGCGGCCGCCCGAAAGCCCAAGACCCGGGACCTCGGCCAGGACTCCTGGGTGAAGAACGCGCTGGAGCAGCTCCGCGCCGGGATCGAATCGTCCGGGCTGGCGCTGTCCTCGACGCAGCGCGGCAACGTACGGGTCTGGGGCTTCGCGGCCCTGCTACTGCTCGCCGTCGCCGTGTTCCGGCTGATCGCAGGCCTCGCCAACGACAAGCCGGTGGGCTTCCTGCTCCTCGCCATGGTTCCCGTCGCGATCATGGCGTTCGTCCAGCTGCTCCGGGTGCCGAACGCGACCCGCGCGGGCCGCTCGGCGCTGCGCCGTACCCGCGCCGGCCAGGCCCACCTCGCCCCGGCGATGTCGCCGTCCTACGCCACGTACGGCAGGAACGACGCCGCGATGGGCGTCGCGCTCTACGGCACCGCGTCGCTGTGGGCCATGGACCCCGCATTCGCCACCGAGGCGGAGATCCAGCGCGCCGCGGCCGGCAGCGGCTACGACGGTTCCTCGTTCAGCAGCGGTGGTGACAGCGGCGGCAGCAGCAGCTCCTGTGGAGGCGGCGGCAGTTCGTGTGGAGGCGGCGGCGGTTGCGGCGGTGGGGGCTGCGGGGGATGACCGGGTACGGAGTGGGTATCGGCTGGCGGCCGGAGATCGCCGGGTTCGTCGCCGGCCTGGCCGGGCTGCGGTTCACCGAGGTCGTCGCGGAGTCGGTGCCCGCCCACGGTCCACTGCCCGATGCCCTCATCGGGCTGCGGGACCGCGGCGTCGCCGTGGTCCCGCACGGCGTACGCCTCTCCCTCGGCGGCGCCGAACCGGTCGACCCGCACCGCGTCACCGACTTCGCCGCCGTCGCGGAGAAGCTCGGCGCCCCGCTCGCCAGTGAGCACATCGCGTTCGTCCGCGCGGGCGGGGTCGAGGCCGGTCACTTGCTCCCGCTGCCCCGTAGCCGGGAGGCGGTCGCGGCGATGGTCGCCAACGTCCGCCGCGTCCAGGCGGAACTCTCCGTGCCCCTGGCGCTCGAACCGATCGCCACGCTTTTCGACTGGCCCGACGACGAGCTGACCGAGGCCCAGTTCATCGCGGAGATCCTCGACGCGACGGACGCCCAGCTTCTCCTCGACGTCGCGAACGTGTACGCCAACGCCCGCAACCGCGGCACCGACCCGCTCGCCCTGCTCGACGCTCTGCCGCTGGACCGGGTGGCGTACGTCCACGTCGCGGGTGGCGCCGAACACCGGGGGCTCTACCACGACACGCACACGGATCCCGTACCCGCCGATGTTCTTGATCTCGTCTCTGAGCTGTGCGAACGCCACCGCCCACCGGCGCTGATGCTGGAGCGGGACGGCCATTACCCGCCCGCGGACCAGCTCCGCGCGGAACTCGGCGCGATCGCCGCCGCGTCCGGCTACCCGGCCCTCGCATGACCGGCCTCGCCGGCCGCCAGGGCGCCCTGGTCGCGGCCCTGACCTCCGGCGGGCCCCTGCCTGCGGGTTTTGACCCCAGCCGCGTCGGAGCGGCCCGCGACGCGCTGCTGCGCAAACGCGCCGGCGAGGTCGCGAAACACTGGCCGCTGCTCGCCGCCGGACTCGGTGACCGCTGGCTCGCGACCTTCACGGCGTGGGCTGCCACCCGTCCGACCGAAGGGTCGCTGCGCGACGGCTGGGACCTGGCCCGCGCCCTGCCCGACCTGCCCGGCCCGGCCGCCGGAGAACTCGCCGTCCGCGAGGCCCGCTTCCACTACGACGGCCGCACCACCCCACGGCTACGCCGGTGGCCGGCCATCCGGTCGCGCGCCGGCTGCATCGCCGTTCAGCTCGCCGGAAGAGTACGCGTCCTGCGTCACAGCCCCTGAAACTCCCCGCCGCGGCGTCAACGCCGGTGTGCCACCGTCAAGCGTGGCAGGATCGGGTCATGGATCTCGGGCTGATCGACCGCGTGTACATCCTGACCGGCGCCTCCCGCGGCCTCGGCTTCGCCACCGCCCAGTGCCTGGTCGCCGACGGCGCCAAGGTGGTGATCACGTCCCGGGACAAGGCCAAGGTCGACGCGGCGGTCGACGCACTCGGCGGTCCCGACCACGCCACCGGCCTGGCCACCGATCTCGCCGACCCGGAAACTCCGGAGCAGCTCACCGCGCTGGCCCGCTCCTCCTACGGCCGCCTCGACGGCGCCCTCATCTCCGTCGGCGGACCACCGCCCGGAACGGCCGCCCAGATCACCGATACACAATGGCGTGACGCCTTCGAAACGATCTTCCTCGGCACGGTCCGTACCGCCCGTACCGTGGCCGACGCGGTCACGTCCGACGCCGCAGCGATCGCCCTGGTCCTGTCCGTCTCGGTCCGCACCCCGATGACCAACCTCGGCATCTCCAACGGCCTGCGCCCCGGCCTCGCCGGCATCGCCAAGGACATGGCCGACCAGTATGCCCCCCGCAACATCCGCTTCGTCAGCCTCCTGCCCGGCCGAATCATGACCGACCGGAACCGTGACCTCCTCGGCGCCGCCGACGATCCCGCCGAGGCCATGGCCGCCGCCTCGGCCATGATCCCGCTGGGCCGTTTCGGCGAACCGGAAGAGTTCGGCCGCGTCGCCACCTTCGTCCTCTCCCCCGCTGCCAGCTACCTCACCGGCGTCACCCTCCCGATCGACGGCGGCTTCCTCCGCACCTACTGATCCTTACGGTGTCCCCGCTCTTCACGGTGTCCACGGCTCCTTACGGTGTCCACGGCTCCTTACGGTGTCCACGGCTCCTTACGGTGTCCACGGCGGCGTGCCGGGTGGCGTTCGGACCGATGACACCTACACCTCGTCGGGCACCTCGTCGGGCATGGCCCGGACCGGGACCGCGATGGGTTCGGGATCGCCGAGCCGGGTGAACGGGGCCGTCGGGCTGTCCGCGACGGCGAACTGGGTCCGGTAGAGCTCGGCGTACAGGCCACCCGCGGCGATCAGCTCGTCGTGCGTGCCGCGCTGCACGATGCGGCCGTGATCCATGACGATGATCAGATCGGCGTCCCGTACGGTCGACAGCCGGTGCGCGATGACGAGCGCCGTACGGCCGGCGAGCGCCGCAGCCAGCGCGCGCTGGACCGCCGCCTCCGACTCGGAGTCCAGGTGCGCCGTGGCCTCGTCGAGGATCACGATCGACGGGGCCTTGAGCAGGAGCCGGGCGATCGCCATCCGCTGCTTCTCACCGCCGGAGAACCGGTACCCCCGCTCCCCCACCACCGTCTCCAGGCCGTCGGGCAGATCGCGGACCAGGTCCTCGATCTGGGCGCTCCGTAGCGCGGACCAGAGGTCCTCGTCGGTGGCCTCGGGGCGGGCGTAGCGCAGGTTCTCGGCGATGGTCTCGTGAAAGAGGTGGGCATCCTGGGTGACGACGCCGATGGTGTCGCGCAGGGAATCGAGGGTGGCAGTGCGTACATCGACGTCCCCGACCAGGACCTCGCCGTCGGTCACGTCGTGGATCCGGGAGACCAGCATGGAGGTCGTGGACTTGCCGGCACCCGAGGGTCCGACGAGCGCGACCATCTGCCCCGGCTCGACGGCGAAGCTGACGCCCCGCAGCACCGGCTCGGCGACCGTCCGGTCGAGGGTGGCGATGTCCTCGAGGGATGCCAGGGACACCTCGGCCGCGGACGGGTAGCGGAAGGAGACGTCGCGGAACTCCAGCCGGCCCGTGCCGGGCGGGATCGGTACGGCGTCCGGCCGCTCGTCGATGCCGGGCTTCAGGTCGAGCACCTCGAAGACCCGGTCGAACGAGACCAGAGCGCTCATCACGTCGACCCGGACGTTCGAGAGCGCCGTCAGCGGTCCGTACAGCCGGGTGAGCAGTAGCGCGAGCGTCACGACCGTGCCCGCGGTGACGCTGCCGGTAACGGCTAGCCAGCCGCCCAACCCGTACGTGAGGGCTTGGGCGAGCGACGCCACGAGCAGCATGGCGACGAAGAATGTGCGTGAGAACATCGCCTGCTGCACACCGATGTCACGGACGCGCTCGGCGCGGGCGGAGAACCGCTTCGCCTCGACATCGGGCCGGCCGAACAACTTGACCAGCAGCGCCCCGGAGACGCCGAACCGCTCGGTCATGGTCGCGTTCATCTTCGCATCGAGCGTGTACGACTCCCGGGTGATGTCGGCGAGCCGCTTGCCGACCCGCCGGGCCGGAACGATGAAGAGCGGCAGCAGGATCAGTGAGAGCGCGGTGATCTGCCAGGACAGCTTGAACATCACCGCGGCGGTCAGCACCAGCTGGATGACGTTGCTGACCACGCCGGAGAGCGTGGAGGTGAATGCGCGCTGGGCGCCCAGGACGTCGTTGTTGAGCCGGCTGACCAGTGCACCGGTCTGGGTACGGGTGAAGAACTGCAACGGCATCCGCTGGACGTGGTCGTACACCTGGGTGCGCAGGTCGAGGATGATGCCCTCGCCGATCCGGGCCGAGTACCACCGCTGGGCGAGCGAGAGCAGCGCGTCGGCCACGGCCAGCCCGGCGATGAACAGCGCGAGCCGGATGATCAACGCTGCCGCCTGCCCTCCGCCCCGGTTGATCGCGTTGACGACGTCCCCGGCGAGCAGCGGCGTCGCGACGCCGATCACGGCCGAGACGACCACCGTCAGCAGGAAGACAGCGATGTCCCGCCGGTACGGCCGGGCGAACCCGAGGATGCGCCGGCCCGAGCCGCGGCTGAGGCGGTGCCCGGCGACACGGTCGGAGTCGCGCATCGAGCGCAGCGTGCCCCAGCCGCCCATGCCCCCCATACCGCCCATGCCGCCGGAAGGGCCGCCCATGAACGAGCTCATGCGTCACCTCCGCGCGCCATACGGACCTGGGAGCACAGTGTTCCCGCCGGGTACGACAACATACGCGCGGCGGGGATTCCCCAGCGGCTCAGTCGTCGACGCCCGCGAGTGTGCGCAGACGTCGGACCTGGGCCTCGCGTTCGGCTCGATCCTGGTCTCCGTAGCTGCGGTCGGCGGCGCCGGCGACCAGCGCCTTGATCTCGGCGACGGCTCGGGGATCCGCGGCGAGCACGGCCGTTGTCAGGTCGGCGACCGCGGCGTCGAGCTCCGCCGAGGGTACGACGGCGGTGGCCAGCCCGATGCGATCCGCCTCGGCCGCGCCGATCCGGCGTCCCGTGACGCAGATCTCCAGCGCACGGGAGTAGCCGACCAACTCGACGAGCCGCTTGGTGCCGCCGAGGTCCGGGACGAGCCCGAGGGTCACCTCGGCCATGGACAACTGGGCGTCGTCGGCGAGGACGCGCAGGTCGCAGGCGAGCGCGAGCTGGAAACCGGCCCCGATCGCGTGCCCCTGGACGGCCGCGACGGTGAGCATTGCGGGGTTTCGCAGCCAGGTGAATGCGGACTGGAACTCGGCGATGCGGTCCGCAGATGCTTGCGCCGACAACTGAACCAGTTGCGCGAATGACGAATCGTCACTCCCCCGGACCACGGACAGATCCAGCCCGGCGGAAAACGCGCGTCCTTCGCCCCGGACAATGACGACGCGAACATCGCCGGTCATTTCCCTGGATAACGAAGTGAGTTCGGACCATGTCGCCGGCGTCTGCGCATTCAAGACGTCGGGCCGGCACAACGTCACCGTCGCCACCGGCCCGTCACGTATCAGCCGTACGCCACTGGCCGGGTTCACGGGTTGCCTGCCGTACGCAGGTCAGGGCCGGTGGGATGGGGTTGGTCGGTCACGCCTTCTTGCGGCGACGGGCGCCGCCACGCTGGCGGAGCTGCACGCCGGACTCGGTGAGTACGCGGTGCACGAATCCGTAGGAACGGCCGGTCGAGGCCGCCAGCGCGCGAATGCTCTCCCCAGACGTGTACCGCTTCACCAGGTCCTTGGCGAGTGTTTGACGCTCAGCACCGACGATTCGGCGACCCTTCTCAGTGCTGGTGGCTGTGCCCGTGGCTGCCATGTTGATTCCTCACGTCCCAGACTGTGCGGTTCGATACGGTCCCACCTATTAGACCGCCTCGAACGATCATGCGCTAGCCATCTGACGTGCGCCTACCGGCGTACGACGTGCTGTCGGGAACCCGACGCGACGACGGTGATCGATACGGAAGGAAACCTGAACACACTCCAGCACGCTTAACGGCACGGCGATGACCTGCAAAAACCGCCACTGTGGGCACACGACGACGGCGTGAGGATTCCCCCGTTCGGGATCACGATCGCGCCGGAAGCGGCATCGACGGTGCCAAACATCGCACTACCGGTGTGGTTTGGTGTTGACAATGGGCGCGGTCGATGATCCAGGCACATCAGGCGAGCTCGACGAGCTCCAGCAGGTCATCGCTCCACGCGTCCTCGTCGCCGTCGGGCAGCAGGATCGCCCTGTCCGGCTTCAGCGCCTGCACCGCACCGGGGTCGTGGGTGACCAGCACGATCGCGCCCGGGTAGTGGGCGATCGCGTCGAGCACCTGCTCCCGGCTGACCGGGTCGAGGTTGTTCGTGGGCTCGTCCAGCAGCAGGACGTTCGCGCCGGAGCAGACCAGGGTGGCCAAGGCAAGCCGGGTCTTCTCGCCGCCGGAGAGGACCCCGGCCGGCTTGTCGACGTCGTCACCGGAGAACAGGAACGCACCGAGGATCTTGCGCAGGTCCGTGTCGGTCTGGTCGGTGTTGGCGCTGCGCATGTTCTCCAGCACCGTACGGTCGACGTCCAGCGTCTCGTGCTCCTGGGCGTAGTAGCCGAGGCGCAGCCCGTGGCCCGGGACGACCTCACCGGTGTCCGGCTCGAGGATCCCGCCCAGCATCCGCAACAGCGTGGTCTTGCCGGCACCGTTCAGGCCGAGGATCGCGACCCGGGAACCACGGTCCACCGCCACGTTGACGTCGGTGAAGATCTCCAGCGAGCCGTACGACTTCGACAACCCCTGCGCGGTGAGCGGGGTCTTGCCGCACGGCACCGGCTTCGGGAACCGCACCTTGGCGACCTTGTCGCTGGTGCGTACCTCCTCCAGACCGGTGAGCAGCTTCTCGGCGCGCCGCGCCATGTTCTGCGCGGCCACCGTCTTGGTCGCCTTCGCCCGCATCTTGTCGGCCTGCGCCATCAGCGCGCCGGCCTTCTTCTCGGCATTGGCGCGCTCGCGGCGGCGGCGGCGCTCGTCGGTCTCCCGCTGGTCCAGGTACGTCTTCCAGCCGACGTTGTAGATGTCGACGACCGAGCGGTTCGCGTCGAGGTACCAGACCTTGTTCACGACGGCGTCGAGCAGCTCGACGTCGTGGCTGATCACGACGAGGCCGCCCTTGTGCGCGGCCATGTAGCTGCGCAGCCAGGCGATCGAGTCGGCGTCGAGGTGGTTGGTCGGCTCGTCGAGCAGCAGGATGCCGGTGCCCTCCTCGCCCGCGTCGCGGAACAGGATGCGGGCAAGCTCGATGCGCCGGCGCTGACCACCGGAGAGGGTGCCGATGGTCTGGGCGAGGACCCGGTCGGGCAGGCCGAGATTGGCGCAGATGCGGGCGGCTTCCGCCTCGGCGGCGTACCCCCCGAGCGAAGCGAATTGATCTTCGAGACGGCCGTATCGGCGGACGAGCTTGTCGTCCGCACTCTCCTCGAGCTGGATCTGCAGTTTCTGCATTTCGGCCAGAATCGTGTCCAGGCCACGCGCGGACAGCACGCGATCGCGCGCGGTGACGTTCAAGTCGCCGGTACGGGGGTCCTGCGGCAGGTAGCCCACCTCGGACGTACGGGCGATCGTGCCGGTGTACGGCTCGGCCTCGCCCGCGAGCACCTTCAGCGACGTGGTCTTGCCGGCACCGTTACGGCCGACGAGGCCGATCCGATCACCCGGCTGCACCCGCAGCGTGGTGTCGGAGAGCAGGATGCGGGCTCCGGCGCGCAGTTCAAGACCGGTGGCAGTGATCATGGGGAAGTCTCGCTCTCGGGATCGAAGGCTGGCTCAGGGCACACGAAAGCGCCGCCCGGATCGGCCTCCCCACAGGGAAGCGGGTCCGGGTCGGCGCGGAGCGCGTCAGCCTTCGCAGAGCAGCATGCCGGCGAGTCTACCGGGCCCCCGCACGGACATCCCAATCGATTACGGGGGACGATGCGCGGGTAACACCGAAAACCCCGACACCGGTTGAGCTGAGGACGAGATGGAACTCAACGAGAACGCCGAGATCGACACCAGTCAGGTCGAGGATCGGCGCGGTTCAGGCGGCGGTGGAGGCCTCTCCGGCCTACCGATCCCCGGCGGCATCCCCGGCCTGATCATCACGGTGATCGTGGTCCTCGCCGGTGGCGGCCTCGGGATCAGCCAGCTCGGCGGTAACGGTGACCCCGGCCCCGCCGACAACGGCAACATCCAGCAGGAGTGCAGCGCGGCGAACAAGTTGCAGCAGCTGGAGTGCCGCAACACGCTCTACGTCAACGCGATCCAGGATTACTGGAAGGACGCGCTTCCCGCGAGCCTCAAGAAGGTCTACCGGCCCGCCAACACGGTGATCTTCCGGCAGTCCGTCAACACCGGCTGCGGCCAGGCCGACGCCCGCGGCGGCCCCGTCTTAAACCCCGCCCACGCCCACGTCGAAAAAGACGTGAACATCATAGACCAGCGCGCCCCCCACCAGGATGAAAAGCGCGCGCGGCACGCTGACGAGCGC
>CBIHNN010000103.1:0-16362 GCA_966211315.1 uncultured Micromonosporaceae bacterium | reverse complement strand
ATTCCTCGACCGGGATGGTGGCGAGGACGGTGCCGACGAAGGACTGGCGGGCGACCCGGTTGGTGTCGTCCGCCAGTTCCACGCCCTGGAGCAGTTCCGCCGCCGTGATGGCGGCGATCGCTGGATCGTCGTCGTCGGCCAGTGCCTGGTCGAGGGAGACCTTCCGGCGCTCGATCGCGATCAGCACGCCGGTGTCCAGGATCAGTCGCTCCACGGATGGTCCAGGGTCAGCAGGTCACGGGTGGCCGTCACGTCGTCCTCGAAAGCATCGTCGAGCGTGCCGACATGACGTAGGAGAGCGTCCTTCACCGCCCGTCCCGTGGCCTTGGGCGCGGGAGCGAGCACCGCCAGACGCTTGCCTCCGCGCGTGATCACGATGGTTTCCCCGCGTTCCGCACTGTCCAGCACGGAGGCGAAGTTCCGTGATGCTTCGGTAGCGGTCATCGTCTTCATGAACTGTTTTTCTCAGAGAATCTGATACTCGACAAGACGCGTGGATGACCTGCAGGACTCCGGACCGGCGAGCGTTCACCCCGTCCTGACAGCCCGTACGGACGCCCCGGAGTCAGTCGGTCGACATCGTGGCCAGCATCGCGGCCGGGTACCGGCTTCCCGCGGAACCCTGAGGGAGAATCTGCCTGATCTGCTCGAGGTCGGCGTCGGTGAGCTCGACGTCGACCGCGGCGGTGTTCTCCGCCAGACGGTCGGCGTTGCGGGTGCCGGGGATCGGCACCACGTCCTCGCCCTGGGCGAGCAGCCAGGCCAGCGCGAGCTGGGCGGCGGTGATGCCCTTGGCTGCGGCGAGCTTCTTCAGCTGCTCGGTGGCGTTGAGGTTGTACGTGTAGTTGTCGCCCTGCCACCGCTCGTCCCAGCTGCGCATGTCGTCCGCGGGGTACTCGGCGGCAGGCTTGACCACGCCGGTCAGGAAGCCGCGGCCCAGCGGTGAGTACGACACCAGGCCGATGCCCAGCTCCCGCAGGACCGGCAGGATCTTCTCTTCCACCCCCCGCTCGAAGAGCGAGTACTCGGACTGCAGGGCCGTGACCGGAGTGACGGCGTGGGCACGGCGGATGTACTGCGGGCCGACGTTGCTGAGGCCGAAGTACTTGACCTTGCCCTCGGTGATCAGTTCGCCGACCACGCCCGCGACCTCCTCGGCGGGCACGTCGGGGTCGGCGGCGTGCTGGTAGAAGAGGTCGATGCGGTCGGTCTGCAGATAGCGCAGGCTGTTCTCGGCGACCTTGCGGATGTTCTCCGGGCGGCTGTCGAAGCCGGCGCCTATCTGTTGCGCGGTCATGTCGAACCCGAACTTGGTGGCGAGCACCACCTCGTCGCGGAAGTCCTTCACGGCGTTGCCGAGCAGGATCTCGTTGCTGCCGGTGCCGAGGCCGTACAACTCGGCGGTGTCGAAGAAGTCGACCCCTAGTTCATGGGCTCGGCGGATGGTGGCCGTGCTCTCGTCGTCGTTCGAGGAGCCGTAGGCAAGGGTCATCCCCATGGTGCCGAGGCCGAGCGCGGAGACACGCAGGCCTTGGGAGCCCAGGTCGTGGTGGTGCATGAGTTCTCTCCAGACATGAGTACCGTACGGCCGATACCAAACCGAACCGTTTGGTTTGAGCATAGGGCCGACCGCCACACATGCCAAACCAAACAGTTCGGCCCCTTATCCTGGCGGTATGCCGCGCTCGACCACGACCGACCCGACCCCGGACCCGGCCTCCCCTGAGGGTGCCGACTCCACCCGCGAGCGGATCGTCGCCGCCGCCACGGACGAGTTCGCCCGCCACGGAATCGCCGGCGCCCGTGTGGACCGCATCGCCAAGCAGGCCAGGACCAGCAAGGAACGCGTCTACGCGTACTTCCGCGGCAAGGAGGCCCTTTACGCCCATGTCTCCCTGCGCGAACTGGCCCGGGTAGCCGAGGCCACCCCCATGGACCCTGCCGATCTCCCGGGCTACGCGGGCCGCCTCTTCGACCACTTCACCATCACCCGGCCCGACCACCACCGTCTGATCACCTGGGGGCGCCTCGAACTCGCCGGCACCGCCGATCCGGCTGGCGCGGATCAGGTTCAGGAGACCGTCGCCCGCAAGATCGACCAGTTGCGCGAGGCACAGCGGGCAGGACACATCGATCCGTCCTGGGATCCAGTCGACGTCCTGGCCCTGGTCAACCAGCTCGCCACCACGTGGGCGGCCCAGACCGAGATCGGAGCGGTGGCGGCCGAACAGGCCGCTGACCCATCCGTCACCGCTCGCCGCGCCGCCGTGGTCGCCGCCGTCGAACGTCTCTTCCCCCGCATGACACGGTGAGCCTGACCCGGCCCGTGTCGGCATCCACGACGGCGGGCGCGCAGCGGCGACAGCCGCACACAGATGCCAAGACCTCGCGGCAACGCCTCGGTGGGTACCATCGCCGTTGAAGGCGACGGCGAATGGACCCACCGAGGCCGCTTCCGTACTCGTCCGGTTGGCGGACGATCGAGGCCGGGGTCAGCTCACGGGGCACCACGTCGGCGCGGAAGAGCCAGCCGCTTCGAACGGTCGCTCCCAGAACAACGGGGTCTCCTGGACTCTGACGGGGAACCGGAGCCGCTTCACGGGGCTGCCGTCACCGCTGACGTGGACGCGGTCCTCGTACGGTCCGTCGAGCGGCAGCCGGATCTCCGGTTCCTCCGCGGCCTGGCCCCCGCCGATCAGCATCGCCGCGGTCCGGGCGAGGGAGAGCCGGGAGACCGAGCCTTCGCCCGTGGTCACTCGCCGCGTCAGTCCCCGGATCGCCGCTGCGGCGATCTGGTATCCGGTGGCGAAGTCGAGTGCCTCGACGGGCAGATGACGGGGACGGTCGGCGTCGACCAATCGGCCAAGTGCGTTGATCGGTGTCCTGTGCTCCGGGTCGGCGCGGGCCCAGGCCGTCGTCGCGTCGGCGAGGCCGCTGCTGAACTGAACCAGGGTGTCGAAGCCTCTGCGGTTCTTCCAGGGGCCTGTCCAGCCGTAGGCGTTGAGTGCCACTTCGACCAGGCCGGGCCGTACGGTGGCCCGGACCTCGGGGGCGACGAGGCTGTCCAGTCCGCCGGGGCGGTATCCGTGGACCAGGACATCCGCCTCGGACAGGAGACTCAGGAACCGCTCCCGTCCGTCCGTGGTCTGCAGGTCGAGGAACGCCCACCGTTTGCCCAGCATGATGTCGCTGCCGCGGCCGAAGACGCCGCTGCTCTCGTCCGAGCCGGGGCGGTCGAGGCGCAGTACCTCGGCGCCGCAGGCGGCCAGGAACCGGGTGGCCATTGGTCCGGAGATGACCCGGGTCAGGTCGAGCACCCGAATGCCGGCCAGCGGGCGTCCGGGCGTCGGCTTCCAGGTGTCGTCGCCCACGTCGCCGGGCTCGATGCTCACGACGGGCTCCGTGGCCACGGCTCGACCCTGGGCGTGTCCGCGCCATTCCTCGATCGAGCGGCTGACGGCGACTGCGGCGCCCGCGTCGACCAGCGACCGCTCGATGTCCTCCGCGGGGTGCCTGCGGATCTCCGCCTCGAAGGCCGCCGGGTCCTCCGCCGTGCCGAGCGCTCGCGCGATACGCGAACGCAAGGTCGGGAACGTCGCCTGCACACGAAGCCACCGGTCGTCGGCGGTCGGGAACTCGCACATCCAGGTGTGCGGAACGCCCTGCCGTGCCGACGGGTCGAGGGGCTGGGAAGGCCCGACCGGCAGATCGAACCAGCCGCTGGCGAGAACCCGGTCCACCCGGACCTCCGGTCGCCCGCCGCCGGTCGTGGCGACGAGCTCGCCGAGAGCCAGCCCGGCGGCCCCGAAGGACGCCGCGGCCAGGTCCGTGACCGCGAAGGGGGACCGCAACGCGCCGTTGCCTTCGAACCGCACCCGGTCCAGTGCTTCCTTGTCCCCTCCGAGGGAGTCCCAGATCTCGGAGAGGAAATGCCGTGCGGCGGGGTGATCGGAATCGTTCATGGTGTCGTCCTTGCCGTGGCCGCCGATGCCGGGAGCTGGAGTGCCTTCGGCTGGAGGAATTCCTCAAGCCCGTGGACGCCGAGTTCGCGGCCGTTGCCGGACTGCTTGTACCCGCCGAAGGGCGCCAGCAGGTTCAGTCGTGCGCCGTTGATGTGGACCATGCCGGTGTCCAGGCGACGGGCGAACGCGACGGCGCGTTCCTCGTCGGCCGAGAACACCGCTCCGGACAGGCCGTAGACGGAGTTGTTGGCGATCCGCAGGGCCTCCTCCTCGTCCGCGTAGGGGATGAGGACGATGACGGGTCCGAAGACCTCCTCCTGGGCGATGGTCATGTCCTCGGTGACGTCGGCGAAGACGGTGGGGCGCACGTAGTAGCCGGTGGACAGGCCGGCCGGCGGCTCGACGCCGCCGGTCACCAGCCGGGCACCCTGCCTGACTCCCTCGGTGATGTAGGCGCGCACACGGTCGCGCTGGGCCGCCGAGGCGACCGGGCCGATCTGGGTCCCCTCGTCGGTGGGGTCGCCCACCACAGTGCTCTCGGCCGCCGCCCGGGCCAGCTCCACGGCGCGCTCGTACGCATCCCGGTGCACCAACATCCGGGTCCATGCCGTGCAGGTCTGGCCCGAGTTGCTCAGGACGTTGGCCACGCCATCGCGGACCGCGGAGTCGAGGTCGGCGTCCGGGAGGATGACGTTGGCGGACTTGCCGCCGAGTTCCAGTGCAACCTTCTTGACGGTGGCCGCGGCGAGTTCGCCGATGCGCTTTCCGGCGCGGGTCGATCCGGTGAAGGAGACCATGTCGACGTCCGGATGGCCGACGAGTGCCTCCCCAGCGACCGGGCCGGTGCCGGGCACCAGGTTGAACACGCCCGCGGGCAGTCCGATGGCATCGACGATCTCGGCGAGGACGTAGGCGTTGAGCGGGGTCACCTCGGACGGCTTGAGCACGACCGTGCACCCTGCCGCAAGGGCGGCGGCCACCTTGGCGACGACCTGATGGAGCGGATAGTTCCACGGGGTGATCGCGGCTACGACGCCTATTGGTTCCTTGACGACGAGCGAGGTTCCGACGCGCTCCTCGAAGTCGTAGGTCTCCAGCAGCCGGGCGTACGACTCGGCGACCGCGATCGGCAGTCCGGCCTGAACGCTCGACGAGAGCTTGCGGGGTGCGCCCATCTCCGCGGTGACGGTGGTGGCGATCTCGTCGGCACGCTCGACCAGTGCGCGGTGCAGCCGGTCCAGGAAATCCTTGCGTTCGAGGGCCGGCTTGCGGGACCACTCCGGGAGCGCGGCGCGTGCGGCGGCGACGGCCGCGTCGACATCTTCCGGCGTGGCGGCCGGAACAATGGCGATGACCTGCTCGGTGGCCGGGTTGACCACCTCGGTCACCTCATCACCGGAGGAGCGGCGCCAGGCACCGTCCATGTAGAGGTTCTTGTGCTCGAGCACGGTGTTCGGTACTCCCTCTTCGTGATGCCGGTCGTCAGTGGCGGCCGAACAGCTGCGAGTTGCCCTCGTCGATCCAGACGGACTTGGTCTCGGTGTAGTCGTCGAGCGCGTCGGGGCCGAGCTCGCGGCCGATGCCGCTCTGTTTGAACCCGCCGAAAGGAACGCCGTAGTGGACGACGCGATAGGCGTTGACCCAGACAGTGCCGGCGCGCAGACGCCTGACCATGCGGTGGGCGCGGCCGACGTCCCGGGTCCAGACGGCGGCCGCGAGGCCGAAGTCGACGTCGTTGGCGAGCCGGGCCGCGTCGTCCTCCCCGCTGAACCGCACGACACTGGCCACGGGTCCGAAAATCTCCTCCTGGGCGAGACGCGAGGAGTTGTCGACGCCCGCGAAGACGGTGGGCCGGACAAACAGGCCGCCGGCCAGCTCCGTCGTGGAGGTGTCCCGCACGCCGCCCGCGGCCAGGCGCGCGCCCTCGGACTGCCCGATGTCGATGTAGTCGAGAACCTTGTCGAACTGGTTGCGGCAGGCGAGCGGGCCCACGTCGGTCCCCGGGTCGAGCGGGTCGCCGAGGACCAGCTTGTCCGCGGCCGCCGAAAGGGCGTCGACGAACTCGTCGTACACGGCGTCCTCGACGAGGACACGGGAGCCGGCCATGCAGGTCTGCCCGGTCGCCGCGAAGATGCCGCCCATCACGCCGTGCACGGCGTTGTCGAGGTCGGCGTCGGCGAAGACGATGTTGGGTGACTTGCCGCCCAGTTCCAGGGTGACCCGCCCGATGCGCGGTGCGGCGGCGCTGAGCATGGCCTTGCCCGCCCCGGTGGAACCGGTGAAGGCGATCTTGTCCACGCCGGGGTGGCCCGCAAGAGCGGCGCCGGTCGGCTGCCCGAAGCCGGTCACGACGTTGACGACGCCCTCGGGGAAGCCGGCCTGCCGGCAGAGTTCGGCCAGGCGCAGGGTGGAGGTGGGGGTCACCTCGGACGGCTTGATGACGAGCGTGCATCCGGCCGCGAGCGCGGGAAACAGCTTCCACGAGAGCAGGGTCAGCGGGGAATTCCACGGAGTGATCGCCGCGACGACACCGACCGGCTCGTGCACGGTGTAGGCGGTGAAGCCGGGGTGTGCGGGCAGGGTGGAGCCGTGATGGCTCTCGGCGAGGCCCGCCACATAGCGGGCGTGGGCCGCCATGGCCTTGGCTCCTGGCAGCATCTCGCTGATGAGCTTGCCGTTCTCGCGGATCTGGATGAAGGCGAGTTCCTCGGCGTGCTCCTCGATGAGGTCGGCGAGCTTGCGCAGCAGGCCGGCGCGGAGCGAGGCCGGGGTGCGGGACCAGCCGTCCTCGTCGAAGGCCCGTCGGGCGGCGCGTACGGCCCGGTCGACGTCCTCGGCGGTGGCGGCCGGGACGCGGCCCCACGGGCGGTTCTCGTACGGATCGAGGCAGGTGAAGGTCTCGCCGCCGGAGGCGGGGACCCACTCACCGTCGATGAGCATCAGGTAGTCGCGGTCCATCCCGGCCGGAAAGCGTTCCGAGCGCGAGGAGGCCGTCGTGGCCGCCGTGTGGTCCGTCATTTCTTGGTTTCCCATCTGGGTGGTTCAGAGCAGTTGCTTGAGGGGGACCGACAGGTCCTGGAGCGCCTCGGGAGCGACCCGAGCGCGGGCCGCGACCAGCTTCCTGGCGGCGGTGAAGTCGCGAGGGCTGCACACCACGTCCGCGGCGCGGACCCGGCCGTCCTTGAGGTAGAAGGCGGAGAAGGACCGCCCGGTCTCGGTGGTGCCCCGGATGACGACGTCGTCGTAGCCGGTGGACAATCCCGTGGTCTGGAGCTTGACGTCGTACTGGTCGGACCAGAACCACGGAACGGCGGTGTACGGCTGCGGGTTACCGGTCACGGTGGCGGCCGCGGTCCGCGCCTGTTCCGAGGCGTTGGGCACGGATTCGAGCCGACGGCGTCCGCCGTGTTCGCCACAGGGGTGGCTGGTGCAGTCGCCGATGGCGAGGATCGCGGGATCCTCGGTACGGCAGTACTCGTCGACGACGATGCCGTTGTCGACGGCGAGACCGGCCTGCTCGGCGAGTTCGGTGTTCGGGAGCAGTCCGATGCCGACGAGGACCACGTCGGCCTCGATCCGCCCGCCGCTCTTCAGCTCGACCGCTGTCACGGAGCCGCCGGGGGCGAAGGCGAAGCCGGTCACCGCGGTGTCGACGCGGATGTCCACGCCTTCCTCGGTGTGCACCCGCTGGTAGAACGCGGAGACCTGCGGCGCGGTCACCCGGGCCAGGACGCGGGGCAGCGTTTCGAGGACCGTCACGTCCAGGCCGAGACGGCGGGCGACCGCGGCCACTTCGAGGCCGACGTAACCGCCGCCGACGACGACCAGCCGGGCGCCCGGTACGAAGTGCTCCCGCAGGGCGGTCACGTCCGCGAGGGTTCTGAGGTAGTGGACGTTGGGTGCGTCGTCGAGTCCGGGGGCTGTCAGTCTGCGGGCCCGGCCGCCGGTGGCGAGTACGAGGTGCGCGTACGGCAGCCGCTCGCCGTCGGCCAGGATCACCTGCCGGCCGCTGCGGTCGATGGCGGTCACGCGGGTGCCGGTGCGCAGGTCGATGCCCTGCTGCTCGTACATGGCGGAGGGCCGGATGTACAGGTCCTCGGCCGTGGCCTGGCCGGACAGATAGGCCTTGGACAGCGGCGGACGGGCGTACGGATGGCCGGGTTCCTCGCCTACGAGGGTCACGGGGCCCTGGTGGCCGGCCATGCGCAGGGCGGCGACGAAGTCCGCGCCGGCCTGGCCGCCGCCGACCACGACGATGCGTCCGGTCACAGAGGGTTCGATGTGCATGGTGTGCTCCGACCGGTCCTACTTCTGGGTCTTCGGAATGTGCACGACGATGCCGTCCAGCGAGGCGTCCAGGGTGATCTGGCAGCACAGCCGACTGGCCTCGGTGGGTTCCTCGGACGTCGCCTCCAGCATGTCCTGCTCGTCCTCCGACGGCGCGGGCAGAGCTCCGAGCCACTGCTCGTCCACGAAGACGTGGCAGGTGGCGCAGGACAGCTCGCCACCGCACTCGGCGACGATGCCGGGCACCAGGCTGGCGGTGGCGGCCTGCATGACGGTGGCTCCGTCGGCGGCGTCGGTCTCCTGCTTGGTGCCGTCCGGACGGACGAATACGACACGGGGCATGGCGGTCTCCTGATGGGGGTGCGTGGGTACAGGGGTGGGTGGTGGGAGGTCAGCGGGCGAACGGCGGCCGGTGATCGCCGCCGAGGAGTTCGTCCAGGGCCTGGTCGTCCAGGTGCGCGGCGTTCTCACCGAGGGCAGGTGCCGGAGCCGGGTCGGGCGGGCTGTGGCCGTGCAGGATCATGGGGAATCCCTTTAGCCACTCGGGAACCCGCAGTGCCGCGCGCCGCTCGCGGTAGCGGGGGTCGCGTGCGCGGTCCGCCGCGGTGTTCACGGGCACGGCGGGAACACCAGCGCGGCGGAGTTCCGCCACGGCCCGGTCGCGGGGGCGTCGGGCCGTCCACTCGGCGATGGCCGTGTCGACGGTGTCCTGGTGGCTCAGCCACCAGTCCTCCGGCTCGTGGCCGGGCAACGCGGTGATCACCTCGGCCAGCGCCCGGCGGTGTCCCGCGCTGGTACAGGCGATCGCCAGCCAGGTGTCGGGCTCCGCGACCGGGTACGTGTCGTGGGGAGCGGCGCCGGGGCGGCGGTTGCCGTCCGGGGCGGGCACTCGCCCCGTCCACACGTACTCGCCGAGCTGATCGGCCAGGGTCCAGGCGACAGCCTCCCGCTGCGAGACGTCCAGATGGATACCGCGCCGGCCGCTGGTGACGGCGTCCGCCACCAGCGCGGCGCCGACAAAGGACACCACCTGGTCCGGGTAGTTGACATCACCGCCCGACCACATGGGCCGCTCCCCCGGATACCCGGTGACGGCCGCGAGGCCGGACAGCAGGTCGAGGGTCGAGCCGAAGGAGCCGTACGACGCCTCGGGTCCGAGGACACCCTGACTCGACAGGGACAGGTAGACCAGGTCGGGGTTGAGCCGGTGGGCGGTGGTGGGGTCGATGCCCATGCGGGCGGTCACGCCCACCCGGAAGTTCTCGACCAGGACGTCCGCCCTGCGGATGAGCTCATGGGCCGTCGCCCTGCCCTGCTCGGTCTTCAGATCCAGGCACAGGCCCCGCTTGCCCGCGTTGTTGGAGGCGAACATCGGAGAGGGCGGGACCGGGCCGTCCGTCCGGTCGGCGCTGCCGGGCATCACCCACTTCCGGAACGGGTCCGGGCGTCCCTGCGACTCGATCTTGATGACGGTCGCGCCGTAATCGGAAAGAAGCCGGCTGGTGGCCGCTCCGGCGGTGATGGTGCCGAAGTCGAGCACGACCAGGCCGTCCAGGGGCGCCGCATCCTTGCGCCGCGGGGCCGTACCGGCGCGGGGCGTGCGGGCGGCCGGTCGGGGCCAGGCAGCGAGGTCCCCACTGTGCTCACCCAGCCGGGGTGACGGGGTGACGGAACCGTTCGCGGTCCAGGGCAGTCCCACGACAGGCGCGTCCCTGCGGCGCGTGCCGTACGGCAGGACGAAGCCCCGGGCACGGAGCTGTTCGTCGGCCAGCAGGTCCTCGGCGTCGGCGGCATGGCCGAAGGGCAGTCCGAGACGCTGGGCCTCCCTGTAGAGCTCTACGGCTTCACGGCTGGCGGCCGCCTCGGCGATCACTGCCCACCACTCCTGCGAGCGCCGGGCGCGCTGCTCGGGATCGTCGAGGCCGGGTGCACTCAGGCGCGGGTCGCCGAAGAGTTCGACGACGACGGGCCACTGGTGCTCGTGGAAGATGACTCCGACCCAGCCGTCCTTGGCCCGGACCACGCGCCAGCTACCCTGCGACGAACCCGCACGCTTGGGGATCCCTCCGCCGAGGTCGTGGAGGACGTCGCTCTTCCAGTCCATGTAAGCGGCGACGTCACTCAGGGCGACCTCGACGACGTCGCCGTGTCCTGTGCGGTCACGGTTGCAAAGGGCGAGCATGGCGCCGTACAGGCCGACGAAGGCGGCAGAGTGGGCGCTCTGCTCACCGCCGAGGCTCAGCGGGCGCCGGCCGGGCTCACCGATCATGGTGGCGAGTCCGCCGTACGCCTCCGCCAGAAGGCTGTCGCCGACGCTCTCGGCGTAGTCTCCGGTCAGCCCGAACGCGGTGAGCGAGACGGTGACCAGACGGGGGAACCGTTTCCGGAGCTGGTCGAGGTCCAAGCCCTCGGCCGCTGCCGCAGCCGGTGTGAGATCCGTGATGAGCACATCGGCGCTGGCCAGCGGGCTCGTCTCGTCGGCCACCAGTTGCTCGGGCCGGAGTACGACGCTGCGCTTGCCGGCACCGAGGGCCGCAAAGGTGAACTCCCTTGCCCGCAGCAGCGTACCGGTGGGCGGCTCACACAACAGGACGTCATGACCGAGGGCGGCGAACAGGCGTCCGCACGCCGCTCCCGCGACCGACTCGGTGACCTCGACTACCCGGAAGACGCGCTGCCCGGACATCAGCCCTGCCCCGGGTTGCGCTCGCCCGCCCGGAACCGGCCGAGGCCCTCGGCCAGAGCAGTGCTCCGGGCGCGAAGCTCAGCGGCGACCTCGTGCCCGTACGCGATGGCCCCGGTCCACTCGGCGATCTCGCCGGGAATCTTCCACAGCGCCTTCTTCGACCACTCCAGCGCGGTCGCGTCGAACGAGGCGACGCGTTCGGCGAGTTCGATAGCGGCGGAGTCCAGTTCCTCCAAGGGTACGGAGAGGTTGACCAGGCCCCATTCGGCCGCGGTGGGACCGTTGACGCGCCCGGCGGTGAGCACCAGCCAGGCCGCGTGCTTCGGCTGGAGCCGCAGTTGAGCGGCGGGCCCGGCGAGGGTCGGATAGAGGCCGAAGCCGATCTCCGGCATGCCGATCTGGGCCTCGTCGGCCGCGATGGCGAGGTCGGCGACGTTGATGAGCGTGGAACCCCCGCCGAGAGCCGTGCCGTTGACGGCGGCGATGACGACGGCGGGGTGGCTGCGGATCTCCTCCTGGACGGCCGCCCACTCGCTGCGCCGGTCGAGTTCCGCGTCACCGGTGCTGACGTCACCCTCCTTGAGGTCGACGCCGGCGCAGAAGGCGGGGCCGTTGCCGGTCAGGATGATCACCTTGGACCGGCCCCGGCACTCGTCGAGCGCACGCACGATGCCGACGCGGGCCGCCCGGTTCATGGCGTTGCGCTTCGCGGGACGGTTGAAGGTGATGCGGGAGACGCCGTTGCCCTGATGCTCGACCAGGACGACCTCTTCGGTCACGGGGGTGCTCATCGGGACACCACCCTGAACTTCGGGATGGCCCGGTCATCGGAGACCTGCTCGAAGACGACCTCCAGAGGCATGCCGCACTCCAGGTCCCGCGGCGGGTCGACGACGGTGGTCATCAGATAGGGCCCCTCCTCCAGCTGGACGAAGGCCACCAGGTAGGGGACCTCGTCGGCGAAGGCGGGAAAGTACTTCTGGTGCATGACGATCCAGGACCAGAGCGTCGCCCTGCCGCTCGCCGCGCGCCACTCGAAGCCCTCGTCGAGGGTCACCGGGTCGACCGGGGACTCGGGGAAGCGCGGGGTGCCGGAGTCGCCGTACTGGAGCCGGAGTTCACCGGCGAGGGTGCCCTCCCAGAACGCGCGGTTGGCGTCCGTGACCGGCGGGAGCATCTCGATGAGTTTCTGGTTGTCCATGGGTTTGCTCACTCCCCGACCAGGACGTGCGAGGTGACGATGGGCGAGGCGCAGATGTACTGGGCGACGTTGCAGTCCGCCACCTGACGGGGGCCGGCCTCGCCGCGGATCTGGCGCACCGCCTCGACGTGGTGGCCCCAGCCCTGCATGTAGCTCTCGCCGGTGTGTCCGCCAGCTGTGTTGACCGGCATCTCGCCGTCGCGTGCGATGCGGTCGGGGGTCGCCCACTTCCAGGCCTCGCCGCGCGGCGCGTGGTCGAAGCCCTCCAGGCTGAACAGGACGGTGGGGGTGAAGTTGTCGTAGATCTGCAGGCAGTCCATGTCCTGCGGGCCGTAACCCGACTCCGCGTACACCCGCCGGGCGACGTCCTGGGAGGCGGAGTGGAAGAAGTCGGTGCTGGTGTAGAAGTTGCTGACGCTCCCCCGAGCCGCCGTGGCTGCCACCCGTACCGGGCGCTTGACCAGGTCACGTGCCCGTTCCAGGGTGGTGAGGATCAGCGCGACGCCGCCGTCATTGATGATGCAGTAGTCGTACAGGCGCAGCGGGTCGGCGATGTGGCGGGCACTGAGGTACTGCTCCTCGGTGATCTCGTCGCGCATCACGGCCACCGGGTTGAGGGCGGCGTTGCGGCGGTTGTTGATCGCGATCGGGGCGAGGGCGCCGTCGGGGACACCGTAGTCGTGCATGTAACGCCGGTACATCATGGCGACGTAGGCACCCGGGGAGGTCATGCCGTACATCGCGTCGTAGCGGGTGGTGGGGCTGTCGGTGTAGGCACCGCCGTAGGTCATCTTCACCGAGCGGCCGTTGTTGCCGTACACGCACGCCACGACGTCGGCCTGGCCGGTCTCGATCAGGGAGACGGCGTGCTGGACGGCGACGCCGCTCATACGGCCGGATCCCTCGAGGGCGTTGATGACACGAGGGTTCGGGATGCCGAGCACGTGTGCGCCGTGCTCGTAGTGGAAGCGGGCGGTGAGGAGGCCGTCGACCTCGTCCTTGCGCAGCCCGGCGTCGTCGAGCGCGAGGCGCAGGGCCTGCGCGCCGAGGGCGTACGCGTCGCGCTGGGCGTCCTTGTTGGCGTAGAGGGCGCCGAAGTCGGTCTGGCCGACTCCGACGATCGCAACTTGCCTTCGTTCAGGCATGGTTCAGTCCTGGGTGCTGGCCATTCGGGGAATGACGGGATGACGCGATGGGCCGTGAGGCGCGGTTTCCGCTGCCCGGCCGCCGATCGCGGAAAGGTGAGTGTGATGCGGGGACAGAGAGGGTGCCCGGATGCCGACCGTCACGCGTCTGGTGGCGCGGGTTGTTCAGGCGTGTTGCTCAGCCCTGGGAGAAGGGGCACTTGGACGCGTCGCCGGTGCCGTCGTGTGCGTGATCGTTCGGGCCGTCGAGCAGGGGAAGTGCCTGGATGTCGGCCATGAGGTCGCGCGCGTGCTCCATGGCGAAGGCGCGGCTGTGCGGGTTGGTGGCGATGACAGCCGTGCCCTTGAGCAGGCCGTCGAACGCCGCGGCAGCGACTTCGGCGGGCTCCTGGGCGAAGGGTTCGATGGCGGCTGCCGCGTGCGGGTCGGCGGCGAGGAGGGCGCTGATCCGATCGGTGCGGACCCAGCCGGGGGTGAGGAGGGAGACGCCGACGCCGAAGTCCTTCAGGTCGCGGCGTGCGGTGTCGGTGAGACCGAGGGCCGCGTACTTGGATGCGGTGTACGTGCTCATCGGCATCACGTGGGGCGGGACACCGAGGGAGTGTTCGGAGCCGGTGTTGAGGATGTACGCCGGTCCGCCTCGCGCGGCGGCGTCCTTCAGCAGCGGTGCGAAGGCGTGGACGACGTGGAACATGCCGAGCACGTTGACGTCGAAGAGACGTTTCACCTCATCCGGATCCACGTCCTGGAGCGCACCCGCCACACCGATGCCGGCGTTGTTGCACACCACGTTGACCGTGCCGAACCGCTCAATGGTGGCCTCAGTCAACTTCTTGACCTGGGAGTAGTCCGATGTGTCGGTCTGCAACCAGTCCACCGTGGCACCGTCGGCCCGCAGGCCCTCCACCGCGGTGCGCGCGTCGTCCACGTCGGCGATCATCACTCGTGCTCCGCGGGCCGCGGCCTCGCGGGCGAGAGCCAGTCCGATGCCGGTGGCGCCGCCGGTCACGACGACGCCGGCGTCGGTGAGAGTGCTCATGCCTGGACCTCCTGCCGGCCGGCCGTGGTGACGGTGACGGGCAGGGACAGCAGCTTGTTGATGAAGGTGCTCCAGCCGCGCCTGGGCTCACCGTTCAGGACGCAGTCGATGCCCCGGCTGTGCATCTCCTCAAAGATGATCTTCAGTTCGAGCTTAGCGAGGTTCTTGCCGACGCAGTGGTGCGGCCCTCCGCCGAAGGACATGTGCGCGTTCGTGGTCCGGGACGGATCGAAGCGGTGCGGTTCGGCGAACACGGCGGGGTCACGGTTGGCGGCTGTGAAGAACATCTGCACCAGGTCGCCTTCGCGCATCTGCGTGCCATGGAAGTCGAAGTCCCGGGTCACCGTGCGGGCCATGTTCATGGCCGGGGTGACGAACCGCAGGAACTCGTCGACCAGCCCGTCCAGGTTGCCGGCGGCGACGGCCTCGCGAGTGGCGGCGGCGATCTGCGGGTCCTCCAGGATCAGCCGCATCGACTGGGCGATCACCGTGTGCGTCGTCTCGAAGCCGGCGACGAGGAGCAGGCTGAGGTAGTGCAGGAACTCAGGGTGGCTGATCTCGCCGCGCTCGACACACTGGGCGAGCACCGTGGCGAAGTCGTCCTGGGGTGCCCGCAGTTTGTCCGTTCGCAGCTGGTCCAGGTAGGCGAAGACCTCTGGTAGCAGCGCCATGGTGGACTCGCCGCCGTCGGGCTGCTCGGCGGCGTCGAAGATGGTGAGCGTCCAGTCCACGATGCGCTGACGGTCCTCGTGGGGGACTCCCATCACACGTGCGATGACCCGGGAGGGGATGATCGCAGCCACGTCGTCCACCCAGTTGACGTCACCGCGGGCGGTGATGTCCGCCAGCACTTCTACGACGATCTCGCGCACCCAGCCGTCGAAGTTGGCGATGACCCGGGGGCCGAAGGACCGGGCGGCGGCCCGGCGCAACCGGCTGTGGACGGGCGGGTCGTTGTACATGATGTTGTGCCGGAACTCGGTCTCCGTCGTGGGAAGACTCGGGAAGAACGGCCCCCACTGGGAACTGAAGACGTCCGGGTTCCGCTCGACCTCGGCGATGTCCGCGTGCCGGGTGAGGCACCAGAACCCACCGTTGAGGGTGCCCGCCTTGGCGGGCTGCCAGTACAGCCCCGGCAGCTGCCTGACCGCGTCGAACGTCTCATGGGGTACCCGGGAGGCGAAGGTCGCCGGGTCCGACAGGTCGGGTATCGCCGGGGCGACGGTGTCCATACTCATAGCTGCACTTCCTTGTGCTCTCGGTCTTTGCGCCGACCTTCACAGGGTCAGTCGGCTTCCTGCTTCAGCAGATTCATCGCGACCTTCGCGGACGCCCTGGCCGCGGCGACGTGCCGCCGCGCCACCTCCACCGCGTCGGCGGCGGAACCATCGCGGATAGCCGCGACGAGGTCGGCGTACTCCTGCTTGGTGACGGCCATACGGCCCGGGGTCGCGGCGGAGACGCGGCGCAGGGCGTGGATGCGGCTGTAGAGGCCGCCGAGCAGCTCCGCCAGCATGGGGTTGCGGCAACCGTCGAGCAGGACCTTGTCGAAGCGGTCGAGAACGTCCTTGTTGTCGTCGCCGCCCGGCGTCACCTGCTGAGCGACGGTGGCCAGCACCTCCACCTCCTCCTGGGAAGCCCGCTCGACGAACAGACGCACGGCCAGCGGCTCCAGCTCGGCGCGGATCTCGTAGATCTGGTCGACCTCGTCCTCGGTCGGGATGCTCACCCGCAGACCACGGCTCGGCGACTCCTCGACCAGCCCTTCGGCCTGTAGACGCCTCAGCGCCTCACGCACCGACGTGCGACTCACCCCGGTCAGCTCGGTGAGCTCACGCTCGGTGAGTCTGCGACCCGGCTGCAGAGCCCCGTCGAGGATGGCCTCACGCAGCGCGTCGACCACCTTGTCCCGTACGAGCTTGTCCTGCTTCACCCGAAGATCGAGTCCGGAGCCGGCCACGTCACACCTCTGCTTCCCAGGGATGAACTTTGTATGACGGAATACAGAGTGCCGTGCACCGGGTACCGGCGTCAACAGGTCG
>CBIHNN010000102.1:0-17385 GCA_966211315.1 uncultured Micromonosporaceae bacterium | reverse complement strand
CCTGAACAACCGGCGCACCTCCATGCACCAATCTTCAGGCACCTATCCAGTTACACCTAATCCAGGCACGATTCGACCGTGGTCAATATGTCTGGGAGTTGGACTCATCGCGCTGCTGATCGTCGGTGGGGTATGGTCCGGTGCCGGACGGGCCGTCGCGGGGGCGTAGGTTCCCTTTTGCTGGGCTCACGTGATGTGTGGGCTGCGGCGTTCGAGGAGGATGACGTCGCGCCAGGTGTTGTGGTGTTTGCCGAAGCGTTCGCGGGTGCCGACGGTGCGGAATCCGCTGGTGGCGTGGAGGCGCAGGCTGGCGGTGTTCTCGGGGAAGATTCCGGATTGGACGGTCCAGATCCCGGCGGCCTCGGTGCTGATGATCAGGGCGTGGAGCAGGGCCCGGCCGATGCCGTTGCCGTGGGCGTCGGGGTGGACGTAGACGGAGTGTTCGACGACGCCGGCGTAGACGCAGCGGTCGGAGACGGGGCTGCAGGCGGTCCAGCCGAGCACGGTGTCGTGATGGTCGAGTGCGACGTATCGGTGCTCGGGGAGCCGGGTGGTGGTGAACCGGTTCCACGTGGGTGGTTCGGTTTCGAAGGTGGCGTTACCGGTCGCGATGCCGAGCCGGTAGATCTCCAGCACGGATGCGGCGTGTTCGTCGGTCATCGCGATGATCCGAATGTCCGCTCCGCGGTTTGTTGAGGTCACGAGGCGATCATCCTCCTGTTCCGTTGAGGCAACGGTCGCTGCGGGTGTCGAGCTGCGGGCATCCACATGATCGCGGCGGCGGCGATGGCGCAGCACCCGGCCACGGTGCCAGCACCGGCGTGTAGCTGCCGGTGGCGGTTTGCAGAGCGGCGGCGGTTAGCGGCGCGGCGGCCTTCGCGACGGTTATCGGCACGGTGAGGACGCCGGCGAGGGTGGCGTAGCGGCATGTGTCGTAGCTCTCGGCGAGTAGGGCGGGTCGGGCGATGGTGACGACGCCGAACCCCAGACCGCAGCCGATGACGGTGCTGATCGTGCCTGCGGTGGTGGCGCCGACGATCGGGAGAGCGCCAGCTGCGGCGGCTTGGACGACGAACACGGCGGCGGTCACGGTCGTGACCGGTCGGCGGCGGGTCAGTCCGGTGGTGAGCAGGCGCCCGGCGACGGACAGGACGCCGAGGAGCCCGGCGATGGCGGCGGCGACCGGCGGTGCATGTCCCCAGGCGATGAGGTGCACGGGTCAGCGCGCTGGTCGCGGCGGTCTGCGCGGTTAACCCGACCGCGAGCAGCCACAACCCCCGGTCGGTGAGCGCCGCCAACACCACCCCGGTGCCGGCTCCGCGTCGCGCCACGGCGGCAGGCGTGGTGTCGGGTTGGGGTGGGCGGCTGGTGGTGAGGGCGTGCAGCGGCGCGGTGATCGCCTGGACGGCGGCGAGCGCGAGGATCGCCCGTGCGCGTCGGGCCGGATGGTAGCGGGTGATGAGGACGGCGAAGGAGGCTTCGTAGAGGCTGGCCGCGGCGACGGCGCCGATGCCGACTTGCACCAGGTAGAGCTGCCACATGGTGGTGATCCGGCTGAACACCACCAGTAGCAGCACCCCGGCGGTGGAGGCGGCGGTCATGAGGGCTCGGGCGCCGTGCCGGTCCAGCCACCGTCCGACCGGGACGGCGAGGGCGGCGCCGGTCAGGACGCTGGCCGTGAACGCCCCGGTCACCGCGGTGGTCGAGGCGTGCAGGTCGACGGCGAGCGGGGTCAGGAGGACGGCGAAGGCGTAGTAGAGGGTGCCGTAGCCGATGGTCTGGGTGACCGCGAGCAGCTCAAACGGCTACGGCGGCAGCTGGCCACCGCCGCAGCGCCGCCACGGTCACCCAACCGCGCCCCGGCTCGCCCCGGCCGGCGGGCCGGGCGTCCGGGACTGTTCGGGTGCCGGTCACCCGCAGCAGCCGCCGCCTGCGACGGTGACCAGGTTGAGTTCGGTCCGGAGCTGCGGGCTCGAGGGTGGTGTCTGGTCCAACTGGTCGCCGGCGTACGCGGCGAGTTGCACCGCGATGTCGGGGTCGATGCCGAGTTCGGCGGCGGCGGCGCGGGTGGCGGCGGCCACGGATCCCGCGGCGGGCAGGTGGCGCAGGGCGGCGGAGATGAGCCGGCCGGGCAGGTCTGGGGCGAGGCCGTACCGCTGGGCGGCGTCGTCGAGCATGGCTTTCGCGCCTTGGGTGGCGGAGCAGACGCCGGTTTCGGGCAGGTCGAGGTGCACGTCGCGGGCGGCGGCCCAGTCCCCGGCCAGCGCCGCGGTGACCGAGCGGACCTGTTCGTAGCCGGTGGCGAGCAGGAAGGTCGGGGCGCGGCCGTAGGACCTCATGCCGACGGCGTAGTAGCCGGGCTCGGGCTGGGTGAGTTCGTCGACGCCGTGCGGGCGCACGGTGCCGCAGGAGTGCTCGTTCGGGTCGATCAGCGGCGCCAGCGCTGGGGTGCACCCGAGCGCCGGGTCCAGATCCAGGCGCAGCTCGTCGGCAATGCGGTGGTCGGGCCGGAACCCGGTTGCCGCCACGATCCGGTCAGCGGCCAGGGTGCGGCCGTCGGCCGCGACCAGTTCCGCCCGTCCCTCGACGACCCGGACGGTGTGCACGGCGAACCCGGTGACCAGCTGTACGCGGCCGGAGTGGATCAGCAGCCGCAGGCCGGCGCCCAGTGCGCCGCGGCCGGGCAGCGCGTCGGCGTCCCCGCCGCCGAACGCGCGGTCGATGGAGCCGCCGCGGGTAGCCCAGGTGATCGTGGTGCCCGGTTCCTGCTCGGCCAGCTCCGCCAACGCGAGCAGCGTGTTGGCGGCGGAGTGCCCGGCGCCGACCACGACGGTGTGCCGACCGGCGTACGCGGTGTGGTCGGCGCCGAGGACGTCGGGCAGGGCGGCGGTGATGAGTCCGGCGGTGCGGGCGTCGGCTTCGCCGTGGGCGGGCAGGCCGTTCGCGCCCAGTACGTTCGGGGTCCGCCAGGTGCCCGAGGCGTCGATCACCGCGGCGGCCGCGATGTCCTCGCCGGTGGCCAGTCGCACGACGAATGGGGTCGAGGCGCGGCCGGCCGTGGTGACCCGGTCGATGCCGGCTCGGCCGATGGCCGTCACGCGGGCGGTGTAGCGGATGTGCGCGGTGAGCTGCGGGAGCTTCGCCAGCGGCGTCACATACGTGTCAACGAGGTCGGCGCCGGTGGGCAGCTCGTCGGGGTCCGGGGCGGCCCAGCCGGCTGCGTCGAGCAGCCGGCGGGCGGCGTGGTCGATGTTGTAGCGCCACGGCGAGAACAGCCGGACGTGCCCCCACTCGGCCACCGACGCTCCGGGGTGGGGGCCGGCTTCCAGCATCAGGAAGGGAAGGCCCCGCTCGTGTAGGTGCGCGGCGGCGGCGAGCCCGACCGGCCCGGCACCGATGACGACCACCGGCAAACCGCCCAGCGCCAGCGGCGCATCGGCGGCAGGGCTCATGGTCGCTTCCGTTCGCGCGCCGTCCTCGCCCGCAGCGGCGGTACTTGTGCAGCAGGCACCGCCGGACGCCGGCTCGGTGATGGTCTGCCCGGAGTCGCTCGCCGTGGTTTCGGCGGTCCCGCAGCAGCTGGCACCGGCGTCCACGGCCTGCGTCTTGGCTGCCGGGTCGCAGCACGCACCGGCCTGGGCGGCGGCCTGCGCGGTGCCGCAGCACGGCCCGGGGATCGTCTTCTCACTCATCGTGGGTCACTCCTCATCGGCCGGCCAGAGGTGCCGCGGACGGCAGGCACCCCGGACTCGCGCTTTCTAGATGGCGGATTCGCGAGCGTCGGCGCGCCGATGATGGCGGCCGCGATGCGCCGGGCCAACCGCAAGGACCTCGCCGCACTCAAACGTCTTCTGGAAGCACCCTGAGGGACACAGCTCCGACCCGCCGGGCCGCGTCCCCCGCGGAATCGGCGGAGCCTCCCGCAGGCGGGCCGGGTCTGGTCGCCAGATGCGTCTGGGCCGGAGTTCACGGCCTGGCCTCCTCCATCGCTGACGCCTGGCGCAGGGGTCGGGCTTGCATCCTGTACCTAGGTGCAGGCTTATCGTCGGGGCATGAGCGAGAAGAAGGATGGTCCTGGGCTGGCGTCGGTGCCCGAGGCGTGCACCCTGCCCACCGCCGAGCAGCCGTTGCGACTGGCCGAGTTCGACGACCTGTTCGCCACCGCCCTGCGCGGGCAGCAGCGGCCGGTGCCGACGCAGCTGCGCTGGCAGCTCGACCCGGCGGCCGAGGCGACGGCGCGGGATCTGACCACCCGAGAAAGCGCCTGCTGTTCCTTCTTCACCTTCACCTTCGACCCCAGCGGGGCCGACCCCGACGGGCCGGTGGCATTGCTGGTGGAGGTTCCGGTGGGACAGATTGATGTTCTCGACGCGCTCGCCGCCCGCGCCGCGGCGGTGATGGCAGCGTGAGCGGGCTGCGGAGCAGCCAGGTCGCCGACGCGGCCGGCGTCAACCTGCAAACCCTGCGCTACTACGAACGCCGCGGCCTACTCGCGGAACCGGAGCGCAGCCTCGGCGGGCACCGCCTCTACCCGGAGCAGGCGGTAACCACCCTGAAGGTGATAAAGGCGGCGCAGCGGCTCGGCTTCACCCTCGACGAGGTCGCCGACCTCCTCGAAACCGGCCGCCATCGCCACGGCCGCCGCCGCGACGCCGGGCTGCAGGCCCGCGCTCAGGCGAAGCTGGCCGAAGTGGAAGCGAAGATCGCCGACCTCCAGGTCATCGCCGCAACGCTGCGCGCCGCCGTGGACGCCGGTTGCGACGACCTGGTCGCGTGTGCCGGCTCGTCGTGTTGTCCGATCCCGTTCGCCACCCTCGCGCAAGGAGCCGCGGATGCCGCGCCTCGCTGACCGGCCTGGCCGGGCTGGCGTGCGCGGCATGCTGCGCCATCCCGTTGTTGATCGCGGGTGGGGGGTGTTGTCCGGTGCCGGATGGGCTGTCGTCGGGGCGTGGCTGCCCGCGATCGCCGCCGCCCTGGCCGCCGCGGCCGGCGGCTTTGGGTAATGGCCGAGTCGGCGTCGCCATCGTGGTGGCTGTGCAGGCGGCGCGAGCTGCGGCTGTGCCACCAGCTCATGATCGTGGTGGTGGTCGGGCCGGTACGGTCCGGGCATGACCGTCGCCCGTTCCATCTTGCTGTTCCTCGTCGCGGCCCTGTTCGAGATCGGCGGGGCGTGGCTGGTCTGGCAAGGCTGGCGCGAACACCGCGGCCTGTGGTGGATCGCCGCCGGCGTCATCACCCTCGGCGCGTACGGGTTCGTCGCCACGTTCCAACCCGACCCGAACTTCGGCCGCATCCTCGCCGCGTACGGTGGCGTGTTCGTCGCCGGCTCGCTCGCCTGGGGCATCGTCGTGGACAAGTTCCGCCCGGACCGCTGGGACCACCTCGGCGCGCTGATCTGCCTGGCCGGCGTCGCAGTCATCATGTACGCGCCCCGCCCGTACGCCTGACCCGCTGCCCGCAGCGGGCGCCGGGCAAGGCCCGGTTGTGGACCAGTGCCCAGAAGGTCAACGGCAGACCGACCGCGGCAGGCAGGAACCAGAACGCCAGCGGTGGCAGCCGGTTCCAGACGGGTAACTGGGGTCCGTTGTCGACGTAGAAGCCGGTCAGCAGGGTGATGAACGCGCCGCTCATCGCGGTCCCGTGCCACAGCATCCACCGCCGCCATCGGCGGCGGCGGGCCAGCCAGCCGACGGTGGCGAGCGCGGCGGTGACGGTCGCGATGGCGAGCAGGTGCCGGTTGTGCTGCCACCGGATGGTCGCCATCACCGTCGCGGTGGCGACGATGACCGCCACTGCCCCCAGGAAGACGGTCCCGGCGCGGGGGTGCCGGCCTTCGCGCTTGCGAGACAGGGCGGCGAGTGTTCCGGCGATGACCGCGACCAGGCCGGCCACGATGTGCACGGCCAGGGCGGCGAGGAAGATCGGACCGGCGGCGGGGACGTCGACGCCGAGGATGTCGACGGTCGGCTCGTCGGAGACGGCGCGTAGCACGCATTCCAGATGTCGGCCGCTGGTCATGCCTCATCACACGCCGTCCGGGCCCGGTGGTCAACGTCCGCACCGGCGGGGTCTTCGGTACGGCGCGTGGGACCTTCGGCCCTCGCCGGGTGCCGTTGGCCGCTACCCGACCCGGGTGGCGCGGCGCAGGGTGGAGGTATCCCACCAGCCGTCCGGCGGTAGCCCGCCGGTGCGGTGACCAAGGAGGTCACGATGATGTACTGGGGTAGCGGCATGGGCGGTTGGGGCATGGTCCTCATGACGGTCAGCAGTCTGCTGTTTCTGGCGCTGGTGTTCGCCGGCATCGTCGTGGTGGTCCGCTCCGTCGGCCGTGACGCGGAGCGCGGCCGGCCGGTCATGCCTGCACCGACACCGCAGCAGACGCTCGCCGAACGGTTCGCCCGCGGCAACATCGACGAAGACGAGTACACCCGGCGGCTGCAGGTCCTCGGGTCAGCCGCCGCACCGACACCGCGCTTCGGCGGCTGATCGGGACGCCGGCGACGCTCTGCGGCCTTTGGCCATCGTGGACCCGGTCTGCTCGCGGGGTCGGCCTGAGCCGGTCTTCTCAGGCGCAGATTCGGTTTCCCTGCTCGGCCTGGCCCGTCAGCCAGTCAGCAGGATGGTGGCCAGGTCGGCGGGCAGCGGCATCGGCTGGGTCAACGGCACCCGGGCGCGGCCGGTATTGCCGGCCGGGTAGCGGCCGGTCGCCGAGCCGGGGCCGGCGACCACCAGGCGGATCACCTGCCCGACCGCCTCGACCCGGTCACCCTCGGCCAGCGCCCGGCGCAGCATCACCGCATGTGCCGCGGTGTGTGGCCACGGCCACGGCTGCGACAGGATGTGCGCGCGTTCGGCGGCGCGCCACGCCGTGGCCCGGTCGGTCGTGGTGCGGGCGATGCCCAACTCGTGGTCGAACGCCTCGCGCACCCCGCTCGGGCATCCGTCGGAAGATCATTCGTTGCCTCCGGAGCAGCAGGTGTCGCCGCGCCACGCCTCCCGGCCTTCCTTGGCGGCGACCACGGCGATGACCAGGGCCGCGATCGGGTCGGCCCAGGACCATCCGAACAGGCTGTTGACGGCCAGGCCGACCAGCAGCACCGCGGACAGGTAGGTGCACAGCAGGGTCTGCTTGGAGTCCGCCACTGCGGACCGGGAGCCGAGTTCGCGCCCGGCGCGACGCTGTGCGTACGACAGCACCGGCATGATCAGCAGCGACAGTACGGCCAGCGCCAGCCCGAGGCTGGAGTGTGCGGCCTCGGCGTGGCCCAGCAGGGCCCGGACCGACTCGACGCTGACGTAGGCGGCCAGGGCGAAGAATGAGACCGCGACGATGCGCAGCGCGACCTTCTCCCGGACCTCGGGGTCGCGGCCGGCGAACTGCCAGGCGACGGCCGCGGCCGAGGCGACCTCGATGATCGAGTCCAGGCCGAAGCCGATCAGCGCGGTCGAGTCCGCGATCGTGCCGGCGGTGATCGCAACGACGGCCTCGATCACGTTGTAAGTGATCGTTGCGGCCACGAACCAGCGCACCCGGCGGGCGAGCACCGCCCGCCGCGGCGCGCTAGGGCCGGTCGGGGCGACGGGGATCAGCGGCAGGCTCATCAGCAGCAGCCCTTCTCCGCGGCGTCCGGGCACGCCGCCGGGTCGACCGCGAGGACCAGCCCGAGCAGGTCACCCAGGGCGTGCGCCAGCCGCGCGTCGGCGAGCTCGTAACGGGTGCGCCGGCCCTGCGGGACGGCCACCACCAGACCGCACCCGCGCAGGCAGGACAGGTGGTTCGACAGGTTCTGCCGGGTCGTGCCGAGCAAGTCGGCCAGCTCGGCGGGATAGCCCGGTCCGTCGCGCAGCGCCAGCAGTAGCCGGGCCCGCGTCGGATCCGACAGGGCATGACCGAATCGGGCCAGCACCTGCCCGTGCGTCAGCGTCTCCATCCCGCGACGGTACATCGTCAGCTGTACTGTCGGCGAGGGCTGCAACGGCCACGGCGGTCTTGTGCCGCAGGCCTCCGTCGCGGGAGGTGACGCGCCTGGTGGCACCGCTGGTGAGGGTCAGTGCCGGGGATGCGTCTCGTACATGCGCGCCCACGCGAGTAGCCCGGATGCGGCGGTGAGGGCGGCGACGACCCAGATCGCGGTGCGGATGCCGGCGAGGTCGGCGACGATGCCGGCGAGGAGGGCTCCGGCGGCGAAGCCGCCGTCGCGCCACAGGCGGTAGACGCCGACGGCGCGGGCGCGCCAGGCGGGGTGCGCGACGTCGGAGACGGCGGCGAGCAGGGTCGGGTACACCGCGGCGGTGCCCACCCCGAGGAGCACGGCCGCGATCGCCCAGGCGGTGAACCCGTCGGCGACGGCGATCATGGTCAGGGCGGCGGCCTGCAGCAGCATCCCGGTGACGATGAACGGTTTGCGGCCGTAGCGGTCCGATGCGGGTCCGGTGGCGAGCTGGCCGAGTCCCCAGACGGCCGGATACAGGGCGGCCAGGGCGCCGATCCGGGTGAGGGACAGTCCGGCGGTGGCGAACAGGAGGGGGAACAGGCCCCAGGCGAGGCCGTCGTTGAGGTTGTTGACCATGCCGGCTTGGCTGGCCGAGGACAGGGCGGGTTCGCGCCAGCTGGTCAGGGCGAAGACCTGCCGGGTGGCCATTTCCCCGGCGTGGCTGCTGGTGTGGGTGGCGGCTTCGTGGCGGGCGTGCCCGCGGGTCTCGCGCACGAACAGTGTGGACAGGCCGAGGCCGAGGGTGATGTAGGCGGCGGTGAGCAGGAACGGTGCTGGACGCAGCCCGTACTGTGCGGCGAGGGCGCCGGTGGCCATCGCGGTGGCGGCGACGGCGACGTACCCGGCGGCTTCGTTGAGGCCCATCGCCAGGCCGCGCCGGTGCGGTCCGGCGAGGTCGATCTTCATGATGACGGTGGTGGACCAGGCCAGGCCCTGGTTGATGCCGAGCAGCACGTTCGCCGCGACGATCCAGCCCCAGTTCGGTGCCCAGATCAGCATGGCCGGGATCGGGATCGCGATGAGCCAGCCGGCGAGCAGGACGGGTTTGCGGCCGTAGCGGTCGGCCCACGTGCCGGCGAAGAAGTTCGTGGCGGCCTTGCTGACCCCGAACGCGAGGATGCACGTCAGCGCGGCGGTGTACGCGCTCAGGTGGAATTCGCGTTCGGCGAGCAGCGGCAGCACGGTGCGCTCCGAGCCGAGGACCCCGCCGACGAGGGCGTTGACGACGACCAGCAGGCTGAACTGGGCGGCATTGGCGCCCAGCCCCAGCCGCGGCGTACTGCTGGTGGTCGTCACGAGCCCTGCTGCAGGCGGCGGCCGGTCGTGTCGGCCCAGTCGTCGGGCCCACCGACGAGCACGGCGAGGTCGCGGCGGCCGGTGCGCTCGAGGAGGGTGGCGGCGGTCATGGCGCGTTCGCCGTGTCCGCACATCACCACGGTCGGCCCTTCCGGCGCCGCGTCGCAGGTGGCGGGCAGGTCGCCGAGTTCGACATGGACGGCGCCGGGCAGGTGCCCACTGGCGTACTCACTGGTCTGCCGGATGTCGAGGACCTGGGTGTCGACCTGATCGGGGCGGACCAGGCGGGTGGTGCTGACCTCACCGGTCCATACGGTCATGCCGCCGGAGAGTTCGCCGACGATCCGGTCGACGCCGATGGTCAACGCCGGCCACAGGACGTCGGCGGGGTCCTGGTCGGGGTTGCGCACGATCACCACGGGGGTGTCGGGGGCGATGAGCCAGCCGAGCCAGGTGGCGAACTGCGCACGCAGCGGGATCGCGATCGCACCGGGAATGTGCCCGGCGGCGACGTCGGCCACCGGCCGCACGTCCACAACCACCGCACCGCCGGCGTGCAGCCGCCGCACCTCATCGGCGGACAGCGGCGCCACGGTGGGGGCCGTGTCGATGACGACCGGACCGCGCCGGTTGACCTCAGCCAGCCACCGGAAGTACGCCGGGTACGAGCCCAGCAAGGCGACCAGCTGGGCGACGAACGTGTCGGCGTCCGGGGCGGCGAGCAGCGGGTTGGTGGCCTTCTCCGTGCCGATGGTGCTGGTTCGGGCGGCGCCGGGCGGGGCGGAACAGAACGACCCGGCGCCGTGAGTCGGCCACACACCGGTGGCGTCCGGCAGGGCCGCGAGCCGGTGTAGGGAGGCGTACTGGGCTCGGGCGAGTTCGACGGTGCGGTCGTCGCCGAGCAGGTCGGTGCGGGCGGCGGACCCGACGATCAACGACCCGCCGGTGAACACCCCGACCGGTGCGGATCCGTCGAGGAGCAGGAACGACAGGTGTTCGTCGGTGTGCCCGGGTGTGGCCATGGCCCGCAACCTGAGCCCCCCGAGGTCGACCTCGTCACCGTCGGCCAGGCCGCGGTGCTCGAACGCGCGCATCCCCGCGGCCGAGGCGAGGATCTGCGTACCGTCGGTCGCGGCCAGCTGCACCGCGCCGGACAGGAAGTCGGCGTGCAGATGGGTGTCGGCCGCCCACACCACCCGCAGACCACGCTTGCCGGCGGCGGCGCGCAGCGCGCGCAGGTCCCGCGGCGGGTCCACGGCCAGGGCCCGCCCGTCGCCGGTGTCGAGCAGGTAGGCACTGTTGCCCAAGCCCTCGTCCACCAGCGGTATCAACCGCTCGTCGATGCCCACCACACACCTCCGACCCGGGGCGGTATCGCCCACCCACCAACTACTACACTATTCCATAGAACATTGGAGGAGCGTCATGGGTGATCCGGTTGCCAAGGCCGAACTGTTCGACTCCCTGGCCCGCGTCGGCAAGGCGCTCGGCAGCGGCAAGCGCCTGGAACTGCTGGACCTGCTGGCCCAGGGTGAACGCAGCGTCGACGCCCTGGCCCGCGCCGCGAACCTCGGGCTGACCACCTGCTCGGCGCACCTGCAGACGTTGCGGCAGGCCGGGCTGGTGTCGACCCGCCGCGACGGTACGAGGATCCACTACCGGCTGGCCGGACCCGACATCGCCGCCCTGTACGCGCTGCTGCGCGACGTCGCCGGCACCCGTTCCGCAGCAGCAGCCGCCGCCCGTGACGCCTACCTCGGCGCCGACGACACCGCCGCCGTCGACCGCGACGAACTGCGACGCCGCCTCGCCGCCGGTGAGGTCATCGCCGTCGACGTACGCCCGGCCGAGGAATACACCGCCGGCCACATCCCCGGCGCGATCTCCATCCCCCTGGAGCAGCTCGCCGACCGGCTCGCCGACCTGCCCGCCCACGTCGAGGTGGTGGCCTACTGCCGCGGCGCCTACTGCGTCCTCGCCCACGACGCCGTCCGACTGCTGACCACCCGCGGTCGCCGCGCCGCCCGGCTGGCCGACGGGATGCTCGAATGGCGCCTCGCCGACCTGCCCGTCGATGCCACGCCCGCCGCGGCGTGACCGGTCCGGTGGTGCTCGACGGCGGCGACCTCCGCTGCGTGCAGCTACTCATCGAGCTCCGCCGACTCACCCTCACCGCGCCCGCCGGGACCGTGATCCATCTGATCGCCACCGATCCCGCGGCACCACTGGACCTGCCCGCCTGGTGCCACCTCACCGGCCACACCTACCTCGGCCCGATCCCCACCGCCGGCCCACCGATGTACGGACTCCAGGAGCCCTATTCAGAATGTGTGGAGGCTGTGGTGTGGTCCCGCATCAGAGTGACGATGCGTAACGGCGGCCGTCCGGTGAGGGTTCGCCTGGGTTGTGTGGACTCAGGAGTACCTCGGTGGACGGCCGCCGCGTAGTGAGCGTATGACCGGGATGCGTGCGGACCAACTCGCGGCGCTGATTCTGGCGGTGTCCACCCTTGTGGGTGACTGGCAGCCGACAAGGGGACGTCGTAAGGCCCTGGACCTGCACCGGGCGGTGGTGCTGACCTTGTTCCTGCTGCGGCATGACAACGTGCAGGACGTCGCGGGGGAACTGTTCGGGTGTTCACAGTCGACGGTGTCGCGGGTGTTCCGCACGCTCAGACCGTTGCTGGAGCAGGCCACGGCCGGGATCGCCGCGCGGGCGGTGCAGCGGGCTCGGCGGGGTGCGGTGCTGCTCGACGGGTTCGTCGCGCCGACCGGGGAACGTGCCGACCGGACGGATCTGTTCTCGGGCAAGCACCGGCTTTCCGGTATGAACGTGCAGGTCATCGCGGATCTCGACGGCCGGTTGGTCGACCCGGGTACCCCGATCGGTGGCTCGCGGCACGACAGCGTCGCGTTCGCCGCCTCCGGGCTCGCCGAACGGTGGGCCGCCCACCTGGCCGACGGCGGGCCGGGCATGCTCGCCGACAAGGGCTACCAGGGCTGCGGCCCGTCGACGCCGTACCGCAAACCGCCCGGCCGGCCATTGACTGAGGTCCGCAAGAGCTGCAACCAGGCATTGAACAGCCTGCGCGCCGCGGTTGAACGCGCCATCTCGCACCTGGTCAACTGGAAGATCCTCGACCTTGGCTACCGCGGTCGACTCTCCGAGTTCCCCGACGTGCTACGCACCGTCACGAATCTTGAGATCTATCGGGCACGGGCCTGACCGACATCTTGAATAGGGCTCCAGGTCGCCGCCGCAACCATGGCCCACCGATTCCCGGCGGCCGTGGCACTCTCGCCGCAACTATTGACCGACTCGGTCGGTCGGTTATGCTCGGGTGGTGGCACGAACGATCCCCGCAGACCGGTTCAGCACCGTGGTCGCCGCCGCGGCACAGGTGTTCATCACCCACGGCTACCAACGCGCCCAGGTCCAAGACGTGGCCGACGCCCTGAACCTCGGCAAAGGCACCCTCTACGGCTACGTGCAGGGCAAGGCGGCGCTGTTCGCCGCCGCGGTCCGCTACGCCGACGGCCACGAACCCCTGCCCGACACCAGCGACCTGCCCATCACCGCCCCCGCCGACGGCGAGGTCGCCGCGCTGATCGCCGGCCGTCTCGCCGGGGAGATCACCCAACTCGCCCTGGTGCGGGCACTCATCGAACCCCTGCCCACCGACCCGGCGGCGGGCGACGCGCAACTGGCCGGCATCGTCACCGACCTGTACGAGCGCCTGGCCCGCCACCGGATCGCGATCAAGCTGGTCGACCGGTGCGCCCCGGAACTTCCCGACCTCGCCGCCGTGTGGTTCGGCGCCGGCCGCCACGCCCAGGTCGAAGCCCTGGGCGAGTACCTCACCCGCCGCCAGGACGCCGGCACCCTCATACTGCCCGGCCCGGCGCTGTTGCTGGCCCGCACGATCGTGGAGACCTGCGCACTGTGGGCGGTCCACTCCCACTTCGACCCCGCCGCCGACCCCGACCTCTCGGCGCCGCGCGAACCCGTCGACGACCCGCCGGTCGCCGCCATGCTGGCCAACATCTTCGTCCGCGCCACCCGCACACCGGCATAACCACCGCGCCCCGCCGCGGCGTCACCTCTCCGCCATCCACTCCCGGAGGAACCCGTGCCAGCGACCTCTCATCCGGTCTTCGCCCGCTTCTACGAGCGCATCAGCGTGGTCATGGACCGGGCCGGTGGCGCCGAACATCGCCGCGACCTCGTCGCCGGGCTGACCGGCCGGGTCATCGAGATCGGCGCCGGCAACGGACGCATGTTCGCGCACTACCCACCACAGGTCACCGAGGTCGTCGCGATCGAACCCGAACCGCGGCTACGCGAAGCGGCGCTCGCTGCCGCCGCCACCGCGCCGGTGCCCGTACGGGTTATCGACGGCGTCGCCGAGGCGCTGCCCGCCGGCGACGGCGAGTTCGACGCCGCGGTGGCCGCCCTGGTGCTGTGCACCGTGCCGGATCAGGCCGTCGCGCTGGCGGAGCTCGCCCGGGTCCTGCGCCCCGGCGGGCAGCTGCGCTTCTTCGAACACGTCGCCGCCGACACCACCGGCGGGCTGCGCCGTGTGCAACGGATCGTCGACGCCACCGTGTGGCCGCGACTGTTCGCCGGCTGCCGCACCGGCCGTGACACCGTCACCGCCATCACCACCGCCGGATTCACCGTCGACGAGCTGCACCGCTTCCGGTTCCCGCCCACCGGAGCCAGTAGCCCCGCCGCCCCACACGTCCGCGGCACCGCCACCCTGCCCGCCGACCGTCCAGCAGTCCGATGAGCGGGACCGGCGGGCAGGTCCCCATCACCGTCTACAGCCGACCCGGCTGCCCGCACTGCTTCCGGCTACGCCACGGCCTGCGCCGCCGCAACGTCACGTTCACCGAGGTCAACATCTGGACCGACCCGGAGGCGGCCACGGCCGTGCGCGCCGTCGCCGACGGCAACGAAACCGTCCCCACCGTTCACGTCGCTGGGCAGTGGCTCGTGAACCCCCGCGCCGCCACCGTCACCGAGCTCGCCCGCAGCTGACTCATCAAAGCCGTCTGGTCACGGCATCTCGTTGCGGGCCTGGCGGGCGGTGCCATCTCAGGCGCCGTCGTTGAACAGGGCGGCGTAGCGGGCCAGGTACAGCGACCACCCTTCGTCGTGGCCGACGCCGTCGCGCACGGATTCCCAGCCGGGGCCGTGCCGGTCGAGGTGACGGTGCTCCAACTCGACCCGCGTACGCTGCGGGCCCTCCGCGACGAACGTGACTTCGACCTCGCTGGTGTTGTCCGGGTCGTCCTCGACCCGCCACTGCGGGCTGATGTCCCAGCTGAACACCACCCGATCCGGCGGGTCGTACGCGAGCACCCGCGCCCAATGGCACTCGCTGCCGTCGACGCCGCGGTCGTAGATGTGCCCGCCGACCTTCGGCTCGAACACCGTCTCGGCGATCGCCGCGCCGAGCAGGTTGTGTTCCTTCGGCTTGAAGTCGCCGAACCGCTCGGTGAACACGGTGAAGGCCCGCTCGATCGGTGCCTGCACGATGATCTGCCGCCGCACCACCGCAGCTGTTGTCTCGGTCATGAAGTCTCCTCACTCGGTTGTTCGACGACGTCCTGGTAACCGTCCAACGCCCGCCGCCAGAACGTGTCCAACTGATCACGCAGGGCGGCCACCCCTGCCGGGTTGAGCCGGTACACCCGCCGCGTACCCGCCGCCCGGTCGGTGACCAGCCCGGCGTCCTTGAGCACCTTGAGATGCTGAGACACCGCCGGCCGACTGATCGGCAGCACGTCGGCGAGCTCCCCGACCGCACGGGGCCGTTCGGCGAGACATTCGACGATGGCGCGCCGAGTGGGATCACCAAGCGCGTCCCAGCCGCCCTCAGGTTGGTAAGTAACCACGAACGGTAAGCTACGACTTACGGATGCCGTACGTCAAGGGGAGAGTTCGGTCTGCCCGACGCAGCCACCAGCCCGCTGATGCCTCCACTGACGCCGTGATCGGCACTGTGCTCGCTCCAGCCTCAGCCGGATCGGCGGCATGTACGGCACATTCCCCCTGCCACTCCTGGCGCCGGCATCCACGCCGCCGTTAGCGTGCGTAGCGAGGGGCGGGCATGGCTGAGAGTGCTGAGTCGCACGATTGGCTATCACCGAGTCACCACCCGCCCTTCACCACCATCAGCGGACGGCGGTTGCCCGGCCGATCGGCGACCACGACAAATCCGCCGGGCAACCGGGTGCCCGGTTCGCCGAACTGTCCGCGGAACAGCGTGCCCGGCGCCAGCGAGAAGGCAATGGCCGCTGCGGTGCGGCAGAACGGACGGACAGGCGGACGGACGGCGACGGGACCGACGCGGTTCTACCACCTGGCTGTCGATGAACGATCGCCGCGTTCAGCGCGTACCACACGATGGTCCGATGAGGATCGGGTATGGCTGACACGGTTTCGCCGCCCCAGGGACGGCCTGTTAGGAGATGCCACCCGAACCTCGCACCACCTTGGTTGATCACCGGGAAACCGCCCATGGAAACCTGCGACTCATCGCCGACGTAGTAGTTGCGGCACGCCCGTGAACAACCAGCCGGTTCGGACCGCACGCATCCGCGAGACGAGGGCGAAGGGACCACAGTGGCGAAGCTTTGGGTTGGTGCGGACATCGGCAAGGCCGACCATCACCTGGTCGCGGTCAACGCCAACGGCCAGATCGTGTACAGCGCCCGCGTACCCGACGACGAGACCGCGATCCGGACCGCGATCGGTGAGATCGAGGCTGTCGGTCGGCCGGTGTGCTGGGCCGTCGACGTCACCACGAGTCTCGCCGCGCTGCTGCTTACCCTGCTCTGGCAACGCCGCACCGAGGTTCGGTACGTGTCCGGCACGGTGGCGTTCCACATGGCCGCCGCGTTCGCCGGGGAGAACAAGACCGACGCCCGGGACGCCGCCGTCATCGTCCACACCATTCGGATGCGCCCCGACATCCCCGTCCTGCAACCGAGTGACCGGCAACTCGCCGAACTCGCCGTCCTCACCGGCTACCGCACCGACCTCGTCCGACACCGCGTCGCCTGCCAGGCCCGGCTGCAAGCCGTCCTCGTCGGGATCAGCCCCGCCCTCGAAAGCGCGGTGAACGCGAACCGTCGGGGCCCGCTCATGGTCCTCGCCTGCTGGCAAACCCCCACCGACATCCGCCACGCCGGCATCGACCGCATCGCGAAACTGCTCCGCCGCGGAAAGGTCCGCAACGCCGTCGATGTCGCCGAAGCGATGCTCGCCGCGGCCCGCCAACAAGCCGTAACCCTGCCCGGCCAAACCGCCGCCGCGCTCGTCGTGCGGGGAACTGGCCACCGAGATCCTCACCCTGCACCAGCGGGTCGAGGCCGTCGACGCGCAGATCGCGAAACACCTCGCCCACCACCCGCTGGCGCCGATCGTGCAGAGCCTGCCCGGCATGGGCCAGACCCTGACCGCGGAACTGCTCGTCCACACCAACAACATGACCGAGTACCCGAGCGCCGCGAAACTCGCCGCGCACGCCGGCCTGGCACCCGTCTCCCGCGACTCCGGGGTGATTGCCGGCAACCACCGCGGCGCGCGCCGATTCCATAGGCCACTACGGCAACTGTTCTGGATGGCGGCGTTCACCGCGATCCGCACTTGCCCCACATCCCGCGCCTACTACGACAAGAAACGCGCGGAAGGCAAAGGACACCACCCCGCATTGCCCGCCCTCGCCCGACGCCGCGTTGACGTCCTCTGGGCACTCATCCGCGACAACAAGAAATTCGCCCAGCCCCAGGCGAACCGGCTCACCGCTGCGCCCGCAGCGATCCCACTCGCGGCAGCCTGACCGACCACCACCAAACCCCACCCGAGCGGCAACCCGACGCTCGGGCAGTTAACCCCAGACTCATGGCGCCACCAGCACAACCGGCCCGGCCCCGACGGCGGACTCACCGTGGTGAGCACACCCGTCACCGGTTCGGCGCGGCCAATGCCCCCGCCGGAAGCGGTGACTGACTGGCCATGGGCAAGGCCCAGCTAGTGTCTCGTGACTCTGGTTGTGTTACTTTGCGTTGTTGTCGACGAGTTGCTT
>CBIHNN010000101.1:0-17968 GCA_966211315.1 uncultured Micromonosporaceae bacterium | reverse complement strand
GGATGGCGATGATGTCCTGCAGGTCCTTGTACTTCTGCAGGATCCGCTGCACCTCACGGGCGACCGCGTAGTGCTCGGCACCGACGAACTCGGGCGCGAGGATCCGCGAGCTGGAGGCCAGCGGGTCCACGGCCGGGTAGATGCCCTTGTCGGAGATCGACCGCTCGAGGTTGGTCGTCGCGTCCAAGTGGGCGAACGTGGTGGCCGGCGCCGGGTCGGTGTAGTCGTCGGCGGGCACGTAGATCGCCTGCAGCGAGGTGATCGCCTTGCCACGGACGGACGTGATCCGCTCCTGCAGCTCACCCATCTCGTCGGCCAGGGTGGGCTGGTAACCCACCGCGGACGGCATACGGCCGAGCAGCGTCGACACCTCGGAACCCGCCTGGGTGAACCGGAAGATGTTGTCGATGAAGAGCAGCACCTCCTGGTTCTGAACGTCCCGGAAGTACTCCGCCATGGTCAGCGCGGACAGCGCGACCCGCAGCCGGGTGCCCGGCGGCTCGTCCATCTGGCCGAAGACCAGCGCGGTCTTGTCGAGCACACCGCCCTCGTCCATTTCAAGGATGAGGTCGTTGCCCTCACGGGTGCGCTCGCCGACGCCCGCGAACACGGACGTACCACCGAAGTTCCGGGCGACCCGGATGATCATCTCCTGGATGAGCACCGTCTTGCCCACGCCCGCGCCGCCGAACAGGCCGATCTTCCCACCGCGCACGTACGGCGCCAGCAGGTCGAGGACCTTGATGCCGGTTTCCAGCATCTCCGTCTTCGGCTCCAGCGACGCGAACGCCGGCGCCTTGCGGTGGATCTCCCACCGGTCCTTGATCTCCAGGGTCGCCGGATCCGCGTTGAGGCATTCGCCCAGCGCGTTCCACACGTGCCCACGGGTCACGTCGCCGACCGGCACGGAGATCGCCGAGCCGGTGTCGATCACGGAGGCACCGCGGACCAGACCGTCGGTCGGCTGCATCGAGATCGCCCGGATCATGTTGTCGCCCAGGTGCTGCGACACCTCCAGCGTCAGCCTCTTGGTGCCCCCGGACAGGGTCACGTCGACGTTCAGCGCGTTGAAGATGTCGGGCATGGCGTCACGCGGGAACTCGGCGTCGACGACCGGGCCGATGACCCGGACCACGCGGCCGACACCGGTCTTCGTCGGTTCAGCAACAGCAGTCATCACACATCACTTCCCGCCGCCGCCAGCGCGTTGGCGCCGCCGACGATCTCACTGATCTCCTGGGTGATCGCGGCCTGCCGCGCGGAGTTCATTTCGCGCGTGTACCGCTTGAGCAGGTCGTCCGCGTTGTCGGACGCGGACTTCATGGCGCGCCGCCGGGACGCCGACTCGCTCGCCGCCGAGTCCAGCAACGCCGCGTAGATCCGCGTGTTGATGTACTTGGGCAGCAGCGCGTCGAGCAGCTCGTCGGCCTCCGGCTCGAACTCGTACGCCGGCCGGAGCCCGGGCTCACGCTCCCGTTCCTCGACCTGCATGGGCGCGAGGAACCGCGCCTGAGCCGTCTGGGTCATGAGCGACTTGAACTGCGTGTTGACGATGTGCAACTCGTCCACGCCGAGGATGCCGTCCGGCCCGTGGTGATCCTCGGTGTCGTCGGCTCCCGCGGTGAACGCCGCGATCAACGACTCGCCGATGATGCGGGCGTCCTCGAACGTCGGCCGCTCGGAGAAGCCCGTCCAGCTCGCCTGGATCTCACGGTTGCGGAACCGGTAGTACGTGACGCCCTTGCGGCCGACGACGTACAGCGCCACCTGCTTGCCGTCCGCGCGGAGCCGCGCGATCAGCTGCTCGGTGGTCCGGATCGCGTTCGCGTTGTACGCCCCGGCCAGGCCGCGGTCGCTGGTGATCACCAGGACTCCCGCGCGCCGGACCGGGGCGCGCGGCGTCAGCAGCGGGTTGTCCCGCGAGGCGGTCGACGCGAGTGCCGTCAGCACCTGCGTGATGGCCTCGGCGTACGGCTTGGAGGCGTGCACCCGCTCCTGTGCCTTCGCGATGCGGCTGGTGGCTACCAGCTCCTGCGCCTTGGCGATCTTCTTGGTCGACTTGACCGTTCGGATCCGCCGGCGAAGGGCCTGTACCTGACCGGCCATGTCTAGCTCTTGTCCTGCGCGACGCGGACCTCGCGAGTGACCTTCTCGTGGTCCTCGTCACCCTCGAGCGGCGCGGCGGGCGCCTCGTTGATCCTGATGCCCGTCTCCCCGGCGAGGAACTGCGGCTTGAACTCGGCCACAGCGCCCTTCAGGCTCTCGACCGCGTCGTCCGAGAGTTCGTTGGTCGACGCGATGCCGGTGACGACCTCCGCCCGGTGGCGACGCATCCAGTCGAGGAACTCCCGCTCGAAACGGCGTACGTCGCCGACCGGGATGTCGTCGAGCTGACCGGTGGTACCGGCCCAGATCGAGATGATCTCCTCCTCGACCGCGAAGGGCGAGTACTGCGGCTGCTTGAGCAGCTCGACCAGCCGCGCGCCCTTCTCCAGCTGAGCCCGTGACGTCTTGTCCAGGTCGGAGGCGAAGGCCGAGAACGCCTCCAGCTCGCGGAACTGGGCAAGATCGAGCCGAAGTCGGCCGGCGACCTTCCGCATACCCTTGACCTGCGCCGAACCGCCGACTCGGGACACCGAGGTGCCGACGTTGATGGCGGGGCGGACGCCCGAGTTGAACAGGTCGGACTCGAGGAAGACCTGGCCGTCGGTGATCGAGATGACGTTGGTCGGGATGTAGGCCGAGATGTCGTTGGCCTTCGTCTCGATGATCGGCAGGCCGGTCATCGAACCGCCGCCGAGCTCGTCGGAGAGCTTCGCGCAGCGCTCCAGCAGCCGGGAGTGCAGGTAGAAGACGTCACCCGGGTACGCCTCACGGCCCGGGGGGCGGCGCAGCAGCAGCGACACCGCGCGGTACGCCTCGGCCTGCTTCGTCAGGTCGTCGAAGACGATCAGGACGTGCTTGCCGGCGTACATCCAGTGCTGGCCGATGGCCGAACCGGCGTACGGGGCGATGTACTTGAAGCCGGCCGGGTCGGACGCGGGCGATGCCACGATGGTCGTGTACTGCATCGCGCCCTGCTCCTCCAGGATCGCCCGGTTCGCGGCGATCGTGGAGGCCTTCTGGCCGATGGCGACGTAGATGCAGCGGACCTGCTTCTTCGGGTCGCCCGACTCCCAGTTGGCGCGCTGGTTGATGATCGTGTCGAGCGCGACCGTGGTCTTACCGGTCTTACGGTCGCCGATGATCAGCTGGCGCTGGCCCCGGCCGATCGCGGTCATCGCGTCGATGGCCTTGATGCCGGTCTGCAGGGGCTCCTTGACGGGCTGCCGGGCCATCACGTTCGGCGCCTGCAGCTCCAGCTCGCGGAAGCCCTCATTGGCGATGTCGCCACGGTCGTCGATGGGCTCGCCCAGCGAGTTCACCACCCGGCCGAGGAAGGCGTCGCCGACCGGAACCGAGAGGACCCGGCCGGTCCGCTTGACCTGCTGACCCTCCTCGATGCCGGCGAAGTCACCCAGGACCACGACACCGATCTCGCGGACGTCGAGGTTCAGCGACACGCCCAGCGTGCCGTCCTCGAACTCCAGCAACTCGTTCGCCATCGTCGAGGGCAGGCCCTCGACGTGGGCGATGCCGTCGCCCGCGTCGCTCACGACGCCGACCTCCTCGCGGGAGATCTCGGGCGTGTAGGACGAGACGTAGCGCTCTAGCGCTCCTCGGATCTCGTCCGAGGAGATGGTCAGCTCGGCCATCCTCTGCCTTCTCTAATCTGCTCGAGCGGTCGCCGCCGTCGAGGGAGGAAGTTACTTAGCGAACGCCTGACGGGCTTCGTTGAGTCGCCGCAGGATCGTGCCGTCGTAGAGGTCGGAACCGACCCGGACGCTGACACCGCCGATGATCTCGGGATCAACGTCGACCTTCAGCGACACCTGGCGGCCGTACAGTTCGGAAAGCTTGTCGGCGAGCCGCTGCTCGTCCGCCTCGCCGAGTACCCGCGCCACCGTCACGTACGCGACCTCGCGGTCCCGCTTGTGTGCCGTCAGCTCGATGAGCCGGCTGACCGACCCCTCGAAGCTGCGGCCACCGAAGCCGCGCAGAGCCACCTCGACGAGCCGTCCCGTGGCCAACCGGACCTTGCCTTCCAGCAGGTCCTTCACGAGCGTAACCCGACGCTCGGGAGCAGCGCTCGGGTCGCTGAGCGCCGAGGCCAGGGCGGTGTTCGCCGCGACGAGCTGTCCGAAGCGGAACAGCTCGTCCTCCACCTCGGTGAGCTCGCCGGCCTTGTCAGCGCTGGCGAGCAGCGCGTCCACGCCGGCCCGCTCGACTGCAGTGAGCAGTTCGCTCGGCGCCGACCAGCGGCCGGCGACCAGCGCGCCGACCACCTCGACGGTCTTCGCCCCGACCTTGCCGCTCAGCAGTGAGTGCAGCAGCTCGGCCCGCTGCTTGCCGGAGCGCGACGGGTCGGTGAGGGCCCGGCGCAACCGAGGCTCCCTACCGAGCAGCCGGGCCACCGACTGGACCTCGTCCGCGAGGACGGCGATGTTCTCGACGGACGCCCGTCGGGCGTACGCGTCGATGATCTCCGTCGCGGCAGCGTAGGCCTCGCGGCCGGCGGCTGCCATCAGCGCCGCCCGGCGGCGGGCGCGTCCAGCTCGGCGAGGAACCGCTCGACGGTGCCCCGGCCACGCGCCTCGTCGGCGAGGGACTCGCCCACGATGCGCCCGGCCAGGTCGACCGCCAGCGTGCCGACCTCGGCACGGAGGTCCCGCACGATGCTCTCGCGCTGGGCCGCCAGCTGGTCACGCCCGGCCGCGATGATGCGGTCGGACTCCTCCCGGGCCTTCGCGAGGACCTCGGAACGGATCTCCTCGGCGTCGGCACGGGCCTCGTCGCGGATCCGCGCCGCCTCGGTACGGGCCTCGGCGAGCTGAGCCTTGTACCGCTCGAGCAGCTGGTTCGCCTCGGCCTGAGCGGCCTCGGCGCGCTGGATGCCGCCCTCGATCGCGTCGACCCGGGCCCGGAAGGTCTCTTCCATCTTGGGGAACACGAACTTCATCAGCACGAAGCAGACGATCGCGAAGGCGATCGACCCGAGTACCAGTTCCTCCCAGAGCGGCCAGATCGGGCTGTGCCCCTCGGCAGCCTCGGTTACGACTCGGTTGACCATGGAAACCTCCCGTCGAGGCCGAAGGAACTAGACGACCGTGCCGGACCAGATGAAGCCGAACGCGATGCCCAGCAGGGCGAGCACCTCGACCACGGCGAAGCCGATCCAGAGGAACGGCTGGGTGATGCGGGCCGACTCCGGCTGACGGGCGGTCGACTGGATGTAGGCCGCGAAGACCAGGCCGACACCCACGCCGGGGCCGATGGCGGCGAGGCCGTAACCGATGGCGGCGGTGCTACCCACAACTTCGGCAAGAGTCATTTCGGGATTCCTCCTGGTATCTCGCGTGACTGTCACGCGGGACGACAAACGGGCCGTGCAAAAGGAAACTCAGTGGCTTTCGGCGAGCGAGCCCTGGATGTAGCTGGCCGTCAGCACCGTGAAGACGTACGCCTGCAGCGCGATGACCGCGAAGTCGAGGAACGTCAGCGCGACGGTCATCACCCAGGACAGCACCGAGATCGGCGCCAGCAGGGCGTTCGCGTTGATCATCGCGAAGCCGCCGAGGGTGAAGACGAGCAGCAGCATGTGACCCGCGAACATGTTCGCGAAGAGCCGGACCGCCAGTGAGAACGGCCGCACGATGAAGTTCGAGAAGAACTCGATCGGCACGAGGATCGGCAGGATGAACCAGGGCGCCGGCGGCACGAGCGCGTGCTTGATGTAGCCGGCCCCGTGCTTCTTGAAGCCGAGGTAGATGAACATCACATAGCTGATCGCGGCGAAAATGGCCGGGAACGCGATGTGCGAGTTCGGGGAGATCTGGCCGATTGGCACGATTCCCCAGAGGTTCATCACGAAGATGAAGCTGAAGAGCGTGGCGAGGTACGGCGCGAACCGCACGCCCTCCTTGCCGATCATCTCGACCGCGATGTTGTTGCGGACGAAACCGTAGATCGACTCGGCGAGCCACTGCTTCTTGTCCGGCACCAGCTTCGGACTCCGGTACGCGACCATGAAGAAGATGATCAGTACCGCGACGGAGAGCCAGACCAGCAACGTGATCTTGGTGAACCAGACGTCGTGGCCACCCCACGGGGCGATGCTGGGCAGGTAGAAGTCCTCGACGGTCGGCGGGAACGGAACGTCCGCCGCAGGAACGATCGTCTGACCGGTCACCGTAGCCCTTCCAGGTCAGGCGCCGAGGCGGCGCACGATGAGGTAGACCCCGGCCGCGGCCCCGACGACCGCGCCGATTCCCGTCGCGATGCCTCTGGTGCCGAGCCAGTAGTGATCCACCAGCCAGCCGACCCCGCCCCACACGACCATTCCCCCGATGAGGTAACTGATCGCCACCATGCCGGACCCGGAATCCGGGGGCGGGGAGGCGTCATCCTTGCGGGGTTCGGGAGGGGGCTGCTGACCGGCCATGACGGGGCGAACGATATCAGCCGGTAACACAAGGCTGTGCTCGACCCCCCGGACAACGAAATGGTGTCCCGGCGACGGTCGGCTCTCAACTCGGCAACACCGTACTCCTCGGATGCGAGCACCCGCCACGTCCGGCGCGTGAACGTCACCGGTTCGGGCACAAACCCCTCGGAGAAGCCGCCTACAGGGGCGCTGAACAGGGATATCACGGCATGCCCGGCCGACCGGCCGGGAGGTTGCGCCGGGCCAGCCGGGACACCCACCACACCTGGACGCCGGTCAGCAGGACGGCTCCGGTGGCGATGCCCCAGGCCATCGGGCGGCCGCCCGGCCAGCCGCTCGTCGCGACGCCCATCATGATGAGCCCGATCAATGCGTACTTGATCACATAAACGCCGAGGCCCACCGGCATCACCAGCGCCGGGCGGATGACGTCCGCCCAGGCGATGACCAGAGTCGTCAGCGAGACGCCGACCGCGACCACGAACACGCCCGCGGCGGCGCCGAGAGCCGCCGTCGGACCGCCGAGGAAGAAGCCCGCCGACCCCGCGAAGAGCACCAGAGCGATCCCGATCGCGGTGACCAGCGGCAGGTGTTCGATCCGCCACTTCGGATCGGCGGGCAACGGCGGCAGGTCGGGCAACGCGAGCGCGTCGTCCTCGTCGCGGCCCAGGATGCCCCGTACCACGCCGGGCCGCCGTTCGACCTGCGCGGGTGGGACGGCGTTCGTGGTCAGCTCGTGCTCGGGGGCGGGTGAGGTGTCAGCGGGGGTCATCGTCCGGTCTCCGGGTACGGGTGGGGGTAGGCAGGGAACTTACCGACCAGCGCGGACACCTCGTCGGCGAGATCCCGCAGGCGGTTCGCGCCCGCCGGGACCGCCGGGTCCTGCCGTACGGCGGTCGCGATGAGACCGGCGATGTCGCGCATCTCCGGCTCCCGCATCCCCTGCGTGGTGACACTCGGCGTACCGACCCGGATCCCGGACGCCACCGTCGGCTTCCGCGGGTCGTACGGGATCGCGTTCTTGTTCAGCGTGATCCGGGCGGCGTCGCAGCGGGCCTCCGCCTCGGCGCCGGTGACACCGGTGTCGCGGAGGTCGAGCAGGGCGAGGTGGGTGTCGGTGCCACCGGAGACGGGGCGCATCCCCTCGGCGGCGAGCCCGGCGGCGAGCGCCTGCGCGTTACGGACCACCTGGGACGCGTACCCCTGGAAGTCGGGCAGTGCCGCCTCGCGCAGCGCGACGGCCTTCGCGGCGACGGCGTGCATCAACGGCCCGCCCTGGGTGAAGGGGAAAACGGCCTTGTCGATGCGTTGCGCCAACTCGTCACGGCACAGAATCATGCCTCCCCGCGGTCCGCGCAGCACCTTGTGGGTAGTGAAAGACACGACGTCAGCATGCGGTACGGGCGACGGAATCGCCTTCCCGGCGACGAGACCGATGAAGTGCGCGGCATCGACCATGAGGTATGCGCCCACCTCGTCGGCGATCTCGCGGAACCGCCCGAAGTCGATGAGCCGGGGGTACGAGGTGGCCCCGCATATGATCAGTTTCGGACGGTGCGCTAGCGCGAGGTCGCGTACCTCGTCGTAATCGATGCGTTCGGTGTCCCGCCGCACGGTGTAGCCGACCGTGCCGAACCACTTGCCCGAGAAGTTGACCTTGCTGCCGTGGGTGAGGTGACCGCCGTGCGGCAAATCCATCGCCAGTACGGTGTCACCCGGCTGGACCAGCGCCGCGTAGGCGGCAAGGTTCGCCGAGGCGCCGGAATGCGGCTGTAGATTGGCGTGCTCCGCGCCGAACAGGTCCTTCGCGCGCTGGATGCCCAGCGCCTCCGCCCTGTCGACCTCCGCGCAGCCGCCGTAGTACCGCCGCCCGGGGTACCCCTCGGCGTACTTGTTGGTGAGCGTGGAGCCGAGCACCGCGAGGACGGCCGGCGACGTCAGGTTCTCGCTGGCGATGAGCTGGAGGCCGCCGCGCAGCCGTGCGAGCTCTCCGACGACCACCTCGGCGATCTCGGGATCGGTCGCCTCCAGGGCCGCGAAGTCAGGCCCCCAGAACGTCCCTGCCATGGGAACACTCTATGGCTCCGAGGGGCTTACCGGGCGTTACCTGCGGGCAAGGATGAGACATGCGATGTCTGGTCACGGGCGCCACCGGCTACATCGGCGGGCGCCTCGCGCCCCGGCTCGCCGCCGAGGGGCACACGGTCCGGTGCCTCACCCGTACGGCCGGGCGGCTACGGGACGCGCCCTGGGCCGACCGGGTCGAGATCGCCGAGGGTGACCTGGGCGACCCGGACTCCCTGGCGGGCGCCTTCGACGGCGTCGAGGTGGCGTACTACCTGGTCCATTCGCTGGGACAGCGGGACTTCGAGGACCGGGACCGGGCGGCGGCCTCGGCGTTCGCGACCGCGGCACGGGCCGCCGGAGTCAAGAAGATCATCTATCTGGGCGGCCCTCAACCGCCCGCGGGCGGGCAGGCGTCGCCGCACCTGAGGTCCCGTGAGGAGGTCGCGCGGATCCTCCTGGACAGCGCAGTGCCGACGATCGTCCTGCGCGCCGCCGTGATCATCGGCTCCGGGTCCGCGTCGTTCGAGATGCTCCGCCACCTCACCGAGCGGCTGCCGGTCATGATCACTCCCCGCTGGGTGTCGAACCGGATCCAGCCGATCGCCGTCCGGGACGTCCTGCAGTACCTGACCGTGGCGGCGTCGTTGCCCGACGGGCTCAACCGCGCATACGACATCGGCGGCCCCGACGTGCTCACCTACCGCGACATGATGCGCCGGTACGCTGCCGTCGCCGGCCTGCCCCGCCGCATCATCCTGCCGGTCCGGGTCCTCTCCCCCTGGCTCTCCGCGCACTGGGTCGGCGTCATCACCCCGGTGCCGAACGCGATCGCCCGGCCCCTCGTCGCCAGCCTCGTCCACGAGGCGGTGGCCCGCGAGCAGGACATCCGGGCTCTCGTCGACATCGACCCCATCGGCTTCGACGAGGCCGTCCGGCTGGCCCTCAGCAAGATCCGCGACTCCGAGGTCGAGACCCGGTGGTCGACCGCGGCGGGCTCCGACGCGGCCGCCGAACCGCTGCCCACCGACCCGTCGTGGTCCGGCGGCAGCGTCTACACCGACATCCGATCCCGTCGGGTGTCCGCCCCCACCGACCAGCTGTGGCGAGTGATCGAGGGCATCGGCGGGGAGAACGGCTGGTACTCGTTCCCGCTCGCCTGGTCCGTACGCGGCCGGCTGGACCGGCTCGTCGGCGGTGTCGGCCTGCGCCGCGGCCGCCGCGACCGGCACCGGCTGCTCGTCGGCGAGGCGCTCGACTGGTGGCGGGTCGAGGAGATCAAACCTGGCGAGCTACTGCGGCTGCGCGCCGAGATGACGTTGCCCGGCCGGGCCTGGCTGGAGATGCGGGCCGAACCCGCCGGAGACGGGCAGAGCGTCTACCGCCAGCGGGCCGTGTTCCTGCCGCGCGGGCTGGCGGGACACGCGTACTGGAAGGCGATCGTGCCGTTCCACGGGATTGTCTTCACCGGCATGGCACGCAACATCGCCCGGCGCGCCGAGGCGCTCCGTCATCCTCAGGAGGAGTTACGGAAGTAGCGCCTCGGCCAGCGGTTCGACGGTGTGCTGGATCTCGTCGCCGATACGGGTGAAGGTCTGGTCGCCACGACCCCACGGATCGTCCAGGTCGTCGGACGGGAGCGGTTCGGCGCCGCCCCGGGCCGCGTCCACCGCCTCGACCAGCGCGACCCCGCGGATGTAGACGTCCTCGGCAGTGGCGGCGGTGGGCGGCAGACCCGAGAGGTCCACCTGCGCGAGGAGGCGGCTGAACTCGCCCAGGACGAACGTCCGGGCCTCCGCGTCCGGGCGCAGGGCGACGACGTACTCAGCCTGGTCGGCCGTGGCCGTCAGGATGAGGTCTGCGGCGTCGATGTGCTCCGAACGCAGCTTGCGCGCCGAGAAGCCGTCGTCGGAACCACCGCGGGAGCGCAACTGGCGGGCGGCGGGCGGATTCATGGGCTCGCCCTCGTGCCAGCCACCCGTACCGGCGCTGTGGCTCAGGACCAGGTCCTGGGCGGAGCCGCCCGCCGGAACCAGCGCCTCGACGCGATCGGTCACCGCCTTCACGAGGAGCCGTTCGGCGATCGGGGAACGGCAGATGTTGCCCATGCACACGTACAGGACAGTGAACGGCGGCATCGTCAGGCCCTCGCCGCCGCTGGCTGGAGATCCGGGACGACCTCGAGGAGCTTCTCGAACGGCAGCGCACCGTCGCGCAGGATCCGCGGCACGTCGCCGGTGACGTCGACGATGGTGCTCGGCACCGGGTCGGGGCAGGGCCCGGCCTCCAGGTAGACGCGGACCGCGTAGTCGAGCTGGTCCTGCGCCTCCTGCGCGGTCGTCGCCGCCGGCTGGCCGGTCTTGTTCGCGGAGGACACCGCCATCGGGCCGGTCTCGCGCAGCACCTCCAGCGCGACCGGGTGCAGCGGCATCCGTACACCGACGGTGCCGCCGGTGTCGCCGAGATCCCACTGCAGGCTGGGCGAGTGCTCGACGATGATCGTCAGAGCACCCGGCCAGAACGCGTCGGCCAGTTCACGGGCCGCCCTGGGCAGGCTGTAGACCAGCCCGTCCAGGGTGTGCCGGGAGCCGACGAGGACCGGCGGTGGCATCTGCCGACCCCGTCCCTTCGCGTTGAGCAGGGCCGTCACGGCGTGCGGCGTGAACGCGTCGGCGCCGATGCCGTAGACGGTGTCGGTCGGCAGAACCACCAGTTCGCCGCTCTTCACCGCGTCGACGGCGGCGGCGATCCCCCGCTCGCGTTCGGTGACGGACCGGCAGTCGTAGAACATCACAGCAAGGAGTCTGCCACGTCCCGGCGTGCAGTCGCGTAGCGCGGGCGGCCAGTGAGATCCGGGTGATCGGCCACCTCCGTGAAGCGGCCGTCCGCGCTGAGCAACGCCGGGACCGCGCGGCCGTGCACGTCGTCGTGCTCGATGCCGACCACACCGCCGGGCCGCAACAACGCCGCGGCCAGCGCTACCACGTACCGGATCACGACCAGGCCGTCCGCCCCGCCGAAGACCGCGTCCGCCGGGTCGTGCTCGGCGACTTCCGGGGGTACGGGGACCGCGTCCGGCACATAAGGCGGGTTGCAGAGCACCACATCGACCGAACCGTGCAGCACCGACAGCAGATTCGTGTCCGTGACGTCGCCCGGCACCACCTGGATCGGCGGGTCACCGGCCACCGCCCGGTCGGCGGCGTTACGGCGCAGCCAGCCCAGGGCCTCCGGGGACTTCTCGACCGCCACCACCCGGGCACCCGGCACCTCGTGGGCGACCGACAGGGCGATCGCGCCGGAGCCGCTGCACAGGTCCACGACGAGCGGGTCCCGTACGGCGTGGGCGATTCCCCAGCCGGCCAGCAGCTCGGTCTCCGGGCGCGGCACGAAGACGCCCGGGCCGACGGCGAGGTCGAGGTAGCGGAAGGCCGCCGTACCCAGGAGGTGTTGCAGCGGTTCACGCCTGGCGCGGCGGGCTACCAGGTCGCGAAGCCGGTCCGCCTCGTCCACCCGGAGCGTGTCGAGCAGGGCCAGCCGTCCGCGGCCGATGCCGAGGACGTACGCGGCGAGCAGCTCCGCGTCGACGCGCGGCGACGAGACCCCGGCGACCCGAAGGACCTCGGCTGCCGCGGCCACCTCGCAGGCCAGCGCCGTCCGTCTGCTCCCTGCCGCTGGGTCCTCGTACGCGCCTGTCATGGCGTCATCATTCAACGTCGAGGACGACCGGGCCTGCGCCGGGTCGCTCCGACGGGCTGTCCTGCCCTGCGGCGGCCGGCGTCATCGGCGGTCCGGCGTCACTGGCGGTTCGGCGTCACTGGCGGTCCGGCGTCACTGGCGCTTCTGCAGCTCCGTGTCGCCCGCCAGCCGGGCCGCGCGGTCCGCCTCGGCCAGAGCATCCAGTACGGCGTCCAGCTCACCACCGAGCACCAGGTCCAGGTTGTACGCGGTGTAGCCGATCCGGTGATCGGTGATCCGGTTCTGCGGGAAGTTGTATGTCCGGATCCGCTCCGAGCGGTCCACCGTACGGACCTGGGACTTGCGGGCGTCGGACGCGGCTGCGTCGGCCTCCTCCCGCGCGACGGCGAGCAGCCGGGCCCGCAGGATCCGCATGGCCTGCTCCCGGTTCTGCAGCTGGGACTTCTCGTTCTGGCAGGAGACGACGACCCCGGTCGGCAGGTGCGTGATGCGTACGGCCGAGTCGGTCGTGTTGACCGACTGGCCACCGGGACCGGACGAGCGGAACACGTCGATCCGCAGGTCATTGGGCTCGATGTGCACGTCCACGTCCTCCGCCTCCGGCAGCACGAGTACGCCGGCGGCACTGGTGTGGATGCGCCCCTGCGACTCGGTGACGGGCACTCGCTGAACGCGGTGCACCCCGCCCTCCCATTTCAGCCGGGACCACACGCCGTTGCCCCCTTCGGGTACGCCCTTGGTCTTCACGGCCACGGAGACATCCTTGACACCGCCGAGGTCGGAGTCCTGCGCGTCGATCACCTCGACGGTCCAGCCGTGCCGCTCGGCGTACCGGGTGTACATGCGTAGCAGGTCGCCCGCGAACAGGGCAGACTCCTGGCCGCCCTCACCAGCCTTGATCTCGACGATCACGTCCTTCGCGTCGTGCGGGTCCCGCGGGATCAGCAACTCGGCCAGCTTCTCCTCCAGTACGGGCAGCGCGGCGGCGAGCGCGTCGGCCTCCTCGGCGAACGCCGGGTCCTCCCCGGCCAGCTCCCGCGCGGCGGCCAGGTCCGCCCGGGCCCCCTCCAGCTCGGAGTGCGCCTTGTGAATGCCGGACAGCTCGGAGAACCGCCGCCCGATCCGGCGGACGAGCGCCTGGTCGGAGTGGATCGACGGATCGGACATCTGCTTCTCGAGCTGCGCGTACTCGTCGAGGAGCGCGGCCAGCCGTTCGTTGCTCACTCAGAACTCCTGCTGACGACATCGGATGAACACGCGAACGGCGCCCGACCCCAGCTCGATGATGAGCCGGGACGGGCGCCGTCGGGGAAGCTACTTCTTCTTCTGCGCGGCCTGCACCTTGGCGTACTTCTGCTGGAACTTCGCCACACGACCGGCCGTGTCGAGGACACGCTGCTTACCGGTGTAGAACGGGTGGCAGGCGCTGCAGGTCTCGACCCGGATCTCGCCGCCCTTGGCGGTGCTGCGGGTCTCGAAACTGCTACCGCAGGAACACACGACCTGGACGGCCTGGTACTGCGGGTGAATGTCGGGCTTCATGTCGCTCTCGGTCCTCTCATCGTTGGTCGCCGGGTCGCTGTCATCACGGGCCGCCGTCTCGCGACGGGACGCTCGGGCGTGAACCGGAACCGCTGGCCGATGGACCAGTGTGCCATGACCGGCTGATCAAGCTCTCATCAGGCGGCTCTCGCTGGTCCGTCGTGCTCAACCGGCGGGGCGTGGCGGATATTCCAGCCGGCCGTCCAGCCCCAGCGGCGGCGGGGCACCCCACGCCGGAACCAGGAAGCAAGGACCGCCCGGAGATCGCCGACCTGACGCGGCCCGTCCACCGGAAACGGCTCGTGACCGGCCTGACTCCGCGGACGGTGTCGGCCGTCCTCGCGAACGGCGGCGAGTTGGACGAGCTGACCGGCACGCGTTCGACCACGGCCCGTGACGAGACGGTTCCCCTCGAAGACGTGCAGGATCGAGCCGCTGCCGGGCGAGTTCCACGTGTTGTGGCAGCTCGTACGGCCGGCGGGCGACGGGAACCAGCGGGACGGCACGAAGGGCCAGGGCATGACTCGGATACTGATCACGCGGGGGCTGCCGGCCCCCGGGAAGTCGACGTTCGCCCGTACGTTGCAGCCGGGTGTCGTCCGGGTGAACCGGGACGACCCGCGGCGGATGCTGCACGGGGAGCGGCTTTTCACGCAGCGGGCGGAGGCCCGGGTAACCGTGGCGCAGCGGACCACGGTGGAGGCGCTGCTGCGGGCGAAGACCGACGTCATCGTCGACGACACGACCTGCGCGGCCGGACCGTACGGAAGTGGGCGGAGTTGGCCGCCCGCTTCGACGCCACGTTCGGGGTGCACGACGTCACCGACGTCGACCTCACGGACGGCATCCGGCGGGACGCGGCACGGCCGGAGTCGGACCGGGTCGGCCAGGACGCGATCCGGCGGATGCATGAGCGGTACCTGAAGGGCGGGAAGCTGCCGCCGCCGATCCCGTGGTGTTCGCCGCCGTGCGGGCGATGCATGCGGCGGGGCACGCGATCGTGTTCTGCTCGGGGCGCGACGCGGCCCGAGCGGCGCACTGGTGACGATCGAGAAGACGCCGGGCGGACCGGCACGATGATTCCACATCGGAGGGTTTCGTCGTGGGAACGGCAGCACGCATCCCGCGCACCCGGTTCCCCGGCCTGTCGCACGTGAGTACGGGCGCCGCACGTGCGGACCAGCGCGGCGCGGCGGTCACCAGGATCCTCAAGCACGGTGCTTGAGGATCAGTGACCCATCGGGCAGCCGGACATACCGAACTGCGCGCGGGCGGCCGCGTCACGGTCCAGGTAGAAGTTGGGCCGCTGATCGGCCTCCGCGTAGTAGCGGTGGAAGACCGGCGTCGACCCGCCCGACAGCGGCGGGACGATCCAGCTCCAGTCGGCGGGCACCTCGCGGCCTGCCCGCTCCTCGTTGCGGATGTGCGCCATGAAGCGCCCCGACTCGGTGTGGTGGTCGCTGATCTTCACGCCGGAGCGCTCGAATGACCACAGCACCGCGCGATTGATCTCGACGAGAGCGCGGTCGCGCCAGAGCGTCGACTCACTGGATGTGTCCAGCCGCATCATCTGCGCCACCAGCGGCACGATGTTGTAACGGTTGACGTCGGCGAAGTTGCGCGAGCCGATCTCGGTGCCCATGTACCAGCCGTTGAACGGGGCCAGCGGGTAGCTCACGCCACCGATGCTCAGCCGCATGTTCGAGATGGCCGGTACGGCGTGCCAGCGCAGCCCCAGCTCGGCGAACCAGCCGAACTCGGGGTGGCCGATCGGCACCTCGAGAGTGGAGCGCTCCGGAAGCTCGTAGAGGCGTACGCCCTCGGACGGGGTCTCGATGGCGAGGGGAAGGATGTCGAACGCCTCCCCCTTGCCCTTCCAGCCGAGGTTTTGCATGGCGGCGGTGAACTGCTGGTACCGCGGATCGCCGACGAGCCGGCCGGACTCGGTGACGTAGCCCGCGTACCGGATGAGCTGGTCGTTCCACACCCTCGCGTAGGGCTGACCCGGTACGGCGGGCGCGAAGACGCTGATCACCGGCCGGATGGTGCCCGGCGGGCGCTCGGCGGGCGGGCCGACGGCGGCGTCGATGCGGGCCGTCGGGGTGGCACCTTCGGCGACCTGTAGGTGCCGGACGAGCAGTGAGAAGATCTCGTCCGCCGTACGGGCCCGGCGCCGGTCGAGCACCACGAGACTGCGCCAGTAGAGCCGGCCGATGCAGCGGGACGAGTTGCGCCAGGCAAGCTTTGCGCCGTAGCCGAGCTCCTCGGGGGTGTGCACGTATGTGCCGGTGGCGGCGATCTGCGCCCGGACGATGGCGAGGCGGGGCTCGACCGGGCCGAGGCGGGGACTCTCCCCGTAGCAGAGCCGGAGGAAGTCCTCGGCCTCGTCGAGGTCGACAGGTGCTGCCGGATCCCAGTGAGCAGTCGGATTGTCCCGATAGCCGGGTACGCGCATGTCAAGGCCTCCTCCATGTCGCCCAGGCGTTACGAGAACGTGCCACAGTGTACGGTCCACGGCTAGTGGGAGATAAAGATCATATTCGACATTTAGGACGACTTCCCACAAGATCGCCAGCATGGGACGGACGGAGTGTGCGACATGCCCGAACGCTGTTGACAGGGTGGCAAAAACGACGATGGCCGTCTACAAGACGGCCATCGTCGTGCGCTAATCGGATTACTCGCCCGGAGTCGACTTCGCAATCTGCATGAGGAACTCGATGTTCGTCCGGCTCTGCTTGAGCCGATCCAGCAGCAGATCCAGCGCCGCCTGCGAATCCAGCGAGTGCAACACCTTACGGAGCTTGTGGATGATCGCCAGCTCCTCGGGAGCGAGCAGGACCTCCTCCTTACGCGTACCCGACGGGTTGATGTCGATCGCCGGGAACGTACGCCGGTCCGCGATCTTGCGGTCCAGCTTCAACTCCGCGTTACCCGTGCCCTTGAACTCCTCGAAGATGACCGTGTCCATCATGGACCCGGTCTCCACCAGCGCGGTCGCGAGAATGGTGAGTGAACCACCGTTCTCGATGTTGCGCGCGGCACCGAGGAAGCGCTTCGGCGGGTACAGCGCCGTCGAATCGATACCACCCGACATGATCCGGCCCGAAGCAGGCGCCGCCAGGTTGTACGACCGGCCGAGCCGCGTCACCGAGTCGAGCAGCACGACGACGTCGTGACCCAGCTCCACCAGGCGCTTGGCCCGCTCGATCGCCAGCTCGGCGACCGTGGTGTGGTCCTGCGGCGGGCGGTCGAACGTGGCCGCGACGACCTCGCCCTTCACCGTCCGCTGCATCTCGGTGACCTCTTCGGGCCGCTCGTCGACCAGCACCACCATCAGGTGGCACTCCGGGTTGTTGTGGGTGATCGCGTTCGCGATCGCCTGCAGCACCATCGTCTTACCGGCCTTCGGCGGCGACACGATGAGCGCGCGCTGCCCCTTGCCGATCGGCATGACGAGGTCGATGACCCGGGTGGTGAGGATATGCGGCTCGGTTTCGAGACGCAGCCGGTCCTGCGGGTACAGCGGGGTCAGCTTGTAGAACTCGGGACGGCGCTTGGCCTCGTCCGGCTCCATGCCGTTGATGGTGTCCAGCCGTACCAGCGGGTTGTACTTGTCCCGGCGCTGGTCGCCGGAATTGCCGCCGCCCTGCGCGTCACGCGACCGCACGGCACCCGTGACCGCGTCGCCGCGGCGCAGGCCGTACCGCTTGACCTGCGACATCGAGACGTACACGTCGTTCGGGCCGGCGAGGTAGCCGGTGGTCCGGACGAACGCGTAGTTGTCCAGCACGTCGAGGATGCCGGCCACCGGGACGAGCACGTCCTCCTCGTTGACCTGCGGCTCGCGTCCGCCGTTCTCGCGACCGCCGCCGTCGTTGCCGTCCCGCTCGCCGCGGCCACGCCGCCGGTCCCGGAAGCGACTCCGCCGACTGCGCCGGCCGCCGTCACCGTCCTCGTCGTCGTGGTCCTGGCCACCGCCGTCACGACCGGTGTCCCGGTTGCCGTCACGGCCACCGCTGCGGTCGTTACGGTCGCCGCCCCTGTCGTTGCGCTCGCCGCGATCGTTGCGCTCGCCGCGATCGTTGCGCTCGCCGCGATCGTTGCGCTCGCCGCGAT
>CBIHNN010000100.1:0-18272 GCA_966211315.1 uncultured Micromonosporaceae bacterium | reverse complement strand
GGCGCAACGACGCGGCCCGCCGCGCCCGCCCCCTGGGCCTGCTGTGCGGTCGGCGGTTCTCCCGGGGATCCAGGCCATGGGGCCGGCGGAGCGCACGGGGAGGGTTGGGCGGTCGGCGCGCGGCGCGCCGCCCGCACATCTGGTTGCGACGTCAGCGACGACGCCGGGACGTCCGTCTGGCCACACGCCTTCCGGTTCGCCTGGCGACCCTGCGGGAGCCGAACATGTCCGTACCTCCATCCGATGGTGTCGTTCGGCCTCACTGCGCCGGCGCGGCGGCCGACGTCTCGAGGTCGTGAAGTTCCTTGGCCTCTTCGGCGGTCACCAGCCCGATACCGATCAGGTCGAACGGACTGATGAACGCGTCGCGAATGCGGAACCCGCCCGCGCGCGCGATGGCGTCACGCAGCGGCACCGCCCAGTGGTGCTCGAGCAGCAGCAGCGCCGCGGCGGAATCGTCGGGTATGTCGGCCAGCACATCCCAGACATCCTCGTCACTGAACACCCGCACACCATCCGCCGCGGCCTCGGCGCCCGCTGCGGCGCCGGCTTCCATGCCTGCCTCGCCCTCGATGCCGAGCCCGATCAGTGCACCGACCTTGCTTCCGAGTTCGATGGCCTCGTCGGTGGACAGATTGCTCAGGTGTTCTACCGCCACCTCCCCCTGGGCGTCCTTGTAGACCGCCAGGGCGTCGATCACCTTGATCGTTTCGCTTTCGCGCAGTCGTTCCAGCTCGGCGATGATCTCGCCGTGGAAGTCCGGGCTTCTGAACCCCAGCACGATGAGTTGGACAGGTCCGATTGCCATGTGCCTCCTACCTTTCGCTCCGCGCGTCTGCGCCATGCACGCCTTGTCCATGGCGACCCGGGGGCCGGCGGCTGAAACGCGCGATCCGATTGCCGCCCTTTCCGTTCAGCATGTCGACGGGCGTTGAAAGGTGCCTCATCCGGTGCGGGTGGGGACCTGCGGGTTCAACATCAACCGTTGCGGGGATCGGCCGCCGTCGGTCCCGTGGTGATGTCCGCGACCCGGTTCCGGATCCTCGGGAAGAGGGGAATGGTCGTCCATTCACCCTCCGCGAATGATGAGCCGTCGCAGCGACCTGGCTCAGACTCGTCCGGTGGAGGACAACACGCGGCGGGCCGGCCCGCGAGGTGAGGCGGACCGGGGCGGCTGGCCGGGAAGTGACCCACGTTCCGGGGCGGCTTCTGTCGCACGCAGGCACGCCAGCGCGGTTGCCACAATCACCGCCCGGAAAAGTACTGTCGAAATACGACATGCGTCGGGTGCATCTCGTGCCCGGCAGTCTCACCGCGTTTTACCGATTCCCGGCTGCCCGCCTGCGGGAGACGGGCTCACATCATCAGGTACGCGGCGGTCGTCCGTGCCCGGCGAATGGAGCCCTTGGCCGGGTGTGTGTGCGTGTTCCACGGCTGTCGTACCGGCCCGGCCGCCTCGCCGGCTCGCCGGAAGCGCTTGGCCACTCGCCGCGCGCCGGATGGATTGTGCGTCCGCAGGGCCTCGCAGCGACATTTCGTCGCGGTCCACCAGCGTATTGGCGGACGGGTTCCCGCGATGCCCGTTCCCACCCATGTGGTGCTCGTCGTACGAATTTCGCCCGGCAAAAGGTAGATGTCCGGACTGGTTTCGTGGCTGAATCGAAGGGTTGACGAACGGTGTAGCGACAACCGTGATTCGCGAAGATCACGATGTCGGGTGAAGGGGTTGCAAAGTGGCTAGTGACACCGTCTCCAAGTCGTCGAGGGGCACGGTCGAGGCGTCGGGACCGAACCGCCACAATGCCGATCTCACATATCCGGCACCGCCCGCTACGAGGATGGACGCCGCGAACTTGTCGCCCCCGCAGATACCGCATGCCTTCGTCCCCCGTCAACGGTTGATCGACGTGCTGAATACCGGCACCCGGCAGCCGGTCACGTTGATCTGTGCCGGGCCCGGCTGGGGAAAGACGGCTCTCGTGGCCTCCTGGGCGGAGAACGCGGCGATTCCCGTCGGGTGGGTGACGCTGGATGTCGCCGACAACAATCCCGGCTACTTCCGGTCCCACGTCGAAGCGATCCTGCGTGAAACGGGCGCCACATCCGCCGTGGATTATGCCGCCGAGCCCGGTACCTCCGGTGCTGCTCACATCGACGCACCGATGCTGGCGCAGGTATCGGTTCCTCTGTCGAGGCCCCTTGCTCTGGTAATCGACGATCTGCACCAGGTCGACGATCCACAGATCCTGGCAGACCTGGCCGCCCTGTTGCGTCATCCGCCCGAGCAGCTGCGCATGGTGCTGATTTCCCGTACCGAACCCCCGTTGTCACTGCACCGTTTCCGGGCCGCCGGCACCCTCACCGAGATCCGGGCCCGTGACCTTCAATTCACCGTCGAGGAGACGGTGGAGCTGCTGGCCGGTCATCAGTTGCGTCCGACCACGCGCGAACTCCTGACACTGCTGGACCGCACCGAAGGCTGGCCGACCGGCTTGCAGCTCGCCGTCGACTTCCTGACGACGCCTGGCGAGGGCCACGGCATCAACGAGTTCGCGGGCGACGTATGGCCCGTAGCGGATTACCTGATCTGGGAGGTCCTTGCCCACCAGCCGCCGGAGGTACGTCAGTTCCTGTCAATGACCAGCGTCGTGGACGAGATGTGCGGCGAATTGGCCGACGCGATCACCGGCGGAACGGGAGGCCAGCGAATCCTGGAAGATCTCGAGCGGACCAGCGGATTCGTCGTCCGGCTCGCGTCCCAGCCGGGGTGGTTCCGGTATCACCCGCTGCTCAGGGACCTGCTCAACCATCAGTTGACGGTGCAGGCGCCGACCTCACTACCCGGCTTGCACCTTCGTGCGGCGCATTGGTATTCGAGCCGGAACGCGACGCCCGAGGCGCTCAGGCACGCAGCCGCCGGCCGGAGCTGGCGGCTCGTCGGTCGTATGCTGGCCGCCGAGGCGGGCCCCTTCATACTCTCCCCGGACCGCACCGCGGTGACGAAGGTACTGGAACAGGTGCCGCCGGCGGAGTTCTCGGCAACGGCCGAGTTGACGGTGTGCGCCGCGCTCCTGTCATTCCATGCGGGCGACTACGACGGCATCCCCAAACGGATCGCCGAGGCCCGCACCCTGCTCCTGGGGCGTGCGAATACCGAGCGGCGATTCGTCGAGATCAGTCTGCGTACGCTCGAGACGGCCCTCGCCCGCGTGCGGGGTGATATGCCGACGCTCGTGGCGGCCGCCACCGACGTACTCGGCCGGCTGACCGAGGTGCCGGTGGATCAACTGGCGTCCGCGCTGCAATACCGGGCGATGACCCTCAGCGGCAAGGGTGTCGGCCTGCTGTGGAGTGGTCAGCCCCATCACGCGGATCGGTATCTGTGGGCCGCCCTGACGGCTGCCCGAGCGGCGCGCGTCGGCCTGGTCGAGATCGACGCCCTCGGCCACCTGGCCCTGTTCGAATTCCTGCGGGGTTCCTTGACGGAGGCGTACGAGTACGCCACGAGCTGCCGGGATCTGGCCGAGCGGGGTGGCTGGAGCACAGCACCCCAGGTGGTGCCCGCGTACTTCGCGCTGGCGCTGGTCGAGCTCGAGCGCAACAACATCAGGGAGGCCGATCGGGCGCTCGACCATGGTCTTCGTGCACATCGGGCCAGTCCGGAAGCGGCGCAATCGGTGGTGCTGGGACTCACCCGCATCCGGCTGCTGATGTCGCGGGGGGAGCTGGATGCCGCCGGGGACGTGCTCCGGCAGGCGCGGGCGGAGGTGGATCTGTTGACGGGGTCGCCCGTCCTCGGCCGGTGGGTTCGCCTCGCGGAGTCCGAGCTCGACCTGGCGTCCGGTCACCCGGAGAAGGTCAAGGCACGGTACGCCGGCCTGCCCGACCATGACCGCCTGACCCCGCGTGAGGGGGTCTGCCTGGCCCGGGCGTACGTGGCGATGAACGACATGGACCGTGCCGAGGAGGTCCTGAGGCCGTTGCGGATGAAGATCTCCGACGTTGTCTCCGCGGTCGAGGCATGGACGGTCACCGCCCTGATGGCCGACGGGCAACGTCGGGGGAACCGCTCCGCCGACGCCCTCGCGCGTGCGTTCTCCATCGCGGAGCGGCAGGGCGTACGCAGGCCGTTCTTCACCATCATCCACCGGCGGATGGCCCCGCTGGTCGAACGTCAGCGGTGGCTCGTCAAGGAGAACGCCGGATTCGTCACCGACATCCTCGCCGAGATGATGCCCGAGGAGAAGTCGTCGGAACCTTCACTACTGGTCGACGAACTGAGCGAACGCGAGACGGAGGTCCTCCGCTACCTGCCCACCATGTTGAACGCCAGCGAGATCGCCGTGGAGCTGCATGTGTCGGTCAATACGGTGAAGGCACACCTCCGTTCGATCTACCGCAAGTTGGGAGCCTCGCGGCGACGGGAAGCGGTCGTCCGGGCGCGCGCACTGCGACTGCTGTAGGCGGGCGATCCGGCTGCCCTACCACCGGCCGCTCCATCGGGGTTCGACGAGCAGCCACTCGATCTGCCAGGACTCCATCCGCCGGCGGTGGATGCCGCGCAGCACCATCCGCCGGATCCAGGCTGCGCCTGCCGTGACACCGACCAGCACGACCAGGCCGCTCCCGAGGGCGTCCCGCCACGGGCTGGGGAACACGGGTGGCCTGCGTTGGAATCCGTGGATGTCCGTCCAGATCAGGACCGTGCCTCCGGCACGCGCGCCGGGCGCGGCCTTCACCGATCCGGTCCGGACGGTTCCGTCCGGGGCGGACCATCGGGCCGGTACGGACGCCTCCAGCGGCTGTCCCTCGGCGGCGAACGCGACGTGTCGGACGGCATCATCCTGAAGAACCGCGGGGACCCGCAGATGAGCCTGCCGCTCGTGCCGGGATGCCAGCACCGCGTCGCGGTAACCGTTCTCGCCGACATGCCAGGCCAGGACCGGGCCCACCCCGAGCACGGTCGCGGCGGTGAGGAACCTGAGCGCGTCCTCGAATCGGTCGGTTCGGCGGCGCAGGGGATTCCGATCCAGGCCGATCAGTCGCCCGACGCGGCCCAGCCGTCGTGCCATCCGTCCCGTCCACCGTGCAATCCGGCTCATCAGCAACTACCCCCGCCGCCCGGGCTTCGAACTCCAGCCTGTTCGGATCGAATCCCTCGTGAGTGTGATCCGCCCGCCTCCGCCCCGGCATCACCCGTGGCGAGCGAACCACCACGGCGGCGATCCGCCGTCCGGCGCGTGCAGCTCGGTGGCGTCGTCGGCCCCGCCGATCGGTCTGCCCATCGGCCCTCGCGCGGGCCTTGCATTCCCGCCGTTCCGTGGGCGGCCGCTCATCCGCCGGTGATGAGGCGATGCGGGTCGCCGGGTCGGAGGCTTCCTGCTGTCAACGGTTCGGATCTACCGGAGAGAGGATGTGACGGATGCTCACCGTAGGGGTGGAGGAGGAGTTCCTGCTTGTGGAGCCGGCTGGTGCGGTGGCGCCCGTGGCCGCCCAGGTGGCCGAGTCGGCCGGGGGCGGGGCCGGGACCGGGAGCAGGATCGTGCCCGAGTTCATGGCGTATCAGCTGGAGACCGCGACGGGCGTCTGTACCGGGCTCCAGGAGCTGCGCGCGGAACTGGGGCAACTGAGGCTCGCCGCCGCCCGGGCGGCGGAACGGGCCGGAGTGCGTCTCGTCGCGGTCGGTGCGCCGCCGTTCGCGGGCGGCCCGCTCGACGCGCTCACCGATGACCCGCGGTACCGGGAGATGGCCCGGCGTTTTCCGGATGCCGCCGGGGCGGGTATGACGTGCGCCTGCCAGGTCCATGTCGGAGTGCCGGACCGGGACCTGGCCGTCGACGTTCTGGCCCGGCTGCGGCCGTGGTTGTCCACACTGCTCGCGTTGACGGTGAACTCGCCGTTCGCCGCGGGCTCCGACAGCGGCTGGAGCAGCGGGCGGTACCGCTCCCAGTTACGCTGGCCCACCTTCCGGCCACCGCGGTGCTGGACGACAGCGGAGCGGTACGACCGCCACGTGCAGGAACTCATCGCCCGGGGCGTGGCGATGGACCCGGCAAACGTGTACTACCTCGCGCGGCCCTCGGCCCGCTATCCCACGATCGAGGTCCGGGTCGCCGACGCATGCCTGACGGTCGACGACGCCGTTCTGCTCGCCGGAGTCGTCCGGGCACTGGTCGCCACCCTGATCGACGACATCCACCAGGGAAGGGCGACGGTACCGGCGTCATCGGCACGGATCCAAGCGAGCCTCCTCGCCGCCGCACGTGATGGCATGTCGACCCGGGAGACCCGGCGCGGCCGTCAACCGGAAGCGGCGGCGACCAATCTCGTGGCCCGCCTGTTGAGCACGATCACGCCGGCGTTGGAGGCATCCGCGGACCGCGACGAGATCCGCGCCGGCCTGGAACGCGTCCACCGCCGCGGCACCGGCGCCGACCGGCAGCGTGAGCTGTGGGCCCGTGCGGACACGTCCGCCGAATTCGTGGCATCGCTGGCCGAGGCCACTGTCCCGGCGGCCACGCCGGAACTGAGCCTGGCCCGGTAGGCGATAGCGGCAATCCTGGCGCGCTTCGACGCGACGGGAGACAGTGCGATGAGAGGGAGGGGGACCGCATGGACTGGCCGTCCGGTACGTTCCTGTGGTCGATGATCGGCCTGGTCTACTGGGTCACGATCTGCTGGATGGTCATCATGATCGTGCCCGCCGTCATCCGGCGCGACATGTCGGGCTGGGTCAAAGCGGGCTGGATCGCCTTGATCGTCCTCATGCCGTTCGTCGGCGTCCTGATCTACGTCGTCGTGATGCCCGACAGCCGCGGGGACCACGAGGCCGATCACCTCGACGCCCGGCCGACGCCGCTGTACGACAAGGAGAGGCTCTCCGCCGAGGCGTTCGAGCGAATCGGGCCCCAGCGCTGAGCCCGGAGCGAAACGGAACCTCAGCGCTGAGCCGGCGGGTCCCGGGGGCGGCCGGGCGTACCTCCGCCCGCCCCCGGGACTCCACGGGCGCCGTCGGCGCCACCGTCACCGCAGCACCTCCGGGGTCACCGCAGCACCTCCGGGACCGAGCGAGGTCCGGCGCGACAGTCCGGTCGTCCCCGTGGAAACGAGTCGACGCGGAGTCCTCGAGATCGTCCTCGCGTACACCGCCTCATACTGGCGGGCCATCAGATCCGCACCGAACACCGCTCGGACATGGGCGACGCTGTCGACCGGATCCAGCTCGTCGACCTGGTGCAGTGCGTCCGGCAACTCCGCCGGGTCGTCGCAGATGAATCCGGTGATCCCCGGACGTACGACTTCCGGCACGGACCCCCGGCGCAAGGCGACCACGGGCGTACCGCAGGCCATCGCCTCCACCATCACCATGCCGAACGGTTCGTCCCATCGGATCGGCATCAGCAGGCAACGGGCCTGTTCGAGCAGGGGCCGCACCGTCGGCCGTTCCGCGTTGACGACCAGCGTCACGTCCTCACCCAGCATCGGCCGGATGACGTCCCGCAGGTACTGCGCCTCGGTCGCCTCGTTGCACTTGCCGGCCAGCACCAACGGCAGGCCCGCGGCTCGGCACGCCTTGATCGCCAGGTCGGGCCCCTTCTCCGGGCAGAACCTCGCGAGCCACAGCACCGCACCGTCGTGGGTCGTCCCGGGGGACAGCGCGGTCGTGTCGACGCCGTTGTACACCGTGCCCGCCCACGCCAGATGACGTGATCGCCGTTGCGACTGGGATATCGCCACCGGGTGTACGCCGCCCGTCGACTCCAGGAAATCGCCGAGCTCGCCGTCTGCCGGACCGTGCACGGTGACCACCGTCGGCGCGTGCCGGTGCGCGGCGGACAGCGGGCCTGTCAGGGAATGGTCGTGGACGACGTCGAAGCGGTGCTGCCGCAGCAGAACCTCTACCCGGGCGGCGTGCAGGACCGCGGGCATGGCCTCGCCGAGGCGGGGATGCTGGAGATCGTCCATCGTGCTGAGGAAGGAGCCGGCCGTCCCGTGGCAGTGGCCGGCGCCCAGCACGGTCACGTCGTGTCCGCGAGCCACCAGGGCGTCCACCAGTGCGGCGCAGACGACCTCGATGCCTCCGTAGCCGCGCGGTGGGATCTCGTACCACGGTGGAATGACCATGGCGATCCGAAGTGGAGTCGTACTCTGCTGCTGCAATTGATCCGCGGCGTACATCTTCACCCCTCTGTCGTGCCCCGTCACCCGTGACGTCCCTGTCACGGCGGTGTGGCGCAGCCGGAGCGCGTCAGCACGGGGGCACCCAGACCATCCGTCATGTACGGCGACGTCTCATCACACTGGGCAGATGAGAAGAACGAGGCACCGGCTGCCACGTTGCGCCCGTCATGCCGCCGGTCGGCAGGTGCACAGCGTTCGGGCCGATGCGCGGCTTCGGCGTCGCGGCGCAATCATCCCGCCCGGGTGAGGAGCGGTGGCCCGTCAGCGGATCGAATCTCCGGTGTCAGGCGTTTCCGCAATCTCGCTGGATAAAGGACGGTACGAACATGGCACGGAGAACGACGAAGACCCATGCGGCGACCCGGCAACGGGATCTGGAGCTCATCACCGCCCTCGCCGGGGTCCTCGTGGCGATGTCGGATGTGGTCCGGTACACCGGCGGTGGGCTGCGCACGGTCGTCCGGCGGACCGGCCGGGTGGGAGCCGCCATCAGCGGTCAGCCCCGGGGTGCCGCCGTCAGGCCGGGCCGGCGCGTCATCATCGCGCCGCGGCTGCACCGCGCAGAGGTGCGCATCGCCCGCCTGCAGCCGGTCGAATACGTGGCGGCCGGCGCTCTCGCGGGGGCGATCGGAACCGTGACGTTCGCTGCCCTGACCTGGGCCGTCCTCGGCGGATCCGAGGACGGATCCGGTGCGTCGCCGGACGAGGCTCCTGCCGGCTCCCGGGATCCGAACCGGACCCGTTCGGCTCGGGCGATGATCGACCGGATCGTGCCGGGGCGCTCGTCCGTGGTACGCCATCTCCTCGCCGTGCCGAGGCCCACCGAGCAGGCCCCCATGGCGACGCCGACAACGACGGCCGACGCTCCGCCCACCCCCGTGAGCGCCCCGCGTGGACCCGGCGCGCACGGTTGGAATCCCCCCGGAACGCGAACCTTCTAGCAGGCGGGAGAGCGCGATGGAGGATCCGACGGTCGAGTTCTTTCAGACGTTGACCCGCCGCGGCAGTGAACCGATGCTCGGCAACGTCACGGCGGCGATCCGTTTCGACATAGCCCTCGACAAGAAGACGAGAAGGTCCTGGCGGGTTGCCATCGACGGGGGACGGCTCGCGGTGTCGCCCGAGGCGGCCGCGGCCCCCGCCGATGATGAGGCCGACTGCACCATAGCCGCCGAGAAGGCCTGCTTCGATGACATTGCCGCAGGCAGGGTCAATGCGATGGCTGCCTTGCTCCGCGGGGAGATCGCGGCGTCCGGCGACCCCGAAGTCGTGGTAGCCGTCCAGCGTCTGTTCCCCGCGCCCGCCCAGGCCACCGGACCTTCCCGGACCGCCGTGGATTTCCGGCTCCCTGACGACGTCCTGCCTGAGGAGGGCATCCACGATGAACGGTGAGGTCAGGATTCTCGACGGCAACACCTTCGTGGTCAGTGACGATCGGGGTGACATCGAGGCATCGCCGACCGCCCCCAATGGGCTGTTCTCCTACGACACCCGGTTCCTGTCGACGTGGGTGCTCACCGTCGACGGCAGGCGACTGTCTGCGCTGTCGACCGACGACCTTCAGTACTTCGAAGCCCGCTTCTTCCTGGTTCCCGGCACGGGAACGGTGTACGTCGACGCCAGCATGTCGGTAATCCGGCACCGCTCGGTGAATGACGGTTTCCACGAGCGGCTCACGATCCTGAACCACAGTGAGAAGCCCGTCGAACTGACCGCCTCTATCGAGGTTGCCAGCGACTTCGCCGACCTGTTCGAGGTCAAGGACGCACTGCAGAAGAAGGGAAAGTACTACGTCCGGCTCGATGCGGGATGCCTCCTGCTCGGGTACGAGCGCGAAACGTTCCGGCGCGAGACCCGGATCTCCTCGACCGAACCCGCCCAGGTCAGCGAGCACGGACTGGCCTTCACGGTGACGGTCGAGCCGCACGGCGAGTGGAGTACGGAGCTCCACGTCCGGCCGCGCATGATCAGGACCGACGGGCAGCCCGTCGTTCCGGTGCACCGGGTCGGCCGGGAGAGTTCCGAGATGATCGAGGACCTGCGCAGGTGGGAGGCGGACGCGCCCACGCTGGAATGCGACTGGGCGCCGCTGAAGGTCACGTACCGCCGCAGCATCGTCGACCTCGCCGCCCTGCGCTTCTCACCCCTGATCGCCGGGCGCAACAGTCTGCCGGCCGCCGGTCTGCCCTGGTTCATGACCATGTTCGGCCGCGACAGCATTTTCACGAGCCTGCAGGCGTTGCCGTTCGCGCCCGAACTCGCCAGAACCACCCTGCACGTTCTCGGTCGCTGGCAGGGCAGCCGGGTGGACGACTTCCGCGACGAGGACCCGGGACGCATCCTGCACGAGATGCGCTACGGGGAGCTGAGCGCGTTCGAGCAGCGGCCGCACACTCCGTACTACGGCACAGCCGACGCGACACCGCTGTACGTGGTGCTGCTCGACGAGTACGAGCGGTGGACCGGGGACACGGATCTGGTCCGCCGATGGGAACCGGAGGCACGAGCGGCCCTCGACTGGATCGACGGGTACGCCGATCTGATGGGCAACGGCTACATCTCCTACCGCCGGCGGAACCCGGAGACCGGCCTGGAAAACCAGTGCTGGAAGGACTCCTGGGATTCCATCTCCTACCGCGACGGCCGCCTGCCGGGCTTCCCGCGCGCCACCGCCGAGCTACAGGGGTACGCGTACGACGCCAAGGTGCGCGGTGCACGGCTGGCTCGGACCGTGTGGAACGACCCCGCGTACGCGGACCGGCTGGAGCGGGAGGCGGCCGACCTCAAGCGCCGATTCAACCGCGACTTCTGGATCGAGGACGACCGGTACTACGCGCTCGCTCTCGACGCCGACGGCAGCCGCGTGGATGCCCTCGCGTCCAACAACGGGCACCTGTTGTGGAGCGGAATCGTCGATGCGGACAAGGCGGAGGCCGTCGTCGCGCACCTGCTCGGGCCGCGGCTCTTCTCCGGCTGGGGAATCCGGACGCTGGCCGAGGGTGAGCAACGCTACAACCCCATCGGGTACCACGTCGGAACGGTATGGCCGTTCGACTGCTCCTTCATCGCCTGGGGCCTGCGTCGCTACGGCTTCAAGGACCAGGCGGCCGAGGTGGCGGCGGGCATCCTCGAGGCGGCTGAGTTCTTCGGTGGCCGGTTGCCTGAGGCGTTCGGGGGCTACCACCGCTCGGTGACGAAGTACCCGGTTCAGTACCCCACCGCGTGCAGCCCCCAGGCATGGTCGACGGGCGCCCCCCTGTTGCTTCTCCGCACGATGCTCGGTCTCGAACCGTTCGGCGAGCACCTGGTCGTGGATCCGGCACTGCCGGTCGGCGTCGGCCGTCTGGAACTGCTCGACATCCCTGGCCGGTGGGGCCGCATCGACGCGTTCGGACGCGGTCGGGTGGATGTGGACAGAGGCGGGCACTGACCGCGTTCACCTGCTCATGACGACCCGCTTCACAGAGGGAGCTTCAGGATGCTCGATCTCATGAGACACAAACCTTCTTCGGCCCTTACGGCCGTCAGTGCGGCAGCCGTCCTGCTTACCGGCTGCAGCACCGCCGAGCCGGCGGTGTGCGAAAGCCTCGACGCTGTCCGGCATTCCGTCGACACCGTGTCGCAGGCCAAACTGGGCGAGAACGGGCTGTCGGTGCTCGCCGGCGGTCTCACCCAGCTCAAGGCTGATCTGGGCCAGTTCGCCGCCGACGCGAAGGCGCAGTTCCAACCACAGACAGACGCGTTGAGGACGTCGGTGGACCAGCTTTCCTCCAGCGTGGCTACGGCCAAGGCCGACCCGTCGGCCACGACTCTCGGCGGGGTCGGAGTAGCGGTGTCGGCTGTGCAGACCGCCGCGGTCGACCTCGATGCCGCCGCGTCGAAGACCTGCTGAAGGAAAGTGGGATGGAGATGGGCGTGCGCATCGGGCAGTTCGAGGGAATTGGCTTTCTGCCTGGCCGGGCGGCGATACCTCGCCGAGTCGCCGGGAGCCGCGGACCCTGGGTGGATGGCGATGCTCCATCCACGAAACTCGTCCAGATGGACGGTGGCTGGTTCCTGATGGGTAGTGATGACGCCTTCGCGCACCAGGAGGACGGTGAGGGCCCCGTCCGCCGGACACGGGTCGCCCCGTTCCTCCTGGCGGCGACCTGCGTGTCGAACCTGGAGTTCGCAACGTTCGTGGACGCCACGGGCTACATCACGGACGCGGAGTCGGCGGGATGGTCGTTCGTCTTCGCCGGCCTGCTGCCCCAGAACTTCCCCGCCACCCGGGCGGCCCGCGGCGCCGAATGGTGGCGCCAGGTCCCCGGTGCTCACTGGCGGCGTCCGGAAGGCTGGCACTCGACCGTGGACGGCAGGGCGGACCATCCGGTGGTCCACGTATCGTGGCGCGACGCTGACGCCTACTGTCAGTGGGCGGGCGCACGACTGCCGACGGAGTCGGAGTGGGAGTACGCCGCCCGCGGCGGACTCCAGGGCCGGCGATTTCCCTGGGGAAACACGCTGCGCCCGGACGGCGCGCATCGCATGAACGTGTGGCAGGGACTCTTTCCCGTTCACAACACCTTGTCCGACGGATACCTCGGTACGGCGCCGGTCACCGCCTATCTACCCAACCAGTTCGGTCTGCACAACATGACGGGAAACGTCCAGGAGTGGACGGCCGACTGGTTCAGTGTCACCTGGCATCGGCAGGGACGCCGGATGAACCGCGGCGGCCCGCCGATGGGCGAGCGTAAGGTGCTCCGCGGCGGCTCATACCTGTTTCATGCGTCGTACAACGACCGATACCGGGTGTCGGCACGTACGGCCCGGAAACCGGCCACCTCCATGGGCGACATCGGCTTCCGGTGTGCGGTCACCGTGTAGCGGGTGATCTGCGTAGTAGGTGATCTGCCCCGGGTTCGTATTGGACCGGGGCGGGACGAGGCCGAACGCGTACGTGCGGTTCATGGTGGCTCCCGGCCCGTGCTGCGCACGGTTTCCCCGGCGACTCAGCAGTGAGGGTGGACCCGTTTCCGCCGTCATGCCCATCACCAGTCGGCGGTTGGGTACGCGTTCGTCGCGCGCGATCAGCTGAAGATTTAAGCACAACATTCGAAAGATCGGGTTACGTGATTCGAACCCGTCCTGTCGGATAGGCGCCTGTGGATCGCCTGGACACTTTGTCGGCCCCTCGATACATTCACCTTCCTCGATGGCACCCCCCCTGCCGGGCGACCTCTGGCCTCCATCGCGCACCGAGTGGCACAGAGGAAGAGCCCCAGCGGGCCCGCCATACACACCGGACATGAAAGAGGTGGACATGCACAATCGTGCATGGAAAATCCGCGCCCGGGCCGCCGTGGCGATCGCCGCTGGTATCACGGCCCTGGTCGCGGGTGGCACTCAAGCTGTCGCCAGCCCGGCCAGCGCCGCCGGCTCGTCAAGCGTACCGGCGATCGATCTCATCCAGGGTTCGTTCAGCCGCATTCTTCCCCAGGCTCACCTCGGGCACTCCACCACAGCATTGGCGGCCCCCGACTCTGTTACGGCGTTCCACGGTTTCAGCACCTTCAAGAGCATCAAGATCGAGTCGAAAGGATTTGATCTCGAAGGACGCATTCAAGGTAGGCTCCGGAGCCACAGTTTCGAAAGCCTGTGGCAGGTCTACAACCTCCCGTCGTCGTCCGGCTGGGGCGTATGGGTGTTCAACTACAAGCGGGACAGCAGTCAGAGCGTCCTGAAGGAGACCTTCCACCGCGAGGAGCTGATTGATGTCAATATCGACATCAAGTTCAAGGTCTCGGCTGGCGCGTTGAGGAACGTATCCACCCTGCGCATCGGGTTCGAAACGCTGAGACTGGAACTTAACGGACAGACCAAGGACTTCACGGTTGTCAATGGGGATTCTGGCGGCGCCAAGGATCAGAACGGCAACGACGTCCCGGTGGACTTCGAGCCGGTCTGACCGAGTCTTGGTGGGTTCTCTGCTGACCTACCGATGATGCGTTGACGATGGCGGCGATTGGTGCCGGGCATATCCCCGCACCAGTCGCCGCCGAGCCTCGTGCGGGCTGGCCCGTGGCGCGTAAAACGGGCTGTCCATCAGCAGGGTGAGCCTGCGAGTACTTCGGTCATCATGGGCGGCCACGTCAAGCTCGAGAACAGACAGCCTTCCTCTTCACATCGATCTTGATCAAGGGGGCCAGCATGCTATCCACGGTGAGCACACCGACATTGATCGCCACGTGGCGAGCGGGTGTTCCGAGGGCCCGCAGATCATTGCGGGCGTCACGGCGGGCTCTGGCGAGATTCGCCGCGGCGGTCGTGTCAACCATGGCGGTCCTCGCCGTGCTTCTGCTCGGTGGCTCCGGCGCCGCCTGGGCGGCCGGTGCGCGCTTCGTACCGGAGGACACCGATGCCAGCTGGGATGGCGCCGTCGCCATCGTCGTCTTCCGAGAGGTGGGAGTGGGGGTGGATGGGGGCGTAACCACGATCTCCATCAAAGTAACCGCCGACGTGGACGTCGTCTGTAGACGGGGCGAGTCGACAATCAATATTCACCGGTCCGCGACCGCCACGAATGTGAACGACTATCCGATCAGCGATGACGGTACCGTCGCCGGTACCGCCAGGTTGCCGCTCGAGGTGACGGGGCTGAAGGTCTCCGGCTGGTCGTGTGCGACACAGCACCGGTCGGTCACAGCCGCCCTGGAGGACTTTTGGACCGGCGCGGCCCTGGTAACAGATTAGAGCGCAGGAATCCGATGAAGTGGGAAGTGTCAAGCCCGGGTTGCTGGAGTTGGTTAGCTGGTTTTCAGGGTTGCGGTGACCGGATGGGTCATCGCGTGTAGGGCCTCGTACTCGGCCGGTGGGACGTGGTCGAGTTCGCCGTGCAGGCGCCGGTTGTTGTACCAGTCGATGTACTCGACGGTGGCCATCTCCAGGTCGTCGAGGCCGCGCCAGGGGCCGGTGTTGCGCACGAGTTCGGTCTTGTACAGGGAGTTGAACGCCTCGGCCATCGCGTTGTCGAACGAATCGCCCTTCGAGCCGACCGAGGCGACCGCGCCGGCCTCGGCGAGCCGCTGGGTATAGCGGATCGCTCGATATTGGACTCCCCTGTCCGAGTGGTGGACCAGTTGACGCAGGTCAGCGCCCTGGTTCTCGCGACGCCAGATAGCCATCTTCAACGCGTCCAACGCGAGGTCGGTGTAGAGGCTCGTCGACACCTGCCAGCCCACGATCAGCCGGGAGTACACGTCGAGGACGAACGCGGCGTACACCCGGCCCACACCGGTGCGCACGTAGGTCAGGTCGGCGACCCACAGCTGGTTCGGGCCCGCCGCGGTGAAGTCACGTTTGACCAGGTCAGCAGGCCGGTTGGTCTCCGCCGCGGGTCGGGTCGTGCGCGGTGACTTGGCTCGTTGCAGCCCGCGTAGCCCGGCGGCGCGCATCAGCCGCTCGACGGTGCACCGGGCCACTGGCACTGCCTGGCGGTGCAGCTCGTGCCAGATCTTGCGGGCCCCGTAGACGCCGTAGTTCTCGGCGTGGATCCGCCCGATCAGCGCGGTCAGCTCCTCGTCGCGCCGTGAGCGGGCGCTGGCGGGACGGGTCTTGGCGGCGTAGTAGGTCGACGGTGCGATCTCGGCTGGCGTGTCTTCCAACGCCCGCAAGACCGGCTGGACACCGTGTTCGGCCTTCTGGGAGTCGACGAAGGCGACCTTCATCGCGACGGCCGGTCCAGCTCGGCCGCGAAGAAACTCGCTGCGGACTTCAGGATCTGGTTCGTCCGGCGCAGCACACGTACCTCCCGTTCCAGCGCGGCGATACGTTCGGCGTCGCTGCTGGTGGTGCCCGGCCGCTGCCCGGCGTCGGTCTCGGCCTGCTTCACCCAGGACCGCAACGCCTCCGGATGAACGCCGAGCTGCTCGGCGATCCGCCGGATCGCGCCAACCGCAGCAGCGGGATCACGGCGGGCCTCGACCACCAACCGGGTCGCACGCTCACGCAACTCGTCGGGGTACTTCTTCGGAGCGGGCATCGCTGGTGTTCCTCCCAGGTTTCGATGTCTCCATCAAACCCGGTGCGGAACAGTCTTCCAGGCGTTGCAGGGGACGGCAGGCCAGGACTCGGGTGGTGTGTCCGCCGGCCCAGCTCAGGGTGAGGTCGACGAGTTCGGTGCGGCCGCGGGCGTGCACGGTGATCTCGTCGAGGACGCTGCGGATGATCTGTTTGCGGTCGGCGTCGGTGGTGCCGCTCGGTGTGGACCTGCGCGATCGCGTGTAGGCTCGCCGCGATCGCGGCGGGTGTCAGGGCTTGCAGGACGGCGTCGGTGACGGCCTGGTCGATGCAGTGGCCGGACATGCGCTGGCAGACCGGGCCGCCGTAGTCGGCGCGGGCGCCGCCGCAGTTGTAGCTGATCCGGGGTTTGCCGGCATCTACCTGGCCGGATGTCGCCGGCGACGAGAACCCCGCGTTCCTCGATCAACAGTGCCGCATGGCCCGGGGCATGCGCCTGATGCTCGACAGTCCGGACTTGAGGGCTATCCCACGGATTCCGCGCCATCTCGGCGGGCCCGTCACCGCCGGGTTCACCGCCTCAGAGACGGCGGTGGTGCGCACCCCGAAGCCGGGAGAACTACTCCCCGGTCAGCGTCCATCAACCTGCTGGCCGCGCGGCCTGTAGCCGACGGGGAGCTGACGCTGGCCCGCTTTTCCGGCGTCACCCCCTCACCAGAGACACTTTGCCGGATTTATCGACTGTGCGCGTGACCACCATGGCCTGGATCGGATCGATCGGATCGATCGGGTCGTCCGGGGGCGGTGGTAGCGGGCCGGTGGTGTCGGTCGGGAGGCTGGCTGGGCTGTTCGTGGGCCGGGACGTGGTGCGTACCGGCCGGTGCGGGGGATCCGGATCGTGTCGCGCGGCGCTTGCCGCTGGACTGCCCGTCCGGGCTGGACGACGCGGGAGCGCTGTCCAGCCCGGCCTGCTCCGCGGATCGTTTGGTGGGCGCCGTGCCGGCTCGCCGGTGTTCCTGCGGGGACTGGTCGTCGGGGCCGCGAGGAAAGGCATCGACCTGCCCGATCGGCGGCGGCTCGTCCACCGGCCGGGACGACGGCTGCCCGACCGGGGTGGTGAGCACGTTCAGGCGCGGATCGAAGCCGCGTAACACCTGATCGATCGTCGGCTGCTCGGCATCGACGGGCTGCTCCAGCAGCGCACAAAAATCACCATCGTCACCGTCACTGTCAGCGGCGGGGTCGGGCCGCTGCTCATTCGGGACCGGTACGAAGGTTGCCGAGGACTGGCGGGGGGTGGGATGCGGCAGCCACGCATCATCGCTGTGCCATCCACCATCGCTCGGGGCGACATCGATCTGGGTGACATCGGCCTGGGCGATGTCGGCGCCGTCCACCCACACCGGGGAACCGGTCCGACCCAGCGATCCGTCAGCTGCCACAGCGCTGACCCACCACGGCCCAGCACCAGCTCCAGCACCGGCTTCGGCTGCGCCGGACTGCAGGAACTGGTCGACCGTCTGCGGTGTCCAGACCGGGGTGGGCGGGTCCTGTCCTCGGCCGGGCTGCCGGCCCGGCGGTAGCACCTCCGGGTCGGTGGCCAGGTAGGACAGCCACGGCTGCTGCGGCTGGTCGTCGGCCGGGCGGTCGAGCAAATCCGACTCCAGCTCGCGTAGCTGCTGCCGGGTACGGGGGGACAGGTGGCCCGGGCTGGCGTGCTCGAGCGGTGAGGTCGGGTCGAGGCTCCACGGTGGGGTCAGGGTGGGCCACCGGTCATCCGGGATGTCGATGGGGCTGTGCTCGCCCTGCTCGCTGTGGGCGGGGGATTGGGTGGCGGGCAGGGGCGCGGCACGGTCGTCGCCGGCGGATCGCCCGGTGGGGCGGGAGCCGTGACGGTGGTCGCCCGGCTCGGCGTCGAGGGCTGGTGCTGGCGACGGCGCAGCCCGCCGGTCGAAGCCCACGGCCGAGTGGGCGAAGGCTACGCTCGCCGCTGGGTTCGGCGCGGGTGGTGAGGCGGCGGTCTGGGGGGTGGTGCCGGTGGTGGCCTCGTGGGTGTCGATCAGGCGGTGCAGTTCGCGGTAGGCGTCGCG
>CBIHNN010000099.1:0-18281 GCA_966211315.1 uncultured Micromonosporaceae bacterium | reverse complement strand
GCAGCCGGGGGGGGGTGGGGGGGTGATCGCCGGGGGCGGGGGGTGGGTGTTGTGGGGGGGTGGCGGGGCGGGCGGGGGGGGGGGGCGGCCCGGACCCCGCCCGCTCGGTGCTGCGGGCCCGGTTGACTGATCGTGAGCCCGACCCGGCCGCGCTCGACGCCGTTCGCTCCGAACTGGATCTGGCTGCCGACCCGGTCACCGCGGCGGTCGATTGGCTGTCCGGTGCCGCCGCCGGTGATCTCGGACGTTCCTGGGTGGACGGCACATCGGTGCGAGACTCGGTCGCCACCGCCGCGGCGGTGTCCGCGGGCCTGGCGGGTGCCGCCTGCGCCGTGGCCATGGTGGTCGGCCTCATGCTGGTGGCACCGGTGGCGTGGAATGCGACGAACCCGCGGCAGGCCCGGTCCACCGGCATCCGGGTGGTGGCCGCCGGCATCGCCGCCCTGCCCGAGTTCGTGCTGGCCGCCGTCCTGCTCACTCTCGTGGCCGTGCGCTGGCGGCTCGCTCCGGCGGCGGGCTGGTTCGGCCCGTCCGCCATGGTGCTGCCCGCCCTCGCCCTCGGCGTGCCCACCGGCGGGCTGCTGGCCCGGCTCGTCGCCACCGCGGTCGACGCCACCGCCGCCGAACCGTGGGTACGGACCTGGCGGACCACCGGTTGCGGCCGTGCCACCCTGGCCCTGGCCATCGCGCGCCGGGCCGTGACCGTTGCGGTACCCCAGATCGCGATCCTGTTCGTCGGGCTGCTCGGCGGCGCCGTCGCCGTCGAGGAGCTGTTCGCGATTCCCGGCGTCGGCCGCCTGGCCCTGCGGGCCGCGCTCGCCCAGGACCTGCCCGTGGTCCAGGGCTGCGTTCTGCTGCTGCTACTCACCGGCGCCGCCGCCGGCATCGCGGGCCTCGCGGCACGCCGCGCCCTGCTCGGTCCCGCCGGTACGGTCGGCGCCGCCGGTCTGGCACCGCAGACGCCGACCCACCAGCCGCCCCGCTGGTACGTCCCCCTCGCCGTCGGTGCCGTGCTCGCCACCACCGTCGCGGCCGGGCTGCTCCGCGATCCCGACCGGGTCCGCCTCGGGCAGCGCCTCACCGGCCCGTCCTGGGCTCACCCGCTGGGTACGGACCCGGTCGGCCGCGACGTCCTCGCCCAGTTCGGCCACGGTGCCCTGCTCACCCTCGGCACCGCGACCGCCGTCACCGCGCTCGCCCTCGTCGTCGGCCTCGCCGTCGGCCTGCGTGGCTCCCAGGCCCGTGCCGGTACCGCCGACCTCCTCAACGCCCTTCCACCCGTCCTCGTCGGCCTCGTCCTCGCCGCGGTCCTCGGCCCGGGACTCGGTGCTGCCGCCACCGCCGCCGCCCTCGTGTGCTGGGTGCCCCTGGCCGTCCACACCCGCAACCTCGCCGACGAGGTCCGGGCCAGCGGTTACCACCAGGCCGCCATCCTCTGCGGCGCGGGCACCGGCTGGCTACTGCGCCACCACCTCCTGCCCGCAGTCACCGGGCCGGTCCTGGTCCATGCGCTCACCCGCGTCCCGGGAGCCGCGCTGGCCATCGCCGCACTCAGCTTCCTGGGCCTGGGCGCCGGCCATGACACACCGGAATGGGGCGCCCAACTCGCGGCCGCCGTCGACTACCTGGAACGGGCGCCTGCCGCCGTGGCCGCCCCCGTCCTCGGCCTCACCCTCCTCGGCGTTCTCGCCGGATACGCGCCCGAACGATCCGGTACGGCGGTACGCGCACTGCGCAGGCAGGACCGCGCCCGCCGCGGCGTGTGACGCACGACCGGGATCGCCCTGCCGATCGTGTGCGGCGGCCCTGACGTCGAACCGGTGAACCTCCCCCACGCATGCGCCGTCCCGTCTGGCGGATTCTCGGCGTGGTACCCGCGAACGGCATATAAATGAACACGGTTATCATTTACTTGTTGGGAGTCGCTGCCGCGGAGGCGCACGGCCGGGTGGCAGCGTTGCCGCACACCGCCGTGAAGGAGCCGCTACGTGGGTATGCAGCTTCCGGCCTGGCTCGGCACGATGTTCCTGGTGATGACCGGCGATGGGTGGCCGGCGGCTGACGAGGACGAGTTGTGGGCCCTGGCTCGCGCCTGGGTGGATCTGGGCGACGCGCTCACCGGACTGGAGCAGCGGATCGTCGATCCGGTACGCGCCGTGCGCCGCACCGACTGGGACGGCCCGGCAGCAGACGCCTTCGCCGCGGCCGGTGGCGCTCCCGCCGGCACGGGCGGCCAACCGCTGGCCGGCTTGCCCCAGGGTGCGCGGGACATGGCGGACTTCGTCTACGACACCGGCGTCAACGTCCAGTACATGAAGCTCATCGTGGTCGGGGAGCTGCTGATCCTGGGTGCGCAGATCACCTACCTGGTCAGCATGAGCCCATGGAGCTTCGGGACCTCCACCGCTGCGGTACCGGCGCTGCAGCGCGCGGGTCGCTCGTTCGCCCTGGCGGCGATGTGGAAGCTGGCGATGTCGGTCGGCGGCAGTACGGTGGCACAGGTCGGGCTGGACGCGGCCGCACAACTGACGCAGCTCGGGCTTCGTACGCGCAAGCGCTGGAATCTGCACCTGATGGAAGCGGCGGCGATCGCCGGCGCGGTCGGCGGAGCGCTGGCGCCGGGACTGGGGGCGCTGGGCCGGTTCGCCGCCAAGGGGGTACGCCCGCTGCTGGGCCGGACGGCGGCCGACGGCATGGAGCACGTGGTCAGCGGCGCCGTGCACGAATACCTGACAACGGCGGGATCCAGCGTGGCCACCGGACACGGATGGGTGGGTACCCCATGGGACTTGACCGCCGGCGCCACCTCAGGAGTGCTCGAAGCAGTACGCGGACGCCAGCACGGCGGACAGTCTCCAGGTCCGACGATCCCGGACAGGTTGCGCGGCTACTCGCCACCTGAGGTACAGCAGATGCACGAGGCGGACCAGCTTCACGGCGAAGACGCACCCACCGTTTCACCGAGTGCCACCCCTGACGACGCGGCACCGGCATTCTGGATGCCACCCGACGCCCCGGTGGACCTGCCGCCGTACGCCGCCGACGGGATGCTCGGCATGATCGACGCCGAGCTGACCCCGAACACCGGGGTCGCCGTCGTGGACTTCGTCAACGAAACCTTGAGCAGGCAGGAGGTGCTGGGCCGGGCGCCGGCGCCGGACGACCCCGGGATGCAGACACTGCGGCAGACGCTGGCGTTGCGATTCGAGGAGTTCCTGGGCGAGGGCCGGACGTTCACCGTCGGCGCCGGGGACCGGGCGGTGGAGGTGACCGTGCAGGCCGGGCTGACCGGCGAGCTGAGCGCCCTCCGGCAACGTGACGACGGGGCGCGGCATCTGGAGAAGTTCTGGAAGGTGGTCCGGTACCACTGCGACACCAACACCTATACGAGATCGCGAGAGGCTCGGGTGGCGACCAGCGACGCGATGCCCGCCTCATTCACCGCCGCCATCGGGTCGTTGCGGTGGGTACGCAGCCAACCGACCGTCTCGTCGGCGAACACCGCCACCGTCCTTGCCCAGCACCGCACACGGGGGCGCACCGCGGAATGGTCGGCGACCGCGGACACCCGCTGGACGGTGCGGGTACGCGGCGGCACGCAGGCGACCGATACGGCCGCGCCACGCACCGTAACACCTCTTCCCGGCACCCCGGTGCTGGCGTCGACATCGATGCACACAGCATCGTCGGTGTCGTTGAGCATCCCGGGCTACCTCGGTCGGCCGTTGCGTGATCCGCCGATCGTGGCACCGGCGGTCATCGACCTGAGTCGCGTCGCCGCGCCGCCCCGGGTCTTCTCGGTGGAAGGGCTCTCGGGCACCTCCGCGGTGTTCGCCTCGATCGCCTCGGCCGTGCCGGACGCGATGAGCATCGGCAGTTCCTCGCGGGTCGCGCTGCGGGAGATGACCGGGCGTGGACACCTGACGAACGTTCTGGACCAGATGCTGGGATCCTGGCTGTACTCGAAGCCGTTGTTCCACGACGCAACCGGTCGTCCGCTGGGCGCCGTACGGATGCGGGCCTCGCTCGGCCAGGCCCGACTGCTGTCCCAGACCGCCGACGGTGACCTGGCTATGTGGCACACGGCGGGGCTCTCGCGGGAGAGCAAGGTGACGTTGACCCGCAGCGACGGGGTGGAGATCGGGGCGGGGGTCGGTGGCATCGCCACGGCCGGGTACGGGGGCCTGCCCGGGGGCCCCCATGCCAGCGTGCAGGCCGCACTCACCGGCACAGCGTCCCGCTTCTCGACGGCGGGAAGTGTCGTCGGCGCCATCGGGCTGAGTCAACAAGGTGCATCGATCGGCAAGGCCACCAGCCTCTACCAGGTGGACATCGGCTTCGAGATCCAGGCCATGGGCAGTCCGCAGATCCACCGGGCCGACGCCACGTCCCTGATACGCACCCTGACGGAGGAGGCGCTGCGTCTGGACCACGCCGCCCGCCAGGACGGCACGCCGTTCGGGTATCCCGGCACGTCATCGGCCAGGCCGCGACCGGACGAGCCGGCCGGCAACGACGACGCGGTACAGCCGCCGGACTATCTGGCCGCGCAGCATCCACTCACACTCGGTTCCTCGATGGTGGGCGAGATCACCGGTATCGCGCGTCTGCACGACCGACTCGTCGAGGCGTTGCATCACGAGGTCCCGGACCTGTTCCCCCTCTGGGAGCACGCCGACCCCGCCAGGTACGCCGACGACCACGGCTTGTTCGTGGCCGCCGTGCAGAACTACACCGCGCTTGCCGACCGGTTCAGCGCCGCGGGGCTCCGAAGCGGTGTGAACAGCCTGCTCGGCGACGGCCTGCGGCTACGCTTCCGTCGCGATGGGTTACTGCACAACGACTACTACACCCTGTTTCTCAACGGCCGGTTGAGTGACCGCAGCCACCAGGGATCCACCGCCACCGTGCGTGCGGTGGACATCGCCGGACAGACCGAACACCTCTCCAGCGCCGTCCAACGAGCCACCATCCTGCGCGCCGGGATCGGGGTGACCGGTAGCTGCGGCACGCACGCCACACTGGTCGGGCCACGGGCGGGCGTGAGCTGGATACACGGTTTCCTCGGCAGGTACGGCGCCTCGTCCACCTTCTACACGCTGTCGTTCTTCCCCAAGGGAGTCGAGGTCTTCGACTACGCGGTCGAGTTCCAGGCCCGGTTGGAGCGCCTTCGACGACCCCGGGGCTGGCGACGCACCGTCCTGACCTGGCCCCTGGCCGGAGGCTGGCGGGTGCACACGCAAGCGGGCAGACCGTTGCTGCTCCCCACCCAGCCGGTGACCGGCACGATGACGCTGTGGACACCGCAGGAGCGATCCTCGACCCGCGTCGAGGCGGCAACCGCACAGCAGCGGACACCACTACCGCCACAACCGGGACAGCTGCCGGTCTCGACGACGACCATCACGCCGGAGACGGCGCTGCGGACCATCGCGCAACCACGCCTGGCGCAACTGTCCCGGCCGTACCACCTTGAGGCCTTCAGCCACGCACCCGATCTGCTGCTCACCCACGTTCGGCGCCTGCTGGCCGCGGTCAGCGGCGGGGAACCGATGATGACGGCCGAGGGGACGCCGGTCGTGCACACCCTGGCTGAGCGGCTGTCGCCTGAGATGCTGAAGGACCGGGCCACGGCCATGACCGGCCCCGGTGGACTGCACGTGACGGGCCCGATCGGTGACGGCACCTACCGGGACTGGCACTGGTCCGCCCAGATACGGGCGACGCCGAGCAATTGGCGTACGGTCGACGTGGTCGACAACGCGACGGTGGAGGAGTACTACGCCGGCGGCACGGCCAGCGCGATCACCCGCCTGCGCGCCAAGGCCTTCGACGCCTCCATCGGACTGAGCGGCCACATTCCCGACCTCGCGAACGGGACCGGCGCAAACGGCATTGTCACCCTGTCCTCGACCCACTCGACGGCGACCCAACGCAGCACGACAACGTCCATCACCGGAAACCACGAGCGCAACCGCTCCGGCGCGGGCCCCTACGTGATCGTGAAGGCGGATCTGGAATACACCGTGCTGGCACAGGCACGCTGGCGCAGCCTCCCGGTCGACGTCCTCCCACGCTCCCTGCGACCCGCCGTACGCCAGGCCGCTACCCAGATCAGCGTCCCCGACGGTCTCTACATCATGATGCACCAAGCCGACGCACGAGATGCGGGACTGCTCGCCGGTGTTCCGGCCCTGCCACAGCCGCCGGTGCCCGGATGGCGGGCGCCGGAATACCTCACCCGCGCGCTGGGACTGTCCGTCCTGGAAGAGAAGGCCGACGCCAACTGGATCGTCGACGAGCTACGGACCAGCTTGCCGAACAAGGTCCGTAGCCTGCTGCCCGAACGGCTCGCCGACGACATCATGGGCGGCCTGACACACCTCACCACGGCCACCACCGCACCCAGCATCGGCGGACTCATCGACAACCTCTACGACGGCGGTGTGCCGATCCCGCTGCGACGTCGCGGGGCCACCGGCGCCAAGGCCGTACAGGCGGTGCTGCGCCTGGAACCCGTCGGCCCAGCACGCTTCCTCGGCCTACGCGCCGACGCCAATGTGGAAAGCTACCGGCAAGGCCGCATAGGCCGGAACACCGGTACCACCACGACCCGCAGCAACGACGTCGCGCTCTCCGCCAGCGCCACCCAGAGTCAGCACATGCACCACATCGTCAAGGACGCGACCCCCTCCGCGGTGCTCAGCAGTGGCGCCGGCATGGCCGTGGGAACCCTCAGCGGTCACATCGAACGGATCGACAACACCGTCGCCGCCACCGGACCAACCGCCTGCTTCGCCCTGCCCGCGCGATTGGTCGTCGAGGTACGCGGCCGCGGCGTGAGCACGTCACCGATCTCGACGCAGCCCCGCACGGTACTGCTGCGCATACCGGAGACCCTCGCCGTGCCGCCGGACACCACCCCGGTTCCCGCCACCGCGCCGACCACCCGCGTACGCATGCTGGACCCCGACCAGGCCAGTGCCGAGCAGGTCATCGCGTGGAAGAACGACACCGGCTTCACCCGGCTCCCCACCCACCACGGAGTGGACCTGGTGTGGGGCACCGCCGCCGTGCGCGACGCCGCCGAACAAGCGATCAAGGCCGTGGCCGGAGGCGTAAACCCCCGTGGCACCGAGTTCGGCAGTCAACTGTGGTCCGCGATCAGCAACACCATGCTCGCCAGCACCATGTTCACCATCAACACCGCCACCGACCCGGACGCCTCCGGCGCCACACCGCGACTTCGTGCCGACCAGATCGACGACATCGGTCTCCCCCTGCCCGTCCCGTCCACCCTCGGCGTACGCGGGTGGCACCGGATCGACCTGCGTCTGATGGCGAACCTGGCCGCGCCGAAGCTGGTCGGTGCCACCAGCGAGAAAGGCGAGCTGGTCCGCCTGGAACAGCGGCGGATCCTCACCCTGACCGACGAGACCGAGCACACGGCGACCGAACGACATGGCGCAGCCTGGTCGGCCGGCCCGACGCTCACCGACCCGACGCACCGGGGCAGCAGCTTCGGCGTGACCGCCGCACCGATCGCCATGGCCGGTAACGACGCCGAGGCCACGACCTCCGGCGGCACCGGCGACTCCTACCAGGTCCACCGGCACGCCACCCGGACATACCTGTTCACCGCCGACGTCGTCTACCGCGTGATCGCCCGGCACGCCGACCACTCGGCAGCCGCGGAGGCGCTGGTCCCTGACGGTCTGCACTTCCGGTTGACCGAGACCGACGCCCTCGCCCTGCACCTGATCACCCCAGAAACCGTGGCAAAGTACCGACCAGCCGTCGACGCCATGGGCACCTGCGCCGCGGACTGGCGCAGCGCGGCAGACGAAGCTGACGGTGCCGCCAGCGTCGTCGGGCAGGAGTACCGAGCGCTGCTGCGGCATCGGGAACGCGAATGCCGCCACTGGGAAGAAGTCGGCAGTCGGCGTGACGAGCTCGCCCGGTTCGCTGAGTTCATCACGGAGGCCGCCCCGGCCGCTGCCCGCACTCACCACACAGCGACAAGCGAGCCGTTCGATCGCCTGATGGGGTACGTCGATGCGCTCGCCGACGTCCGGGCCACCAACGTGTCCGCGCTTGAAGCCCTGATCTCCGCGGCGGATGACAGCACGACACGGCTCGGCGACGCCGTTGGCGCCTACGCATCCGCGGGACCCGTCATCGAAGCCGTCCGAACATCGGCTACGAGCATCACGGCCACCGACGCCACGCCCGGACAGCAGGTCCTCGTTGAGAAGATCGCCGCCCTCAGCGTCGGCCTCCAGACCTGGAGTACGGAAGTCAGCGAACTACTGACATGCATGGACCGGCTTACCGCAGCGCGCGCCGACTACCGCGACAAGCAGCTCGCCCTCGACCGGTCGACCACTGTTCTGGCCGACCAGCGCAGGGAGCTGCGCCAGACACTCCACCCGCCTCCCACCGGCAGCGACGTGCCCGGTACCACCGGCGGGCCGTCCATCGCCGAGGTTCTGCGGGGAGCGCCCAGCACGACATCGCGTGCCCGCGGCCGCGAGCCGGATCCCCGCGGTGAGACCCCCGCCACGGTGCGCTCCGCAGACCTGCCATCGGCTCCTGTCTAGCTCTAGCGAAAGGTCTTCGTCCACCGCGGGCCGGGCGCCGTTGTGTGCGGTCGTGAGTGCCTGGAGACACCGAGCAACGCGGCGGCGTGGCGGACGATCACGACCGGGCGCGCAGGACCTTAGCGATCATTGCCGGGCGCATGAGGTCGCTCGGCGGTGCTACCAGGTGCTGCACCGCGACGAACTGGCGGCGCACCTCGGCCGACGTCCGGGCCGCGTGCTGGATTCGCAGGGAGTACTGGTTGAGCAGGTCGGCTCCGAGCGGCTTCGCACCATTCGTCTCCGGATACAGGTAGTCGGCACTGACCGCGAACCGCCAGGGGACGGCGACCAACCCGGCCGTCGCCCGGTAGAAGCGACCGGCCATCCGCGCACCGGCCATCCGCACAGTCGAAGCCACCCGGTCCAGCTCACGGCCCAGCGCCTGCGCCTCGAGCACGGCGACGGTGACGCCCTGCCCATAGATCGGGTTGAAACTTGCGATCGCATCGCCCAGGGCGAGATATCCGGCGGGTAGCCGGCGGAGCCGGTCGAACCGGCGCCACCGGCTCGAGGGGAACCGGTGCACGACCACGTCGGTCAACGGTTCGGCCGTTTCCACCAGCTCACCGAAACCGCTGTACGGCAGCGACCGGGCGAACGCGAGGAACGCCGCCTCGCCAGCGGCGGGAATCTGGCCATGCCAGCCGCCGACACCAACCAGCCACTGGTCGTCCTCGACCGGCACGGCGACACCGATGCGCTTCTCCTGCGGCGCCGTGGGGAACACCATCAGCGCCCGGCCGGACGGCAAATCGATCGGCTTGCGGCGCAGCAGCCGGCAGGCGTACCCCACACCGATCTTGACTTCGGCGGTGTCAGGCGTCGGATATCCCAGCGCACTGAGCCATCGATCGGACCGGCCGCCCCGGCCGGAGCAGTCGACCACGAGGTCTGACAGGATCACCTCACCGTCGTCGAGCCGTACGCCGATGACGCCGCCACGGTCGTTCCCCACGAGCCCGGCGACGGCGACTCCGTCGCGGATCGTCATCGCGGGCAATGCGGCCACCCGACGCCGCACGGTGACCTCGAGCAAGGGCCGAGTCATGGTGATCAGATCGAAACCGAACGGCATCGGCGGCCAGAGCTCGCCGAATCGCCACATCAGAAGGTCACTGCCGGCATCGAACACGTTCGCACCGGATGTGATCAACTCGCCCTGGATCTGGGGAAACAGATCCCCGAGAGCGTTCTGGCCGGCGAGCAGGACGGTGTGCGGGGCCCGACCCTGCGGCACCCCGCGGCGCGGTTGGGCACTGTCGGGCAGATGGTCCCGATCCACCACGACCACCTGGTCGAATCGCTCGGCGAGAACCCGCGCGGCGACGAGTCCGGCGATCCCGGCGCCGATCACAACGGCGGACGTGTGCCTCATCACGCCAGCATGCCATCCAGTTCCGTTGTGGACAGACGACATCCCAGACCGGCGACGGCCACGGCTGCTGATGATGACCTGCCCAGCCAGAGACCCTTGCCTTCCTCCGCGCCGAGGCCGTCGATGCGGACGCCGCCGTCGCGAGACCGCCGATGCCGCGGGCGAGCGGGGTACGTCGCCGCGACCGTGCGGAGCGCCCAGCACATCCGGGTGCGGATGGGCTGGACGCGGTCGGCGACCGCCCAAACGATCACCGTCCGGTTTCGCCGGGGATGTTGGATCCGCAGGCCGGCCACGGTGAACAGGCCTCCGGCGGGCGTTTCCGGGGCGGCTTCGGCCGGGTCCGGACCTTGGTTACGGCAGGTGGGCGATGTAGTGGTAGTTCCCCGGGCCGGCGGTTGATTCGAGGGTTTCGATGACGGCACGGGGCTTGTCGTAGGGGCCGGAGATGTAGAACGGCTTACCCTCACGGCCGAAGCGGATTGGGGTGGGTCCTGTTGGTGTGCCGAGGTAGGGGGCGGTCAAGGCGAAGGTGGCGGCGGGTTCGAAGCCGAGACTGCGGGCGTAGGCCACGGCACCGTGTACGAGGTGTTGCGCCAGGCCCAGGGTCGCGGGCAGGGCCGGGGTGTCGAAGGCTCGGAAGAAGTCGTGGCGGTAGGCGTCGATGGAGCCGGAGCCCATGGGTTGCGGGCCGGTGGTGTCTTTGACGCCCAGGCAGTACACGTCGACGAGGTAGCCGCAGAGCGTGACGCGGCTGGCGCGTTCCTGGCGGGCGATGAGGACCTTCGCGAGGCCTCCGGTGCCGAGGTCGGTGGCGCCGGAGGGGTCCGCTGCGGCCCATTCGGGTGCGTCGTCGAGGCCGAGGCCGGCGCTCCAACCGGGGCTGATCCAGCAGCCGAGCAGGGTCCGCTCGGCCGGGTCGACGCCCGTCTGGTGGGCCTCGGCGGCTTGGCGGATGAGGGGGGCGACGACCGCGGGACGCAGTCCCAGTGCTTTGGCGATCTGCTTGGGTGTGCTGCCGCGTTCCCGCAAGGCGAGGACCTGGGTGAGGACGTCATCGTTCATCTGTTCATCATGCCGGAGGCGGCTCGGGCGAAGGCGTCGCACCACAGCGACCGACCCAGGAGTCCAGAACTGCCCGCTCGCCGCGAATACATGCGGTGAGCGCGGCGGCGTGAACAGGGTGACGATGAGATGGCGTGCAGGCAGGAACACCGGGACGGCCTCCGCGAGCGAAACGGGGCGGCGATCTCCACGGCGCGTCGTCAGCCGCGGATCGCAGGCGAACGCGAGTCTCGACAGGCAGATGTCGAGGGCGCTACGACTACCGATGAGACATGCATGAGGACGAGAGGAGATCGAGATGGGCAAGGTCACCACGGGCGCCACGATGTCGATCGACGGGTACATCGCCGGCCCCGGCGAGAGCGGGTTCGACCTTCTGTTCCAGTGGTACGACAACGGCGACGTGGAAACACCGACCGGCGACCCGGGCATGACGTTCCACACGTCCGCCGCCAGTGCCCGGCATCTCAAGGAATTGACCGAGAGCCTGGGCGCGTTGCTCGTCGGCCGGCACCTGTACGACTTCGTGAACGGGTGGGGCGGGCGCCACCCGTTGGGCGTGACGACCGTCGTGCTGACCCACCGGCTGCCGCAGGACCGGCCGGTCGAGGACGACAACTTCGTGTTCGTCACCGAGGGCATCGAGGCGGCCGTGGCCAAGGCACGGGAGATCGCCGGTGACAGGAACGTCGGTGTCAACGGCGGTCAGATGGCGCGGCAGTGCCTCGACGCAGGCCTGTTGGACGAGATACACCTCGATCTCGTGCCCGTGTTGCTCGGCGGTGGCACCCCCTTCTTCAGTGATCTCGCCACCAAACCGGTCCAGCTCGAGGGCCCGATCTCGGTCGTTGAGGGAACCGGCGTCACCCACCTCAGGTACGCCGTCCGCAACTGATCATGGCCGTGTCGGCGGCGCGATCCGCCGGCCGGGCGAACTGACCCCAGGACCTCCTTCAGCCGGTGGTCGGATGGCTGCGCCGACGCCGAAGGGGGTAGGACCACTCAGACCAACTCGCCGCGCTTCCTGCTCAGGTAGGCGCACTCGGCGGAGTTCTGGGTGGCGGCGATCGCGTCGTCGTACGCCTCCTTCGCCTCGACGCTGCGGCCGATTCTGCGGAGCAGGGCGGCGCGGGTGGCGTACCACGCGTGGTAGCCGGTGAGCGGCAGCCGGTCGACCAGAGCGAGCGCGACATCCGGGCCGTCCAGTTCCGCGACCGCGACCGCGCGGTTGAGCGCGACGATCGGCGACGGGTCGAACCGGGTCAGCTGGTCGTACAGCGCGACGACCTGCGACCAGTCCGTCTCCGACGCCGTGGGGGCGTCGGTGTGGACGGCGTTGATCGCGGCGAGTATCTGATAGCGGCCGGGCCGGTTGATCGCGAGGCACTCGCGGACCAGGTCGTGACCCTCGTCGATCAGCTCGCGGTCCCAGCCGGCGCGGTCCTGCTCCTCGAGCGGGACCAGCTGCCCATTCCGTACGCGGGCCTCACGCCGGGCCTCGGTGAGCACCAGCAGCCCGAGCAGACCGGCCACCTCCGCCTCCTCGGGGAGCAGGTGGCGCAGGATCCGCGTCAACCGGATCGCCTCGCCCGTGAGCTCGGCTCGAACCGGGTCGCCCTCGCCGGTGGCGAGGTAGCCCTCGTTGAAGACGAGGAACAACACCGTCAGTACGCCGCCGAGCCGCTCGGGCAGGTCGGCGGCCTCGGGCACCCGGTACGGGACCTTCGCGGCCGCGATCTTCTTCTTCGCCCGGGTGATCCGCTGCGCCATCGTGGTCTCGGGCACCAGAAACGCGTGCGCGATCTCCGGCACGGTCAGCCCACCGAGGAGCCGGAGCGTCAGCGCGATCCGCGCCTCCGGTGCGAGCGACGGGTGGCAGCAGGTGAAGAGCAGCCGCAACCGGTCGTCCTCGACCGGCCCGGTCGGCTCGTGGGGCGTGTCGTCGTAGGACATGGAGGCCGCCTGGTGCTTGGCGTCGCGCTGCTTCTCCCGGCGGATCCGGTCGATCGCGCGGTTGCCCGCGACGGTGGTGAGCCAGCCGCCGGGGTTGGGCGGTGTGCCGGACGCAGGCCACTTCTCCAGCGCGGCGACAAGTGCCTCGCCCGCCGCCTCTTCGGCGATATCGATGTCACCGAAGCGGCGGGCGAGCGAGGCGATCAGGCGGCCGTACTCTTCGCGGAAGACCCGCTCGACGGCCGCCCTTGCGTCCTTCATCGATCGGTTGTCGGCCGGGCCGGCTCAGGCGAGGCCGTCGAACGGACGGACCTCGACCTTGCCCCGGCACGCCTTCGACCCCTCGGCCGCGAGCCTGAGCGCCACGTCGAGGTCGGGCGCGTCGATGACCCAGAAACCCCCGATGATCTCCTTGGTCTCAAGGTAGGGGCCGTCGGTCAGGACCGGTGTCTCACCCTGGCCGTCGACGACGGTCGCCGTCGAGGCCGGCTTGAGCCCACCCGCGAAGACCCAGTAGCCCTCAGCGCGCAGCTTGTCGTTGAAGGCGCCGGTCGCGGCGAACGCCTCCTCCATCTCCTCCTTTGAGCCGTAGCTGCCGAACTCGTCCATCTCGGCGGGGCCGTGCACGGCCAGCAGGTAGTGCGTCATCTCGCGTCTCCTCGGTTCCGGGCGGTCTCGATGACCGCCTTCCACCCCACCACGAACGGCGTCCCGCCGATACGACAACCTGCCACAGAAAATTCTGCGACCGGGTTCTTCGCACCGAATCGAGCGGTCCACCCCTGCGCAAGGCCCATGGAACTTTTTCCCGCGACCTGTCGGATCCGGACCCGCCCGTTCGTGGAAGGGGCATGAGCGGGTCGCACCGGGCGGCCCGCCCGGCAAAAGGAGCCCGACATGTCCACCACCGCTCAGGTCACCGCCCGCACAACCCCCAGCGCGCCGACCCCGACTGCCGAGCGACAGCCGGTCTGGAAGCACGGCGTCGCCGCGGCCGTCGTCGCCTCGGTCGCCACGACCGTCCTCGCGGCGGTCGCGTCGGCGGCCGGGGTCTCGTTCGCCGACAGCACCGGAGCGAGCATCCCGATCGCCGGGTTCGCTCAGCTGACGCTGGTCTTCTCGCTCGTCGGCGTCGGCATCGCCGCCGTCATGGCGCGCAAGCGCAAGGTACGCCGGCCGCGGCGCACGTTCGTGCGGACGGCGGTCGCGCTGACCGTGCTGTCCTTCGTCCCGGACCTCACGTTCGGGTTCGACGCCGGCTCCGCAGCGACCCTGATCACGCTGCACATCGTCGCCGCGGTGATCGTGGTGCCGGCCCTGGCGGGGCGGCTCGCGCGCACGCGCTGACCCGGCTCGAACCGTGCCACCGCCCCCCAACCCGAGGAGAACGACATGACCGCTACCTACACCTTCGACGTCTTCTCCAGCCTCGACGGCTACGGTGCCGCCGGCGGCAACTGGACCGGCTACTGGGGTAAGCAAGGCCCTGAGCTGCTCGACCACCGCCTCGCCCTGTACGACCAGGAGCAGCGGATGGTCTTCGGCGCCACCACGTATCGGGCCTTCACACGGATGCTGGCTTCGAGCACCGAGGAGTCCGACGTGCGGGACCCATGGGTCACCCGGATGAGGAACCTGCCGGCAACGGTGGTGTCGACGACCCTGGACGGACCCCTCGACTGGCCGAACGCGACCGTCGCGAGCGGGGACGCCATCGACGTCGTCGCCCGGCTCAAGGAGGAATCCGCGGTGCCGTTGCGCTCACACGGCAGCCTGTCGATGAACCGGGCGCTGATGGCTGCCGGGCTGGTCGACCACGTACAGGTCACCATCTTCCCCGTCATCACCGGTCGGACCGGGCTGGACCCGATCTTCCAGGGGGCGGCCGACTTCGACCTGGAGCTGGTCGAACACCAGACGCTCGACGATCACATCCAAGAGCTCATCTACCGACCCACCGTCCATTGACCTCATCGTGGACGTGGTCCGCGTAGACCTCGGCCGCCTGTCACACCGCGTCGACAGGCTGTCGATCTACCGCGGCGGTGGTGCGCGGGTAGTCGGTCGGTTCGCGGTTGGTGAGGGCGAGGTCGGCCTGTCCCGTGCGGTGCATCCGTTGCCAGCGTTGCCGGTTGCCGAGCAGCGCGGCGACGGTGGACTGCACGACGACGAGGTACATCAGTTGCCGGTACACCACCTGCTGCAGGGGCAGGCTCCACAGCGGACCGGATCGTTCACCGTCGAGGCGCAGGGCGTACCAGGCGGTGACGATTTGCAGTGCCTGGAAACCGGCCCATACCGTCACGACCTTCCACCAGGGCAGGAAGATCAGGCCGTAGATCGCGTAGACGTCGACCGCCGGTGCGGTCAGCGGCAGCAGGACCTGGAACACCAGCAGGTACGCCAGGCCTCCCCGACCGAGCCGGCCACCGGCGCCGCGTTCGATCAGGCTCCGACGGTGTTTCCACATCGCCTGCATGGTGCCGTAGCACCACCGGTATCGCTGGCGCCACAACTGGGTCAGCGTTGCGGGCACCTCGGTCCACGCGACCGCGGACCCCTCATACACGACCCGCCAGCCGGCCCGGATGACGGCCATCGTCAGGTCGGTGTCCTCGGCGAGGGTGGCCTCGGACACCCCGCCCACCTCCAGCAGGGCCTGGCGGCGGAATCCACCGATCGCGCCGGGAACCGTGGGCATGCACCGGGCGACGTCGAACATCCGCCGGTCGAGGTTGAACCCGATGACGTACTCCAAGTGCTGCCAGCGCCCGAGCAGCCCGCCACGGTTGGCGACCTTCGTGTTGCCCGACACCGCCCCGACCGAGACGTCGGCGAACGGTTGCACCAGCCTGGTCACGGCGTCCGGTGCGAACACCGTGTCCCCGTCGACCAGCACCAACAGATTCCCCCGGGCGGCGGCGATGCCGGTGTTCAACGCCGCCGGCTTGCCCGCGTTGACCTGCCGGATCACCCGTACTCCCGGCAATCCCAGCGATCGCACGATGGCGGCGGTGTCGTCCGTGGAGCCGTCATCGACGACGATCACCTCGAGCGGCTGATAGTCACTGGCGGTCAACGACCGGACCGTCGCGGCGATGTTCGCCGCCTCGTTGTACGCGGGCACCACCACGGACACCAGGCCGAAGTGCTGTCGACGGGCCCGTACCGACCGCGTGCGGCGCAGGTGCCTGCGGGCGTACGTGAGCTGGCACAGCAGTCGCAGCAGGCCCGTTGCCACCGCCACCGTGAGCAGCACCGACATCGCCGCGGCCAACCCTGCTCCGGCCAGCTGCGCCCAGCGCAGCACCTGCCCTTGGGCGCGCAGGGTGAGAGGAGCTGCGGGGGCGGGTTCGAGCCGCAGGGCGGTCGACACGGTGGCGAACCGGTAGCGGGGCAGGGAGGTGAGTAGCTGGTCGACGGCCTCGACCGTCTGGGTGCGGTCCCCGCCGCTGTCATGGAACATCACCACGACCCCGGCTCCCCCGGCCGGGGTGGCCGCACGCACGATCGCCGGTACGCCCGGCGTGCGCCAGTCCTCACTGTCCAGGTCGGTCAGCACGCTGAGGTAGCCGTCGTCGCCGGCCTGCGCCATCGCTTGCGCCTCGGCGGCGGTGACGGCGTCGGGTGTGGAGGAGTACGGCGGACGCATCAGCCGGGTCTGCCCTCCGGTCGCCGCCGCGATCGCCGCCCGCGTCGCGGCGAGCTCGACCCGGCGACGCCAGGTGAACGCCTCGGTGAGCTGCACATGGGTGTAGGTGTGCACACCCAGTTCGTGACCTTCCGCCACGATCCGGCGGGTCAGGTCGGGGTGGGCGTTGACCTTGGAGCCGAGCACGAAGAAGGTCGCCCGGGCGTTGTGGCGGCGCAGCACGTCCAGGATCTGCGGCGTCCATCGCGGGTCGGGGCCGTCATCGAAGGTGAGCGCGAGGACGCGGGGCGGCACCGTGGAGGTCTGCGCGGGCTGCCGACCGTTGAGGCGCAGCACCGGCCCGCCGGCGGTGATCTCAGCCGGCGCGGGAGCGGCGTCAGCGGCCGCCGGGGGTGGCCCGCTGCCCTCCGCGCCCACGTGCCGCACGTACCCGTTCAGGCACAACTCGATGAACAGCAGTGACATCACCACGCACAGCGCCACCCAGTGCAGGCGTGGATTCCGGACGGCTCGACGACTCATCGGTTCCTACTTCACGGTCCCGACCGTGACGCGGTACGGATCTGTCCGCAGCGCCTTTGGGGTGGTTGGCCTGCGCGGATGCAGGATCGGGTGGCTGGGTCCGGTGTCACACCGGTAGGGCCGGGGTGTTTCGGGTGACTGTTCTGCGCCGGCGAGGCCGGCGGACGGTCCGGACGAGCCGCCGGTTTGGCGTTCGGTGAAGCCCCGGCCGACGGCCAGGCCGACGGCACCGGAGTCCAGGCAGGTCCGGACGGTGGCACGGTCGCCGTCGGAGTCGCCCGCACGGGCCCCGGAGCACCCGCGGATACTGCACTCTCCAGAGGCGCCGGCGCACCGGTGGTGTCGGTACGGGCGGGCGTGGGCACGTCGGACGCTGCACGGTTGTCCGCCCTCGGCGCCGCGGTCGTCGGCGCCGACGGGATCGCCGGTGTCGCGGAGGCGCGCTGCCGAATTCGGGCACCTGCCGGTCGGCTCGACACGGACGACGGCAGGTCGGAAAGTTCCTCGATGAAGCGCTCAGCCGGCGCGGCGAGCATGTCCGCCAGCCCGGGCAGCGACATGCGGGCGCCGGACGCCAGCGCGATCACCAACGTTGCGGTCGCCGTCACCAGGACGGCCACAACCGTGCGTCCCATGACCACCATGCACCGGCGGCGCCGGCCAACCTCGTCGACGAAAACGGCGGAAGCGGCCGTGGAATGCGCACGCTGATGGGTCACGGTGCCTCTCGAACGTCGAAGCGGAAAGTACGGCGCGAGAGTACTCGGCAAAAGCCGCATTACTGGCATAACGTGCGAGGCGGAGAACGGCGCCGCGCGGGCCCTGAATGCCCACGTACTGCCACCGGCATCACTTCGTCCGGACAGGTGCTGCCGACAATCCGAATGTATGACCACTGGCGTGGCGCTACCGCCAGCACGCATACCGCCCTGCAGGTCATCCCTGAAGGAGCGGGCCGGTCATGGCGTGGCGTCGACCGCGCCGGGTCTTACCTCTCTGCGCCCATCGCCGGAAAATGGCCTTGGTTGATCTTGCACGTTTCTTCGGTGTCCCGGACCTGGTTGGTGTCAGT
>CBIHNN010000098.1:0-18343 GCA_966211315.1 uncultured Micromonosporaceae bacterium | reverse complement strand
CGCCGATCTGCCCGGGGTAGATGTCGTACTGCAGCGTGTAGAGCGGCGAGGTGAGGGTTCCGCTGGCCCCCTTCGCGTCGGCCGCGGTGACGGCGGCCGCCGCGCTGCGCGCCGGGGTCACCTGCACCAGAACCGCGCTGAGCGCCAGCACGAGGGCGGTCGCGGTCACCTCCAGGCCCACGGTGCGGCGCAGCCGGTGCTCTCCGTCGACAGGCACGGCGCGTCGCTGCACGAGCCTGCGGGCGTACGCGGCTGCGGCGAGCACCGCGACGAGGAGCCCCGCCTTGGCGAGCAGCACCCGGCCGTACGCGGTGCCGACGAGCGCGGACGGGGCGCCCACCTCGCTGACAGCCTGTACCAGACCCGCCCCGACCAGCCACACCACGCTGATCGCGGCCCACCGGGACCAGACCGGCAGGATCACGCCCAGCGTGCGGGGGTGCGCCCGGCGCAGCAGCACCACCGCCAAGACGACGAGGCCGCCCAGCCACACGCTCATCGCGGCGATGTGCACGATGTCGGCGACGATCCCGACCGGCGGCAGCGGCGACGCGGCGGCGTGCCCGGTCAACGGCCAGGTCGCCAGCCCGGCCGGGGCCACTGCGGCGAGAGTCCACCGCCGGACCCGCCCGCCCCGGACCCGCCCGCCCTGGCCCCGCAACATCGGCGGCAGCAGCAGCGCCAGCCCCGCGACCGCTGCCAGGCGCAGCACCATCCACCCGCCGAACCCGCTGGTCAGTACGTCGGTGAGCTGCGCCGCCGTCACGTCGTACGCGGGCCGGCCGCTGCCGTACGGGGCCTGCAACCAGATGGCGGCGACGGCACTGGCGGCGATCAGGCCCAGTCCAGCGCCGACCAGGCGGATCGCACCGCGGCGCGGCACCTGCCGGGGCCAGAGCAGCGTCAGGAGGAGCGCGGGGCCTATGGCGAGGACCAGTCCGGCGTACCCCAGATATCTGCCGGCGGCGACGGCGACCGTGACAGAGGGGTGAACCGCGTCCGCCGCGGACGCCACGGGCGGCGTGGACGGCGCGCCGACCGAGAAGGTGAAGCCGCCGGCGACCGGGTGGCTGTCCGCGGAGACGATCCGGAAGCTGACCAGGTACGTGCCCAGCGGCCGTTCCGCGCGCCGGACCGGGATCTCCAGGACGTTCCCGATGGCCCTGGGCTCGTTGCTGATCCGTTCGCCGTCGGGTGCCAGGACCTGGATCCGGCCAGGCACGATGGTGACCGGCTCACTGAACGTCACCGTTACCGCGGTCGGAGAGACCCCCACGACCGTGCCCGCCGCGGGAGTCGTCGCCACCGTCGCCGCGTGCGCCTGCGCCGGCGCCGGGAGCAGCAGGGCGACGAGTATCCCGAGGATCACCGCGGCGCAGACGCGCCGGACCGTCGCACGGCTCTCCGCCGCGATGTCCCGCTCCACGACGGATAGTTCGTACGGCCGCCGGGAAAGGTTCACCGCCGGGTGCGCCTCCCGTAGCGCACCGGTACGATCCGGACAGGTCTCCGCGACGACGACGGGCCTTTCCACCCGCTGGCGCGGCGGCCGTCGTCACCCCCAGGAGGCTGCTGCATGTCCATTCACCCGCAGGCCGGCACGCCCGCCACTGCCGCCGACCGCATCGACGTCCCGCGCGTCGTGCTCGCCTACTACACCGAGCACCCCGATCCGGCCGTCGTCACCCAGCAGGTCGCGTTCGGCACCTCCGGGCACCGCGGCTCCAGCCTCAAGGCCGCCTTCAACGAGGACCACATCCTCGCCACCAGCCAGGCCATCGTCGAGTACCGCGCGCAGCAGGGCACCGACGGCCCGCTGTTCCTCGGCCGCGACACACACGCGCTCAGTGAACCCGCGATGATCAGCGCGCTCGAGGTGTTCGCCGCGAACGACGTGGACGTGCTGATCGACAGCCGCGACGGCTACACCCCGACCCCCGCCGTCTCGCACGCGATCCTCACCCACAACCGCGGCCGGTCGGAGCACCTCGCCGACGGCGTCGTCGTCACGCCGTCGCACAACCCGCCGGACGACGGCGGCTTCAAGTACAACCCGCCGCACGGGGGTCCCGCCGACACCGACGCCACCCGATGGATCCAGGACCGCGCGAACGCCCTGATGGCGGAGGGCCTCAAGGAGGTGCGCCGGACCGCGGCCGCCCGGGCCCGCGCCGCCGCCTCCACCTACGACTTCCTCGGCACGTACGTCGACGACCTGCCGTCGGTCCTCGACATCGACGCCATCCGCAACGCCGGTGTCCGGATCGGCGCCGACCCGCTCGGCGGCGCCAGCGTCGCGTACTGGGACGAGATCGCGTCCCGGCACGACCTCGACCTCACCGTCGTCAACCCGGTCGTCGACCCGACCTTCGGGTTCATGACGCTCGACTGGGACGGCAAGATCCGGATGGACTGCTCGTCGCAGTACGCGATGGCCTCCCTGATCGGCGCGAAGTCGGCGTTCCAGGTGTCCACCGGCAACGATGCCGACGCCGACCGGCACGGCATCGTCACCCCCGACGGGGGGCTGATGAACCCGAACCACTACCTTGCCGTTGCGATCAACTACCTGTTCGCGAGCCGCTCCGATTGGTCCGCGTCCGCCGCGATCGGCAAGACCCTCGTCTCCTCGTCCATGATCGACCGCGTCGCCACGGACCTCGACCGGCAGCTGATCGAGGTGCCCGTCGGCTTCAAATGGTTCGTGCCCGGCCTGCTGGACGGCTCCGTCGGCTTCGGCGGCGAGGAGAGCGCCGGAGCCTCGTTCCTGCGCCGCGACGGCAGCCCGTGGAGCACCGACAAGGACGGCATCCTGCTCAGCCTGCTCGCCTCCGAGATCATCGCCGTCACCGGCCGTACGCCCTCAGAGCACTACACCGACCTGACGGCCCGCTTCGGCGCGCCGGCGTACGCCCGGATCGACGCCCCCGCCACCCGGGAACAGAAGGCGGTCCTCGGCAGGCTGTCCCCGGACCAGGTCACCGCGACGTCCCTCGCCGACGAACCGATCACCGCGATCCTGACCACCGCACCCGGCAACGGGGCGTCCATCGGCGGCCTCAAGGTCACCACCGAGAACGGCTGGTTCGCGGCGCGCCCGTCCGGCACCGAGGACGTCTACAAGATCTATGCCGAGTCCTTCAAGGGGCCCGAGCACCTGGCCCGCATCCAGGAGGAGGCCAAGGCCGTCGTCTCGGACGCCCTCGCGGGCTGAGGGTCGGAGAGACCGGCTCGGCCCGAACCGGCTGAGGCCGCGGCGGGGACCAGACCCGCCGCGGCCGCAGAGGTCACCTCAGCTCGCGACCTCGGAGCGGTCCCCGGCCCACAGCACGTGGTACGAGCCGTCCTTGTCGACCCGCCGGTAGGTGTGCGCCCCGAAGAAGTCCCGCTGTCCCTGGATGAGGGCGGCGGGCAGCTGCTTGGCGCGCAGCCCGTCGTAGTAGGCGAGGGCCGTGGCGAACCCGGGAGCCGGGATGCCCTGCTGGGCGGCGGTGGCGACGACCCGCCGCCAGGCGTCCTGCGCCCCGCCGACGGCGTCGAGGAAGTAGTCGTCCACGAGCAGGCTCTGAAGGTTCGGGACCTTGTCGTACGCGACGCGGATGTACTCGAGGAACGTGGCGCGGATGATGCAGCCGTCGCGCCAGATCCGGGCCATGGCGCCGGGGTCGATGTCCCAGCCGTACTCGGCGCTGGCGGCCTGGATCTGCTGGAAGCCCTGCGCGTACGCAACGATCTTGGAGGCGAAGAGCGCCTGCTCCACGTCGGCGACGAGGTCGCCGCCGACGACGGACGGGACCGGCCCGGGCAGGACCTTCGCCGCCTCGCGCACCGACGCGCCCCCCGACAGCGCCCGGGCGAATACGGCCTCGGCGATCCCGCTGACCGGTACGCCCAGGTCGAGTGCGGTCTGCACGGTCCAGCTGCCGGTGCCCTTCTGCTGCGCCTGGTCGAGCACGACGTCGACGAACGGCTTGCCGGTCTCGGTGTCGACGTGGCCGAGCACCTCGGCGGTGATCTCGATCAGGTACGACCCCAGCCGGCCCGCGTTCCAGCCCCGGAAGATGTCGGCGATCTCCGCGGGGGAGTGCCCGCCGGCCTGCCGGAGCAGGTCGTACGCCTCGGCGATGAGCTGCATGTCGGCGTACTCGATGCCGTTGTGCACCATCTTGACGAAGTGTCCGGCGCCGTCCGGTCCGACGTGCGTGCAGCACGGCTCCCCGTCGACCTTCGCCGAGATGTCCTCGAGCAGCGGCCCGAGCGCCTCGTACGACTCCTTCGACCCGCCCGGCATGATCGACGGCCCGTGCAGGGCGCCCTCCTCGCCGCCGGACACGCCCGTGCCGACGAAATGCAGACCCCGCTGCTTGAGTGCGGCCTCCCGCCGGCGGGTGTCGAGGAAGTGCGCGTTGCCGGCATCGACGATCATGTCGCCCTCCTCCAGGAGCGGCGCGAATTCGTCGATCACGGCGTCCGTCGGGGCGCCCGCCTTCACCATGATCACGACGCGGCGCGGGCGCTCCAGGCTCGCGACGAACTCCTCGGCCGTCTCCGCCGGGACGAACGTCCCTTCGTGGCCGAACTCCTCCACGAGTTCCTTGGTCCGGCCGTACGAGCGGTTGTGCAGCGCGACCGTGTGCCCGTGCCGGGCGAGGTTACGGGCCAGGTTGCGGCCCATCACCGCCAGGCCGGTCACGCCGATCTGTGCTTTTGTGGTCATCTTCGTCCCTCCGTCGCGGGTGCCGGGTGCGCAGTCCCGGGCCGCAGCACACCGGGGCGCGCTGCGGTGGTCAACGTGCACATTGTTACGTGCTCATCGCGTACGGGCGTCGACGGTGCCACCCGTTGACACCGGAACGGGGAGAACGGATCGTCATCCGGCCTGCGGGCAGGCCGGCAAGGCCTCGAACGCCCCGGCCGACGGCCGTACTCCGACGATGGAACAGAGGCCCTCGGGCAACGCGGAGAAGATCTCCGATCAGGCCGTGTACCGGGTCAAGCAGCGCCGCTCCGCGGCCGGGAGGTACGCCCTGCTGCGGCCTGACCCGGTACTGGGCCGTCACTTCCGCTCGACCACCGTCCGGCCCGGCTCCACCGGCACGGTCGCGACGACCTTGCCGTCCCGCTGGAACGTCACCGTGCGGGCGGTTCCCGTGGGGTTCACGGCGACCAGGGACGGGCGCGCCGCGTCGCCGAAGGCGAGACCGTACGGGCCGTCGGCGGTCACGGCCGGCTGCGGTGCCCCGAGGACAGCGAGCACCTCGACCCAGTAGCGGACCATCCCGCGGCTGGTGCTCTCCTCGCGCCCGGCGACACCGGCCGTCAGGCGGGCACGGGCGGCGGCCGGGTCGGCCACGGCCAGGTCGGCGGCGAACAGGTCACCCCAGGCCGCCGGCTTGGGCAAGGTCTTCGCCCGGGCGGCGGCCGCGTCGCGGTCGGCCCGGTACAGCGAGCCGAACGTCAGCGGCAGCAGTTGGATGCCGACGATCGACTCTGGTTTCGCGTCGAACCAGGTCGCGAAGTCGATCTTCGAGTCCCAGACGATCCCGGCGGTGGTGTGCGCGTACCCGGCAGGCCGGGCCAGGCCCTCACCGAGCCAGTACAGGCGTGCGGTCGCCGCTTCGAGCGCGTAGTGGGTCGACCCGTACAGCGTCAGCGCGGCGTTGCCGCGGACCACACCCCAGCGGGTGACCGCCTCCCAGGCGGCGACCGCCTCGCTCGACGATTCCTGGTTGTTGCCGTCGGCGAAGGCGGCGTACCCGCTCGCCGCGGAGTTGCCGAGGTACGCGTTGAACGCCCGGAACGGGGGGAACCCGCCCGGACCCGGCGCTGACAGGGCACCGCTGAAGTCGCGGACGACCAGGTCGACCGTGGCGCCGTGTTCCTTGGCGAACGCGGGATCGGCCGCGGCCAGTACGGCTGCGGCCCGCACCAGGTACGCGTACTGGAAGTGGTGGTCGTTGTAGTCGTCGCTGCCGAACTCGGCGGGGACGGCGATCAGCCCGCCCCAGGTCTTGTCGTAGCCGAAGTACCGGCCGTCGCCCGCACCCGAGTACGTCAGCCAGTCCACGATCTGGGGCTTCAGCAGCTCCAGGGCCTTGGTCCGTTGCGCGGTGGCGCCGACGGCCTGGGCGACCTCGGCGATCGTGGCGAGCCGTCCGAGCTCCTTGAGCCCGAAGTAGCTGCCCCCCGCGCGGGGCGGGTCCGCGAGGTCGCGGTCCAGGTCGGCGATGACCTCGGCCTTGGCCGCCTCCGGCACGGCGACGGTGGGTACGCCGCTGAGCAGCCCCGGCATCGGCACCCGCACCTGAACGGCGGTCGCCTGTACGAGGCTCAGCGGTCCCCGGGCGTCCGGGTAGCTGCCAGCCAGCGCTGCCGGACCCGGGACGAGCCCGGCCCGCTGGTGGGGCAGCAGCGCCCACACGCCGGCCTTGCCGGACGCCCGCCGCGCGGTGAGCGTCTGGGTGACGCCGCCCGCCGCGTATGCCATCGTCGCGGTGGTCTCGACGACCGGGTCGGCGGCGACGGCCTTCTGCCAGGCGGCGGCGTCGACGCCGTCGGGCACCCGGGCCACTGCGACCTTTCCCGATCCGGTGAGCGTCGTCCCGCTCAGGGCCCACGCCTTGCCGGAGGCGACGACGTCCCAGCGTTGCCCGGCGATGTCCAGCTGGGTCAGCGGGCCCGACGAGCCGAGGGACTTGACGGCCCCGGTGGCGGTCAGGCTGGGGGTGGTGTCGTGGAAGTCCAGGTACAGCACCGGGCTGCCCTGCACGACGGTGACGTCGACCGTCCCGCCGCCGGTGAGGGCGGCGCGCAGGACGACGTGGAAGGCGCCGTATCCGATGACGGTGACGCCCTTGACACCCGTGCCTGCGGTCAGGGCCGTGACGAACGGCGTGATGACCGCGTTGGCCGAAGCCGCCGGTGGTGCGCTGCTGACCTGCAGCCCGCTCGGGGTCGCCCGTACCGCGAGCGGGTGCGCCCAGATCGGCTGGGTCAGCGGCCCGGTCAGGGCGGAGCTCCACCACTGGTTGCTGGGCAGCGCCTTTCCGGCCAGTTCCGGGCTGGCCTGGACCGGCGCCTTCTTCGGAACGGGAGCGGACGGGCCGATGCCGGTCGACGGGGGGATACCGATGGCGGTGTGCTGGGCCGCCTCGGTGAGGGTGCCGGGCGCGGACCCGCCTGGCGACGTGCCGTCGGACGGGGCCGTGGTGCAGGCGGTCAGGGTGAGTAGTCCGGTGAGGACCGCGGCCGTGACGGTGCGGGCGCGCGTCATGCGCTGTTCACCGCCTGGATGCCGCCGGGTGCGGTCTTGGTGTCGGCGACCGCGTCGAATCGCAGCCCGGGGACGAGCCGCTGCACGGTGGCCATCTCCGACCGGTCCGGTACGAGCACCACTGTCAGCTTGCTGTCGGCCGGTGTCGGGTCGGTGCCGACCTGCGGCACGACGTCCTGCAGCGTGGTGGCGACCCGGTGGTTCAGCCCGGCGCCCTCGACGTACGTGGTCATGCCGAGCCGGAGCTGGCGCAACTTGTCCAGCGGGACCTCGGCGAGGAACGTGAGCTTGGTCGGGTCGTACAGGGTGATCACGGGTTCGCCGGCGCGGGCCACTCCGCCGACGTCTACGGCGACGTCCGTGACGATCCCGGAGGCGGGCGCCTTCAGCGTCTGCGTACGGGGTTCCTTGCTGGCACCGTTGGGCGGCAGCATGATCTTGGCGACGTTCGCACCGGCGGTGACGCTCTCCCGCTCCTTCACGAGGATGTCGGTGACGACGCCCGCGTCCGCGGAACCGATGGGCATCGGCTGGGCGGTGAGCACGGCGGTGCCGACGTTGACGAAGGCCTGGGCGGCGAGGCGCCGCTGCACGATGTACGTGCCGCCGACGGCCGCACCGGCGAGCAGCACCAGGACGACGATGACGCTCCGGAGGACACGCAGGGCGCGCCGTAGCCGGGACTGGTCCCGCCCGGGCGGGTCTGCGATGGCGGGTTCGGGGCCGGTCGCTTCGGCGACCGGGGCGGTGTCCTGAACTGTGATCATGGTGATGTCCTTCGCGGGGAGGGGGTGTCCTTCACCGGGCAGGCAGGTGAGGCACTGGGGCGAGAGGTGTGGTCATGAGGCACCGGCTCCGACCGGCTGCCGGGCCGTGCCGCGCTGCCCCGGAATGGCGGGGACGATGGACGCCGCGTCGGTGCGGAGTCCGCCGGTCAGCGATTCGATGATCATCCGGCCGAGGATCAGCACGATCATGCTGGCCCAGGCCACGGAGAGCCAGGTCGGCGGCGGGTCGGCCATCACGAGGACACCGACCACGATGGCGGTGACGTTGAGCACGAGCAGGCCGACGTGCGGCATGACGACCCACAGGGAACGGGCCCCGGCACCGGCGGTGTTCGTCGAGTTCCACGTCGCCGGCTTGTTGCGGACGGCGTACCAGAGGGCCCGTACGTGTACGGGGGCCGCGCCGATACTGGCCACGATGGCCGACGCCTTGAACCCCCCGGACTGCAACCAGGTCACCAGCAGCACCGCCGCCTGGAACGGCAGGTAGTGCGAGGCCCAGGTGAAGCCGTCCGCCCGGATCGGGCTGAGCGCGAAGAGCAGGTACAGCGCGGGCAGGAACATGAACGTCAGCATCGCCACGGACAGCAGGTAGTGGGTGCTGGTGAACAGGTACTGCAGCCGCTGGTCGAGGGTCAGGCCGGTGCCGCGCTTGAACAGCTTGCCGCGCAGCAGTACTTCGAAGCCTCCGTTCGCCCAGCGCAGTTGCTGCTTCAGGTACGACGTGACGTCCTGCGGCGCCAGCCCGCGGGCCAGCACCTGCGGTACGTAGATGGACTTCCAGCCCAGCCGGTGCAGCACCAGCGAGGTCCAGATGTCCTCGGAATTGCTGCCGGTGTAGATGCCGCCGATCTCGTCGAGGGCGGCCCGGCGGAACATCACGTTCGTGCCGACGCAGAATGCGGCGTTGAAGTGGTTCTTGCCGGGGCAGACCAGCTCGTAGAAGATTCGCTGCGCCTCGCCCGATCCGGTCGCGACGAGGTTGACGTTGTTGGTGTACGACTGCGGTGACTGCACGAACGCGACGTCGTCGTCCTGGAAATGCGGAAGCACTTCGAGCAGGAAGCCGGGTTCGGGGACGTGGTCGGCGTCGAAGATGACCACGAATTCGCCGGTCGTACGGGCGAGGGCGGCGTTGACGTTGCCCGCCTTGGCGTGCCGGCCGCCCTCGCGGCGCAGGTAGTGGACGCCCACCTCGGCGGCGAGCCGCTGCAGTTCGTCGCTGTCGCCGTCGTCGAGGACGTACGTCTCGTGTGGAAGAACCATGTTCCGGGCGGCGACCATCGTCCGGCGGACCAGCGCCGGGTCCTCGCCGTACGCGGTGATGAACACGTCGATGCTGGGTGCCTCGGCACCGGTGCGCAGCCGATTGCGCCAGACCGTCACGTCGACGGGCTCGGGGCGGTCGTCGTGGGCCAGGATGGTCCACCACGTGCCGATCAGGTGCAGGGCGGTGAGCCCTTCGGCCAGCAGCATGGTGATCCAGAGCCAGGTCGGGCCGCGGTACGCGGGGTTGATGAGGAACAGCTGGTAGAAGAGCGTGGCGAGCAGCGCTCCGATGATCGCCACGCGCGTCGACCGCTGGAGGGGTCGCCACGCGAGGCGGGTGCCGGGCTGGTGCGCCCGGACCGGGGCGTTGGGGGCAGCCATGCGTTGCTCCAGACGACTAGATGGTTGTGCCGGGGAGTGGCGCTGCCATCTAGAAAACACGACTCAGCGTGTTTGCGCGAACGCTAGGCGTACATTTCTTGGTGATGTCCGGCGATCATTTCGGGAATATGATGTGGGCGACGTTTCCATCGTGTTGCAGCATTGTCGTTCACAATTCCGCGATCAGTACGCAGTCCTGCACAAACGCTTGAAGGGCGTTCTCGCCCCATAGTGAACAATCCATGATCATGGATGGGAAAATATGGGCCTGGTCACGTCTGCCCGGGTTCGTGCAGTGGTGAGATTCACACGCCCGTCCCGGCCCCGTACAACGCGCCGGAAACGGCGATGTCACCCGCGCGATGCCGACCCGTCGGTAACATCGTCCGGCATCCGGCCGTACGCGGGTTCCTGCCAGGGACGGCCCCGTGCCCTCGTCGACGGGGCTGAGGGCGTTCCGGCGTCCTGTGGGCGACCGCGGACGGATGTCGCACCGGGTGCCCGCGACTGATCGCCGCGGCGGTACGCTCGTGGGCATGGCCGACGACGGAGACCGCGTCCCCGCACGGGCGCGCCGGCAGCGGATCGGCAGGAGTGGGCCCGACCGTTGCGCACACCCGGCCTGCCGGGCATGAACCGCGGCGAGATCTGGACCATCGGCAACCGTCGCGACCTGCGCTACCGGGTGCTCGTGCTCTCCGGTGACGCCTACAACGAGCGGTCGAACGCGTCGCCGTTCTGCGCCCCGATCGTTCGCCAGCGCGGCGCCAGTGAGCTCCCGCCGTACGCGGTCGCCCTCAGCGAGCAGGATCCGGTCGGCGGCGTCGTCGTCGTCAACCGGATGCGCCGCCTGCCGGCCTCCGTCGGCGCCGAACGCCTGGGCATGGTGACAGGCGCCAGCATGGCCAAGCTGACCGAGGCCATGCGCGGCCTGTTCGAGCTCTGACACCACGCCGGCCGGGGCTCAGCCCGAGACGAGGTGCCGATCCGCGGCGGACGCCTTAGGGTGACGGCATGGGTGTCCGCACCTGGATCGAGGGCTGGCCGGTCTACCGCCAGCTGACCGGCACCGACCCGTCGGGCCGGGGTGCCGCGGCGAAGTCCGACCGTTCCAAGGACCTCACCGCCCGGACCGAGACCGCCGACTCGGTGGCGCGCTCCGTGTGCCCGTACTGCGCGGTCGGCTGCGGCCAGCGGGTGTTCGTCAAGGACGGCAAGGTCACCCAGATCGAGGGTGACCCGGACAGCCCGATCTCCCGCGGCCGGCTCTGCCCCAAGGGCTCCGCCTCCAAGTCCCTGGTCACCAGCGACCGCCGCCAGCAACAGGTGCTCTACCGGCGGCCGTACGCGACCGAGTGGGAGCGGCTCGACCTGGACACCGCGATGGAGATGATCGCCGACCGGGTCGTGGCGGCCCGCGAGGCGACCTGGGACGCCGAGCACAAGCGGACGCTCGGCATCTCCAGCCTCGGCGGCGCGACCCTCGACAACGAAGAGAACTACCTGATCAAGAAGCTCTTCACGGCGATGGGGGCCATCCAGATCGAGAACCAGGCCCGTATTTGACACTCCGCCACCGTCCCCGGTCTGGGGACCTCCTTCGGCCGTGGCGGGGCCACCGGGTTCCAGCAGGATCTGGCGAACGCGGACTGCATCATCATCCAGGGATCCAACATGGCCGAGGCGCACCCGGTCGGGTTCCAGTGGGTGGTGGAGGCGAAGAAGCGCGGGGCGACGATCATCCACATCGACCCGCGGTTCACCCGAACCAGCGCGCTGGCGCACCGGTACGTACCGATGCGGGCGGGCGCCGACATCGCGTTCCTCGGCGGGATCGTGAACTACATCCTGAGCAACGAGCTCGACTTCCGCGAGTACGTGCTCGCGTACACGAATGCGGCCACGCTGGTCAGTGAGAACTTCCAGGACACTGAGGACCTGGACGGGCTCTTCTCCGGCTACGACCCGCAGAGGAACGTCTACGACCAGACCAGCTGGCAGTACGCCGGCCAGAAGCACGAGGGGCAGAGCACCGACGGGGCGCACCTGGACCGGGAGACCGCCTCCGGGCTGGAGCAGGAGTCGCACGGACCGCCCCTGCCGGCCGACGTGCCGCGGGACCCGACGCTGCAGGACCCCAGGTGCGTCTACCAGATCCTCAAGCGGCACTACGCCCGCTACACCCCGCAGGTCGTGGAACAGGTCTGCGGTGTGCCGCAGGACGCGTTCCTCGCGGTGTGCGAGGCGTGGACACGCAACTCCGGCCGGGAACGGACGACCGCGCTGGTCTACTCGGTGGGCTGGACACAGCACTCGGTCGGCGTGCAGTACATCCGGACCGGGGCGATCATCCAGCTGCTGCTGGGCAACATGGGCCGGCCGGGCGGCGGCATCATGGCGCTGCGCGGGCACGCCAGCATCCAGGGCTCGACCGACATCCCGACCCTGTTCAACCTGCTCCCCGGCTACCTGCCGATGCCGACGGCGCAGCAGCATCCGACGTTCGGAGCCTGGGTCGACGCGATCCGGCACCCGGGCCAGAAGGGGTTCTGGGCGAACGCCGAGGCCATGGCGGTGAGCCTGCTCAAGGCGTACTTCGGCGAGGCCGCGACCGCGGCCAACGACTGGGGATACGACTGGCTGCCGCGGCTCACCGGTGACCACGGCACGTACCGGCAGGTGCTCGACATGATCGACGGGAGGATCAAGGGCTACTTCCTGCTCGGGCAGAACCCCGCGGTCGGCTCGGCGCACGGCAGGGCGCAGCGGCTCGGCATGGCCAACCTGGACTGGCTGGTCGTCCGGGACCTCTACATGATCGAGAGCGCGGAGTTCTGGAAGAACAGTCCCGAGGTGCAGACCGGCGAGGTCGTGCCCGAACAGTGCCGGACCGAGGTCTTCTTCCTGCCCGCCGCGTCGCACGTCGAGAAGGAGGGCACCTTCACCCAGACCCAGCGGATGCTGCAGTGGCGCGAGAAGGCCGTGGAGCCACCGGGCGACTGCCGCAGCGAGCTGTGGTTCTTCTACCACCTGGGGCGGATGGTGAAGCGGCGGCTGGCCGCGTCCACCCTGGAGCGCGACCGCGGGATCCAGGCCCTCACCTGGGACTACCCGCTGCACGGGGAACGCGGCGACGAGCCCCGTGGCGAGGACGTCCTGCGCGAGATCAACGGGTACGAGGGCGACCGGCTGCTCGGGGGATTCCTGGAGCTCAAGGCCGACGGCTCGACGTCCTGCGGATGCTGGATCTACTCCGGAGTGTTCGCCGGTGGCGTCAACCAGTCCGCCCGGCGCAAACCCGGCCGGGAACAGGACTGGGTGGCGCGCGAGTGGGGCTGGGTCTGGCCCGCGGACCGCCGCACCCTTTACAACCGCGCCTCCGCCGACCCCGACGGCAAGCCCTGGTCCGAGCGGAAGAAGTACGTCTGGTGGGACCCCGATGCCGGCGAATGGACCGGCTACGACGTGCCCGACTTCGAGAAGACCAAACCGCCGTCGTACCGGCCGCCGGAGGGGGCGTCCGGGGTGCAGGCCATCTCCGGCGACGACGCGTTCATCATGCAGGGCGACGGGAAGGGCTGGCTGTACGCGCCCGCCGGACTGATCGACGGCCCGATGCCGACGCACTACGAGCCGGTCGAGTCACCCGTGCGCAACCCGCTCTACCGGCAGCAGTCCAACCCGACCCGCAAGGTGTACGACCGCCCCGACAACCCGCTCAACCCGAGCCTGCCCGAGGCACACGGCGAGGTCTTCCCGTACGTCTTCACCACCAGCAGGCTCACGGAGCACCACACGGCGGGCGCGATGAGCCGGCAGCTCGCGTACCTGTCGGAACTGCAACCGGCGATGTTCGTCGAGGTCTCGCCGGAGCTCGCCGCCGAGCGGGGACTGTCCCACCTGGACTGGGCGACGATCGTCACCTCCCGGTCCGCGATCGAGGCGCGGGTACTGGTCACCGACCGGCTCGCCCCGCTGCGCGTCGACGGGCGGGTCATCCACCAGGTATGGCTGCCGTACCACTTCGGCGCCTCCGGCCTCGTCACCGGTGACGCCGCGAACGACCTGTTCGGCATCACACTGGACCCGAACGTGCTGATCCAGGAGTCCAAGGTGGGCACCTGTGACGTGCGGGCGGGCCGCCGCCCCACGGGGCCCGCGCTGCTGCCGTTCCTCGCCGAGTACCGCCGCCGGGCCGGGGTGACGCCCGAGCACCACACGCCGATCATGACCCCGCCCGACGCCGACCGTCCGGAGGAATGACGTGACCGTCGCATTCGACCCCGTCGCCGACGCCGGCTACGTCGACCCGCCGCCGCGAATGGGCTTCTTCACCGACACCAGCGTCTGCATCGGCTGCAAGGCCTGCGAGGTCGCGTGCAAGGAGTGGAACGGCGTCCCCGACGACGGCTTCAACCTGCTCGGCATGTCGTACGACAACACCGGGGGGCTCACCGCGAACTCGTGGCGGCACGTGGCGTTCATCGAGCAGCCGGCGCACGGCGGCACCGCCGGGACGACCGTGCCGGGTGCGTTCGCCGGGACCGCGGCCGGGCCGCCCGGCAGCGCGGCGTCCGCCGTGGCCGCTGCCGCAACCGTCCAGGACACGGGTACGACGCCCGGCGTCGGACCCGCCCCGGACGTCCTCACCGCGGCGGCCACGGCCCGGCCGCAGCTCGCCGAGCCGCAATTTCTGGGCATGCCCGGCCGGGACCTGCCCGGGCGCCTGCTCGATGCGCCGCGTACCGACTTCCGCTGGCTGATGATGTCCAACGTGTGCAAGCACTGCACCCGCGCGGGCTGCCTCGACGTGTGCCCGACGGGAGCGCTCCTCCGTACCGAGTTCGGCACAGTCGTCGTGCAGGAGGACATCTGCAACGGCTGCGGCTACTGCATCCCGGCATGCCCGTACGGGGTCATCGATCAGCGCAAGGACGACGGCCGGGCCTGGAAGTGCACGATGTGCTACGACCGCATGGGCGACGGCCTCACCCCCGCGTGCGCTCAGGCCTGCCCCACCCAGTCCATCCAGTACGGCGAGCTCGACGAGCTGCGGGAGCGGGCCGCGGCCCGGGTCACCGCCCTGCACCACCAGGGCGTCGAGGAGGCCCGCCTGTACGGCGACGACCCGTCCGACGGTGTGGGCGGCGACGGCGCATTCTTCCTGCTGCTCGACGAACCCGAGGTGTACGGCCTGCCTCCGGACCCGGTGGTACCCACCCGGGACCTTCCGGCCATGTGGAGGCGGGCGGGCTGGGCGGCCCTGTCCATGGCGGCCGCTGTGGTCGTCTCGTTCGCGGGACGGCGCCGATGAGCAAACCCGCCGGCAACGCGCGCAGGCGCCGCGGTGGTGGCCGTGGTGAGTGGTCCATGGTGCCGCCGGCGGACTTCCGGTCGTACTACGGGCGGCCGATCGTCAAGGCGCCGGTCTGGCACCACGACATCGCGGCGTACCTGTTCACCGGCGGACTCGCCGCAGGCTCGGCGCTGCTCGCCGCGGGCGGGGACCTGACCGGCCGCGCCGCCCTGCGCCGCGCGGGCCGGTTCACCGCGCTCGGCGCGCTGGGCGCCAGCACCGTGTTCCTCGTCCACGACCTGGGCCGGCCGGCACGCTTCCTGAACATGCTGCGGGTTGCCAAGCCGACATCCCCCATGTCGGTCGGGACGTGGATCCTCTCCGCGTTCGGCGCCGCCGCCGCGGCGGCCGCCACCGCCGAAGCGGCACCGCTGCTGCCGCGGGCGCTGGGCCGTCCGCTCGCCGCACTGGGCACGGCCGGGCAGTACGGTGCCGCGCTCGCCGCACCCGCACTGGCCACGTACACGGCCGTGCTGCTGGCCGACACGTCGACGCCGAGCTGGCACGCGGCGTACCCCGAACTGCCGTTCGTGTTCGCCGGTAGCGCCTTGGCCAGCGGCGCCGCCGTCGGTCTGATCGCCGCGCCGGCCGGGGAGGCCGGGCCGGCCCGCCGCCTGGCGATCTGCGGGGCCGCGCTGGAACTGTACGGCGCGCACCGGGTCGAGACCACGAAGGGCCCGCTCAGCGAGCCGTACCGGGTGGGGCGGCCGGGGCGGCTGCTGCGGGCGGGCCGGGCGCTGACCGCCGCGGGTTGCGTCGGGGCGCTGCTGGGCCGGCGCAGCCGCCTCGTCTCAGCCCTGTCCGGGTTGTCCCTGCTGGCCGCGTCCGTGGCCACCCGATTCGGCATCTTCGACGGCGGCATCGCATCCGCCAAGGACCCGAGGTACGTCGTCCTTCCCCAGAAGGACCGGCTGGCGCGGCGTGGCGAGGGAGCCGATGCCACCGCAGAGTCCTGACCCCCAGGAGGCCGACATGGCACACCCGACCGACCGGGATCCGATCGAACGGGACCCGATCGAACGGGACCCGACCCGCGGACGGTGGTGGATCGTCATCGCCGCGGTCCTCGTCCAGCTCGCCCTCGGCGCGGTGTACGCGTGGAGCGTGTTCAACGGGCCGCTGCAACAGCAGTTCGGCTGGAGCAAGGCACAGGCGGTGCTGCCGTTCGAGGTGGCGATCGGCACGATCTTCATCGGCAGCCTCATCGGCGGGCGGATCCAGGACCGGAGCGGCCCGCGCCCGGTCGCCCTCGGCGGCTCGATCCTGTACGCCGGGGGGATCATGCTCGCCTCCCTGGTCTCCTCATCGGACCAGCTGTGGCTGCTCGTGCTCACGTACGGGGCCCTCGGCGGGATCGGGCTCGGGGCCGCGTACATCACGCCGATCGCCATGCTCGCGAAGTGGTTCCCGGACCGGCGCGGGCTGATCACCGGGATCGCCGTCGCCGGGTTCGGTTTCGGGGCCGTGATCACGGCGCCGGTCGCGAAGGCCCTGCTGAGCGGGACCGACGACAAGCCCAGCGTGTTCCTGCCGCTCGGCATCTCCTACCTGATCGCCGCGGTCGCCGGTGCGTCGTTCTTCCGCAACCCGCCGCCCGGCTACCGCGTTCCCGGGTTCGAACCGGCACAGACCGGGCACGCCGTCGCCGGCACCCGGGTGTACACGCTGCGGGAGGCGCTGCGCACCCGGCAGTGGTACCTGCTCACCGCGGTCCTGGCGCTCAACACCGCCTGCGGGATCGCCCTGATCTCCCAGGCCGCCGACGCGGCGCAGGTCGTCGCCGGCGCGAGCGTCGTCACCGCCGCCGCGCTGGTCGGCGTCCTCGGCCTGTTCAACGGCGCTGGGCGGATCGCCTGGGCCTGGCTGTCGGACCGGATCGGCCGGATGCGCGCCTTCCTCGGCATGCTGGCCCTGCAGACGATCTGCTTCTTCCTGCTGCCGCACGCCGGCTCGTTCGCCCTCTTCGCCGTCCTCGCCGCGCTCGTCTATCTCGCCTACGGCGGCGGGTTCGGCACCATGCCGGCGACCGCCGCCGACTTCTTCGGCACCCCCAACGCGGGCGCGATCTACGGCGCGATGATCGTCGCCTGGAGCATCGGCGGCGTCACCGGCCCGCTGCTCACGGCCCTGCTGTACGAGTCCAGCGGCAGGAGCTACACCCTCCCGTTCACGGTCATCGGGGTCGTCGCGCTGCTCGCCCTGGCCCTGCCACTGGTGACCCGGATGCCGTCCGCCGACCGCGTTGCCGCCCGCCCCGATCCGACCCGCCGCGACCCCGTGCGGTGACGACGTACGGCCCGCGCGGGTGAGCCCCAGCCCGGTCGAGGTCGACACCACTACCGCGCATGGCAAGCTCGTCCTCGGCATGTTCGCCCGCATGGCCGAGTACGAAGCCGCTCTCATCAACGAACGCACCGTCGCCCGCCTGGCCGCGGCACGCACCCGTGGCCGGACCGGCGGCCGTGGGCCCGTGGGCCGAAGATGACGCCTGCCTTGATCGACAAGGCGCAGCGCATGTACGAGCGCATGTACGACAGCCGCCCGTTCGCCGGGGCCGAGATCGCCGCCTCCTGCTCCGTCACGCCGATGGCGATCCACCGCAACATCCGCAGTGACAGCGCCCGAACGCACCCACCCGACCCCGCCGGGTCGGGGAGAGATAGTGCGCTTTGCGGGTAACCAACCATTTGCCGAGAAATTTTCTGATAAAAGGTGAACCGCCGTCGGCCCGGGCCCCGTATTGCCGGACGACAAGGTGATCGGCCCGCCGACGCGCCGCCGGTAACCCCACTTCCCGCTCGCGGGCTGCTCGCCGACCGCCCTGCCGGCCCCGGGCCGCCGCCCGCCCGCCACCCGATGAAAGGTGCACGCATGACCGCGTCCTCCCGTACCACCCGCCACGGCGCCCGACGCACCCTGCGGACCCTGACCGTGCTGCTGGTCCTCGGCGTGCTCGCCGGGCTCGCCCCGCTGGCCAACGCCGCCGAAGCCCCCACCGCTCCCGGCCAGAACCGCACCTACATCAGCTACGACGCGCTCCGGCGCAACGCATCCCCCGGGCGCAGCAACGTCGGGCAAACCCCGGCCAACGCCTACACCCGCGGTTGCAGCGCCATCACCCGCTGCCGCGGCTAGGGCGGGCCATCACCATCGCCGGGTACGCGCATGGGCCTGACCGGCTCGCGACCGGCATGAAGGCCCCCGATCTCCGGGTTGCTCCATGTCTCGCACCGGGTTTGATGGAGACATCGAAACCTGGGAGAAATTGAGCTGTGC
>CBIHNN010000097.1:0-18439 GCA_966211315.1 uncultured Micromonosporaceae bacterium | reverse complement strand
GCCGCGATCGTTGCGCTCGCCGCGATCGTTGCGCTCGCCGCGATCGTTGCGCTCGGAGCGCTCGATGGTGTCGGTGCGCTGGCCGCCCTCGGAACGCTGGCCGCCTTCGGAACGCTGGCCGCCTTCGGAACGCTGGCCGCCTTCGGAACGCTGGCCGCCTTCGGAACGCTGGCCGCGGTCACGGCGGGACTCGCTGCGCTCCCGGCGGGACTCGCTGCGCTCACCCCGCTCGTCGGAACGCGGCCCCCGCTCGTCGGAACGCGGCTCGCGGCGTACCTCGGCCTCGACGGCGGGAGCCACCGGCGTCGACGCAACGGTCTGCGGCGCCTCGGCCGGAGCCGAGGACGTGGACTGCTGGACCACCGGTTGGGCCACGGCCTGGGCCTTGACCCGAGCTTCTGCCTGGGCGCGCGGCGCCCCGCCGGCGGCTGCACCTCCCTGACGCTCGGATATCGCGGTGATCAGTTCACCCTTACGCATCCGGGCCGTCCCGGAAATGCCGAGGGATGCGGCCAGGCTCTGCAGCTCCGGCAGCAGCATCGCGGTGAGTCCGGAGCCACGGCGCCGCCGAACGGTGCCACCGGTACTCGGGGTCTCGTCAGCGACGCGGGTAGCATCCGACGTCACGTCGGTGGTGTCGCTCAATGGGTTCCTTCCCTTGATGAGCCGAGGTCTCCCGGGTCTGCAACGCGGTAGCCGGGTGGCCTCGGAACCCGCTTCGCATGAACGGCGCGGGAGTCCTTCAGCACGACGACTCGACGGTTTCCCGACCCACTTGCCTCGGTGGGTAGGTCTCGGCGAGATGCACAACGATCTGGACGTCTGCGGTAGGGCGTGCGCCGGGAGCAGAGGTAAAACGGATCGACCGCCGAAATGCTTTCGGGGTTCGCCGTGAACCGCAGAGATCGCTTGCTTCGCGGTTGTGCTAGGTCTAGAGCGTAATCAACTCTTCCGACCTGCGGCAACAGGTCCCGCTCGGCGTGTCCCAGTCTATACCAGGGAAACCCGGGCGCCGGCGCCATCCACCCTTAACTGCCGGACGCGCCATCCTGTTCCCGGTTCGAAGCCGGCCGGGACCTCGGTGAGCGCCAGCACGGTCGGCCCGGCGCCGCTCACGACGGCGGCCACCCCGGCCGCCCGCAGAGCCGTAACCAGGGAAGCAGTGGCCGGCATGCCCGCCGCTCGGTAGTGCTGGTGCAGCCAGTCCTCGGTCGCGGGCAGCAGCAGCGCAGGGTCATGCGTCAGCGCATGCACGAGCAGCGCCGCCCGGCCCGCGTTTCGCGCGGCGTCCGCGTGTGGCACCGAGACCGGCAACGCGGCGCGCGCGACCGCGGTCAGCCCCCGTTCCTCGGGCACGAACACCGTCGGATGTACGCCATCCGCCGTCGGCAACCGTACGGCCCTCACCCCCGCCGGTTCGGTCCAGGCGATCGTGAAACCGCCCAGCAGGCAGGGCGCGACGTTGTCGGGATGCCCTTCCAGCTCGGCGGCGATCCGCAGCGCCCCCGCGCCGTCCAGGCCGGCGCCTTCCCCTTCGCCGTCGACGACGAGGTGCCGGGCCAGCTGCACCCCGGCCACGATGGCCGCCGACGAGGAGCCCAGGCCACGGGCCTGCGGGATCCGGTTCACACACTCGACATGCAGGCCGGGCGGCCGCTGCCCGAGCGCGTCGAAGGTCGCCAGCATCGCCCGGACGACCAGGTGCGACTCGTCCGGGGGCAGCTCGCCCGCGCCCTCGCCGCCGACCTGCACGACGTACCCGCCGGCGGTGATCCGGGCGGTCAGGTCGTCGTAGTGGGCCAACGCGAGTCCGAGGGCGTCGAAGCCGGGCCCCAGGTTCGCGCTCGTGGCAGGCACCCGCACCTGCACGGTCGCGTCAGTGAAGGTCAACCCCATGCCGGTGACTCTAGATCACTCCTGTTCGGGGTCCTGCTGGTCGGGCGGGTGCCCCGCGGGCCGCCCGGCTTGCTTGAGGGCGGACCGCAGGGCGTACTCGATCTGAGCGTTGACGCTGCGCAGGTCGTCGGCCGCCCAGCGGGCGATCGCATGGTAGACCTGCGGATCGAGGCGGAGCAGGAGCTTCTTGCGCTCGGCCATCTCAGTAGAGCGTGCCCGCGTTCACGATCGGCTGGGCGGCTCTGTCACCGCACAACACCACCAGAAGGTTGGAGACCATTTGGGCCTTGCGCTCCTCGTCCAGGTCGACGACGTCCTGCTCGCGCAGCTTCTCGAGCGCCTCGGAGACCATGCCGACCGCCCCCTCGACGATCTTGAACCGGGCCGCCACGATCGCGGTCGCCTGCTGCCGGGCCAGCATCGCCTGGGCGATCTCCGGCGCGTACGCCAGATGGGTCGTACGGGACTCGAGGACCTCGACCCCCGCCAGCGCCACCCGCTCCCGCAGTTCGGCGGTGAGCTCCTCGCTCACCACGGAGCTGTCCCGCAAGCTGGAACGGCTGTCGTCGTGCGAATCGTACGGGTAGCTGGTGGCGAGATGGCGTACGGCCGCCTCGGCCTGCACGGCCACGTACTCCTGGTAGCGGTCGACGGCGAACGCGGCCTTGGCGGTGTCGACGACCCGCCACACGACGACCGCCGCGATCTCGACCGGGTTGCCGTCGGCGTCGGAGACCTTCAACCGGTCTGTTTCGAAGTTGCGGACCCGCAGGGTGACGCGCTGCTTGGCGGTGAGCGGCCAGGTCCAGTGCAGGCCCGCTATGCGGATCGTGCCCAGGTAGCGCCCGAAGAACTGGACGACCTGGCCGTCGTTCGGATTGACGATGGTGAACCCGGTCGCCGCGACCACGAACAGGAATCCGTAGCTGATGGCGGCGATCGCCACGGTCACCGGCTGCGGCACGACGAACGCTATCGTCCCGGCCACGGCGGCGAGCACGATCAGCCCCGCCACCGCCGCGAAGCCGGAAACCCGGAACACTTGTCGCTCCACGGCGACCTCCCCGTCTCGAACCAGCGCTATCGAAGTGATATCACTACGATAGCGTCGATGGTCAAGCGCCACCTTTCCAGCGGCTACGCGTCGCGCGGCTTGCGCGGCAGCTTCAGCACCTCGAACTGATCGGTGTACCCGCGCAGGGCCGGCTGGCTCAGCCGGGATCCGGAAGACGGCTCCCCGGCCGCCTCTTCGCCCGGGGCCTGCTCCTCGCCCGTGGCCTGCTCCTCGCCCGTGGCCTGCTCCTCGCCCGTGGCCTGCTCCTCGCCCGGGGCCTGCTCCTCGCCCGGGGCCTGCTCCTCGCCGGGGACCGGCTCACCCGCGGCCGGTTTCGGCTCCGGTTCGTCCAGTGCCGCCACCGGAGTGCGGTTCGCCGCCACGCCGCCACCCCGCGCCGCCCGCTTGGCGACCCGCTTGCGGCGGCGGCGGTCCTTACCGCCCTCCACCAGGCTGTAGAGCGTCGGCACGAGAACCAGGGTCAGCAACGTCGAGCTGACCAGGCCGCCGATGACGACGATCGCGAGCGGCTGCGAGATGAAGCCGCCCTCGCCGGTCAGGCCGAGCGCCATCGGCAGCAGCGCGAAGATCGTCGCCACCGCCGTCATGAGGATGGGCCGCAGCCGGCGTCGGCCGCCCTCGACCACCGCCTCGACGACGCCCATCCCCTGGGCCCGGTACTGGTTGATGAGGTCCATCAGCACGATCGCGTTCGTGACCACGATGCCGACGAGCATGAGGACACCGATGAGTGCCGGTACGCCGAGTGGCGTACCCGTGGCGAGCAGCAGGACGATCGCACCGGTCGCCGCGAACGGCACCGAGACCAGCAGGACCAGCGGCTGGGCGAAACTGTGGAAGGTCGCGACCATGATGATGAAGACGATCGCGATCGCCGCCAGCAACGCGAGCCCGAGGTCCTTGAACGCGTCCGCCTGGTCGGCGCTCACCCCGCCGATCACGTACGTGACGCCGGCCGGGAGCGTCAGGGCCTTCAGCCGGGCTGTGAGGTCCTTGGTAGCGGCGCCGAGGTTGGAGCCGGTCGCCGTACCGGTCACGGTGGCGCTGCGGTCGCCGTCGACCCGGGTGATCTCGGCCGGACCGTTGACCTCGGAGACCCTTGCCACCGCGTCGAGGCGTACGCCGCCCGGCAACTGCAGCGCGCCGACCGCCGCCATGTCCGCCGGCGGCGTGCCGGTCTTCACCACGACGTCGCGTTGCCCGTCGGCGGTGGTGATCTGGCCGAGCGGCAGGTTACGGAAGTAGCCGCCCACGATGCGCCCGATGGTCGCCTCGTCGAGGCCGGCCCGCGCGGCCGCCGGGCGGTCCACCTGACCGTGGATCGTCGGCGAGCTGGCCACCAGGTTGTCGTCGACGGCGACGACGTTCCTCGTGGCGGCCATGACCTCCTTCACGCGGGCGGTGGCATCGGCGAGGATTCTCTGGTCCGCCGCGCGGACCTCCACGGCGAGCCGGTCGGCGTTGAACCCGCCGTCCTGCCCGCCCACGGTGATGGTGCCGCCGTCGGAGCCGAGCGCGCCGAGTTCCTCGCGGAGCCTGGCCTGTACCGCCGCGGAATCCGCACCCTCGTTCAGGGCGACCGAGAACGACGCCCGGGCGGCACCGCCGCCACCCGCGAACGGGTTGAACGCACCCCGGGTGCCGACCGACACCTGGTACGACCGGATCTCGGTGTGCCCGGCGAGCACCTGCTCGACCTTCTTCGCCGCCGCGTCGGTGGTCGCCAGGTTCGTACCCACCGGCATCTGCTGACTGATGCTCAGCGTGTCCTGGCCGCGCTGGTCGATGAAGTTCGTCTGGAGCCGCATCCCCAGCACGCCGGTGCCGATCAGCAACAGCACGCCGACGAGCAGGGTGACGACGCGGTTCTTCGTCGCAAACCGGATGACCGGCAGGTACGCCCGCTGCAACGGGCTGCGCAGTTCCTTCTCCTCGGCCGCCCGCCGGGCCTCCGCGTTGCCCTCGCCGCCCGCGGCCGCCTTCAGGAACCAGTACGCGAGCACGGGGATGACGGTCAGCGAGACCAGCAGCGAGGCGAGCAGCGCCACCGTGACGGTGACCGCGAACGAGGAGAACAGCTGCCCGACCAGGCCGCCGACCAGCGCGATCGGGGCGAACACGGCGACCGTGGTCAGCGTCGACGCGGTCACCGCACCGGCGACCTCCTTGACGCCGGTCAGGATCGCGGTACGCCGCTCCTCGCCGTACTCCAGATGTCGTTTGATGTTCTCCTGGACGACGATCGAGTCGTCCACGACCCGGCCGACCGCGATGGTGAGGGCGCCCAGGGTGAGCACGTTGAGCGAGTAGTCGCCGATCCAGAGCGCGATCAGGGCGACCACGACGGAGAGCGGGATCGAGACGGCCGTGACCAGGGTGGAACGTACCGACAGCAGGAAGACCAGGATGACGATGACGGCCATCAGGAGGCCGAGCAGCCCCTCGGTGGTCAGGCTCTCGATCGAGCGCTCGACGAACGGGGCCTGGTCGGTGATCACGGTCAGATCAGCGCCCACGGCCGCCCTGAGGTCGTCGAGCTGGTCGCGGACCTGCTGCGAGATCGCGACGGCGTTGCCCTCGGGGGCGGCGGTGACGGTCAGGCCGAGGCTGGACACACCCTTGGTCCGGGTGTAGCCGGTGGCGGCGACCTCCTGCTCCGCGACCGTGGCCACGTCGCCGAGCTTGACCGGGCCCGTCGCGCCCTTGAGGTAGATGTCGCCGAGCTGCGCCACCGTGGTGATCGGGGTGCCCACCTGCACGGTCAGGGTCCGCTCACCGTCGTCGACCGACCCCGCGGGGACCGACACGCCGTTGGCCCTGAGCGCTACCGGGATCGCCTGCTGGTCGGTGATCCCCGCCGCGAACAGCTTGGCCGGGTCCGGCGTGACGACGATCTGCCGGGCGCGGGTGCCCGTGACAGCCGCGTCTCGGACTCCCTCGATCGCCCGCAGCCGCGGCAGGACCTGCTGCTCGAGGCGCTGGGCGAGTTGCTGCTCGCCGCCGCCGCCGGACGCCGCCAGGACGATCGCCGGGATGTCGTCGGTGCCGCCGGAGAACACGGTCGGCTCGACGTCGGTCGGCAGCTGCGAATGGATCCGGTTGATCGCGGTCTGAAGCTGGTTGACCGCGGCGTCGATGTCCGTGCCGAACACGAACGACGCCGTGATCGTCGCCACGCCGTCGCGGGAGGTCGAGGTGACCTTCTCGATGCCGTCCACGCTCCGGATCGCATCCTCGATCGGCGCGGTGACCTGATCCTCGATGATCTCCGGCGAGGCGCCCGGGTACGGCGCGGTGATGAACGCGCCCGGGAACTCCAGCGACGGGAAGAGCTGCTGTTTCAGCGACGGGATCGCAATCATGCCGAAGCCCGTGATCACCAGCGAGACGAGAACGACCAGTACGCGGTTGGCGAGGCTGAGCCGGGCGAGGAACGACATGGGCGCTCTCCTGGAGAGGTTCGGCCGAAGCTGATAGTTTGCCTCATGCGAAGAAACGCCGCCGCCCCGGGGTTCGCTAGTCAGGAGGTGCGGTGACCGAGGAAGAACGGGCCATCAACCGCATCATGGCCACTCAACTCGGCATGCACCGGCTGTTCGCGTACGACCGATCGAATCCCCTGTTCAGCTCCCACCTGACGGTTCCTCAGCTGCGGATCTTGCTGCTGCTGGAGATCAACGACGGCGGGACCGGCCGGAAGCTGGCAGCCGACACCGGAGTCGGACTGGCCACGATGACAGGCATGATCGACCGGCTCGTCGCCCAGGACCTGGTGGCCCGCCGCGAGGACCCCCACGACCGCCGCGTCCGCCGGATCGAGCTCACCGCCGCTGGACGCCGCACGGTCACCGACATCATGCAGGCCGGATCCGACAAACAGCGCGCGCTGCTGCGCCGCCTCACAGCCGCCCAGCTGACGATCGTCGAACAGGCGGCCGGCATCATGCTCGCCGCGGCCACCGCGGCGATGACCGAGGCGGGCGACCTGCCGGCCGCCCCACCGGAACAAGAACTGATCAGACCAGGTCGAGAGCTCGGGCCGCCGCCATCACGTCGTTGTTGATCGTGGTCGGGGACGGGGCGGTCGAGATCGCCCACTCCGGGTCCTTGAGGCCGTGCCCGGTGACCGTGCAGACGACCGTCGCGCCCGCCGGAACCATGCCCGCCGCCGACTGCTGGAGCAACCCCGCGACACTGGCCGCGCTGCCCAGCTCGACGAAGACGCCGACCTCCCGGGCGAGGAGCCGGTAGGCCGCCAGAATCTCCCGGTCGGTCACGGCGGCGATCAGGCCGCCCGACGAGTCCCGGGCGTCCAGGGCCTTCGTCCAGCTGGCCGGATTGCCGATCCGGATCGCGGTGGCGATGGTCGACGGCTCGCGGACCGCCTTACCGTTGACGATCGGCGCGGCGCCGGAGGCCTGGAAGCCGTACATCCTGGGCTTGCGGGTGGCGTTGCCGACCGCGAAGTCCTCCTGGTAACCCATCCAGTACGCCGAGATGTTGCCCGCGTTGCCGACCGGCAGGCAGTGGATGTCCGGTGCGTCGCCGAGCGCCTCGACGATCTCGAACGCGGCGGTCTTCTGCCCGTGCAGCCGGTCCGGGTTCACCGAGTTGACCAGGGAGACCGGGAAGTCCTGGGACAGCTTCGAGGCGAGCGCGAGGCAGTCGTCGAAGTTACCGCTGACCTGCAGCAGCTTCGCGCCGTGCACGAGTGCCTGGGCCAGCTTGCCGAGCGCGATCTTGCCCTGCGGTACGAGCACCGCACAGGTCAGCCCGGCCCGGGCCGCGTACGCGGCGGCCGACGCGCTGGTGTTGCCGGTGGACGCGCAGATGACCGCCTTGGAGCCGCTCTCGACGGCCTTGGAGACGGCCATCGTCATGCCCCGGTCCTTGAACGACCCGGTCGGGTTGGCCCCCTCGACCTTCAGATACACATCGGCGCCGAGCCGGGCGGAGAGGACGGGCGCGGGCACGAGCGGCGTGTTGCCCTCGTGCAGGGTGATCACCGGGGTGGCGTCGGTGACCGGCAACCGGTCCCGGTAGGCCTCGATCAATCCCCGCCACATGACGCTTCTCCTTCGACACACGGATGTCCCGGATCAGCATGCCTCACCACCCGGTGCGGTGGACACGCAGATCAGCGGCTAACCACCCCTCGGGATAGATGATCACGAGTTGTGGGGCCCCTCCCGGCGCACCCCACGACCGCGCACCGCCGGGACGACGCCGGCGGAAATCCGCGGATCCGCGCCGAACGCGATCGCCCGCCCCGGCTACGCGGGCCGGTGGCAGACCGCTTCGACGTTGTTGCCGTCGGGGTCGCGGACGAACGCGCCGTAGTACGCGGCGTGGTACTCCGGATGGATGGCGGGCGCGTGCAGCACCTCGGCGCCCGCCGCGACCGCCGCCTCGAAGAACGCGTCCACGGTGGCCCGATCGGGGGCCGAGAACGCCAGGTGGGACTCGCGGAAGCCCTCGCCGGAGTCGAAGCGGCCGATCCAGAAGTCGGGCTTGTCGGTGCCCCAGCCCATGGCCACGCCGAAGTCCATCAGGCGGCGGTGGCCGAGGGTGGCGAGGACGGCGTCGTAGAAGGCGGCACTGGCCGCCATGTCAGCGCACTGGATGCCCACATGATCGAGCACGGTCAGACGCCCCCTTCGACTCGGAGCACACTGGCGATGGAACGGACGATGTCGAGGCCACGCAGCTCCTCGACGGTGGCCGCGAGGGCCGCGTCGGGGGCACCGTGCGTGACGATCACGAGGACCGCGTCGTCGGCCCGGCCGGACTGCCGCACCGTGGCGATGGAGACCTCGTGCTTGGCGAAGACACCGGCGACGGTGGCGAGCACGCCGCGCCGGTCGGCCACGTCGAGGCTGATGTGGTAGCGGGTGACCGCCTCCCCGATCGGCCGGATCGGCAGGTGCGCGTACGAGCTCTCGCTGGCGGCGCGCGTACCCGCGAGTTTGTTGCGGGCGACGGCGACCAGGTCGCCGAGGACCGCACTGGCGGTCGGAGCGCCCCCGGCGCCGCGGCCGTAGAACATCAGCTGCCCCGCGGCCTCGGCCTCCACGAAGACCGCGTTGAACGCATCCACGACGCTCGCGAGCGGGTGTGACCTGGGGATCATCGCCGGGTGTACGCGCACCGCGACCGACTCGCGCCCCTCGACGTCCGGCCCGCGCTCAGCGATGCAGAGCAGCTTGATGGTGCAGCCCATCTCCTTGGCGCTGGCCATGTCGGAGGCGGTCACCGCGGTCATGCCCTCGCGATAGACGTCGGCGGCGGTGACCCGGGTGTGGAACGCGAGCGAGGCGAGAATGGCGGCCTTCGCAGCGGCGTCGAACGCGTCCACGTCGGCGGTCGGGTCGGCCTCGGCGTACCCGAGTTCGGTGGCCTCCTCCAGCGCCTCGGTGAAGCCGGCGCCGGAGTTGTCCATCGAGGACAGGATGAAGTTCGTGGTGCCGTTGACGATGCCGGTGACCCGGGTGATGCGGTCACCGTGCAGCGACTCCCGCAGCGGGCGCAGCAGCGGGATCGCACCGGCCACGGACGCCTCGTAGTAGAGATCGGCATTGCCCTCGCTGGCGGCGTCGTGCAGGGTACCGCCGTCCTCGGCGAGGAGCGCCTTGTTGGCGGTGACGACACTCTTGCCGGCCCGCAGCGCCTCGACGATCCAGGTACGGGCGGGCTCGATCCCGCCGACGACCTCGACGACCACGTCCACGTCGTCACGCTTGACCAGGCCCAGCGCGTCAGTGGTGAAGACCGACGGGTCCACCGGCAGCGTGCCACGCTCGCGGCCTGGCCGGCGTACGGCGATGCCGGCGATCTCGATCGGGGCGCCGATCCGGGCGGTCAGGTCGGCGGCCTGCTCGTGCACGAGGCGGACGACCTCGGTGCCGACGGTGCCGCAGCCGAGCAGCGCGACACGAACCGGAGGTTTGCTGGTCATCCCACATCCAATGCGAGCAGGTCGGCTTCGGTCTCCCGCCGGACGATCACACGGGACGCACCGTCGCGGACCGCCACGACGGGCGGCCGGGGCACATGGTTGTAGTTGCTGGCCATGCTGCGGCAGTACGCGCCCGTGCCGGGGACAGCGAGAAGATCTCCGGGCCGGACGTCGGCGGGCAGAAATTCATCCTTCACGACGATGTCCCCGGACTCGCAATGCTTTCCCACGACGCGGGCGAGCAGCGGCGGCGCGTCACTCGCCCTCGACGCCACGGTCGCCGAGTACGACGCGTCGTACAGGGCCGTCCGGATGTTGTCGCTCATGCCGCCGTCGACGCTGACATAGGTCCGGATGCCGTCGACGTCCTTGACGGTGCCGACCTCGTAGAGCGTGAAGATCGCCGGGCCGACGATCGCGCGCCCCGGCTCGATCGAGAGTTTCGGCAGGCGCAGGGAGGCCAGCTCACACTCCCCTTCGACGATCTTGCTGATCCGTTTCGCCAGGTCAGCGGGGGTCGACGGGTCGTCCTGTGTGGTGTACGCGATGCCGAACCCACCACCAAGGTCCAGCTCGGGCAGCTCGACACCGCGCGCGTCGCGGATCTGCTGCTGCAGCGACAGCACCCGCCGCGCCGCCACCTCGAAGCCGGACGTGTCGAAGATCTGCGAGCCGATGTGCGAGTGCAGGCCACGCAGGTCGAGTACGCCCTCGTCGAGGATCTGCGCGCATGCCGCGAACGCCGCCCCACCGGCCAGCGAGAAGCCGAACTTCTGATCCTCGTGCGCGGTGGCGATGAACTCGTGCGTGTGCGCCTCGACACCCACGGTGACCCGGACGAGCACTGCGGGCTTCCTGCCCTTGGCTTTCGCGAGCTCAGTCAGCCTCGCGATCTCGTGGAACGAGTCCACCACGATCCGGCCGACCCCCGCGTCGAGCGCCCGCTCCAGCTCGGAGACGGACTTGTTGTTGCCGTGGAAGCCGATCCGCTCGGGCGGGAAGTCCGCCGCCAGCGCCGTCGCCAGCTCACCGCCGGAACAGACGTCCAGGTACAGGCCCTCCTCGGCGACGATCCGCACCACCGCCCTGCAGAGGAACGACTTGCCCGCGTAGTAGACGTCCGCATCCGCGAAGGCCGCCTTGAAGTCGCGGCAGCGCACCCGCAGATCCTCCTCGTCGAGCAGGTACGCGGGGGTGCCGTACTCCTTCGCCAGGTCGCGCACGCTGCGGCCCGCCACCGTCAGAGCCCCGTCGTCCGACCGCGTCACGGTCCGCGGCCACAGCTGCGGCACGAGCGCGTTCACGTCTTCGGGGGTACGCAACCAGGCAGGTCCCCGGCCGCTGCCGAGATCCCCGTGCAGCGCCCCAGCCTCATGTGCTCGCATGACTGGTTTCTACATCCGTTCCGGGGCCGAGACGCCGAGAAGCGCCAGACCGTTCGCCAGGACCACCCTCGTGGCCTCCACCAGCCACAACCGCGCCCGGGTCAGATCCGTCGCGGGCTCGTCACCTCGCGGCAGGACCCGGCACGCCTCGTTGAAGCGGTGGTACGTGCCCGCCAGGTCCTCCAGGTACCGTGCGATCCGGTGGGGTTCGCGCAGCTCCGCGGCCGTCGCCACGATGGCCGGGAAGTCGCCGAGCGCCTTGAGAAGGCTGTTCTCCTTCTCGTGCGCCAGCAGCCCCGGGTCGAAATCGTCGCCCTTGCTCGCGCCGAGCTCGCCGGCGTTGCGCAGCAGAGACGAGATCCGGGCGTGCGCGTACTGCACGTAGAAGACCGGATTATCACTGGACCTGCGGGTGATCTCCTCGATGTCGAGGGTCAGCGTCGAGTCTGTGGACGAACGGGCCAGCGAATATCGGGCCGCGTCCACCCCGACGGCCTCGACCAGTTCGTCCAGCGTGATGATGTTGCCCGCCCGCTTCGACAGCCGGACCGGGACGCCCGCGCTGACCAGGTTCACCAGCTGGCCGATCAGGATCTCGATGTTGAAGTCCGGGTCGTCACCGGCGCACGCGGCGATAGCCTTCAACCGGCCCACGTACCCGTGGTGGTCGGCGCCCAGCATGTAGATGCACTTGTCGAAGCCGCGCTCACGCTTGTTGATGTAGTACGCCGCATCCGCCGCGAAGTACGTCTTCTCCCCGTTCGACCGGATCAGGACGCGGTCCTTGTCGTCGGTGAAGTCGGTGGTCCGCAGCCAGATCGCGCCGTCGGCCTCGTAGATGTGACCCTGCTTACGCAGCTCGTCCAGGGCATGCTCGACCGCGCCGCCGTCGTGCAGCGTGCGCTCGGAGAACCACACGTCGAAGTGCACCCCGAACCGTTCGAGGCTGCGCTTCATCTCGTCCAGCATCGCCAGGTAGCCCTGGTCCCGGAAGCTCAGCAGCGCCTCGTCGGCGGGCAGGTCCATGATCTCCGGGTCGGCGGCCACGATGCGCTGGGCGATCTCGGCGACGTACTCGCCGCCGTAGCCGTCCTCGGGGGCCGGCTCGCCGTACGCGGCCGCGTACAGGGAACGGCCGAACCGCTCGACCTGCGCGCCCGCATCGTTGATGTAGTGCTCGCTGGTCACCTCCGCTCCGGCCGCGGCGAGGATCCGGCGCAGCGAGTCGCCGACCGCCGCCCACCGGGTGTGGCCGAGGTGGATGGGGCCGGTGGGATTGGCCGAGACGAACTCCAGGTTCACCTTCTGGCCGGACAGGCGGGCGCTGTGCCCGTACTCCCGGCCCTGCTGGACCACCACGCGCGCCAACGCCCCCGCGGCGGCCGCGTCGAGGCGGATGTTGAGGAATCCCGGCCCGGCGATCTCCACGGACGTGACCCCCGCGGTGCTGCCGAGCTCGTCCGCGAGCGCGGACGCGAGCTCGCGGGGCGCCACACCGGCCCGCTTGGCTACCTGGAGCACCAGGTTGGAGGCGTAGTCTCCGTGCTCCGGGTTCCGGGGTCGCTCCACCGTGATCGACGCGGGCAGCACCGAAAGATCCAGTCCGCGGGCGGCGAACACGGCGTGGGCTGCGGACAATACGGTCTCGGCGAGCTTGGCGGGAGTCACCGAGCCATGCTAGCGGGGGTAGACTTCGGCCTTCGGCAGCGGCCCGAGGCGGGTCAGCTCGCTGCCACCGATCATCCGGCACCCCTCCATGACTCAACAACCTGACGAGGCACGATGAGCGTGAGCATTCCGGGCGGCGAACGTAACCCGTCCGCCGTCACCACCGGCAAGACCACGTCCGGCGGCAGGCCCGGCGGCAAAGCCACCGGCTCCGGCGGGGGCAAGCCGGGTGGCGGCAGGCCCGGCGGCAAGGGCCGCAAGCCGGTCGCCCCGGTGAGGGTCGGCCAGGGCACCAACTGGGGTCCGATCGGCCTCATCGCCGCGGTCGTCGTGCTCGTGGCCGGCATCATCGGGTATGGCGTCTACGCCGTGGTCACCAGTAAGGCGGGCGACCCTTGGCAGGAACGCGCCGCCGCGATCAAGGGCATCGTCAACTACGGCGCCAAGGACCCGAACCTGGTCAAGGCCGCGCAGCACGCCGCCGGCCCGCTGAAGTACAACATCCTCCCGCCCGTCGGCGGCCCTCACAACGGCGTCCCGCAGAACTGCATGGGCGACGTCTACGACGCCCCGATCGCCAACGAACACGCCGTGCACAGCCTCGAACACGGCGCGGTGTGGATCACGTACCGCCCCGACCTGCCGCAGAACCAGATCGACACCCTGGTCAGCAAGGTCAAGGGCAAGGAGAAGACGATGATCAGCCCGTACCCGGGTCTGGACAAGCCGATCTCCCTGCAGGCCTGGGGCTACCAGCTCAAGGTCGACAAGGCCGACGACCCGCGGATCGACGAGTTCATCAAGGTTCTCAGGGTCAACGCCTCCGCCGAGGGCCCCACCGCGGCGTGCAGCGGCGGCATCACCGCCACCGGCACCACCCCACGCGACGCCACCGCGCGGCCCACCGGCTGATGGCCTCGCCCACCGAAACGGAGCCCGAGGTGGCGGCGGCCCCCGCGCCCCCACCGCGCGCCCCCCGGGGTGTGGGCCGCCCCCACCGAACGGGCGCCCGGGGTGGGGGCGCCCCCCGCCCCCGGGGGCCCGGCCCGCCGTACCCCCCTCTGGGTCATCGCGGCCGTCGCCGTCGTCCTCGTGGCACTGGGCGTCGGCGTCGGCCTGGTCATTCCCATCCTGAACCGCCCGGCCGACGACTCCCCCGAGGCGGGCTTCGCCCGCGACATGTCCGCACACCACGCCCAAGCCGTCGAGATGGGCATGATCGCCTACGCCCGAGCCAGCGACGAACGCGTCCGCTTCCTCGGCCGCGACATCGCCCTCACCCAGCAGGGCCAGATCGGCATGATGCAGGGCTGGCTCAGCGAGTGGGGACTCAACCCGACCGGTTCCGAACCCCCCATGGCCTGGATGCCCGAGGGCGCCGCCTCCATCCGCGACGGTCTCATGCCCGGAATGGCCACCCAGGCCCAGGTGGAGCAGCTCCGCACCGCAACCGGTAAGGATGAGGACATCCTCTTCATCAAGCTGATGCAGCAACACCACCTCGGCGGCATCCACATGGCCGAAGCCGCCGAGAAGCTCAGCACCGACTCGGCGGTCGACGCGCTCGCCCGACTCGACATAGACGGGCAGCAGCGCGAGCTCACCGACCTCGCCAACCTCCTCAAAGAACTCCAGAACTAACCCGCCGCACGCCGGTTGGGAGGGGTGTCGGGGGGCCTGCTAGGCTTCCAGGCACTGAGCCCCCGTAGCTCAGGGGATAGAGCGCCGCCCTCCGGAGGCGGAAGCGCAAGTTCGAATCTTGCCGGGGGCACCACCTCTCACCAGCACAAACAAGGCCACTGACCAGGCAGAACCCGGTCGGTGGCCTTCCTTGTGTGTCCGGCCGTCACCGGCCTTCAGCGGCTGTCTGTGCACAATACGCGCCGACGTTTTTGACCTGTCCGCAGCGGAGCTTCCCGTCGGAACCGGGGCTCCCAACTAATCGCGCTGGTACGGCCGACACACCCACCGGTGTCCCGCGGGCAGGAGCCGAAACACCGCCCTTCGACGCCGACGCCACTGCGCGGACGCTCGAAACGATCAGTCGGACATCCGGGCATCGGCCGCAAGCCGGGGGCGGACGCCAATCACGGCGGTCGCCAGACTGACCACGGCCACCGCTGTCAGGTACCAGGCCGGTGCGATCGGATTGCCAGTCCCGGACACCAGCACCGTCGACACGTACGGCGCGGTACCGCCGACCAATGTGAGGGTGACCTGGTACGCCAATGCCACGGCGGTGTAGCGGACGTGTACCGGGAACAGGAGCAGGCCGAGCATCGCGCTGACAGTCGAGGCGCCGCCGACAAAAGCCGCGAATACCGCCTGGCCCGCGATCGCTGCGACGACGCCGCCTTGCTGGATGATCAGGAAGCCGGGCACGGCCGTGAGCGCCATTCCGGCGGCGCAGCCCGCCGCGACACGCCACGGTGAGTACCGATCGACGAGGTAACCGCCGATCAGCGCGCCCGCAATCGTCACGATGACCGCGGACAGGTTGGCGCCGAAGGCTTCGGCTGGGGTCAGACCGATCACCAGGATCAGATACGTCGGCGTGTAGCCGACGATCAGGTATGAGGACAGTGCGTTGGCCAAGAGCCAACCAGCAAGGACCAGCATGCTCATCTTCGCCGTGCGCAGCGCCACGGCTACCGGGAGGGCCGGGAGGGCCTCCGCCGCGCGGAATGCCGGACTTTCGGCGATCCGTAGTCGGATATACAGCCCCGCCAACGCCAGCGGCAACGCGGTGAGGAACGGCAGGCGCCATCCCCACGCTTCCAACTGCGCCTCGGTCAGCAGGCTGGCCAGGACGAAGCTCGTCGTGGCCGCTCCGGCCACCGCCAGTGTGCCGGCGATCTGGTTGAACGAGACCGCGCGGCCACGACCGCCGGCGGAGGCGGATTCCAGGATGATGAGGTTCGCGCCGGCACTCTCGCCGCCGATCGCGAAGCCCTGCAGCAGCCGGCAGATCAGGAGCAGCAGTGGTGCCCAGACACCGATGGTGCGGTAGGTGGGCAGTAGCCCGATGCCGGCGGCGGCTACCGCCATCAGCACCATCGACGACACGAGCGCCGGGCGCCGGCCCCGCCGGTCACCGACATGGCCGAACACCAGACCGCCCAGCGGCCGTACCGCGAAACCAACCGCGTAGATCGCGAACGTGTTGAGCAGGGCAGCTGTGGGACTACTGCTGGGAAAGAACTGTTCGGCGAGGATGGCAGCGAAGAAGCCGTAGATCACAATGTCGTACGCTTCGATCATTGTTCCGAGGCTGGCCGCGATCGTTGTGCGCCGCACGTCAATCGTGGCCGAGACCGATGTTGATTGGCTCATTTCGTCACCGTTGCACGCATCGTGTTTCCCGTCGAGAGTGGCCCGCGAGAGATGGACGCATGGGGAGGCTGCAGCCACAGCGATGGAAAGGGAGCGCTTGACGCGTATCCGCGACGGATGAGACGGGGAGAAGCCGGTGGGTGCGTCGCTCGTACGGCTCGGGCTGGTCCTGATCATGTCGTTGCCACCTGCGCAGGCGCAGGGTGCTGTGGCTGAGCGGTCGGCCGCCGACACCAAAGGTGACCGATCACCCCCTGGATCGGTGTCGGGCGCTCAGCGTAGCGTCGAACCACTATGGCAGGCGCGGATCCTCGCAGGGTCGGGAACCTTCCCGGCGACCTGTCCAGCTTCATCGGGCGGCGCCGGGAACTGGGCGAGGTCAGGCGGTTGCTGTCCGGGTCGCGGTTGGTGACGTTGACCGGGGTCGGTGGGACCGGTAAGACCCGGCTGGCGCTGCGGGTGGCGGCGGAGGTACGGCGGGCGTTCGGCGACGGGGTGTGGTTCGTCGATCTCACCGAGTTGCACGGGCCGGGGCTGCTCGCCCAGCAGGTGCAGGACCCGGACGTGTTGGCGTACCTGGTGGCGGCGACGCTGGGGCTCCGCCAGCAGGGCGGTGGGCCGCCGCTGCAGTCGTTGGCCGAGCAGCTCGCCGACCGGCAGATGCTGCTGATCCTCGACAACTGCGAGCACCTGATCCCGGCCAGTGCGATCCTGGCCCACAGTCTGCTGAGCGGTTGCCCCCGGCTGCGGATCCTGGCCACCAGCCGGGAACCGTTGGTGATCGCCGGGGAGGCGCTGTACGCCGTGCCGCCGTTGCCGGCGCCGGATCCGGCTCAGCGGCCGAGCCCGGCCGACCTCGGCCGGTGCGAGGCGGTGGCGCTCTTTGTGGCCAGAGCGCAGGCAGCCGTGCCGGGCTTCGGTCTCACCGAGGACAACCACGTCGCGGTGGCCGAGCTGTGTCACCGTCTGGACGGGTTGCCGTTGGCGATCGAGCTGGCCGCCGTCCGGATCCGGATGCTCACCCCGCTGCAGATCCTGAACCGGCTGACCGACAGGTTCGCGTTGCTCGGTCGAGGCAATCGCAGCGGGTCGCAGCGGCAACAGACGTTGCGGGCCTGTGTGGACTGGTCGTTCGACCTGTGCGCCAAGCCGGAGGGGCTGTTGTGGGCGCGGCTGTCGGTCTTTACCGGCGGCTTCGAACTGGACGCCGTCGAGGGTGTCTGCGCTGACGAGCTGCTGCCTGAGGGGGATCTGCTGGATCTGGTGGGAGGGTTGCTGGACAAGTCGATCCTGGTTCGCGATGACCACGACGGCGAGGCGGCGCGGTACCGGATGCTGGAGACCATCCGGGACTACGGCCAGGACAAGCTCGTCGAGGCCGGGGAACAGGCGGAACTGCGGCGGCGGCACCGCGACTGGTGCCAGCAGCTGGCGGCCCGGGCGCGGGCCGAGTGGATCAGCGACCGGCAACCGTACTGGATCGACCGGCTGGGCCGCGAACATGCCAACCTGCGTGCGGCGATCGAGTACTGCCTGACCGAACCGAGCCGGGCCGAGGCCGCCCTGCGCCTGCTGATGACCCTGCCCCGGACGTACTGGTGGGTGTGCGGCCAGTTCGGTGAGGCCCGGCAGTGGCTGGAGCGGGCGCTGGCCCAGGCCGGAGCGGACGCGCCGGCCGGCCTGCGCGCCTGGGCGCTGACGTTGAGCGCCACCCTGGAGGTGTACCACGGCGATATCGGCGCGGCGGACCGGCTGCTGGACCAGGCGCACGAACTCGCCCAGGCCGTGAACTCCCCCGAACTCGTCCGCGTCGTCGTCGGCCGCGCATCGACCGCGCTGTACCGCGGTGATCTTCCCGCCGCGCTCGACCTTCAAGAACAGACGTTGACGCTCCTGTCGAGTCCTCCGCAGCCAGACCTGGAGATGCGCCTCAGCGTGCTGCTCACGCTCGGGGCGGCCGCGGAGACAACAGGCGACCTCTCCCGTGCGCAGGCCTGCCGCCAGGAGGTATTGGCGCTCACCGAGTCGCGTGGGGAGATCTACTACCGGGCAATTTCCCTATGGCAGGTCGCCGTGACCGCCTGGCGGCAGGGCCGGCTCGCGGAGGCCACCGACCGGGCGCGGGAA
>CBIHNN010000096.1:0-18559 GCA_966211315.1 uncultured Micromonosporaceae bacterium | reverse complement strand
GTGCGGGTGTTCCTGCAAACCGGCGGGGCCACCATCCTCGGCATCCCGACCGGCAACGGCGGCGGCCTGCTCGGTGTCCTGGTCTGCCTGACGATGCTGTGGGTCCTGGTCAAGCTCCCGAGCTGGATGAAGATGTACACCCTCGGCCCGCTCGGACAGAGCAACGGACGCGGACTGCTCGGCCAGCTCCTGCACACCTATCTGACCCTCAAGACACTCGGCGCAGCGGCCGGCCTCCTCAAGGGCGGCGGCGCGGCAGCGGCGAAGGCGGCGGGGACGAAAGCCGGGACGGCCGGTCGGCGTCCCGAAGATCGTCACTGGGCACGGCGCTTAGCACCTCATCGGTGTCCATGCGTTCACCCTGTCATAGCGACGCTTTCCGGGCACGATGCCCCAACGGGCACACAGGCACATGGGCGGACCCAGGGGAGGCATCGCTCCGCCGCTACGCCTCTGAGCACCCCGACGCCCGGGGCGGACTGGGGCGAGCCCTCAGCGTCGAATTTGTGGCCCCACCGGGGCGTCCACCACCTGGTCGCCGCCGGGGCGGTACTTCGACCTCGGGCGGTTCCGGTCAGACAGGGCATTCGCAGGCTGCGGTGTTCGGCGGTTGTGGTGGGCGTACGGTGATTCAGGCGAGGCCCGCCCTGTACGACCGGATCATCGTCACCGTCGCGCCTGGGACCTGCCTCCAACCTGGTGGGACCACCTCGCTCCCGGCGGCCGGCTCGTCGTGCCGCTGCGCTGGCGCGGCACTCAGGGTGCAGCAGACCCCGGGCACCGGAACTCGAACCGAGACAGGTCTACCGCTGCGGTGGCCGTCACAACGAGCGTTATCCGGCTCTACCGCCCGGTGAGGTCTTCCGGCAGCGTCGCCGGTGCCGTTTGGCCGTGTCATGGCGGCACGGGCGCGATCGACACTGTGGATGGACGAGAGGAGGTGACGGCAATGTCCGAGACGAATGACCTACGGCAGGCGGCGATCACCCAGTTGCGGAAGAAGCGCGACCTGCAGGCGCATCTGCTGGCGTACGTCTTGGTCAACCTGTTCCTCAACGGGATCTGGTTCCTGACGGACGCGGGCGGGTTCTACTGGCCGATGTTCCCGCTCTTCGGTTGGGGGATCGGGGTCGCGTTCCATGTCTGGGACGTGTACGCCCCGGTGAAGCCCACGGAGGAGCACATTCGAGAGGAGATGGACCGGATCGGCGGTCGTGGACTGACGTGATGACGTCAGCTGTGCGCTGGCGTCCGCCTACTGGCCGACAAGCAGGCGGACGCCCGCCGGTACCGGTGCTGGGCCGAGGCGGCGCTCAGCAGCACCGTCGCCCCTTTCGAGGCGCCGTACCCGACGACGATCTTCGGGGTCACGTCGGCCTCTGGCCCCGGACGGACCCGGCCCGGCGAGCGTTGCCGCCGAGTGCACCGACCAGGTCGATGGCGAGGCAGACGAAGAGCGCTATCCCCCAGCTGTTCCACGGACTCCAGGACGCGACGTCCGGAGTCTGTGCGATCAACCACACGATCAGCCAGATGAACGTCATGACGGAGAACCTCCCTACAAGATCAGCTCCGAGCGATCAGCACGGGGCAATCGGCGTGGTGCAGCAGTTGGAGGCTGACCGAGCCGAGCATGGTGCCGGCGAGGGTGCCGTAGCCGCGGTGCCCCACCACGACGAGCTGGGCGGTGTGGGAGACGCCGACCAGGACGCGGGCCGCGTTGTGCCGGGAGATCAGCGCCTCGACCGGTACGTGGGGGTATTTGTCGCGCCACGGCACCAGTTCGTCGTCGAGCGCCCGTCGTTCGACGTCCTCGCGTTCTTGGCGGTCGTACACCGGCGGCGCAGCGTAGGCGCGGATCGCGATGACGGCGCAGCCACGGGATGTGGCCTGCTCGAAGGCGAGCCCGACCGTGTGGGCCGCGGACGGTGAACCGTCCCGTCGCTTGGGTCTTCGCCTCGGCGAGAAGCTCACCAGCCTGTGCCCGGGCCATCCGGTGCCACTCGGCGCTGGCGTCGAAGGGGGCGGCCGGCGAGGTGAATGGGTAGGCCGTGACCATCCGCAGGGTGGCTCCGCGCCGCTGCGCCTCGCGGGCGGCCCAGCGGACCGCCCTGTGGGCGGCCGCGGATCCGTCCGTACCGACCACGATGTCGAAGGCGTCCATCGATTCCTCCTGGGATCTTGGTCCACTCCGAGCCGCGCCACGCGACGCGTGGCGGGAGGGCCGTGCGGACCGACGTGGCGGGCTCAAGGACCCGATGGTCGGAGGGCCCGGCGGCGGGGGCCGATCGGCCCTGACGGATGCCTCGTGGCTCCTCTAACGTCCGGTTCGACGGCCGAAGGAGGCGCGTGATGAAGACGTGGATCGTGGACGACGTGATGAGTACGGCGGTCGTGGATGCCGCCACGGACACCCCGTACCGGGCAGTGGTCGACCTGCTGATGAGCCGCGGCGTGAGCGCCGTACCGGTGGTGGACAGGTTTCGGAGGGTCAGTGGGGTGGTGTCCGAGGCGGACCTGCTGCGCAAGGTCGAGTACGCCGACGACGACCGGCCGCCGCGCTTCTTCGAGGGCCGCCGGCGCCGTACCGAGCACGCCAAGGCGACCGCCCGCACCGCCGGCGACCTGATGACGAGCCCCGCGATCACCGTGCTGACCGGGACGTCCGTTCCGGCCGCGGCGCGGCTGATGGACGCCGAGAACGTCAAGCGGTTGCCGGTCATCGACGACCTCGGCCGCATCGTCGGGATCGTGTCGCGCGGTGACCTGCTCAAGGTGCACCTGCGCCCGGACGACGATGTCAATGCCGATGTGGCGGAGGTGCTCGCGGTGCAGCAGGGCCCGGTCTCGGCGCAGGTCGCCAAGGGCGTGGTGACGCTGACCGGCCGGCTCGACCGGCGCTCGGCGGCGGACGCCATCGTCCAGCTCACCGGGCAGGTCCCCGGTGTCGTCGACGTGGTCGACCAGATCGACGTCGAGTACGACGACACCGCCGCGTACGGCGCAGGTATCCCCTTCGGCATCGCCTGACACCCGGTCGGCGCCCGTGAGCGCACCGGCTGGCGGGAGCCGGCCGATCAACTCGTCGACGGTCACGACCCGGCCACCGGCCGGTACGAGCAGTTCGCCGGCTACGACCGGCTCACGCCGTTGATCGCGGCCGACGTCGCCCGGCCCCCGACGCTCGGCGGTGTGTGGCAGGCCGTCTTGGCCGGCTTCGCCGGCGTCCGGTCCATGGCGGCGTGTGGCACATCGATCCTTGCCTGCCCGCGGCGTGGCCCCACCTGGAGGTCCGCTTCCGGTGCCTTGAGCGGCGAGTCCGGCTGATGATCGACGCGGAGACCGTGGTGTTGCACAGCGATGGGCCGATCTGGGCTCAGATGACGGGTCACCCACTCCAGCGCACCGGGGGAACGATCCGGTTCACGAGAATGGCGACATGACGGCTCACGTGCTGGCGCCGGCCACGACGACCCCGGCCGTCCAGGAGGTAGCCCGGAGGATGGCGGATCTGCTGGGCACCGACGTCCGCCGGGGTCGGCGCTGATCTCTTCCTTGCCGGCGTCCGCGACCCGAACACGTCGGCCGCCGTCGTCCCGCGAGACCGGCCGGGGGACGCCGGCTCGCAGGGACTCATCCAGGCGGCGGTGCGGCCCGTCGTCGTGGTTCCGCAGACGTTGCGGTCGCCGGTCACCATGTCCCGCGTCCTCGTGTCACTGGACGGTACCCCGGAATCTGCGGAGACGGTCGCCGACACGGTTCGCCTGTGCGCCGCAGCGGGTCTCGACCTGGTGGTCCTGCACGTCTTCGACTCCGCGACGGTTCCCCGGTTCTGGGATCAGGCTGCCCACGAGCGGCGCGGATGGGAGGACGAGCTTCTCGCCCGCTGGTGTGCGGTGCCGGGCGTACGGCTCTGTCTGCGCAGCGGCACCCCCGGGGAGCATGTCGTGGACGTCGCCCGGGCCGAGGGCGTCGACATGATCGCACTGGGCTGGTCGTGGCACCTGGCTCCGGGGCAGGCGCGCACCGTCCGCCGGACCGTGTCCGAGGCGACCGTGCCGGTGCTGCTCGTGCCGATCTCCCCGGGGCGCAGTCGTTCGATCCTGCCGCCCGATCGTCTGACTGCGGTCTCCTCGAAGCATGACCGGATAGCCTGAGCCGCCGAGGATCATCCGCGTTGGGGCTGATGGGCCGTTGCGGCCGGTAAGGAGCACTGTCGAAGGTCCCCCGAGGGCGGGACCCCTGGCCGTGCCGGTGCGGCGGGGGCGGCTCCTACCGTCAGCACTATGCAGAGGCTCGCAACGTCCACTGTCCGGGCCGGACTCGACGGTGTCGAGGCCGCGCGGCTGCTGGCCGAGGTCGGTCCCAACCTGGTTCCGGAGGCCGCGCGGGGCTCGGTGTGGCTGTTACTGGCCAGACAGCTCAGCCACTTCTTCGCCTTGCTGCTGTGGGCTGCGGCGGTGTTTGCCGTTGTTGCCGGCATGCCGGAGCTGGGCATCGCGATCGCGTTGGTGGTGCTGATCAACGGCGTGTTCGCGTTCGTGCAGGAGTACCGCGCGGACCGGGCGACCGAGCGGTTGCGCGCTCTGCTGCCGGCCACCGCGACGGTCCAGCGGGACGGGCACCGGATGACCGTCCCGGTGGCGGAGCTCGTGCCGGGTGACGTCGTGCTGCTGGAAGCCGGAGACCGGGTCGGTGCCGATCTTCGGATCGCCGAGGGGCACGGCGTCGCGGTGGACGAGTCGATGTTGACCGGTGAGAGCGTGCCGCGGCACCCGTCGGACGGCGACGCGCTGTACGCCGGGACGTACCTGGTGGAGGGCGCGGCCACCGCGCGGGTGACGGCGACCGGCGCGACGACCCGCATGGCGGGGATCGCCGCGCTGACCGGGCAGGCGACACCACCGGCGACGCCGCTGGCGCAGCGCCTCGACCGGGTCGTGAAGGTGATCGGCGGTACGGCGCTGGCGGTCGGCGCGGTGTTCTTCGGCCTGTCGGTGTTGCTCGGCGCCGGCCCCGTCACCAGTTTCCTGCTCGCCATCGGCGTCACCGTCGCGCTGGTGCCGGAGGGCCTGCTGCCCACGGTGACGCTCGCGCTGGCGTGGGGTGCCCGGCGGATGGCCGCCCGACGGGCGCTCGTACGGCACCTGGAAGCGGTCGAGACGCTCGGCTCGGTCACCTACATCTGTACGGACAAGACCGGGACGCTGACCCGTAATCAGATGGCCGTCGTCGAGGTGTGGACACCGTCCGGTACGGCGGCCGTGCACGGCGAGGGGTACGAGCCTGTCGGCGAGATCGAGGCCGCGCCGGACGTCCGGCCGCTCGTCTACCACCTGGCGTACGCGGCGGTGCGGGCCTCCAGCGGCCGGCTCAGCCGTAAGGACGGTGACTGGCATCCGACCGGTGATCCGATGGAGGTGGCGTTGCACGTCCTCGCCATGCGCGCAGGCGTCGACGTCCACGGCCGGGAGGTGGCCGAACCGGCGACGGCGACGTACCCGTTCGACTCGCGGCGGCTGCGGTACTCGACCGCGACCGGCGACGTCCTCTACGTCAAGGGAGCCCCTGAATCCGTGCTGGCGCGCTGCCGCGACGCCGATCCGCGCGCGAGCGCAGTCGCGCACGACCTGGCCGCCCGCGGCCATCGGGTGTTGGCCGTCGCCGATCGGTGCCACACCGGGCTGGGGTCGGGCCCGGACGCGGCCGAGCGTGAGCTGCGGTTGCTGGGCTTCGTCGGCCTCGCCGATCCGCCGCGCCCCGACGTTGCCGACGCCGTGGCGGCCTGCCGGGCTGCGGGTATCCGCATCGCCGTCATCACCGGTGATCACGCCCTGACCGCCTCGTCGGTGGCCGAACAGGTCGGCATCGGCGCAGGACGAGAGCTGCTCGTCCTGGAAGGCCGGGACCTGCCGGCCGACGAAGCCGCGCTGGGCGCCTTGCTGGACCGCGACGGCGTCGTGGTCGCCCGGGTCACACCGGAGGACAAGCTCCGGATCACCGAGGCGCTTCAGTCCCGGGGCCACGTGGTGGCGATGACCGGTGACGGCGTCAACGACGCCCCGGCGCTGCGTAAGGCCGACATCGGGGTGGCGATGGGCGCCACCGGCAGCGACGTCGCGCGCGGGGCGGCCGACCTGGTGCTGCTCGACGACCACTTCGCGACCATTGTGAACGCCGTCGAGCTGGGTCGAGCGACGTTCGCCAACATCCGCCGGTTCCTGACGTACCACCTCACCGACAACGTGGCCGAGCTGGCCCCCTTCGTCGTGTGGGCCCTGACCGGAGGAGCGTTCCCGCTCGCCATCGGGGTGTTGCAGGTCCTCGCCCTGGACATCGGCACCGACCTGCTGCCCGCGCTCGCTCTGGGGGCGGAGCCGCCGAACCCGGGCACCCTGCGCGGCCCCGCCCCCGCCGGGCAGCTCATCGACCGTGGCGTCCTGACCCGTGCTTTCGGGGTGCTCGGCCCGGCCGAGGTGCTGGTTTCGCTCGGGGCGTTCGTGGCCGTGCTGCTGGTCGGCGGCTGGCGGTGGGGGACCAGCCCCGAACCCGCCCTGCTGGGGGCCGCGTCGGGTGCCGCCTTCGCGGCCATCGTGCTCGGCCAGCTCGCCAACGCGTTCGCCTGCCGCAGCGCCAGCCGTCCGGTGTGGCGGCAACGGCTGCGCGGTAACCCGCTGCTCCTGGCGGCGGTCGTGATCGAGCTGACGCTGCTGGTGGCGTTCGTCGCCGTCCCGCCGGTCGCCGCTCTGCTCGGCGGGACCATGCCCACCGTCACCGGCTGGGCGGTCGCCGGCCTGGCCGTGCCCGTGGTCTTCCTCGCCGATGCCGCCGCCAAGCGCCTGTCGGGTGCCCGCCGTCGTTGAGGAGTCCACGCGGTCGACGTCGAATCTCTGCCTGCGGCGGTGGGCCTGGATGGTGTCAGGGAGCCCCACTACCGGAGGCCGAGCGGTCCAATGAGCGAAAGCGGCCGCGATTGTTCGAGGCCGCTGTCGTCACCGACGGGGCCTGGGCGAGGGCATCGTCGGGATCACGCATGGCCCGGCCTGAGGCCGTCCACGCAGTGGCCGGCTCGGGTTCGATGGCGGGGACCGACAGCCGCGTGTGACACGGCGTCGTACCGCTCAGAGGCCGTATGGCACGCCCTGCAGGCGACCGGCTTGGCCGATGCCGCCGACCGACGCGTCGATGGATTCTCCCGCGGCATGACCCAACGGCTCGGCCTGGCGGCCGCATTGGTCGGTGACCCAGAACTGCTGTTGCTCGACGAGCCCACCGCCGCGCTGGACCCGGCCGGTCGGGCGGAAATCCTCGACCTGGTCGCCGCCATGCGGGGCCGGCGCACGGTGCTCCTGTCCAGCCACATCCTCGCCGACGTCCAGCGCGTCGCCGACCACGTCGGCGTGCTGCGCGCAGGCGCGTTGCTCTACCAGGGTGCCACCCGCACCCTGGTCGACGAACACCTCGCGCCACGCTGGCCGATCCGCCTGTCGGAGCCCGCGGACGACGTCGTCACGAAGCTACGGACCCAGCCCTGGGCGCGACGGGTGGACGTGCTGCGCGGCGGTGACATCCGCGTGGACGCCGACACCATGCGGCACGGCGAGCACGGCATCCCTGAAGTGCTGGCGTCGTGTCGCGCCGGGCTCGTCGCCTGCGAGCCGCTCGCCGCCGACCTCGAAACAGCGTTCCTCGCCCTGACCCGAACGCAGGAGCCGTCATGACTGTCAAGACCGCAACGCACACCCGCCCGGGGCCGACCCGTGCCTACGCGATGAATCCGTGGCGTCTGGAGTGGCTGCGACTGACCCGTTCGCCGCGCGGCATCGCGCTCATCCTGGTGTACCTGTTCTTCGGCCTGGTCGGCCCCTAACTGGCGAAGTACATGGCGCAGCTTGCCAGGTACGCCTCCTCGGGCGTCACCATCGTGGCCCCGGCACCGCAGCCGGAACACGGCATCGTCGTAGGCGAGCTGCCCGCACGACGGCGGGCGCGACGGCCAGGCCCAGCAGTAACACCCCCCAGATGCGCCCCTCGGTGACGTCGTAGTCCCGCAGCAGCGTGGACCACTGTGTCCGGGCCACATAGTGGCCGAATCCGAGTTCGAAGGCTGCCGTCGCGAGGACCCAGCCCCCGCCGATGATCGCGGCGTCCCGGGCGGTGGCGACCGGCCGCCGCCGATCCAGCAGGTAGACGTAGGTGCCGACCAGCCCGACCGCCATCCCGGTGGAGACCTGGTGGGCCGCGAGGTCACCCAGCGGCCGCTCGTACACCGCCCGGCGGACGGCGCCGTTGACAATTCCGATCACCGGTCCGCCGAGCCAGGCCACTGACCAGGCACCGAAGTTGCTCTGCTTCAAAGGGGGCCGGATGTCAACCGCCGTCGTCATGGCGTCCTCCTCAAGGGATACTAAATCGGCGGCGAGGTGGCTCCAGCAGTACCCGGGCGCTGGCGGTGCACGATAGGCCCGGCGGCCGTCGGCCGGAAAGGGTACTTCGGGCACGGATTGGGCCGGATCGACTCTGCACCCATCCGTTCGACCTCACTAGCCTGAAATTCGGCAGCCCAGGCCGAGGAGGCGCGATGCAGCCGGAAACGCGTGACGAGCTGCAAGGACCGGTACTGATCGCTGCGACGGCGCTGCCGCAGCTCTTCGATGTCCTTCATGCAGGGGGGTACACCGTCATGGGCCCCGTGCTCCGCGACGGCGCGATCATGATCGACGAGCTGTCGTCGGCGGCGGAGCTGCCCTACGGCTGGGGCGTCGACACCGACGCTGGTCATTACCGGCTCCGCGCCCGCGGCGACACGGCGGCCTTCGGCCACTCGTCGGGGCCGCAGTCGTGGAAGGACGTCCTGCACCCGGCGCGGGCGAAACTGTGGTCCGCGGACCGGACCGCCGACGGCGTGGTGGTGACCGCACCGGCGGAGACGCACCGGTTCGCGCTCCTCGGCGTACGCCCGTGCGACCTCGCCGCGATCGCCGTCCTGGACCGGGTGCTGACGGGTGGGCGGCACGTGGATCCGGTGTACGCCGGCCGCCGCGACGGCAACCTGGTGATCGCTGTGGAGTGCACCGAGCCCGGCGCGACGTGCTTCTGCACCTCGATGGGGACGGGCCCGCACGCCGGCGCGGGGTTCGACATCGCCATGACCGAACTGGTCGACGGCGGCGACCACCGCTTCCTCGCGCGCGCCGGCACACCCGCCGGCGCGGAGATCCTCGCGGCAGTGCCAGGGCGGCCGGCCGACGACGCGACCGTGGCGTACGCCGCCGACGCGGTGGCGCGGGCGGCGACCATGATGGGGCGGTCGATGCCGACGCAGGGCCTGCCGGACCTGCTCGCCGCGAGCCGCCAGTCACCGCACTGGGACGATGTCGCCTCCCGCTGCCTGACCTGCGGAAACTGCACCATGGTGTGCCCGACCTGCTTCTGCACGACCACCGAGGACGTCACCGACCTGACCGGCGACCACGCCGAGCGGTGGCGGCGCTGGGACTCCTGCTACGACCTGGATTTCTCCTACCTGCACGGTGGCAGTGTGCGGACCAGCGGTCAGGCGCGCTACCGGCAATGGGTCACCCACAAGCTCGGCACCTGGCACGAGCAGTTCGGCTCGTCCGGTTGCGTCGGCTGCGGCCGGTGCATCGCATGGTGCCCGACCGGCATCGACATCACGCAGGAGGTGGCCGCGCTCTCCGCGCTGCAGCCGCCCGCGGAGCCGACGCCGTGACGGCCGACCTCCTCGGACGGATCGCGGCGCAGCCCTTCTTCGCCGGGCTGGCGCCGGCGCACCTGGCCGCGCTCGGCGAGGACGGCAGGCCGGTGTCGTACCCGACGGGGGAGCGCATCTTCGCCGAGGGCGGGGTGGCGGACCGGTTCTGGCTCGTCCAGAGCGGCAGCGTGGCCCTGGACCTGCGGGTACCCGGTCGGGGCGATCAGGTGATCGAGACCCTGGCCGCCGGGACGGTGCTGGGCTGGTCGTGGCTGCATCCGCCGTACCGCTGGCAGTTCGGAGCCGTCGCCCGCGCATCCGTCGACGCGGTCGCGTTCGACGCGGCGTCGGTGCGCCGCCGCTGTGACGCGGACCCGGCGTTCGGGTACGCGATGCTGTGCCTGTTCGCCCCGGTGATCACCGAGCGGCTGCAGGCCACCCGGCTGCGCCTACTCGACCTCTACGCCACTCCGGCACAGGCCGGGCTGCCGTGATCGCCGCCGAGGCGACCGCCGTGAGTGCGGCGCTGCCACAGCCGTACCGGGTGCTGTCCCGCCGGGTCGACACGGACGACACCGTCACGCTCGAACTGGCCCCCGACACCGGCGCGGCGGCGGCGTTCGCTCCGGGCCAGTTCGCGATGCTCACCGCGTACGGCGTCGGCGAGGTGCCGATCTCGCTGAGCGCGGTGCGCCACGGGCTGGTGCACACGCTGCGCGCCGTCGGCGCGGTGACCCGGGCGTTGCACGGCACCCAACCGGGCGGTGTGATCGGCGTCCGCGGACCGTTCGGCACGAGCTGGGACGTGCCGTCCGCAGCTGGTCACGACATTGTGGTCGTCGCCGGTGGGATCGGGTTGGCGCCGCTGCGGCCGGTGCTGCACGCGGTGCTGGCCGACCGGTCGGCGTACGGGCGGCTGACGCTGTTGGTCGGCGGCCGTACGCCGGCCGATCTGCTGTATCCGGAGGAGGTGGACCGGTGGGCCGCCGAGGGGGTCGACGTGGGCGTGACCGTGGACCGGCCCACGGACGGCTGGACCGGCCAGGTCGGCGTGGTCACCGCGCTGATCCCGCATGCGCGTTTGGACCCCGCCCGCACGGTGGCGTTCGTCTGCGGGCCGGAGGTGATGATGCGGTTCACCGCGCAGGCCCTGATCGCCCGGGGCATTCCGGCGTCGCGGGTCCGGGTGTCGCTGGAGCGCAACATGCGCTGCGGGGTCGGCTGGTGCGGGCACTGTCAGCTCGGTCCGCTGCTGGTCTGCCGCGACGGGCCGGTGGTCGACTACGCGCGGGCCGAGCCCCTGATCACTGTGCGGGAGTTGTGATGGCGACCGACGTGCCGACCGTGGCGGTGTGGAAGTTCGCGTCCTGCGACGGCTGCCAGCTCAGCCTGTTGGACTGCGAGGACGAGCTGCTCGCGGTGGCGGGCCGGGTACGCATCGCGCACTTCCTGGAGGCCAGCCGGCAGGTGGAGCCGGGCCCGTACGACGTGTCGCTGGTGGAGGGTTCCATCACCACCGCCGAGGATGCCGAGCGCATCCACCAGGTACGGGAGATGTCGCGCACCCTGGTGACCATCGGCGCCTGCGCCACCGCGGGCGGCGTTCAGGCGCTGCGCAACTTCGCCGACGTCGACGAGTTCGCCTCGGTCGTCTACGCCCGCCCGGACTACGTGTCCACCCTGGCCACCTCGACACCGATCGGCGCGCACGTCGACGTGGACTACGAACTGCACGGCTGCCCGATCGACCGCCGGCAGCTGCTGGAGGTCATCACCGCCCTGCTGGTCGGCCGCAGGCCGAACATCCCCGCGCACAGCGTCTGCTTCGAGTGCAAGCAGCGGCACAACGTCTGTGTGGTCGTGGCGCACGGCACCCCGTGCCTCGGCCCGGTCACGCACGCCGGCTGCGGCGCGCTGTGCCCGGCGCACCACCGCGGCTGCTACGGTTGCTTCGGCCCGATGGATAGTCCGAACGCTGCGGCACAGGCGGGTCTGCTCCGCGCCACCGGCATGTCCGAGGACGACGTGGTCCGCGCGTACCGGACGTTCAACACCACGGCCTTCGTGGAACTGTCCCGGGTCACCGTCGGGCCGCCGCCCGGTACCGGCCCGCGGGATGTGCGGTCATGACCCACCGATCCGACCGGACGCTCGACGTGCGGGCCCTGGCCCGGGTCGAGGGCGAGGGCGCGATGCACGTCCGGGTACGCGCCGGCACCGTCGAGGACGTCCGGCTGGAAATCTACGAGCCGCCCCGCTTCTTCGAGGCATTCCTGCGCGGGCGCCGGCACACCGAACCGCCGGACATCACCGCCCGCATCTGCGGGATCTGCCCGGTGGCGTACCAGTTGAGCGCCTGCGCCGCGATCGAGGACGCCTGCGGCGTGACCGTCGATCCGGCGGTCGCCGCCCTGCGGCGGCTGCTCTACTGCGGTGAGTGGATCCAGAGCCACACCCTGCACATCTACCTGCTGCACGCCCCCGACTTCCTCGGCTACCCGAGCGCCCTGGAGATGGCCAAGGACCGCCGCGACCTCGTGGAGCGAGGCCTGGCGTTGAAGAAGGCCGGCAACGAGATCATGGAAGTTCTGGGTGGACGGGCGATCCACCCGGTCAACGTCCGAGTCGGCGGCTTCTACCGGGCGCCGGCACCGCGCGACCTGGCACCGCTGCGCGAAAGACTGGAGTTAGCGCTGGACCAGGCTCTCCACACGGTGCAATGGGTGGCCGGTTTCAACTTCCCCGACTTCCACCACGACCACGACCTGCTCGCGCTCGTGACACCCGGCCGGTACGCCATCGAATCGGGCACCGTCGCCACCACCGGCGGCCTGGCGTTCACACCGCGGCAGTTCGAGGAGCACGTCATCGAGGAGCAGGTGCCGCACTCCACCGCCCTACACGCGCGGCTGGCCGGGTGCGGCCGCTACCTCGTGGGACCCGCGGCCCGGTACACCCTGAACCGGCCGTGGCTGTCGCCGCTGGCGCGCCAGGCCGCCGACGCCGCGGGGCTGGGCGTCGACTGCCGGAACCCGTACCGGAGCATCGTCGTGCGCGCGGTGGAGACGGTGTACGCGGTCGAGGAGGCGCTGCGGCTCATCGACGGGTACGAGCCACCGGCGCGACCCTACGTGGATGTACCGCCGCGCGCAGCCGTCGGCTACGGCGCCACCGAGGCCCCGCGCGGCATCCTGTTCCACCGGTACGGCCTCGACGCCGACGGCCTGATCACCTCGGCCCGAATCGTCCCGCCGACCTCGCAGAATCAGGCCAGCATCGAGGACGACCTGCGCCGGTTCGTCGGCGCCCGGCTGGATCTCGACGACGAGCGACTGACCTGGGAATGTGAGCAGGCCATCCGCAACTACGACCCGTGCATCTCCTGTTCGACCCACTTTCTCGACCTCACAGTGGACCGGCGATGAGCCCGGGCGACCGGGCCCGCCGGGTGGTGATCGGCGTCGGCAACGAGTACCGCCGCGACGACGGTTTCGGCCCGTTGGTCATCGCCGAGCTCGCCGACCGGCAGATCGGTGATCCGCGGCTGGCGGGAGTCGAGCTGCGCGCAAGTCACGGGGAACCCACCGCGCTGCTGGACCTGTGGACCGGGGCGGCCCTCGCCGTGGTCGTGGACGCGGTGCGTGATGCCGGCGACCATGCCGGTCACCGTTACGAGTTGGTGCTCGACCACCTCGACGGCCTGGCCGAGGACCGCTCCGCCAGCTCGCACGCGATCAGCCTGGGCAGCACCGTGGCGTTGGGCCGGGTGCTCGGGCGGCTGCCGCGGCGGCTGGTGGTGCTCGCCGTGTCCGCCGACGAGTTCGGCTTCGGCACGCGGCTCACCCCGCAGGTCGCCGCCGCGGTGCGGCCGGTTGTCCAGCGGGTCTGCGAGCTGGTGGGCCGGCCAGGAGCCGTCGACGCCCAAGGGCCGGCTTCGTGAACGGCCCTCCCGTCACCCGCGTGATCGTCGGCTATGACGGTTCCCCGGCCGCCGGCGCAGCGATCGACGTCGGCGCGTCCCTGATACCTGGGGCGCACGCGTCGATCACCTACCTGTGGACACCGCCGTTCGCCGACGAAGGTCTGCGCAAGCGACTGTGGACCGGATCGGGCCACCTTAACGAGTTCATCGGGCCGTCGAGCGGGAAGGCCAGCGGCAGGCCGACCGGCTCGCCGCCACCGGGGTCACGCTCGCCCGCGCCGCCGGGTGGGACGCCGAACCCGTCGTCGTACGCACCTACGGCGGGCAAGGGCTGTGCAGTTCACCCAGCTGGCAGAGGAACACGATCCAGACCTGGTACTGGTCGGCTCACGCGGGCTGGGCGGCGCCCGCGCGGTCCTGGGCAGCGTGTCCGACATGGTCGTCCGTTACACCCCGCGACCGGTGCTCGTCGCCCCGCATCCCCTCCTGATGGCCGAGTACGCGGCCCTCGCGGCCGGACCCGTGCTCCTCGACTGGGACGGATCCGCGGGCGCCGAGGCCGCGCTCGCCACGGCCCGGAACCTGTTTCCTGGCGGCATCGATGAGGGAGGAGTCATGCGGAACCGACGCCGTACCCTCGGCATTGTCGCGGCCGGGGTGCTGACCGTCGGTGGGGCGGTCGCGGCGCCAGCGCTCGCGCAGGACCGTGCCGCGCCGGCGGCGCCAACCGCCGTCCCGATGATGGGCTGGCGGGACCGGGCCGGATTCTGCGGCATGGATCTCGCCGGTCAGCCGTCGGGCACGCTCACCGCCACGCAGCGGACGTCGTTGCGTGCGGTGACCGAGCGGACGAGGCTCGCCCACGACCTGTACGCCGCCTTCGCGGACCGCTACGCCACGTTCCCCGCCCAGCTCGTCCTCGCCGAGACCCAGCAGCTTGAAACGCTCCGTGCACTCCTGGCCCGGTACGGCGAGCCGGACCCGATGGCTGGGCGCCTCGATCCCACCCTGCGGGCCGAGTACGACCGGCTCCGCACGTACGGCGACACCTCCCGGGCGGCCGCCCTCGAGGTGGTCCGGCAAATGTCGCGCGGAACTGCCGACCTGGTCCAGCCGGAGCTGTCCGGCCTGACCGCGCCGGACGTCCGGCACGCGTACCTGCACGTCCTCATGGCCGCCGGCGGGCACCTGCGGCTGGCGCAGGCATGGAGAGGCAGGTAAATCGCCGCGGGAACGAAGGAGGTTTCCGTGTCCACTCCGACCCGGATCCGCGCCGCGGCAACGATGCCCGTCGACCCCGTCCTGTCGTGGCGGCCGTTCCCTGGCCCGGACATCAGTTGTTCTGCGCGGTGACTCCGGGCCCGAGGCGAAGATCATCCCGGTCGCGATCGGCGGCGGGAACACAGCTGACCATACCGCGGGACCGGGCCGGGGGCCGGCTGTGCACGTTCTCGGCACCGATGATCACCACGCCCGACTCGTGACCACCCATCCCCTTCCTCGCCGGCCTGCCCGCGGACCAACTGGACCGACTGTCGTCGTTCACCCGCCCGGTGTACCTGCCGACCGGGCGCCGGCTGTTCGCCGAACACCGGCGGCCGAGCGGTTCTGGCTGCTGCGCGCCGGATCGGTCGAGCTCGACGTCGAGACGGCCGGTGGGGCGTGGTCATGATCGAACGGATCACCGCGCCGAGCGTCGTCGGCTGGTCCTGGCTGATCCCGCCGTACAACTGGACCTTCGGGGCCGTCGCCGCGCAGCCGACCGAGAGAGTCGAGCCTTCTACGCCTGCACGGTCGAGCACCAACAGCAAGGGTCCGTGCCGCCCGGGCCTTCGGCCGTGTTGTGCACACCGGCGGGTCCCTTGTCCGTATCGACGAGCCAGACGACCCTGGCGCGCGACGCCGTCGGGGCCTCTGCTGGGGGTGTGGTTTCGACGTGGGGGGTGTGCGATGAGTGACCTCAACGAGGAACGGATTCTGCGCGATGTCCAGTGCGACGCTGCCGACCTGCGCCGCTCGACCCGGTACAGCGAGGTGGTCAACCGTTACCTCGGCGCCCGTTCCTACACGGGTCCGGTAGCCGGTCGCGGCCCCCGTCCCGCAACCGGCTACCGGAGCCGTCGTCGTCGCCGTCGACGATTCGTCCGTCAGCTTCGTCGCCGTGGACCATGCGGCCATTGAAGCCGAGCTGCACGGCTGGAACCTCCGCCTCCTCCACGTTCGGCAGACCGCGACGGCGCGCTGCGAACCGGATCCCGGCCGCACTCCTGCAGCAACTGACCGACCGGGTGCATGCACGCTCGCCTACCGTACCGGTCACCAGCAGCCTGGTCGTCGGCTCACCGGTGGCGACGCTGCTCGCCGAGGTGAAGGTCGCCGACCTACTCGTGATGGGTTCCCGGCACGGTACGGCGGCTTCCGTCCTCGGCCGGACGGTGGGGGCTCCAGTCGCAGCACACCATGGGCGGCGTGGCTGGCCGTGACCCGGCTCGGCGCCTCGCTGCTGCCGCTGAGTGCAGTCGTGGAGGTGGTCATCACCGGGACGACGCTGCGCCGGCTCATCGCGGATCTCGGCTCGCCGTAGCTAGTGCTGCGGCTCGGGCTCGCGGACCCCAACCACGCGGGTACGCAGCACGCGCCGCGCCTGACCGCTCGGCAGATCATCGACACCGCCGAGGTACGGCACCTGCTCGACCGGGACTGACCCGCCGCGCCACGAGGGGACCCGCCGGGTCCCCTCGTTGTCTACTGGTGGTGTTCGCCGAGTAGGCGGGTGGCGAGGACGGCGGCCTGGGTGCGGCGTTCCAGTCCGAGCTTGGACAACAGGCTGGAGACGTAGTTCTTGACGGTCTTCTCGGCGAGGAACATCCGTCCGGCGATCTCCCGGTTGGTCAGCCCCTGCGCGACGTACTCGAGGATCTTCTTCTCGTGGTTGCTGAGGTTGCGCAGTTCGCGTGGTTGTTCGACGCCGTTGCGGATGCGTTCCAGGACGCGTTGGGTGACGGCCGGGTCGAGCAGGGACTGTCCGGTGGCGACCCGGCGGACCGCGTCGACGAGGTCGGTGCCGCGGATCTGTTTGAGCACGTATCCGGCGGCGCCGGCCATGATGGCGGCGAAGAGGGCTTCGTCGTCCTCGTAGGAGGTGAGGATGAGGCCCTTGATGGTGGGGTCGACGGCGCGGATGTCGCGGCAGACGTCGATGCCGCTGCCGTCGGGTAGCCGCCCGTCGAGGATCGCCACGTCGGGCCGGAGGGCGGGGATGCGCCGGGTGGCTTCCTGCGCGGAGCCGGATTCGCCGACGATCTCGATGTCACCGGCGTCGGTGAGCAGGTCGGCGATGCCGCGGCGCACGACCTCGTGGTCGTCGAGCAGGAACACTCGGATCATGCATTCTTTCTACTCCCTTTCCGCTCCGGCGGAATGCCCGCGGCCTAGAGTCCACGGTCCCGGGCGCCCATATGCCGAAAGTCCCGCCGGACCGAGGTCCGGCGGGACGGCGGGGGAGGCACTACTTGAGGATGGGCAGCCGCTTGACCAGCGGTGTGCCGGCCCAGAGCTTGCCGAGGCCGAGGGTGTCACCGGCCGCCGTCAGCGCGAGCAGGCCCAGGACACCGGCGTAGACGAGGTGGTCGTCCATGAACGGGTTGTTTGCCGGGGGCAGGACAGCGGTCCACATCAGCACCAGCAGCAGGGCGCCGGCGGCGGCGGCGATGCGCATCCCGATGCCCAGGATCAGTGCGGTGCCGATTGCGGCGAGGCCGATCATGAAGAGCCAGTCGGCCCAGGCGGCGCCGGCGAAGCTCTGGTAGAAGTCCGCGAACGGGCCGGACGTGCCCTTGCCGAGGAAGCCCGCGGTGGGGCTGCCACCGTTGATCCAGGCGTTCTTCGCGGGGGTGGCGAAGCCCCAGCCGAACATCTTGTCGAGGAACGCCCAGAGGAAGATCCACCCGAGAGCGAGACGCAACCCGGCGAGCACGTAGGCGGTGGCCTTTTGCCCCGTGGTCTCCGTGGCGGGCGGTAGGACCGTCCCGGCGAACGTGTGGTGGTGGTTGGTGCGGTCAATCGTCGCGGTCATGACGTTCACGTCCCTTCCTGGCATCTCGTTGTCGGCTTTATCAGACAACTGGAGCGCCAACCTCTGGCAGAGCCGTCCGACCGCACCGGCAGGGACCTTGGACACCACGAAGGGACCCTCGGACCAGCTCGCGGAGGAGAATCTCGCGGATGCCCTGCCCTTTCGCCTTGTCGTGACGGCTGAGAGGCATCGCGGCAGTGTGGAAATGCCCCGAGGGCGGGAGCCGCGATCCTGTACTGGTCGTCGGACACCATTCCGGTGCTCCTTCCACCCCGATAGGGTCGACGCATGCCCGACGAAGCGAGTTGGCCGGCACCGTCGCTGCCGTTGACGCCGCTGTCGCGGGTACGGCTCGACGAGCTGCTCCAGGAGCTGCTCGACCGGGTCGGCGACGTCGCGGACAGCCGCGAACGGCTGCGCGCCCTGCTCGACGCCGTTGTGGGCATCGGCACCGACCTCGACCTGCACAGCACCCTGCACCGCATCGTCGTCGCCGCCTGTCGGCTCACCGATGCCCAGTACGGGGCGCTGGGCGTGGTGGGCCCGGACCGGACGTTGACGGACTTCGTCACGCACGGCCTCAGCGAGGAGAACCACCGCCTCATCGGGGATCTGCCGCACGGCCACGGCGTCCTAGGTCTGCTGATCGAAGACCCGCGCCCGATCCGGTTGCCGGACATCACCGCGCACCCGAGGGCGTACGGGTTCCCAGACCATCACCCGATGATGCGCAGCTTCCTCGGCGTCCCGGTTCGCATCCGCGACCAGGTCTTCGGCAACCTGTATCTCGCCGAGAAGGACGGTGGCGGCCAGTTCACCGACGACGACGAGGAACTCATGCGGGCGC
>CBIHNN010000095.1:0-18727 GCA_966211315.1 uncultured Micromonosporaceae bacterium | reverse complement strand
AGCGCGCTTCCTTGACACGGAAGAGGTCACTGGTTCAAACCCAGTATCGCCCACCAGCTCAGGAGCCACATCCGATCGATGGATGTGGCTCCTTTCTCGTCTGAGCGTCTAACTGAGTGTCTATGCCTCCCGAGTGTCGGAGTGGGGGGCGAAGATGCGATCCATCGCGGTAGCCCCGTTGAGAAGCACCGGGCGGAGCTGCTGGCGGTAGACGGCCTCGGTGACCCGAGTGCCGGCGTGCCCACAGAGATCCGCGATGTCCTCCAGGCTGACCCCGCTATCGGAGAGCAGCGACACGAAGCTGTGCCGCATCTCGCGGGGTGTCCAGGCCTTCGGATCCAGGCCGGCTGCCTTGACGACCCGCCGGAACGCCCGACGTACGTTGGCCGCGTCCAGCTCGGTGCCGACCCGCGATGTGAAGACGAGGCCGGTTTCTTGCCAAGTCTTGGCGGCCGTGTCCCGCGCTTCGTCCTGTAACTTCTGGTGTCCACGCAATGCCGCGACGCCCCGTAAGGGGAGAGCGAGCGTACGACGCGACTTGCGGGTCTTGGTATCGCCACCCTCCCGGACCGAATGCCAAACCTCCAATGATGGTGGAAGCGGCGGACTAGCATCCGGCCGGCCGTCGAGATCCACGTGTTCCCAAGTGAGTGCCCGTAGTTCCTCGGTGCGGGCACCGGTCAGCATCGATATCACGATGTAGGCGTGTAGTGGAGCTCCCTCAGACGCATTAAGGATGGCACTCGCCTGATCGAAAGTGAGCGACTTGGACGGGCGTCCCGGTTTTCCGGTGGGCACGCCACACAGTGAGACGACGTTGCGCTTGACTTGGTCCCTCGCCATTGCGCGGATGACTGCCCGGTTCAGGCACTCGTGTAGGCGCTGAACCGTGCTCGTGCTCAAAATCTCGGCCTTCTTTGCAAGCCATTCGTCCACATCCGGCGCGCTGAGGTCTTGGAGCTTTCGCGCGCCGATATCCGGAATGATGTGCCCGGCGCAGAGGTGTCGGTACTTGTCGACCGTTGATTCCGCACGGCCAGTCAGGCCGAACTTCAGCCAATCCGTCACGGCCTTCGCGACGGTGACGTTGTTCGCCGCCAGTGCGAGGCCGTCCTCGTAGTCGCGGAGCACCTGGCGTAGCTTGGCGTTGGCTTGAGTCTTGGTCTTTCCGCTTCCGCGGCGGTAGATCCGCTTACCGGCAGGCGTGTAGCCGACGGTCACCTGAGCGATCCAGCGCTGGCGCGTCTCGTCCCAGTACAGTGCACCGTCGCCCTTGCTTCGACGGGTCGTCATCAGGCGGCGATCCCTTCACTTTCGCGCTCCAAAAGGTGTACGTATTCAGCAATCGCTCCGGCGGGAACGAGGCGGGCGCGCCCCTGCTTTACAGTGCGGAGTCGTCCAGTCCGAATCTGTTCGTAGATAACGGTGCGGCTCAGGCTCAGCGTCGCCATCGCCTCCGAGATTCGGTAAAGCGCTTTTCCTGCCGGGGATTGACGCGACATCGGCTGAATGTTGGACGTGGCGCTACTCATCAAGACTCCTTGGCATGCGTCATGGGGGTGGGTCGAGATACGCGCAATTGAACGCGGCCGGTCTCCCGTCGCGGTAAAGCCAGCTCTCTGCGCGGATATTGAGCGCGGCCCGGGGGCGGGCATCGTGGCCCTTAATCACCGCGGGTACGCCATGCGGTCTGGTTCGCACAGTGAGTGGCTTTTCTCGGCTGATGGGTGGTCGGGTATGCATAGGGCGAGCGCGAGCGCAGCGGGCCGTATAGCGGCCCGCTCAGAGCGTCGTGGGCGCATGATCCGGCGGGCGCCGGTGTGTGGGGATGCGTCGATTGGTCTACGGGGCTCTCAGCGGGCCGCTTCGTTGGCCGGCTGTGCGGGTTGCGTCGATTCGGTGTGCTGTCTGGCTCGGATCGACGCCGGTTCTGTGGGGTGAGCCGTCCCAGCCGTCCCAGCCGTCCCTTCCCAGGTCAGGGCTGGGACGGCTGTTTTGGTGGGACGGCCTGAGCCGTCCCACCTCGGACCGTGGGACGGGTTGAGCCGTCCCACAAAAAAGGCCGTCCCGGGGCTGACCTGGGAGGGGACGGCTGGGACGGCTGGGACGGCTACCCGGCGGCCGACTGGTCGTCGGGGGTGCCGTACCGCGTCCATGCGTCGATGAAATCGACGCGGCGCCAGCCCTTCACCTGTCCGGTGGGGGCGGGGAACCGGATGTTGGTGGACTTGATGTTGAACTCGCGTAGTAGGGAGGCGAGTTTGGCCGGGGTCAGTCCGGTCCCGCCGTATTCGGCCCACGGCGATTCGGGGTCGTCGCGGAGCCGTTCGATCAGCACGGTGGTCGGGATGGATTCGTGGTCGTCGCCGAAGACGCGGCGGCAGTCGGCGAGGAGCTGCACGCGGTCGGAGAGGTTGGAGTCGCTGTCGTGTTCCTCGGCGAGGTGCTTGGCGGCGAGGCGTGCGCGGGTGGGCCAGTCGCCGCCCGCGAGGTCGGCGACGGCGATGAGTGGTTCCCAGGTGTCGGCGGCCCGGTCTTCCAGGGGCATGGCCGGTTCGGCTGATTCGAGTTCCTTGGTGTGGCAGCGCAGCCACGCGGTCAACTGTTGCGCGAGCTTGCCCAGGGGCGGGCCGTCGCGGCGTACCCGGTACGGGGCGACCTTTTCGCCGGGTGCGCGGCGGCGCATCCGGATGATGACGGCCCGGTCTTCGATGGTGTCGGGCATGGCGCCGATGCCGGCGAGTGCGGCCATCGCGAACGTCTCGATGGTCTCCAGGCATCGGTTCGCGTGGTCCCACCGGATCGTGGGGCGGTTGCGTTGATGGCCGGCGTTGAGCAGCCCGCGGAGGTCCTCGTTGGAGTCGGCGACCTTCGCCCCGAAGATCGTGTCTGCCTCGTCGATGAGCAGGGTCGGTGGTGCGGCGTTGCACCCGATCGACCGGTACACGGCGGCGGTGGAGGCGTTGACGGCCATGATCGGCGAGAAGCACGTCGCCTCCACGACGTCCAGAAGCCGGCTCTTGCCGCATCGCCGTTCCGGCGCCCGGATCACCAGGCGGGGTGCGTGCGCCCACGCGGGTTGGGCGTGGCTGGCGGCGATCCACAACACCACCGCGTCGGTGGCCGCGGACGATGGGAGGACGACGTAGCGGGTGAGGGCGGCGTGGACGGCGTCCAGGATCGCGGCGCCGTCGATGTGTTCCTGTGATTCTGGGTTCGTGCTGGTCATGCGCGGACTCCTTCATCGCGGAAGCCGCCGAGGATGGCGGCGCGGATGTCCCGGTCGGTTTGGTCGGCCTCGCGGCCGGCGTCGGTGAGTGCCATCCACGCGTCGTCGCGGGTGAGGCACCCAGCGGCGACCATGCGGGCGATGCCGCGTGCGACGCCGTAGAGCGTGTTGCGGCGGCGGCCTTCCGGGGCGCGGGCGACCGCGTCGAGGTGCGCGGCGAGCAGCGCGGCCGGTGATGAGATGCCCCCCGCCCCGGTGGGGATGGGTGTCGGCCTGGCGGACGGTGTTGCGGTGACGGCCGGAGCGGGTCGGCACGCGGCGAGCAGGCGCGGGGGCATCTCGACGACCGCCCGGTCACCGACCCGCCGGTATGGGCGGCCCGTGCTCGGGTGCACCGATGGCGGGGCGACGACGTACCCGCCGTCGGCCTTGAGGTCGACCCCCGGATGCCCGGATACCTTGCTGCCCAACGGTTCGCCGGGGTGGCGGTAGTACAGGTGCCATCCGTCGCTGCCGGTCCGCACTGTGCGCGTGGGCGGCATCAGGTCGGGGTCGACCCGGCCGCCGTTGCGCGGGTCGATGTCGACCACGGCGACGCCGGACACGGCGCCGGTCCGGATCGCGAGCAACCCTGCCGGATGAGCGGCGAGCATCGCGGCGATCCGGTCCGGGTCCGTTGTGGCGGCGTAGAACCCGTGACAGGTCAGGCACTCACAGGCTTCCCGGTCGTGGCCGGGCGGGGCCGTGCGGCAGGGCTCGCAGTTGCCCACGGGCCGTTTCGTGCGGCCGAGCAGGAACACTCGGTAGCCCTGCTCGGCCAGCGCCAGGGCGGCGCGGTGTCGGCTGTCCATCACGCCGCCACCGCCAGCGTCGATCCGCCCCCGGTAGCGGCCAGGTGGGCGCGGAGCTGGTCGCCGATGAACCGGGTGTAGGCGGGCGGGATGGACTGGGCTTGGCCCTTGACGTTCATCCAGCCGATGCCGAGTGCCTCGGCGGCCCGCTTGTGGTTGAAGCGGAAGCCACGGGTCATCTGGCCGTTGCCGCCGTTGCCGTAGACGCCGCCGATCTTGCGGCGGGAGCAGTGGCAGCCCCCGGCCCCGAGCAGGAACACGTTCGAGACGAACTGGCGGTGGCGTTTGAGCCACCGGTCGCCGGAACGCAGCCCGAACTCGGTGCCGCACAGGGTGAGGCTGCCGGGCATGTCGGCGCCGGCGACGTTCTCGACCACGTACGGGCCGCCCCACGCCTTCAGGCGGGCGATGGTGGCCGCGAGCATCCACCCGGTGCCGTGCTCACCCGATCGGGACACCAAGGTGGAGTGGTCCTGGCAGGGCGGGGAGGCGTGGACGGCGTCGAAGCCGTCGAGCGGCCAGGTCATCGCGTCGCCCTGGCGGAACGGGTACGGGTAGCGCGGTTGCGGGTCGATGTCGACGCCGATCACGTCGAACCCGGCCGCGACGTACCCGGCGGACGCGCCGCCCTGGCAGCAGAAGAGGTCCAGCAGGCGCGGGCGGCCCATCACGCCGCCCTCCCGCCCGCTGTGCCGCTTCGGGCCGGGCACGAGTCCGGCGTTGACGTCGGCGGTGTGCTTGGCCGCGCCGTGGTCGGCGCAGAGCAGGAGTTCGCCGTCCGGGCCGGTCCGGCGGCGTCGGGCGGTGCGGACGTCGACCGGTCCGGCGCCGCGGCCGGCGTGGACGAGCTGCACGCAGTGCGCGCACTGCACGCGGCTGGTCGGGTGGAAGTTCGACCACTGCACGGCCACGACCAGCGGCGCGGGGCGCACGTCCGGCCGGTCCGGTTCGCCGAACAGCGGGAGTGTCTCGATGTGGGTCATGCGGTCCTCCGAGTGAGCTGGGCGGCCCTGCTGAGCAGGGCGCGGAGGTCGGTGAGGGCTGTGCGGAGCTGGACGCGGGCGGCATACTCGTCGCCGTCGAGGGCGATGCGAGCGCGGATCTCGCCGTACTCGCGGCCGGAGTCGTCGCGGACGCGGGTCAGCACGGCCCGGCCGTAGCCGGGAAGCTGCACGACGATTTCTTCGGAGCGGTGCTCGGCGAGGTTGCAGCGGTGGTCGCCGGCGCACCAGGCGGTGTGCGCCCGGCCGGTGCGGCGGGTCATCGGGAGCCGTCCCGGCGGACGCGCGAAAGCTGGTTGTAGATCCAGCGGCCGGCGCGGAGCCGGCGTCCGGTGCCGTCGCAGCGGCGGCAGAGCCGGAACGCGCGCTTGGACGGGGAGAGGCGTTTTCCGGTGCCGTGGCAGCGTGGGCAGGCTTTGAACGGCCAGATCCAGCACGCGACCGCGTAACCGAGCGTGACCAGCAGGGTGGCGAAAATGAGAGGGATAGCGGCGGTGGTGGGGGTGTCCACAACGGCCTCCAGGGGCGTTTTTGGGCGTACGGGGCTGTGAGCTGCTATCCGCTAGGTCGCAGCTCATGATTCGGTTGGGGTGCTAGCGGGGGTGCTAGCGCTAGCAGGACGGGCCGCTAGCGCTAGCACCCATTCGAAGGTCAGCCGGCGTTCCGCTTCCGGTCACGCTCCGCGATCGCGGCGAGGATGTCCTTGCGGGCGGGGCCGCGTCGGGTGACGGGCTTGCCGTCGATGCGCCGGCCGATCTGGTCGACCTTCACCTTGTGCGGGGCGAGCGCGTTGGTGAGCTGGATCGGCTTCCACCCGGTGTAGGTGTCGGGGCGCAGTTCGATGAGGCGTTCGATCAGGGTTTCGTTCCAGGCCTGGTCCTCGTCGGCGGGCCAGATCCGGGCGAGGTCGTCGAGGACGTCGACCATCTGGGAGGTGTCGCGGGTCTGCGACTCGGGCTCGGGCAGGGTGCCGGCCTTGCCCCGTAGCACCTTGGCCCGTTCCACGATTTTCGCGGCGGCGGTGGTGTCCACGTAGAACGACCGCACCGACGTGGGCTTGCCGAAGCCGCGCAGGATGCCCCATCCGGCCTCGTCGACGGGCTGGAACACGGTGGCCCGGTAGCCCTGCTTGTAGGCCGATGTGCCGAGGATCATGTCGTTCGCGGTCTGGTCGGCCACCGACAGGCAGAACCGGGAGTTGACGTTGCGGGTGATGCCGGTCGGCAGGCTGTCCTTGTCCGGGATCTGGGTGCCGATCAGGATGATCACGCCGAGCGCGCGGCCCAGCTTGATGACCTTTTCCAGGATTTCGCCGGCTTCCTTGCCGTACTTGCTCATCATCAGTTCTTGCAGCTCGTCGAACCACGCGATGAGCGGGTGCAGCCCCGATCCCTTCAGGGAAGCCAGTTCCGGGGTGACCTTGTTCTCCGGTGCCTTGCCGAGCCGGGCGTAGTGCGCGATCCGCTTGGACCGGCGGCGGCACTCCTCGTACAGCCACTCGATGAACGCGAAGCACGCGGCGAGGGTCTCGTCGTCGAAGCCGTTGCCGTACTCCGACATGACCTCCTTCAGGACATCGAAGTCACCGACGCCCTTGAGCTCGTACCCGCGGATCTCCACCCGAGGGTCGAGCGCCGCGGCGAGCACCAGATCCCGCAACGCGAACGTCTTACCGGAGCCGGGCTGGCCACCGAACAACCAGTTACGGAACATCAGGTCGATGTAGGTGAACTCCAGCCGCGGTGTGGTTGCGAACGGGAACTCCTTGAACACGTCCACGGTCGCGGTCGCCGACAGCAGCGGCCACGAGGGCTGCTTCATCTGCGACGCCGGCTCGTAGCCGACCCACAACGCGAGCCGTCCGGTGTGTCCCGGCGCGGGCTCGGGCCACACCTGATCCATCGGGAGCCGCAACGCCGACGCGAGTCGGCCGCGGCGGGCGATGACGTCGGTGGCCTCCACCCCGTACGGGAGGTCGACGACGGCGAGGTGTCCGGGGCCGTCGCGGTGGATGTCCACCGGGAAGCTGATGGCCTTCGGGTCCTTCGCGACCGCCTGGTTGATCCCCGCGATACCGAGTGACGTCAGGCCGCGCCGTACGAGATCGGCGGTGAGGCGACGCCACCGCGTGCCCTCGGTCACCCGGTCGGTGATGGGTTTGTCGTCCGGGCGCCCAAGCCGGGCGAGCAGCGCGACCGCGCCAGCGATCGACGCCCACTCGGCCCACCAGGGCAGGATGCCGGCGAGGATGACCAGCACGCCCGCGGCGAGCAGGCCGGCGCTCATGGCGAGGACCCACCACCGCCACGTCGACTGGCGCTGCCGACGGGCGTCCAGCTTGAGCCACACGTCGGCCTCGCCGCGCTGGGCCGCGGCTTGCCGCAGCGTGAAGTTGCCCTCTTCGGCGGTGGCCCAATGCAGGGCCTTGCCGGTGCCGCGGACCAGCCCGACCGGGCACCACAGGGCCAGCTTGGCGAGGTACTTCGGGGTGCGGACGGTGTGGAACGCGGCGACGTACCCGGCGTCCTTGGACTGGTGGCGGGCCATCGCCTTCCAGCCGCGCCACGACCGCGCCCACTCCGCGAGGATCGGCCGCTTCGTGACTTGACGCGCCATCGCGTCGGGTGGGATGTCGTCAGCGGTGTCGACCGGCCCGCCCTGGGCGGTCGGGCGGTCGTCGACCGATTCGGCGTCACCACCGGAGTCGGTGTCGTCGGGGCTGTCGTCATCGTCGGTGTCGGGCGTCGTCGTGCTGTCGTCACCAGGCACGCCCGGCGGGCGGCGCTTGTCGCTGCGGCGGGTGCGCGCCTGGTCGAGGTCCACGACGTCGGCTTCGGCGGCGTTCCAGTCGAAGTCGTCGCCAGAGTCCGTGTCCGGGGTCGTCATCGGTGGGCCTCCTTCCGAGAGATGCGGGTGACCGGGGCGGTGAGGTTGCCGTGCTCGTCCAGCTCGAACGGCAGGAACCAGGCGAGGCCGCGGGCGTCCAGCTCGTCGGCGGCGGCCACGAAGTCACGGGCGTCGGGGTGGTCGTCGGGGTGCAGCTTGCCGATCCGCTCGGCGAGGTCGACCCAGTCGACGCCCTGGGTGCAGGCGATCGCCAGGACGTACCGGCCGTTGTCGAACGGCCGGATCGTGGCCCGGTACGGGGTACCGAGCCACCACTTCGGTCGTGGGCGGAAATGCGCCAGTACGGCGCGCAGGGGTGCGAACATCAGAGGTCTCTCCTGTGCGGTGATGCGTGCGGTTTGGGGACCGGCGGCGCGGCGCGGTTTCCAGGCCAGAGGCCGCGCCGCCGGGCAGGATCAGAACGGCGGTTCGTCGCTCAGTGCGGCCGTCGAGCGGGCTGGGGCGGCGGTCGCCCAGGGGTCGTCGGCGGGGGCGGTGTCCGAGCCAGGGCCGGCGCCGGAGCGGGCTAGCTTCTTCACGGTGGCGGTGGCGAACCGCAGCGACGGGCCGACCTCGTCGACGTCGAGGCCGTACGCGGACCGCTTCTCCCCTTCCGGGGTGTCCCAGCGAGACAGCTTCAGGCGCCCCGTCACGATGACCCGTGCTCCCTTGGTCAGCGATTCGGCGACGTGTTCGGCGAGGTCGCGCCACGCCGTGCAGGTCATGAACAGCGGGTCGCCGTCCTTGTACTGGCCGGATGCCTTGTCGAACACCCGCGGGGTGGATGCGACGGCGAACTTGCACAGGGCCACCCCGGCGGGGGTAACGCGCAGCTCCGGAATGTCGCACAGATTGCCGGTGATGGTGAGGGTGGTGTCGTTAGCCACGACGGTTGTCCTTCCTGGACTTCGGGGTGCCGAACTGGCTGGTCACGCGGCGACCGGCAGAGCAGCCGGGGCCGGGGTGGGGCGCGGCATGTACCGCTGGACGGTGCGTTCCGAGACGTTGAGCCGGGCGGCGATCTGTGCCGGGGTGGCGTCCGGGTTCTTGGTGAGTGCGCGAGCCACCCGGTCGGCGGTGCTCGCCTTGCCGGAGGATGGCGTTGCAGCGGCCGGCTTCGCGGGCCGCGGTGCGCGGGTCGGGGTCGGCGGCTCCGGCGCGGCCGGGACGGGCAGGGTGCCGCGCAGGGCCGCGACGGCGGTGGCGATGCGGCCGGATGGGTACGCCGCGCGCCGGGCGGCGCGGGCGGTGTTGTAGCCGGCCCACGCTGTGGCCGGGTCGGTGACGTTGTGGTCGATCGACCACCGCCGCGCCGCCCACGACCGGAACGGAAACGCCCGGATGCGTTCGGCGGAGAACGTCGCTCCGGGGCAGTCGATGACGCCCTGGTCGAGGAGCTGCACGTGCTGTGCGCGGCGGGTGTGCAGACCCCATAACCACGGTGAGAGCAGCGACAGCAGGCCGAACGCGACCGCGGCGGCGGATGGCTTCATGCCAGCCGCGGCGAAGTGGGCGTAGTTGATGCCGGCGACCGCGAACGCCAGCAGGTACGAGGCTCGGCGCAGTCGGGCGGCGGTCGCCGTCGCCCTGGAGAGCAGGGCGTCGTGGGCGTGCCATCCGACGTAGACGGCGATGGACTCGACCGCCGCGGCGAACAGCACAGACAGCGCGAGCTTCGCGGGCGTCGCCCAGGTCGTCGGGGCGATGCTTGTATAGGCGTAGGCGATTTGCCCGTACACGGCGGCGCTGTTGACGATCAGCAGCGGGACGAGGAGCCGCGCCTGTGCGGCAACCTTGCGGATCTTCATCGCTCACCACCCGATGCGACGGTGGAGGCGATGGTGCCGAGCCCGGAGAACAGGGCGCGGATGAAGTGGCCGGTGTCGATCGGGTTGGTGATCGCGTAGAACAGCACGAACGCGAGCACCAGGCCGCCGAGCAGCTTGCGGGCCATCAGGCGTTCACCCCCGCGCGCCCGAAGTCGAGCGCCGACGCCTCATCCGTCACGGTGATCAGCGGCAGCTCCTGGCGCGGGATTGGGGCCGACGCGCGGGCCGTCCCAGCGTCGTGCAGCGCGGCGAGCTCGGCGCGCAACCGTTCGACCTCGGCGTCACGTTCGAGGGCGGCGGGGTCGGGCACCTCGTCGAACACGGCGACGCTGACCGGGCCGCGCCACCGGGAGGCGTACGAGTTGCCGTGGTAAAACCCGCCTCCGGACAACCGTCGGGTGGTGGCAGGGCCGACCTGTAGCGCGGCGGCCACCCGATCGATGCGGGCGACAATCGTCCGCGAGTCGGCGTCGTCGTGACCGCCCGGCAGGATCGTGATACTCACCGACGGCTGAGGCAGGCCGGAGCCGGCCAACGTGGCGATGCTGTCCGCGATGCGGTGCAGCTCCGCGGCGACCAGGGCGTAAGGGTCAAGACCAGTCATGGTGGAACTCCTTCGAAGTCAGGCGGCGCGGGGAACGGAGACGGCGGGGCGGCGGACCGCGACGACGAACCGGTTGACCCACTCCCACGGGCACTCGGCGCCGGTGAAGTCGGTCTGCACTCGGGTCGACCGGGCGAACCGGTCCGTGCCGGTCAGGGCGGTCACGCGTTCCCACTGCCGCGACGGAGTGAGTACGAGGTCGCCGACCCGCAGGGCGTCGACCCGGACCCGGGCGACGCCGCTCAGCGCGGCGGTCATCACGCGGCGCGCCCGGTCGACGCGGCGGCGGTGATCGAGGCGAGGGCGGCGGCCTCCCGCAGCACCATGCGCCGCGCCCGCCGAAGGCGCTGCCAATCCACATCGGTCGGGCCGTGCGGCGCGTTCAGAATCGCGATCTCGGCGTTCACGACGGCGACCTCAGCCACGATTAGCGGCATCTCAACGTTGATCGCCGCCAGCTCGGCGGCGGTGGGCTCGTCGTCGGCCACGTCAACGGCGGCCGGCGCAACGGTCAACAGCGGCACCCGGACGGGCGCCGTACGGTTGTGCTTGGTCATGTCGATTCCTCACAGGGGAAGTCGTGATCAGAAGGAAGGGCCGGCCGGTGTTGGCGCACCAGCTCGCCAGGCCCGACATGCAGGTGGTCGGGCGACACGCCTCCTGGCCGGTGCAGCAACACCGACCAGGAGGCACCCGGCGCCCAACGACGCCGACGTTTCGCAGTGCAACGACCCGTACACGGGTCATGGAATCGAGCTAGGTCTACTTGTCCGCCACGGTGCGCTCATGTCATCGCGCCCCCTCCGCCGTGTGACGGGTGTCGGGGTGCCAGGGTTCTGCTGGCCGCTCAGCGGGGCCTAGACCTGTCGCTTTACTGCTAGCGCCGCCCGCATGCCGCTTCCCAACGGACCGGGTGGAGCGCCTGACCGTTGGCTGTGCAGATCCGGTCAACGCTGCCTCTATGGAGTTCTCTGTGAGCTGCTGGCGGCCTAACAGCCGCCCGCTGGTGCGTTCTAGGTGTTCTAGAACGCACCATACTCACTTGTTCTGGTGTGTCAAGACACCTAGAGCACGCCGGTCACCCGGCGTACGATGTCGCCGTGGCAGAACCTGACGACAGTCGACCGACCTACAAGCGACTCGCCGACGACCTGCGCACAGAGATCAGGTCGGGACGTCTCGCGGGCGGGGCGCAAGTGCCCTCCGTCCGCAAGCTCGCCGACCAACACGGCGTTGCGCAGATGACCGCCAATCAGGCGCTCAAGGAGCTTCATGCCGAAGGGCTGATCTACACCGTCACCGGCCGCGGAACCTACGTGCGCCAGACACTCCCGCCACCGGACCCGCGGAGTGACAGGCTTGGTGACCTGATGGATCGGCTGAACCGACTCGAAGAGCGCGTGAGCGCCCTTGAGTCCGAGGGGTGAGCGGTGCTCGTCCCCGGCATGTTTGGCTGTCATTCCGTTCATGCACACAGCGAACTGCGGCAACAGGGGTGGACGGCAGGTTGATCAGCGATCTCCCGTCGTTCACTCCATTCACACCCCCACAGGAACCGTGATGACTAACGACCACAGCGAAGAGGCTCAGCAGGCGGCGGACGCGTTCATCGCCGAGCTACGCCATTGGCGCGAGGTGACGGGGTACTCGCAGAAGGCGCTCGCCAAACTCGTTGGCTACACGCCGTCCTACATCAGCAAGGTTGAGAACGGCGGCCTCGTTCCAAGCCGGGAGTTTGCGGAGAACGCAGACCGGGAATTGCGCGCCGGTCGCGTGATTGTCAGTCGATGGCGTGATTGGCACAACGCCGACCCGGTGCAGTCCATCCCGAAGCATCGGTCAGTAGAGTCGTCGGCCGATGACCCGCAGTCTGGGCCGAGCACTGCGGTCCTGGTCGAGCACGAGATTGCGACTCTGACATTCCGCGACGGCCTGTTCCACACCCGGATCCGTCGTCATCTGAAGAACGTCGGTGATCAGCCGGTTACCAAATACCTGATTCGCATCGCGGTCGACCGACACCCCGGTGATCCTGAGCGTTCTAACCAGCTTTACAGGCAGTTCCCGTTGACGTGGGAAGAGTTGGGGCTCGCTGCGTGGCGCGGTGATGAACCGATGACGTGGAGCACCAAACATGACCGTGATGCCTTCAAGGAAGTCTGGCTGCTTTTTGAAAATCGCGATGGCCGGTTCTCGCTCTACCCTGGCGAGACGACGTGGATCGAGTACGTGTACTCGGTCAGCGAAGACAAATGGGGGCCATGGTGGCAACGCGCGATCCGACTTCCCACTCGACGGCTGAGTATCACGGTGGATCTTCCGGATGACCTCGATCCGGTCGTCTGGGGTATGGAAACGTCGATGACTGCTGAGGCTACGCCATTCCGTTCCCAGTTCTCGCGTCAGAATCGTGACGGACGCGCGATATTCGGGTGGTCGACCGCTGACCCGCAACTGCACGCGCGTTATCGGGTCGAGTGGAAGTTCAAGAGCCGTCAGGCCGCTGGAAACGAACCGGGAGTGGAGACGATGGCCCCCAGTCAACGCATGGCGTCGCTCGGTATTTTGCAGGAAGGTGACCCGCTCCTCAGTGAGCCAGCGCGCCGATTCGACCTTCCAGCCGAGGCGGAGGATGCGCGGCGGGTAGTGGCGCAACTAACCTCGGTTTCAGAGCGGGTGATGCAGGTTCACACGTTCGCCAAGGGTGCTGGCCTCGCCGCACCGCAAATTGGCATCGGACGCTCGGCGGCGATTGTGCGGGGACCCGACGGGGAATCCGTAACCCTGCTGAATCCAACAGTCATTGACCATTCAACCGAGATGACCGAACAGTACGAAGGCTGCCTGAGTTTTTTCGATGTTCGCGGAATGGTTGCTCGACCGAACTGCATTGAGGTGGAACACCAGGACGTAGAGGGTACCTGCAAGATCACAGAGTTCACCGGTGGCATGGCTCGCCTTGTGGCTCATGAGGTGGATCACCTGAACGGGATCCTTTACCGGAGCCGGATGCAGGAAGGCGTGCAACCCATACCGGTCTCTCAGTACAGCGGCACCGGCCAGCGGTGGCCTACCCGCTGACGTCCGAGCGCCTGGCCTGGCCCGCCGGGGACCGTGCTGTCCAAGCCCTGGTCTTGAACGTCTCGCTGAGCTCCTCGCCCGCCGGAGGACCACGGCCGTCGTCGGCGGGACGCGGGCACGGGTACAGGCTTCGGGTATTGCTGGCCGTTTGGTCGCCGGAACGCGCCCGTCGTTCCGGTGTCCGGCGAACGTTGCCGAATGTGCCTCTGTATGGATCAAGACGCCGCACAAAGCGCGGCCGGCCGCGCTCGGCCCTACTGGCAGCCTCCGGCCGTCCAGACTCGCAGCTGCGCCACGACCAAGAGGACTGCCCCTGGCGGGATCTCGGGCTTCTGGGATGAGATATGGCCATCCCGGCCACCGACGACCCAGGCGAAGCCGAGCAGGCCTGCCCTGGGCGCCAAGGTCGTTCGTCCAGCGGGCGCTCCAGTTTGTCACCCTGGGGCAGGCCCGCTCCACGGTGTCACCACCGCTGCTTGACGGCAGCCGACGGCCTACAAGCTAAAGGGCATACGTCTCGCGGCCTTTGCCGTCGCAGACGGCAGTCGTGACATCGACATCGATGGGGGTACCGCAGACCTGCTATCTCCGATATCCGCGAAGTCCCGCAGCGGCATTAGGATGGCACCTCAGATGAGCCGATCGCGCACGAACGGCTCATCCCGTAGCACGCCGGAGATCACACGACCGCGGCGAATCCTGCTCGATCGATCGTTAGCCCCAGAACGAGTCGCTGCGAAATACTCAGACGCCGCCTCGTCCCGTTCCTCCGAGTCGCCGCGTGCAATGCGATTTACCTTCTCGTAGAACTCAGTGAGGCGAGTCGAAATCTCTTCCGACTCACTGTGTTCTGCCGTGTGCTGCAAGAGCCGGTCAAGTTCAACCAGGAGCGTGAGCAGATCAGTCTTCTGCCACACTCTCGAATTGCTGCTAAAGTGGAGGGTTTCAACAAATGAAAAGGCTCGTTGGAGGCGGGCGAGAATTTCGTCCTCTTGTGGAAACTCGTCATTATACCGATCGAGGAAATGTTCGTGTTCGCTATCCCGATTGAAGTAAGTTGACAATGCTGTGATAACCAGTGTGAGACACCAACGAACGTCGTTCATGCGCTTGGCGTCTGTCGAATTGAAGACCGTGTGCGATACAAAGAAGCTATTCTCGCTGAGGCGGTCGCAGAACTGCTTCAGTTCGCCATCGAAGCGTGCGTTGTTGACCTCCATGGCGTTAAGCGCGTAAGACGTCGAGTTGATTCGGTAGAACAGCTGCCTTGTTTCGTCGTCAGTCAAGGCACCTAAGTCCCGCACGACTACCTCGTACTCCAGGAACTCCAGTTTTTCTTTCTGCTGTAGTTTCGCATACGCGGGAACATCCGACGCGAGCTTCAGATCTGGCGAACCGGTGAAGTACTGGAACAAGGTGGTTACCCGCTGCTGTCCATCGACGATTAGCTCAGTGCCTTCCCCGGTGTCCGGATTTACCTCCCCCGCAGCGATGAAGATTTCGGGGAAGGGCATCCCTTCAAGTACGGTCCGCAGGAAGGCGGATTTATTTCGGTTCGACCACACTAGTCGGCGTTGGAAAGAGGGATTGGGAAGTAGCCTCGACTCGCGAACCCCTGTAAGGATAATCCGCAGGCGACGGTTAGTTGCGGCCGTTCTCATCATTCCCCCTGGTTCATGCAGGCACTCACTGCTCGCGCTTGATATGCCTCTAGAAAATGCATGTCGTAGTAAAGGCCGGCGCTAATCTTGTAGCTACCGCACACGCCGGACGAAGTCAACGCGCGGAAGTATTCGAACCAGTCATCCGCTCTTGGCAGCGCGGGTGACCTTGGTAGGAGATCTGGCCGTATCCATCCGTGTAGCATGCAACTGAGAAAGTTATTCTTTCGCTCCCATGCGACAAATGGATCCGCCTCGACTAGTGCCGCGACCTCTCGCCATACCAAAAGGTAGAGCTCTTGCGAGACGATGGCAACGTCGATGTCGCTGTGCTCACCGAATCGTCTCCACCGCTTCTTGGGTGCTATGGAGAAACCCAGCCTGGTTGAGCCCACTACCAGGACATTGCTGTGGTGGATCTTGAAGGTCGACGACACCCGCTGCTTGAGCTCCGTGTACTGAGCTTCTGGCAGCATGACGCACGTTCCAGTAGTGATGTGGCGCTGGACGACCGTCAGCGGCTCGTAGTCGTGCAGGGCTACGCGAAAGTGGCGCTCCGCTTCCTCCACGACGTCTGCTCCCGCGTCGCTGTGCACAGAGTGAGCATAGAGTGTCCGAAGGTGAAGTCCACCCGCGGCCACAGTGGACGGCGGGACGCCGGAGCTTGAAGCTCCTGCCGCGTGCCTTCGGCTGGGCCGCTGGAGGTACTCCTGGCCACTCGCAGCGCCTGTTGAGTTCGGTTGGCGGCACTACCTGGACGGCCTGTCGGCTCCGGAGCCGACAAATGCCGATTCCATTCCCGTCGCGAGACACGTATGTGGGCTCCGGTCTGGACTCATGTCCATCCAACGGGGTCGCCTGCTCGGGAAGGCGGAGGGCGGCCCGTCGTGAAGCGGGCCGCCCCCGTGGTCGGCGGTTCTGCTGCTCGCCGCGCCCCACCTGCATGTAGCCGTGGCCGGCGCCGCGCGGGAGTGTCCATCGCGCTACTCCCTCAGCGTGCCTCGTCGCGCGTCCTCCACGTGAACGCGGCCGTCAATGCCTGTGGATATCCGTCGGCTGTGGATGACCGGCGATACTGTTCGATCTTGTGCAATCGACGTGCTCGATGCTCCTCGTTTTTGCCGGTCAAGGCTTTGCAGTGCCGGTCTAAAGCTGGCGTCGGATCAGCCGGGGCACTGTCCCCCATGTCCCCCCCGTCCCCAGACTGGTCGTGAGCTGCGGGATCAGGTCGGGACACCGTGTGAGAGGTGTCCCGACGTACGACACTCTTAGGCGCCGCCGCGGGAAGGGCTCCCGGCCATTAGCGGGCCGCGCCGAGCGCTGGCGAGTGGCGAGAGATGGACGCGACCCGAAATCTGCCGGCCCCAATCCGAAGCCCCAAAGGGGGCTGAAACACCGGGGCGCGACCATGGCGCGACAACGATCGGCCACAACCCCCTGTTTCAGCAGCTCAAAGCGTTGCAGCGCCCGGTCTTGAAAGCCGGTGTAGCAACCGGCAACTCTTCAGAACCGCGGCGGCCGGGGTAGGGGAGTGGCGCATGCCTGGCTTCGCACCCGTAAACTGAGAGTTGAGTGAGTGTCGTACTGAGTGTCAATCGACACGAACCCCGGCGGATGTCTAGGAACGCCAGCGAACCTTGCATCCCAGGTCGGGCAGGGGAGTGGTGCTGCTCTAGGGATAGCGATCTTTGCTTGACACGGAAGAGGTCACTGGTTCAAACCCAGTATCGCCCACCAGATAAACGAGCAGGTCAGAGCGGGTTTCGTTCCTCGGGGACGGAGCCCGTTTCTCGTTGGGAGAAGCCCCGGGGAGAATCTGGGGAGAAGATCTTGCCGGGCGGGTCATCGTGCGTCCTCCCCGAGTAGGTGATCGAGGACCGCGACCGGTGACCGTGGGTGGAGCTGCCGCCGGGCGTCCAGCGCCGCCAACCATGCCTCGGTGAGACCGTCCAGCAGCCGCCGGACCATGTCGGCGGTCACGTGCGAGTAGAGCGCCTGCACGGAGCCGTCCGCATGACCCATCTGGCCGTCTATCAGCGTGGCGGGCGTCCCGAGTTCGATCATCAGCGTCTTGTACGAGTGGCGCAGCCCGTGCGGAGTCAGGCCGGGCGCGATCGGCACCCAGCAGGCGTTCGCCCGTGCGGTCGCGTTCCGGCCCCGCACCGGTACGCCGGGCCACGGGTCGGCCAGGATCGGGACCGGCCGCGCCAGGAGTGGGGCCTTGCCCGGGTAACTGCCGGTGGCGGCCGGTTGGAACAACCAGGTGGCGAAGCCGTTACGGCGCGCGTGCGCCGCCAGCGTCCCGGCGGGTCGGCCACGCACGTAGCCGAGTTCCGCCACGGCGGCGAGGACACGCGCCCGGATCGCGTCGGACACCGACCGGTCGTTGAGCACTGCAGATTCGGTGCCGACGGACACCTCGGCCCGGCGGGCGACGTCAGCCAGCTTCGGGCCGATCTGCTGGGCGCTGCCCTTGATCGAGCGGTGGCCGCTGAACACGTACCGGAAGCCGTGGCATGCACACGGTCCAGGCCGGACCCGGGCGAGGTGCTCGGTCAGCAACTGGATCAGCCAATCCGGTGCCGCCACCGTCCGCCGTGACTCGTCCTTGGGCGGGCACCGCTCGAAGCGCCCGTTGTCCAGCTCGTAGAGCTGCCACTCGACGCGGACGCCGCCGGGACGCACATACTCCGTTTCGAGCCCGACGAGTTCACCCCACCGCAGATCGGTGAAGCCCAGGGCCACGACGGCCACGAACTCGTCGTCGCGGCCCGATAGGAGCGCCGCCCGTTCGGCGATCAGCAGCACACCGAGCGCCGTCGTGATGGTCTTCTCGGCGCCCCGATGGTGGGCACGCCCGACCCGCTTGCCCCGGCCCTTGCGCTTCGCCGCGACGTTGACCTCCAACAGCCCCTCCTCCGCCGCGTCCGCGAGGACCAGGTGTAGCAGCGCCCGCCACGACCGGACGCTGGCGTCCGCGTACCCGGCGGCCCGCTCCCGCTTCTCCCACGCGGCCACCGCGTCCCGGGTCAGGTCCGTCAACGCGACCTCATCGAACGTGGGCAGCAGATGCTCTTCGAGCCGCCGCCGGTAGTTCTGCATGGTCGAGGCGGCGAGATCCTGCCGCTCGTACCACAGGCTGGCGTACGCGCCGAAGGTCTGCCGACCGCTCGGCCGCGCCCGCACCACGCCCGCACGGACCTTCGCCTCGGCGTCGTTCGCCGCCTGCGTGATTCCGGGTGGTGGTCGTGACCGGTTCGCAGAGTGTCCTGATTGGACGCGGCGGCTGGGATCCGATAGATCAACTCAGTTGTGTGGACTCAGATGATCGAGGGCCAGCCGCCGCGGGCTGAGCGTATGACAGGACTTTCGCCGGGACAACTCGCCGACCTTGTCGGCCAGGTCCGGGAGGTCGTAGGTCCGTGGGAGAACCCGCCAATCGGCCGGCCGCACGTGTTACCCCTGCCCGCCGCGGTAGTGGCGGTGCTGTTCGGGCTGCGACACAACGTGGCCGACGACGTGGTGGGCAGGTGTTGCGCCCCGGGTTAGATGGAGACATCGAAACCTGGAGGAACACCGGCGATG
>CBIHNN010000094.1:0-18994 GCA_966211315.1 uncultured Micromonosporaceae bacterium | reverse complement strand
AGATCTCACCCAGCGTGACATCCGTGAGTGTCGATCGACTTTTGAATGGCCCTCCTGGAAGACGAGGCCGCGTAATCGGCACCGTCGCAGCCATGCCTTTGCCGGAGCCCCCGGAAGAGCCGAAACGGCGCCGGTCGAAGAAACGCGCGAACGGCCAGGGCTCCATCTACCAGCGTAAGGATGGGCGTTGGGCTGGCGCCGCGTTCGTCCTGGGCGCTGACGGCTTGTATAAGCGCGTGCCCGTGTACGGCGCGTCGGCAGAGGAGGTCGACGCCAAGCTGACGGCATTGAAGAACCGTTCCAATCAGGGTCTGCCCGCGGATGCCACGGGCTGGACCGTCAGCAAGTACGCCGACCACTGGCTCCTGCACGTTGCCGCTCCGAAGCTGCGGCCGACCACACTGGTGCGGTATCGGTCCCTCGTGGGTCAGTACATTGCGCCAGCCATCGGCCGGAAGCGCCTGCCAGCCCTGACGCCCGCCGACGTGCGACTGCTGCTGGCTCGGGCAGTGGCCACCCGCGCACCTGGGCGGCCGGGTCAGGACGAGACCGAGCGGCGGTTGGTCTCGCCGAGAACGGTGCAGCAGGTACACGCGGTACTACGGGCGATGTTGAACCACGCGATGCGCGAGGAACTGATCGGCCGGAATGTCGCCAGGCTGGTCCAACCACCGGCCCCGGATCGTGAGGAGATCCGGCCGTGGACGGAAGCTGAGGCACGTGAATTCCTCGCAGGATGCCGCTCGCACCGCCTGCATGCGTTGTTCGTCGTAGCCCTTGCGCTCGGGCTACGGCGTGGCGAGCTGCTCGGGCTTCGCTGGGTTGACGTCGACTTCGCAACCGGGCAACTGCGCGTCTGGCAGACACTGCAGCGGGTTCGCGGTGACGGGGTCGTCTTCGGACCGCCCAAGTCCCGACGCTCCCGGCGAGTGCTCACCATGCCTACCATGGTGACGGAGGCCCTGCGACAGCATCGGACTCGTCAGAACCACGATAGGAAGTCGGCCGACGGCGGGTGGACTGACTCCGGCCTGGTGTTCACAACGGCGACTGGCGGGCATATCGAGCCGCGCAACTTGAACACTACGTTCGCTCGACTCCTGGTTCGGACTGGCGTCCGTGCGATTCGACTGCACGACCTGCGGCACACCTGCGCGACGCTGCTGCTGTCGCGGGGGGTGTCGCCGCGGATGGTGATGGACATCCTCGGCCACTCGCAGATTGCGGTCACCATGAACACCTACGGTCACGTCATCCCGGCCATGCAACACGAGGCGGCCGGGCACATGGACGCCGCCCTTGGCGATGACCTTGCCACGGAAGAGGACGAGACCGATGAGAGCTGACGTGGTTGCTGTCGCGGTTGCTGTCGGAAGCCGGGATCAGCAAGAAGGACGCCTACCGAATCCGGTAAGCGCCCTGGTGAAACACTGTGCGCCGCGAGGGACTTGAACCCCCAACCCGCGGATTAAGAGTCCGCTGCTCTGCCAGTTGAGCTAGCGGCGCTCGCTGACGGGGGAAACCATAGCATGCAGGTAACGGTGCGCTCCAACCGGTTCCGTACGGCTCGCCACGCCCTGCTTCACACCGGCCGTAGGGCGGGTGAGGAAGGATGTGCGGCCGAGTGTATGACCGAACGGTAGATGAGGTGGCGGGGATGCGGCGGTCCGGTGCGGCGGTCGTGGTGTTGGTGCTTGCCGTGAGCGTGGCCGGGTGTGGGGCCGAGAAAAGGCCCTCGCCGGCGGCGAATATGCCGGCGGTCAGCGCAGCGGCGCCGAGTCCGGCGGCGAGTCTGGTGCCGTTCAGTTTCGCGGTGAAGCCGGATGCGGGGGCCACTGACCTGCCGGTGAGCACCGAGATAGGGACGACCGTCACGGGCGGGTCCGTGATCTCGGTCGAGCTGCGCGAGGAGGGTGGGGGCGACGTCGCGGGCGAGCTCCGCGCGGACGGCTCGGCGTGGGTGCCGGCTCAGCCCTTGAAGAACAGTGTGGGGTACGAGGCCACCGTCGTCGCCACCGACACCTCCGGGCGTACGGAAACGAGGACGACGTCGTTCCGGACGATGGGTAAGGTCGGCAAGAAGACCGGTACCGGGCTGTACCTCTTCGAGGATCAGACATACGGGGTTGCCATGCCCGTGGTCGCCGAGTTCCTGCCGGGGATCAAGGAGCAGGATCGGGCCGAGGTGCAGAAGCGGCTCTTCGTCAAGACGGATCCGCCACAGCCGGGCACGTGGTCCTGGACAGCGGACGGCTCGCAGGCGTACTACCGTGCGCCGCAGTACTGGATGCCGGGCACGACGTTGACGGTACGCCTGGGCGTCGGGGGCCACCCGACGGGCGACGGCCGGTACGGCGACATGGACCGCAGCGCGACCTCGAAGATTGGCCGTGACCTGCGGATGTCGGTGGACAACGCGACGAAGCAGATGACGGTGACGGAGTCCGGCAACGTTCTGAGGGCGATGCCGGTGAGCCTGGGCAAGAAGTCGACGCCGTCCTCCAGCGGCACTTTAGTCGTGATGGAGAAGAAGAGGACCACCGTCTTCGACACCAGCGACGAGCCCAATCCGGCGAACCGCTACCGGGTGAACATCGATATGGCGCAGCGGCTGACGTGGAAGGGCGAATTCATCCATTCGGCCTCGTGGTCGGTCGATGACCAGGGAAAACGCAATGTGTCGCACGGGTGTGTCAATCTCTCCCCGAGCAACGCTCGCTGGTTGTTCGACAGGACACTGATCGGTGATCCGGTCGAGGTGAAGGGCACCGGGAAGCAGCTGGCCCAGGGCAACGGCTGGACGGCGTGGGACATGAGCTGGGCCGATTTCGTCGAGGGCAGTGCCTTGCCGGTGGCGGCCGATCTGGTGCCGAAGGCCTGATGGCGGCGTTGGTGTTTCCGGTCACGGGCATCTTCAAGACTGCCGCCAGGGACGCGGGTAGAGCAGTATGGGCAGGGACATACGTGCTGATGAGGAGATCATGAAATCGAGGGTGATGCCGTGGCGGCTTGCCGTGGCGGCGTTCGCGACGGCCGCCGTCGTCGTGACGGCGGGGTGCACCAGCGACAAGCCGGCCTGGCAGGGCGGCAACGCGGCCCCTGCGCAGGACACCGGTCCAAAGGTCACGGCGCAGATCACCGAGCCGGTCGCGGGCGCCCGGGACGTGGAGCCGCTGACGGCCGTCGCGTTCACCACGGGCAACGCCGACAAGGCGGTGGTCGAGGTCAAGGACGCCTCCGGCAAGGCCGTCGAGGGTACGACGCAGGACGACGGCAAGTCGTGGAAGCCGGCAAAGGCTCTGGAGTGGGGTGCCACGTACACGGCGACGGTGACGGCGACTGCCGCGGACGGCAAGACCGGCACCGCCACGTCGAGCTTCACCGTCAAGGGCAAGCCGGACAAGCTGATCCGCGCGACGAGCTTCCTCGGCGACAACCAGACCGTCGGTGTCGGCATGCCCATGATCGTCAAGTTCGACCGGGCGATCCCGGAGAAGTCCCAGGCCGATGTCGAGCGGCGTCTCAGTCTGCAGAGCACGCCGCAGCAGGAGGGCACCTGGGCCTGGTACTCGTCCAGCGAGATCCACTACCGGCCGAAGGAGTTTTGGCAGGCCGGAACGAAGATCGTTTATAAGATGCAGCTCGCCGGCGTGCCGATGGGTGACGGCTACTACGGCCGCTCCGACGTCACGGTGGACGTGAAGATCGGCCGCTCGTTCGTCATGACGGTCGACGACAGGTCGAAGCAGATGACGGTGCAGAAGGACGGGCAGACGATCAAGACGCTGCCGGTGAGTCTCGGCAAGCCGAGCACGCCGTCCTCGACCGGCACGATGGTCGTCATGGAGAAGGCCGAACACACGGTCTTCGACACCACTGACGACCCGAACCCGAACAACCGCTACCGGACCGACATCGATTACGCACAGCGCATCACGTACGGCGGGCAGTTCATCCATTCCGCGCCCTGGTCCGAGGGAAAGCAAGGTAGGGAGAACGTCTCGCACGGCTGCGTCAATGTCTCCGAGAAAGACGGCAACTGGCTTTTCGGGCAGACGATGATGGGCGACCCGATCACGGTGAAGAACACCGGCCGCGAGCTCAAGTGGGGCGACGGCTGGACGGACTGGTCGATGGACTGGGATCAGTACAAGAAGCGTAGTGCGCTGGTCTAGCCAGAACAGAACTTCAGCCCCGGTCCATCGCGGGACCGGGGCTGAACTGTTCATCGGGTGTTCGACGGAGCCGGGACATCCGACGCGGCCCGCGGTCAGCCGGAAAGGGCCGCGATGTCGGGTGCTGCCCGCCATCGCTCGTGACCGGCGCCGTGGGGCGCCGGTGCCAGATCGCTCCCAGAATCGGACATGCAACGAGCGAAGGCCCGGCCGCTTCGGCGGCTGGGCCTTCGTACCTGCACGTTCTTGGGGTGATCGACGGGACTTGAACCCGCGGCCCCCGGGACCACAACCCGGTGCTCTACCAGCTGAGCTACGACCACCATGTACACGCCACCAGATGTTGCCGGGTGCCGTGCGACGACCCATCATAGCGGGACCCGCACCCGCTCCGTCGAGTGGGGGACGGCGTGCCGCTCAGAGCGCCGCGGCGATCGCCTTCGCCGTCTCGACATCGGGGCCGGGTAGCGGCACGAAGAGGGTCCGGCGGTAGTACTCGAGCTCCCGGATGCTCTCCCGGATGTCAGCGAGGGCCCGGTGGGCGAGGCCCTTGGCGGGCTGGCCGAAGTAGACCCGCGGGTACCAGCGGCGGCAGAGCTCCTTGATCGAGGAGACGTCGATCATGCGGTAGTGCAGGTGCGCCTCGAGGGTGGGCATGTCCCGGGCGAGGAAGCCCCGGTCGGTGGCGATCGAGTTGCCGCACAGCGGGGCCGCACGTGGATCGGGAACGAACTGCCGGACGTACTCCAATACCGCCTCCTCCGCCTCTGCGACCGTTACCGTCGAGTGGCGGACCTCCTCGGTGAGCCCGGACTTGGCGTGCATCGTGCGGACGACCTCCGGCATCGCGTCGAGCGCGGCGTCGTCGGCGTGGATGACGAGGTCAACGCCGTCGCCCAACACGTTGAGGTCGGGGTCCGTGACGAGCGCGGCCACCTCGATCAGGGTGTCCTTGCCCAGGTCAAGGCCGGTCATCTCACAGTCGATCCACACAAGAAGATCAGGCACAAGCGCCAGCCTACGCCGCCGTGCTGTACTCATGCCGCCCACCGCGCAGGCGCGACCGATATCGTTCCGGCGTGTCCTCCGAGCCGGCCCGCAGCACCGCATCGCCCCTTCCAGGCAGTACGCGCCGCCGTGTGCTCACTGTCGTCGCCGTCATCGCGGCGGTGACGGGCGGCCTGATCTGGTACGGCAACCGGCACAACTTCTTCGACCTGCAGATCTACGTGCGCGCGATCAACTGGTGGGCGGACGGTCACCAGCTGTACACGTACGCCCAGGCCGACGAGGTCCAGGGGTGGCTGTACTTCACGTATCCGCCGCTCAGCGCGTTGCTCATGTGGCCGGCAGCGTTCGTACCCCTGTGGCTCTCGGTGATCGTTTTCACGATTGCGTCGTTCGCGGCGCTCTTCGTCACGACGTGGTGGCTGATCCGGGCGCAGGTGCGCCACCGGGGCTGGCCCGCGTGGTACGCGCTCGGCGTCACCGTACCTCCGCTGTTGTGGCTGGAGCCGATCCGGGAGACCGTGACGTTCGGTCAGATCAATCTTTTCTTGATCTTCTTGATTCTGGCCGACCTACTGGTCGGCCTACCGCGCCGCGCCCGCTGGACAGGTGTGGGCATCGGCCTCGCGACAGCCCTCAAGCTCTACCCGGGCATTTTCGTGGTCCATTTGCTGGTCACCCGCCGCTGGCGCGAGGCCGCGACCGCGGCCGGCACCGCCACGGTCGCCACTCTGCTGGTCGCGGCGATCGCCCCGAGCGCGTCGTGGGCCTTCTGGACCGGCGCGCTGTGGTCCACGGAACGCGTCGGCCGCATCGACCACACCGCCAATCAGTCGCTGTTGGGCGCGATGACCCGGCTGAGCGCACCCGAGTCGCCGAACCGGGTGCTGTGGATCGGGCTGGTCACCCTCGTTCTGGGGTACGGGCTCTGGCGCGCGGACCAGCTGCACCGCGCGGGTGCCGGAGTCGCCGCGATGACCGTGACGGGCCTGGTGGGCTCGCTGATCAGCCCGATCACGTGGAACCACCACATCTACTGGTTCGTCCCCGCGATCATGGTTCTGCTCACGGCCGGCGGGCCCTGGCGGTACGTCGCCGGCGCCGTCTTCGTGGTCATCACGGCGGGGGTGGAGTCCTTCCACAACTGGGGGCCGACGCTCCGGATCGGTGACCCCTGGTTCGTCCAGGCCTTCCGGAGCCTGTACCTGCCGGTGATGATCGGCCTGGTCATCGCCCTACCGGGCGGCCGTGCTCTGCCGTTCCGTGGTGTACGCGCTGCCCCCGGCCGCCGCGTGCCCAGCAATTCGGACGAGGAGTCGGCATTGGCCTGAGCGGCCTGCTGAACAGTCGATATGGAGTTCTTCCTCCAGACCTACCCAGGCAGTCCAGATTTGGCTAAACTGTGCTTAACGGACGAAGCCCCCCTTCGGTTACTCCGTTCCCCCGGTAAGGGCCCTCCGCGTCGGCAGCGCGGAGGGCCCTTCGGTTTCCCGTCGAAACAGCTGGTCGGTCAGTCCTTCGGCCGTGCCTGCAGACCGCGACGACCCGGCCGGGTGACCTTCACGATGGGCTCCGGATCCTTCGCGTCCGCCGGCAACCCGCCCGCCGTCTTACGCCGCCGCGACGACCGCGCAGGCAGCAGCTCCGCCGCAGCCTGGAGTGCAGCGCTCGTACTCTGCGCGGCCCCCGCGGCCCCGTCGCGCGCGAGCTCGGAGGACCTCGCCGACGGCACGACCTGATCGTCCCCGGACCGGTCCCCGACGCCGCGGTCCGCAGCGATGGAACGGGAATGCTCCGTCTGCGCCGGTACGCCCTTGACAGCGGTCCCCGCACCTCCGGTCGTGCCGGTCCTGGACCCGCCACCGGTACTGGCGCCGCCGCCGATCGTGGCTCCGCCGATCGTGGCTCCGCCGGCCGTGGCTCCGCGGCCCTTCGCCTGGCCGGAGGTCCTCGCGTCACCGCCGGCCTTCGCGTCACCGCCGGCTGTCTTCGCGTCACCGCCGGCCTTCGCGTCACCGCCGGCTGTCTTCGCGTCACCGCCGGCTGTCTTCGCGTCACCACCGGCCTTCGCATCGCCGCTCGTCGGCTCACCGCCGGTCTTGACCTCACCGCCGTTGTTTCCGGCTGCGCCGCCAGCCGCCGCCGCGTTGCCGCCCGAAAGCGCGTCGCCGCTCGTGAGCCGGTTGTCGTCCGTGGAGTCGGCGGCGCTCTCTCCCCCTCCGGCGGTTCCGGGGCCGGTCGCGGCCGGGACCGGCTCGGCGGGCTTCGGCTGGGCGGGACGGGGCTGACCGGGCGCGGGCTGCACCGGCCTCGGCCGTGGAGGAGCGGGCCGCGCCGGAACGGTCCCGTCCGCCGAGTCAGTGCCCTCGGCCTTCCCCGCCACCTTCCGGTCGCCGGAGACACCGGCCGTGTTCGGCGAGACGGCACCCGCGGACTCCTTCTCCGCGTACGCCTTCCCGGGGAGAGCCTTGTCGGCGTCCGATGCCGAAGGGATGCACTCGTCCGCGCTCGGCGCGGTGGCGCCCGCGCTTCCAGGGGCCGCCGACCCGGATCTTTGGACGGACACGCCGGGTTTCTCCACGACGTCGACCGCGCCCGCCGTTCCAACCTTGCTCCCGAGGTCAGCGTCGGCCTTACCCACGACGTCAGCCTTGGTCGCAGCGTCGGTCGTCACCCTGGCTCCGGCTTTACCGGACGGCTCAGCCGGTCTGGAGGCGTCGGCCTTCCCGGCGAGCTCTGCCTTCGCCGCAGCCTCAGCCTTCCTGACAGCCTCCCGCTTCGCACCCCGGCCGGCCTTGCCGAACCCTCGCTGGAACGCCGTGCGGGAACTCCCTGAACGCCGGAATTCCGTGGAATCGCCAGAAGCATGAGCATCGGAACCTGAATCACCACCGGCAGAGACACCACCGGCAGAGACGACGTCAGCGGACCCGACAGCCCTGGCAGAGGCAGGCGCAGGGGCGGGAGCGAGGAGGGCGGTGTCCCCGTGCGGTGCGTCGGCCGCGGGCTGGGCCGGCGGCCATGTCAGCGAAGGCAGGACCGGCGACCGCGTCGTCTGGGGCCAGGAACCCGCAGTGACGACCGGCGCCCCGGTCACGACCAGATCCAGGACACCGGCGGGGACCTCGGCCCCAGTCTGGGCCGGCATGAGGGCTGGGGCGTCGGCGAGGGTGCGGGGGCGCAGGATGCGGCGATCGGCGTGCGTGGTGAGCGGCAGGGGAACGCCGATGCGGTGGGCCAGCTCGGGGACCTGGCCGGGCTCAACAACGTAGACGACGTCGCGGCGGCGGCCGGGCCAGGCGAGGACGACCATGCCGAGCATCACGAACAGGGTGCCCAGGACCAGCAGACCCCAGGTGGCGGTGTTGAGCCAGCCGGGGCGGATCTCCGCGGTGGCGGTGAGGGTGACGCCGGAACGGCCGTTCGGGTTCATGATCACAAGGCTGTACTGGCGGTCCCGCATCCGGGCAGGACTCCAGTCGAGGCTGCCCGTGCCGGCGGCGAGCCAGAACGGCTGGCGGGCCGGGGTGGTGATCAGGGCACCGCCGGCGACGACGGGATGGCCGTGCACGGGCAGGGCACCAGTGCCGAGGTCGACACCGTCGACGCGCAGGTACGGGATCTGGTCGAGGTAGCGGGCGACCTGGTCGGTCGGCGCGATCGCGACGAACGCGGGACCGTACCTGGTCTGTGCGGTGATCCGGAGCCGGGTGTCGTCGGCGCGCACGAACGGTGCGTCGCGTTCCAGCAACGCGTCGGCGTCGCGAACCACCACCGCATAGCCGTCGCTGGTGATGCGTTGCAGCTTGCCGGTGAACGCGCCGCCCGCGTCGCGGTGCTGCATGGCGAACCAAAGACCGCCGCCGACCAGCAGCGCGGGCAACCCGACGGTGAGTAACAACATGCCAAGGATCGTGCGGAGCACCCGCATCGGTCTCTCCCCCTCTTCGACGCAATACGCCGACGATACCGACCGAAATACCACCAAACTGGATGTTTGAGCTGTTAAAAGTCATGAAGTTACACAACGGCCCGGCGCTACCGCGCCGGGCCTTTGCCGAGATCCCATCAGGCCGTAGGGGCCTCAGATGCCGAAGCCCTCCGGGTACGCATGAACGCCAGCCCGCCCAGCACCAGCCCGGCGAGCCCCGCGACCAGGCCCGCGATGCCGAGACCCAGCGCCGCACCGTTGCCGCCCTCGTCGCCGTTCTTCGCCACCGTCGCGACCGTGACCCCGGTCGCCGCGGGCGCGGCTCCCTTCTTGGCGAGCTTCAGCACCGGCGCCGGCTTCGCGGGCTCCTCGGTGCCCGCTGCGGCGGGCTCCTCGATCCAGCGCACCACCGTGTTGTCCGAGTACGTCTGCAGCGCCTTGAAGACCAGCTTGTCCACCTCTGGCAGCGGGCCCAGCGAAACCGGGAACTCCATGAACTCCCCCGGCTTGATGACCGCGTCCGGTGACGCCGTCCACGTCACCTTCGTGACCACCTCGGACACCGCACCGTCGTCCGACTTCAACGGCGTGGCCGGCTTGCCCTTCTCCACCGCGATCGTCCATCCCGCGACCGGCATCGTCGACACCGACGCGATCGGGCTCGCCTCCGGCATGAACACCTCGACCTTGGTGGTGTTCAAAGCGTCGCTCTCGGTCGGAACGCGGAACGCCACCCGGGTGTAGCCGCCCTGGACGGCGTCCGACGGATTGACCGTCACGTGCGCGAAGGCCGGGGTCGCGGCGAACGCGCCGATCAGGACGGCGCCGAGTCCGATCAAGGCGGTTCGTGCCGCGGTACGGGTACGGATCATCGGTGGATCTCTCCTATCTCACTCTCACGGTCATGCTGACCGAGGACTGGTCGATCTCGGACGTCCGCAGGGTGAACGTGAACACCCAGTCACCGGCGGTCGGCAGGTTGACGTCGCCGATCGCGTGCGTGTCCGTGATGCGTTGAAGCAGGACGTCGACCGGTTCGACGTTCTGGGCGGGCAGGGCTGCGGTGGCGGCCCACTCGACGACGGGCAGCGGCTGCCCGGCCGGGGTGAACGCATACAGGTGGATGGAGTTGCTGCCGACCTGTCCCGGGTACACGTCCACCTGCAACGAGAGGTCCTTGCCGGGCAGCACCGCCGATACGGTTGAATCCGCCCGCGACGACACGGTCTCCACCGCCGTACGCGCCGGGGTCACCTGAACCAGGACGGCGGTCACCCCGATGATCGCGGCGGCCACGCCGAGCTCGACGCCGACGAGTCGGCGCAGCGGCTTCGGCCGGTCGTCGCTCAGCCGACGCTGCACGTACCGGCGGGAGAACCAGGCCACGGTCAGCACGACGCCGACCAGGGCGACCTTGGCGATGATCAGGCGGCCGTAGTCGGTTCCGGTCAGGGCGCCGAGCGTACCGACCTGGATGAGGCCCTGGACCGTACCCGCGAGGACGAGCGCGCTCACCGACAGCGCCGCCCAGCGCGACCAGATCGGCAGAATCGCGGCCAGCTCCCTGGGTTCCGCCCGGGGCAGCAGGAACGCGACGAGCATGACCAGGCCGCCCACCCACACCCCCATCGCGGCGAGGTGGACGGCGTCGACCACGACGGTCACCGCGGCCACGGGCGACGCCGACGGGTGCCCCGTCAGCGGCCAGGTCCCGATCGCCGCGACCCCGAGTACGCCGAGGATCGCCAGGTCGCTGCGGGTGTCGCCGCCGTCGCCCGTCAGCAGCGGGCGGACCAGGACGGCCGCGGCGCAGACCACACCGATGCGAACCAGCATCACCGCGCCGAAGGTGCTGCCCAGCACGTCCACCAGGTCGCTGCCGCTGACGTCGAACAGGCCGTTGCCGGTCGAGTACGGCGCCTGTAGCCACAGCCCGCCCAGCGCCCCGGCGAGGGTCAGCCCGAACCCGGCCCGCACCAGACGGGCGGGTCCACGGCGGCCCAGGCGGCGCGGCCAGAGCAGCGCCAGTACGAGGATCGGGCCGAGGACGAGCAGCAGTCCGGCGTACCCGAGATACTTGACGATCGGGAACGCTACCCGGACCACCGGGTCGACGGTGGCGTCCGCGGTGCCGGGCGCCGCCGTCGGCGGCGTCGACGGCGCTCCTACCGAGTAGGTGAACCCGCCGCCGATCGGGTGGCTGTCCGCCGAGATCACCCGGTAACTGACCAGGTAGGTGCCGCGCGGGCCGCCGCCGCGCAGCGAGATCGTCAGGGTGCCGCCGTCGACAGTGGGTTCGCCCTGGTCGGCACGCTGGCCGTTGGGGGCCAGCACCTGCGTCTTTCCCGGCACGAGCCGCACCGACTCGCTGAACGTGAGCGACACGCGGTCGGGGGCCTCGGGCACCACCGCGTCGGGGGCGGGATCGCTGCGTAGCAGGGCGGCATGGGCGCTGGCCGGCAGGGCGGGCGCTGGGAGCAGGGCCAAGAGGCCCAGCAGGAAACCGGCGAGCACGGTGGCGGTGCGGCGCCGGGGCAGGGAGTCGACGGTCATGCGGGACATGCTCCCCGATCACCGGTGTACGGGTACACGGCGATCGAGCCGCCACCCGTCACTCTCCTCCAGTTCCGCACGGAAGGTAGTCGTACCTCGAAGGCGACTGGTTCCCGGCAGGATTTCGCCCTGGGTAGTCTTGGACGCCGTGATCCCCAGCCAGCGCGAATCCGACCTGCCCGACGGCCCCGACGTGGCCACCGGGTGGGCCCTGCGCGCCCAGGACGGTGATCCGGCGGCCCAAGCCGAGTTCGTGCGTTGCACCCAGGCGGACGTGTGGCGGTTCGTCGCGGCGCTCGTCGACCCGGACAGCGCGGACGATCTCACCCAGGACACCTACCTGCGGGCGTTCCGGGCACTGCCATCCTTCGCCGGACGTTCCACGATCCGGACCTGGCTGCTCGCGATCGCCCGCCGCGCCTGCGCCGACCACCTGCGGGGCGTCGTACATCGCCGGAGGCTCACCGAACGGCTCACCGTCGAGGCGCACACCGACACACCGCACCCCGACCCCGTGCACCGGCTCGGCGCCCACGACCTGCTGCATCGGCTCACCGACGAGCGGCGCAGCGCGTTCGTCCTCACCCAGGTGCTGGGCATGTCGTACGCGGAGGCCGCCGCCGTGGAGGACGTACCGGTCGGCACCATCCGTTCCCGGGTCGCCCGCGCCCGGGACGACCTGGTCACGGCTATCAGCAAAGCTCAGGCAAGCTGACGGGAACCGGGCGGGACGCCTGTCCGACCAAGAGGGTGTGACAGTGACGACGGACCGAGCGGCCGTACGGCCATGGGTGGGTCTGGTGGTACGCCTTGGACTGGCTGCCGTGTGGCTCGTCGCGGGCGGGACGAAGATCGGTGATCTGGCCGCCTCCGGGCGGGCGGTGAACGCGTACCAGGTGATGCCGTACGAGGTGACGAAGGTCGTCGGGGCGGCACTGCCGTTCGTGGAGATCGCCCTCGGGCTGCTGCTGCTGGCCGGTATGGCCGTACGGGTGGCCGCGGGCGCGTCAACGGCGCTCCTGGTGGTCTTCGTCGCGGGAATCGTCTCCGCGTGGGCCCGGGGGCTGCAGATCGACTGCGGCTGCTTCGGCACCGGCGGGCGACTCCCCACCGGCGAGGACCCCACGTACGGCTGGGAGGTCCTGAGGGACCTCGGGTTCCTGCTGATGGCGGGCTTCCTGCTGATGGCGCCCCGGACCCGGCTGTCCGTCGACGAGATGCTGGAAGGATCAGCGCGTGAGCAGTAAGAGAGATCGAGTCGAAGCGGCGCGGGCCGCACGGGAGCGGCTCGCGGCGCAGGAGCGCAGGCGCAAGACCGTCCTGACGTCGGCGATCGCCGTGGCGGTGCTGGTGGTCGCGGGGCTGATCGGCTGGGGCGTGATCGCGAGCCAGAAGTCGTCCGGTGGCGCGAACCCGGCAAGCGCGGTCGCCGACGGCACCGGCTTCGCGGTGGGCACCGGCCCGGTCACGATCGACGTGTACGCCGACTTCATGTGCCCGATCTGTGCCGAATTCGAGCAGCAGACCGGGCCGACCTTGGACACGCTGGTCGCCGACGGCAAGGCGACGGTGGTGTACCACCCGATCGCGATCCTCGACGGCAAGTCCAGCACCCAGTATTCGACGCGTGCGGCGGCGGCTTCCGCGGCGGCCGCGGACGGGGGGAAGTTCTACGAGTACTTCAAGGCGCTCTACGCGCAGCAGCCGCAGGAGGGCAGCGCCGGGCTCGACAACGCCAAACTGGTCGACATCGGCACGTCCGTCGGCCTGACCGGCTCCGACTTCGCGGCCAAGGTGAACGACGGCACGTACAAGGGCTGGGTGAGGCGTTCGACGGAGGCCGCGAGCAAGCGCGGCGTGACCGGCACCCCGACCGTCTACGTGGCCGGCCAGCAGGTCAAGAGCCTCGCCCCGGAGGCCGTGACCGCGGCGGTCACCGCAGCCGTCAAGTGAGATTCTCCGGTCCGCTCGCGGCCGTGGCCGGCATCGTGGCGGTGCTGGCCGTGAGCGGCCCGGCCTCCGCGCACGGCTCCGACGCACCCGACGCCACCGACTACCGGACGAGGGTGACGGCCCAGGCCGGCCTGCCGGGCGTGAGCGTCCGGACCGTCGAGGCCGGCGCACGGCTCGAACTGGTCAACACCAGCGGCAGTACGGTCGAGGTGCTCGGCTACGCCGGGGAGCCGTACCTGGAGATCCGTCCCGACGGTGTCTACCGGAACGTCCACTCCCCGGCGACGTACGTCAACGAGACTCTGACCGGCGACAGCCCCGTACCGCCCACCGCAGATCCCACCGCGGCACCACAGTGGGACCGGATCGCGACCACCCCGGCGGTCCGCTGGCACGACCAGCGCACCCACTGGCTCGGCGCGGCCCTGCCCGCACAGGCCACGGCCGATCCCACCCGCGAGCACCGCGTCCGCGACTGGACCGTCCCGCTGCGCCGCGGCGCCGCCATCCACCCCGTGCGCGGCACGCTCGACTGGGTCCCGGCCCCGGCCCCCGGCAGCTGGTGGGCCGCCATCCTGCTCGCGGCGGTCGCCGTCACGGCCGTGACCCGGCGCCGCGGCCGGGCCGCGGTGGCCGCCCTGTCCGTCGTCGGCGGCCTGACCGCCCTCGGGTACGCGCTCGCCCGTCAACTCGACTCCGGAACGCCGGCCCGGCTCCCTCTCGACCAGCCGTGGATCGCCCTCTGCGGCGTGGCCGCCGTCCTGGTCGGCGCGTGGACGTTCCGTCGCCGCACCGACTTCCCCGTCGGTCTGGCCGGCGTGGGGCTGGCCGTCTTCGCCGGTCTCACCAACGTGGCGGTCTTCGCGCGCGCGGTCCTGCCCGCCCCCGGCCCGGCCTGGGCGAGCCGGACCGCCGTCGCCGTCACCACCGCCATCGGCCTGGGCCTGGTGGCCGGTACGGTCCTCCGCCTCCGCGACGCCCTGCGCCCCGCGGCCGCGCTCACCCTTACGGCGTCGCTGGAGCGGCGCGGCACGGACCCGGCGCCTGCACCGCGGTCGGCGGCCGGTGGCGCGGAAGCGCCGCCAGCCCTCGCACCATGACCGACTGAGCGGCGTGCGGGGAGATCACCACGGGCGGCTCGTCACACGGTGCGGTCCAGGGCGAAACCGTACGGGAGTTCGAGGCGGTGCCGGGCCAGGAGTTCCGGGTCGGCGAAGAGGTCGGCGGTCGGGGCGTCGGCGACTATGCGGCCCGAGTCGAGGATGAGGGAGCGGTCACAGAGTTCGAGGGCGTACGGGAGGTCGTGGGTGACCATCAGGAGGGTCACCGGGAGGCTTTTCAGGATCGTCGCGAGCTCGCGACGGGACGCGGGGTCCAGGTTCGACGACGGTTCGTCGAGGACGAGGATCTCCGGGCGCATCGCCAGGACCGTGGCCACGGCGACCCGGCGGCGCTGGCCGAAGGACAGGTGGTGTGGGGCCCGGTCGCGGTGTTCGGCCATGCCGACCGCGGTCAGGGCCTCGGTGACGCGGGCGGCGAGCTCGGGGCCGCGAAGACCCAGTTTGGCGGGGCCGAAGGCGACGTCCTCGGCGACCGTGGGGAGGAACAGCTGGTCGTCGGGGTCCTGGAAGACGATGCCGACGCGGCGGCGAATCTCTGCGAGGACGGCCCGGTCCTTCGAGACGGTGAGGCCCGCGACGGTGACAGAACCCTCGCCTGCGAGGATGCCGTTCAGGTGCAGGACCAGGGTCGTCTTGCCGGCTCCGTTCGGGCCGAGCAGGGCGACGCGTTCACCTTTGCCGGCACGCAAGTCGACGCCGTCGAGGGCGACGTGCCCGTCCGGGTAGGCGTAGCGGAGGCCGGAGACGTCGAGCGAGGGTTCCACGACCGGATCATCCCAGTACGGCCGCGGTGACGGCGACGCCGACCGCCGGGACGCCGAGTGTCGCGGCGGCGAGCCACTGCCGGGTGCCGGCGCGCTCGCCGGGGGACGTGTCGGGCATCCGGCCGTCGTAGCCGCGGGACAGCATGGCCAGGTAGACGCGTTCGCCGCGCTCGTACGCGCGCAGGAAGAGGGCGCCGATGCCGGCGGCGAAGCCGCGCAGCTGCCAGAGGAAACGTGGGTCGTCGCCGCGGGAGATCCGGGCCACCCGCATCCGCCGGGCCTCCCCGACGAGCACGTCCAGGTAGCGCAGCATGAATGTCGCGATCATGGTCAGGGACTGCGGGCACCGCAGCCGCTCCAGGCCCGCGATCAGGTCACGCGGCGTCGTGGTCGCGGCAAGCAACAGCGACGCGAGCACTCCGAGCGTCGCCTTCGCGAACAGGTTCCAGCCGCCGTACAGACCGTCGACGGACAGGCTCAGGCCGAGCCAGGCGATCCGGTCCCCCACGCCGGTGAACGGCAGCAGGAATGCCAGCACCACGAACGGCAGCTCGATCCAGCAGCGCCGCAGCAGCCACAGCGCCGGTACCCGGGCGACGACGACGATCGGCACGAGCAGCAGCGCGTACGCCCCGAAGGCCCAGAACACCTGCCGCGGGGTGGCCACCACGGCGAGGGTGTACGCCGACATGGCCACGATCTTGACCTCGGGGGCGAGCCGGTGCACCCCGGTGTTCCCGTCGAGGTGCAGGGCGTGGTGGTGTCCGGCTCCCACCAGCGGTCAGCCGCGTCCGGCGAGGACCGGCCGAGCCGCGTCCGCGTCGGCGATGGCGGGCCCGCGTCGGCGGGCGAGGCGGAACAGGAGACCGGCCAGCGCGAACGTCGCCAGGACGCCGGTCACGCCGACGATCGCCGTGGAGACCCAGTGGTTGACGCCGGGCAGTGTGTAGTCGGCGAGCGGGCTGCCGGTCAGTTCGTGCTGCTTCGCGCCCTGGGCCATGCAGGTGCCGCCGGTGATCGTACCGTCCGTGGCGACGGTGCAGCCGCGAGTGGTGGCGGCGTCGAGGCCGTCCGGGCTACTGGAGGCGAAGTTGCTGACGAACCCGGCGAGCAGCAGGGCCACGAACAGCCCGGTGACAACGAACCCGGTGGTCTTCTTCACGCTGCACTCTCCACGGGCGTACGGGCGGTCGGGATTCGGCGGCGCAGGGTACGCAGCGCGTACACGAGGTCGGGGCGGACCTTCGCGACCGTGACGACGGTGGTGGCGGTGATGAGGCCCTCGCCGATGCCGATGAGCACATGGGTGCCGGCCATCACCGCTGCGACGGAGCCGAGGCTGCCCGTCGTCATGGCGGTGGCGCCGCCGAGCGCGTACTCCAGAACGAAACTCATCGCGGCCGCGACCACGCTGACCACTGACGCGAGCAGCGCGGTGGCGGCCAGGCCCGCGTTCGTCCGGGGCAGGATCCGCAGGAGTACGACGACCACCAGGTACCCGGCGGCGGTATTGACCAGTGCCATGTTGGTGATGTTCGCGCCGAGAGCGGTCACGCCGCCGTCGGCGAAGACCATCGCCTGCACGACCAGCACGACCGACACGCAGAGCGCGCCCACCCACGGCCCGACCAGGAGGGCCGCCAGGGTGCCGCCGAGCAGGTGGCCGCTGACGCCCAGCAGCACGGGGAAGTTGAGCATCTGGACGGCGAAGATGAAGGCCGCCACCAGACCGGCCATCGGCGCTAGCCGGTCGTCGAGGTCCCGGCGTCCACGCATCAGGCAGACGGCCAGCCCGACACCGGCGATCACCGCGTACGCGACCAGGACCGGCGCGCCGAGCACACCGTTCGCGATGTGCAGCGCGAACTGCTCCATGGGGCCTCCTGCTGCCGCGACGGGGGATGTGTTGCCGACACGCGGAGCCTATGCGAGTCTTCTGCTGTTGCCAAGATATGGCAGTAGTGGGGGGTAGGACTATCGTTCCCCCATGACCGATACGACTCGCCTGTCAGCCGGCGACCCGGCGCCCGACTTCACCCTGCCGACCGATACCGGGACGAACCTTTCACTCAAGGATCTCCGCGGCCGCCGGGTCATCCTCTACGCGTACCCCGCCGCCATGACGCCCGGCTGCACCACACAGGCCTGCGACTTCCGCGACTCGCTCGCCTCGCTACACGGCGCCGGCTTCGAGGTCATCGGGATCTCCCCCGACGCCCCCGCCAAGCTGGCCGCCTTCCGCGAGCGCGACGCCATCACGTTCCCGCTGGTCAGCGACGCCGACAAGGCCGTCCTCACCGCGTACGGCGCCTACGGCGAGAAGCAGCTCTACGGAAAGACCGTCACCGGCGTGATCCGCTCCACCTTCGTCATCGACGCCGACGGCGCCATCGAGAAGGCGCTCTACAACGTGAAGGCCACCGGCCACGTGGCCAAGTTGCGCCGCGACCTCGGCCTGGACTGACGGCCACGCCGTGCCGCTGAAGCGCTCCCGGAACCGGCGCCCCGCGGCGGCGAGTCAGGCGCACCCCACTCCGGTCGCCTCTGCGCAACGCCCAGCTGAACACCCGGGCGGTCAGAACGCCCAGCTGAACACCCGGGTGGTCAGAACGCCCAGCTGAACACCCGGGTGGTCAGGCCGCCGCAGCCGGACGACACGCCGATCCGCCGGTCGATTAGAATCGCCTCACCAGCGGAAGTGGCGTAATTGGCAGCCGCGCCAGGTTTAGGTCCTGGTGTCCGAAAGGACGTAGGGGTTCAAGTCCCCTCTTCCGCACCAAAGAGATCATGTGCAAACCAGGCCGGACGGCACCACCGTCCGGCCTGTCCGTTTTGACCGACATACGAAACTGTTGGCCAAGACAGCCGGGGCCGCGAACGGCCTTCGGCTTCTTTCGCGTACTGCTTCCGGCGTGTCGGAGCGGCGCCCTGTCCGATACTCCCCGAGGTCGATCAGAAGGTTGCGGTCGAGCAGCGTGGCGAACGGCTCGGTCATTTCCAAGCGCTCCCCTCCCTGTCACGCTGATGTGAGACAGCCCCTTACCAGGGGATACTCTTCCTGGATGGTCGTGAGGAGAGATCATCAGCATGACGTTGAAGCCCCATGAGAGCGCGTGCACCCGGCCATGCGCAGGATGCTGGGCGATCCCCCGGCCACACCAGCGGCAGGCCGCCGAGCCGTTGACGCCCAGCGCCACCATGATCACTCCAGCTTGAAGGCATGACGTGACCAACGCGCGCACAGCACGCTTGCGGCCGTCACACGGCCAGAGCTCACCGCAGCAGCAATGAGCGCCAGCGTCTTCGAGCTGATGGGCCTCGAACACGGCGCGGGCGGACGCCCAGCGCTGCCGGTCAACGCACCCCGCTGGAGGCCCGATGGGCGGCCTCTCGACATCCCAGGACAGCTCCATCAACGCAGCCATGTGAACCCGTGTCAAGGGACAGGACGAAGTCCTGTTCGACGGTCTTGGGTTGTCCCCGTGGGCG
>CBIHNN010000093.1:0-19280 GCA_966211315.1 uncultured Micromonosporaceae bacterium | reverse complement strand
CTGGTGCGCGTTGGCCGGTGTGGGAACGTTGGCTCGTGGTGCGCGGCGCTTACCGTTGGGCTGCCCGTCCGGGCTGGATGACGCGGGAGCGCTGTCCAGCCCGGCCTGCCCCGCGGATCGTTTGGCGGGCGCCTCACCGGATCGCCGGTGTTGCCGCGGTGCCCGGTCGTCGGGCCCGTGGGGGAGGGCGTCGACCTGTCCGATCGGCGGCCGCTCGTCCCCGGGCCGGGACGATGGCTGCCCGTCCGGGGTGGCGAGCACGTCTGGGCGTGGATCGACGCCGCGTAACACCTGATCGATCGTCGGCGGCGGGGCTTCGAGGAACGCGGTGAACAGGTCCCGCAGCTCGGCATCGAGGGGCTGCTCCAGCAGCGCCCGATAATCACCATCGTCCCCGTCCCCGTCCCCGTCCGTGGTGGGGCCGGGTCGCTGCTCATCCGGGACCGGTACGACGGTTGCCGAGGACTGGCTGGGGGCGGGATGCGACGGCCACCCCTCATCGCTGTGCCATCTACCATCGGCCTGGGCGACATCGGCTGGGGCGACATCAGCGCCGTCTACCCGTACCGGGAAATCGGCCCGACCCAGCGACCCGTCAGCTGCCCCAGCGCCGATCCACCACGCCTGGGACGGCGACGACGGTCCCCAAGCCCACCATTCGGTCACGGCCACCCCACCGGCACCAGCTTCGGCTTCGGCTTCGGCGGACTGCAGGAACGCGTCGAGCGCTTGCGGTGTCCAGACCGGGGTGACCTCGGCGCCGTCCATCCGTACCAGGGAACCGGACCGACCCAGCGACCCGTCAGCGGCCCCACCACTGACCCACCACGGCCCATCTCCAGCCCCAGCTGCGGTCTCGGCTGCGGTTTCGGCGGACTGCGGGACCGTGTCGACCGCGTGCGGTGTCCGGACTGGGGTGGACGGGTCCTGGCCCCGGCCGGGCTGCCGCTCCGGCGGTAGCACCTCCTCGCCCGGGCCGCTCTGTCTGACGGTGCCGGTGTTGTCCAGCTCCGCCGGTGAGTGGTGCCGGTCCGCACCGGGTTCGAAGTCGGGCTGGTGTGACGGCGCCGCGGGAGTGTGCGGGCGGTCGCCGGAATGCGCCGCGCCGCCGTGTCCGGTGCCGTAGGCCACGCCGACATCGCAGGCACCTCCCCACTGGTCGGAGATCGTCATGTCCGCGTCCGGGTCGGCGGCCAGGTATGACTGCCACGGCCGCTGGTGAGGGTGGTCGTCGTTCGGGGAGTCGGGCGGGGAGTCCAGCATCTGCGACTCCAGTTCGCGTAGCCGCTGCCGGGTGCGGGGGGACAGGTGGCCCGGGCCGGTGTGCGCGAGGAGTGGGGTTGGGTCGGGGTTGGGTGGTGGGGTCGTCGGGCCGGGCCACGGGTGGTGCCGGCCGGGGAGGTCGACGTCGCTGTGCGCGGGGGGCGGGGCTGCGGTGTGGTCGTCGGCGGTGGGGTGCGGCAGCCCGAGGGGGCGGGAGCCGTGGCGGTAGTCGCCCGGCCCGACAACGGTGTGGTACGGGTGGGGTAGGGCGAGCGGCTGGTCGGTGTTGCAGACGTCCCGGAGTTGCGCGAAGCGTCGGGGTGGGATCGGGCTGGGTGCGTACGTCCTGGCGATCTGGCCGTCGACGATCAGGTGCAACCGGTTGGCCTCGAGCCGGGCGGTGACCGGCCGCCTGGCGTGGCGCCCGCCGACCCCCAACTGCAGGGCGCCCACCGTGACCCCGCCGTTGATGTCTGCCTTCTTGGCGGCGGTGAGGTGCATCGGCGTGCCCGGGTCGGCCTTGCGGGCGGCGAAGCTGTCGGTGTTGGTGGCGCCGGGCGGCAGCGGTTGCTCCGGATAGACCACGCCCCGCATGGCGGCGAACCACGCCGGCGCCAGCGGGGCGGGGTCCAGCGTGTGCACGATCCGGCCTTGCGCGTTGAGGATGTGCAGGACCTCGTCGTCCATCCACAACGAGATCGTTTGACCTGCGAAGCTTTTCGGGACGGTTATGGCAAGCAGGCCACGCCTCACCATGCTTCGGGCTTTGACCGGCACGCCCTGGACCAGCATGGCCGCGCGGGGGGTGACGGCGGCCGGGGGCCGTGGGCCGGTGCTGGGCGGCCAGCCGGTGTCGAGAGCGCGGTGGTCGGCGCCGGGTCCACCGGTGGACCCGGCCGGTGCGTCGGTGGGCGGTGCGTCGGTGGGTGGGGGCAGCCACCCCGCCGGCCGGTCCGGACTCGCGCCGGACGGTAGGTGGGTAGCCGGCGTCGGCCAGGCGTGCCCGGCATCCGGCGAGTCGAGCAGGAACCCATCGATCTCGCGCTGGTGCGCCCATACCGGCGATGGGGAACGGTCCCACCGGCCGCTGGGCTCACCGGGCCACCCGGTGCGGGCCTCGCCCGCGGTCCATCCCCCGGATGCCCGCGCGTCGTCCGCCGCGGCGGCCCCGACGGCTCGCCCCGGCAGCGGCTCGCTCCTCGACACCGGGTCGGCCTCGTGGCCCCGGTCATCGCCGCGGTCCACACCGCCGGGTACCGGCTCGCCGCCCGCCCACTCGGGTACCGCGCCGGGTTCGAGGCGCTGGACGTGGCCGTGCCCGTCGGTCTGGTACACCTCGACGGCGTACGTGCCCGGCGCGGCCGTCACGATGGTGCGGGCGGTAGCGGGCTGCGTCTGGGTCGGGTCGGCCCGCCACACCCGCACCGGCGGCCCCTCCTGCGGCACCCCCGGTTCCGCGCCGCCGGGCGGACGCCCTCCCGCCCCGGGCGCGCCGTCGACCGGCACCCCCACACCGCCGGCCGGCGCCGCGCCCGCGCTCAGGCTCAGGCTCGGGCCCGGCGCGGTCGCCGCCGGGCCGACGGGCCATCCGGGCCGGGAGGCCCCGGTTGCCCGGTGACGGGCCCCCCGGGCGGCGTCCAGGGCGCCGTCGGCGCCGCCCGCGGTGGCGTCCCATGGGGTGCCGTGCCATCCGTGCCCGGTGACCGCCGCGCTCACTCCCGCGGTGGTGTACTCGTGCGCGGCGCCCACCGTGATCCCTTCCACCCCGTCGGCCAGGTGCCGGCCCACCGGCCGCGCCGCCCGGCCCACCGGCCGCGCCGCCCGGCCGAGCAGGTGCCCGACCGGGTGGAGCAGCGGCGCGACCGCCGACCCGACCGCCCCGGTGATCGCGGCCTGGGTGGTCAGCCCCGTGTCCCAGTGGGGGCGTACTCCCGCCGCCAGCTGGACCAGCTGACCGATCGCGTCCAACCCGATCTGCAGGAGTTGCCCGGACAGGATGGTCACGCCGAGGCGGCACACCGCCGACTGGGCGAAGAACCGGCCCGCCGCCTCCAACGCGGCGATCGACGCCATCGACGCGCCGCCCGTCCACGGGCCCGCGGCGGCCAGGTAGGTGATCTGCCCGGCGAGTAGGAGCAGCTCCTGCACCACGATGATTTTCGTGTACTGGACGGTGACGGCGGTGTCCGCGACGAAACCGGCCAGGTCCCGCGCGCCGCCGGCCATCCCGGCCAGCTGCCGGGCCTCACCGTGCAGCCCGTTCCCGGCCGCGGCGAACGCCTGCGCCGCCGGCCCCAGCCAGCGGCGCGTTCCGCGGCCCGGCTCGGCGATCCGTTCCCGTACCGTCGTGAGCACCTCGCAGACGTCGGACCATTCCCGGGACAGGGCCCACAGGCCGTCCTCGTCGGCCGCCGGCCACCCGTCACCGGTCGTGATGAGGAATATCGTGCGCGCCCACTCCGGAAGCTGCATACCCATAACCGACAATCCCCGCCGTCACACGCCCGGACCCGGCCCGCCGCCGCACCCGCCCCGAGCCGACGCCCGGCGGCGCGGCACCACGAGCGGCGAGCGCCGAGAAAGTGTAGAGCGGAGTCGGCCAGCGCACACCGGGCACCGGCCAGAGCGGGACCCACGCCACGGTCGACCACGGGGACACTGTGTAGTTGAGGCTGGTGAGGCTCGTCCACACCCACATGCTGGTTGCTCCTGAGTGTTCGGTCCTTCACCTTGTCCTTGATCGCCTGAACGGCTTTCCTGGATGGCTTGGTGTCGACGTCATGCTTGTTCGTCCCTCACTTCCGTTGTCTGCGGATGTGGAAGCTGAGGAGGCCGAAGCCCTCGTCGATGGAGTACGCGGGTCTTCTCCGGCGCCAGCCGTAGCCCAGTGGTGCGAGCGCCGTCATGACCTGCCGCACCTCGACCGGCTCGAAACTCGCCCGACTTCAGCGAGTCACGAAGGTGGGTCAGGAATGCCCCGACCCCGATCCGGGTCTCGTTCCGGACCACCGTGGCCCGATCGATTCCGGGTGTCCTCACCCCGACGTTGCCCGCCACGCGTTCCCACGCGTGCATGAGGAACGCCGAGTGATAAAGGAGGTCGAACCCGGCCCGCTCCGTGCCGGCCGCGGCGCTGAACATCGTCCGGATGTTCATGGCTATCCATCGGACGCCGGAAGGCAGGGGTGAGGAGTGTTCGGGCATGTCGGTTGCGGCACGGAGATACGCAAATCCGGATACATTGGGCGTGGTCGCAGCCCCGCACACCCCCTCGGAGGTGACAGTGGCACGCATCCTCCTGGCCGAGGACGATCCGGACATTCGTCATCCGGTCATCTTCACACTCGGCCGCGCGGATCTGCACGTCGACGCGTTCTCCGACGGCTTCACCGCGCTGGGGGCCGCCCAGCTGGAGCCGTCCGACCTCGCCGTGCTCGACGTACGGATGCCCCTGATGTCTGGTCTTGAGCTGTGCCGGGAGCTGCGGGCGCACCCCTCCACCGCCAAGATCCCGATCATCATGATGACCGCCCGGAACCGCCCCCAGGACGTCGAGATCGCCTACCAGGGCGGCACCGACGACTACGTCGTAAAGCCGTCCAGCCCACGCGACCTCCTGCACCGGGTCGAGGCCGCGCTCGCGAAGGTCACGACCTGATGCTCGTCGTCGCCACGATCACCATCGTCGTCATCACCGCGGCGATCGCCGCGCTGACCGTCGGCATCGTCACCGTACGGATGGTCCGTACCCGGCGCGGCCGGGAGCGGGCCGCCCTCGCCGAGGCCCCCCGCAAGGCGCTGCTGGCGTTCGTGGCAGACAACGGCGAAGAGGGTGCCGACGACCTCGTCGCCATCGACGACCGCGCCTGGCAGGCCGCCGAACCCGCCGCGAACGCCCTGCTCGGCAAGGTCCGCGGCGACGCCCACAAAGCCCTTGCCGACGTGTTCCAGCGCCGCGGCGCAGCCGTTCGCGCCTGCCGCAGCCTGCGCGACCGCAGCCCCGTGAAGCGTGCCCGGGCCGCCGAGTTCCTCGGCGACCTGGAACTGCGATCCGCCGTACCCGACCTGTGCGACCTGCTCGACGACCGGCACCGCGAAGTACGCATCGTCGCCGTTCGTTCCCTCGGCCGGATCGGCGACCCCGCCGCCGCTTGGCGGCTCCTCGCCAGCCTCGACCGCGCCGACCCCACACCGTCCCTGCTGGTCACGGACGCTCTCGTCAACCTGGGACTGGACGTCGAGGTCACCGTGTCCGCCGCGCTCGACCATCCGCGGGAGCGGGTCCGCGCCGTCTGCCTCGACGCGCTCGGGCTGCTCGGCGCCGCCGGCGCGGTCCCCCGCGTCGCCCGCGTCCTCGACAACGACGCATCCCTCGACGTACGGGTCGCCGCGGCGGCCACCCTAGGCCGGCTCGGGACTCGCTCCGGCGTACCGCCGCTGGTGGACTCGCTCGGCCAGGACCGGCCGGTCCCGCTGCGCGCCGCCGCCGCCCGCGCACTCGGCGAACTCGGTGCGGTCGCCGCCGTACCCCAGCTGGAGGCCCTGCTGGGCGACGACGCCTACCGCGTCGCGCACGAGGCGGCCCACAGCCTTCGCCGCCTCGGCGCCGTAGGGCACGCCGCCCTGCGCCGTGCTGCGGACCTGGACGGGACGGCCGCCGCGCACGCCCTCGAAGCCCTTGCGCTGATCGCGATCGGCGCCCCCGGCGACGACGCGGCCGAGCAGACCCTCGCGGTGGTGACCGAAGGATGACCGAGGAATGGATCCGGCAGATCCTGCGGGTCACCGACATCGCGATCTTCGCGTACTTCGTGGTACTCTATTCGAGTTACCTGATCCTGATCATCCTGGCCGGCCAGGAGTTCTTCCGGCACCTGCGGCGGGCGTCGTTCGCGGGCGCCGATGACATGTTCCGCAGCCCGCTGACCCTGCCGGTGACCGTCATCGTGCCCGCCTGCAACGAAGGTCAGGGCATCATCCCGGCCGTGCAGGCGATGACGGCGCTGCGCTACCCGCGCTTCGAGGTCGTGGTCGTCGACGACGGCTCCACCGACGACACGTTCGAACTCCTGCGCACCCACTTCGACCTGATCGAGGTGCCGCGCGTCGTCCCCCACGACGTACCCACCCGGTCCGCGGTCCGGTCCGTGCACGTCGCCCGGGCCAACCCGGAGACCCTCGTCGTCGTCCGCAAGGAGAACGGCGGCAAGGCCGATGCTCTCAACGTCGGCCTCAACGTCGCCCGGCACCCCCTGGTCTGCATGGTCGACGCCGACTCCGTCCTCGACCCGGACGCCCTGCTGTCCGTGGCGAAACCCTTCGGCGACGACCCGCTGCGCGTCGCCGCCTGCGGGGGCGTCGTCCGCATCGCCAACGGCTGCACCGTCATCGGCGGCCGCGTCGTCGACGTCCGCATGCCCCGGACGTGGCTGCTGCGCGTCCAGGTCGTCGAATACCTGCGCGCCTTCCTCATGGGCCGTACCGGCTGGTCCCGCATCGGCGGTCTCGTCGTCATCTCCGGGGCGTTCGGTATCTTCCGCCGAGACCTGCTCGTCCGCATCGGCGGCCTCGACCACGACACCATCGGCGAGGACGCCGAACTCGTTGTCCGCCTCCACCACGACCTGCGCGAACGCGGCGAGGACTACCGCGTCACCTTCGCCGCCGAACCCGTCAGCTGGAGCGAAGCCCCGTCGTCGCTGCGCACCCTCGGTCGCCAGCGCCGCCGCTGGCACCGCGGCATCGCCGAGATCCTCAGCAAGCACCGCCGCATGATCCTCAACCCGAGGTACGGCCGCATCGGACTGCTGGCCCTGCCGTACTACGTGCTGTTCGAGCTGCTCGCGCCGTTCGTGGAACTGGCAGCCTTGGTGCTGCTCCCGCTCGGTCTGTGGGTCCACGCCATCAACATCGAGTTCGCCTGGCACTTCGCCCTCGTCGCGTACGGCTACGGCCTGCTCGTGAGCCTCTCCTCACTCCTGGTCGAAGAGGTCTCCTTCCACCGCTACTCCAGCTTCCGCGACCTGGCCCTCGGCTTTCTCGCCGCCATCGTCGAGAACTTCGGCTACCGGCAGATCCTCGCGGTGTGGCAGGTCAACGGGGCGTGGGGAGCGTGGCGTGGGCGCCAGGCGGTCTGGGGCGCCATGCAGAAGCGGGGCTTCGGCCCCGGTGCGGCCGAACCGGTCGTCACCCCGGCAACGGTGAACGCCGCAGTCGCCGTCGCGGACCCCGACACCGACCCGAGCCACTCATATCCTTCGGGCGGGGACGGTTCAGCGATGGACCCGTCGGTGACGGCCCCGATCAGGAGGCCGGAGCGGAACTGAGCCGCCCGTCCGGCACCTGCGGTTGCCGCAGACCGGGATGCCCCGGCGGGAGGCTGCGCCGGATCACCCACCAGCTCACCGCCAACGTCACCGCCACCAACGGCCAGGTCAGTGCCACCCGGACGGCGGCCAGCGCGGTCACGTACCCGCCCAGCCACAACGGCAGGAACGCGACCAGGCGCAACAGATACTGTCCCGACCACACGACGCTGCCCCGCCCGTACGCCCGCAGCAGCGCCGGGTCGCGCCGCCACTGAGTCCGCTGCCCGAGCGCAAGACCCACCATCACGCCGAGCAGCGGCCACCGGACGACGACACTGGCGAGGAAGAGCAGGCCGCTCACCCCGTTCGATACGAGCTGGACGAGGAAGAAGTCCACGGCCCGGCCCGTGTACAGCACGACCATCGCCGCCACCAGCACGCCGAGCAGCCCCAGTACGACCGCCCGCGGCCGATGCCCATGCGCGAACCGCCACCCGGCCACGAGCACGCCCGCCCCGACGGCGGCCCCTACTGCCGCCCAGCTCGACCCGTGCCCCACCAGCCATCCGACAAGAAACATGACCGCGGGCACACTCGCGTCGAACGCCCCCCGCTGCCCGCCGAGCAGATCAGCCAGCGACTCGGACCCGCCTGCGAGATCCATGGCCACCGTCCCGTCATGTGAGGACCTACGCAGGCCCGAAGTGTGAGGCGAGCCTAGCCTTCTCGCCGTCCAGTGCGGCGTTCCGGAGACGGCTGTCAGCGGTTCCAGCGGAGCGGGCCTGGATTCACCCGCCACCACAGGCGACGCCACCATGATCGCCGGTCGCGGAGCGCGTCGGCGTAGGCGACGGCCTGCCGGGCTGCCCGGTCGGCGCCTGCTGCACCGATGACGCCGGGCGCGAACGAGTTGGCGTTCACCCCGGCGACCACGTCGTCGAGCGGAGGTAACGGCACCGGCGACAGGTGCTTCCCGCCCGACGCCGGGACCACCCCCGCGAGAGCGTTCGGCCCTGCGGTCGGTCCGGGGAGCGGCCCTGCCCCGGCGATCACCGTCTTCGCCGCCGCGGCCTGTCCCGCGACCGGCGCCACGTGCGGCTCCCCGGGTGGCGCCGTCGGCGGACGGCCTGCCCCGCCGTCCTGCGCATGTCCCGGATCGACTCCGGGTTCCGTCCCAGGTCTGGGCGGCGCGGCGGGCCGCACACGGCCGATCCGCAACCGTCGCAGACGGCTGGTCCGCAACCGTCGAAGATCGCGAGCCGACGTATCGTCGGCAAACCCTGCCGCCGACGTACCGTCGGCAAACCCTGCCGCCGAGGCGAAGGCGGCGACCTCCGTCGCGGCGAGGTGGATCGGTGGCGGGTGGCCGGCGAGGCGCAGCGCATCGGTGAGTTCCAACCAGGCACCGGTGACGCGGTCGGCGGGGATGGGGGCGGTGACGCGGCGGCGGCGCTGGGCTCGGCGCAGCACGGCAAGGGTCACGATGGCGGCGGCGACGAGCAGGATCGCCGTACCCGACACGCCGGCGGCCACGACGAGCCCGGCACCCGCCTTCGGGGCTGGGGCCGCCACGGCCGGACCGGTCGATGCGCTCGCGGCGACGGTGGGCGCCGGGGCGTCCGACGTGGATGGCTTGCTCTCCGGTTTGGGGGTGAAGTCGTCCTCGACGGGGCGCGGCTCGGCCTGGGACACCGGGAGTGGGTCGAACTCCACCCAGCCGAGGCCGTCGAAGAGGACCTCGGGCCAGGCGACCGCGTCGCCGGCGGTGACGGGGCCCCCGTTCGCGGGTGCGCGGAAGCCGACCACCACCCGGGTGGGCAGGCCGGTGAGGCGGCCGAGGACGGCGTACGCGGCGGCGAACTGCTCCGACGTTCCCTGCTGGGCGCCGCCGTCTCTGGGACCGAACAGGAAGAACGTCAGGTTCGGCAGGGCATGGCCGCTCGGCGCGTCGGCGACGAGCCGGTAGTGCTCCTGGAGGAACTGTTCGATCTGCACAGCCCGGTCGTACGGGGCGCCGTTGCCCTTCGCGAGCTCGTCGGCGAGGGCGCGCAGCTGTCCGGGAACGGCGGTGACTCCTACCCCGAGGTAACGGGCGACCGCGTCGCCTGACGGCACGCTCGCGCTGGGCAGAAGGTTGTAGTCGGGCCGCTGCCGCGCGGACGTCACCGAGTACGTGAGCCCGGCGGTCAGCCCTTCGGGCCGGATCAGCGTGCCGCTGCCCGGGTCGTACGCCACCCGCGCACCCTCCACGCTCGTCGGCGTCGGCACGACGGGCAGTAACCGGCCCGTGAGTTCGGCGATGGTGATCCGCTCGTGGACCGTGTCGACGCGGGCTCCGGGCAGGGCCAGTTGGCTGGGCAGCACCCGTCCCGCGTTGCGGTACGTCGCCCCCACCCGCCACGTCACCCCGTCGAAGTCGGGCAGCACAGCGAGCCGGATCCTGTTCCGTCCGACGGCGCCCGCCGACGGCGCACCGCCCGACGCGGACGGGGAGGGCGCGGCGCCCGCCGACGGCCGCACGGCCGGATCTGCGGTGACGTCGAACAGCCGCCGCTCCGGTTGCAGCGCCCATCCCGAGAGCCGGTTCAGCGGGCTCTCGTCGAGGCTGTCCACCTGGGGCGGTTCGACGTACTGGCGTGGGTCGACCGGGGTGGCCTGGACCCGGCCACTCAGCCACGGCCCGACCAGCGCGATCAACGCCACGACCACCACGAGGCCTCCGACGCCGGCCACCGCCGGCCGCCGCCCGAGTGCCTTACGCACGGCTGCGGGTGCTGCGGGATCGGCAGCGCGTCGGCCGGTCACGGCCAGCGCCACCGCGATCGCGCCCGCGAAAACGACGGTCGGCCAGCCCGCGGTGTCCGCGTTCGGCCCGATGACGTAGAGGACGCCCGCGTAGAGGGTGGTGGGGGCGGCGCAGCCGAGGAGCACCCGGCCGCCGCGAACGGCGAGTTCGGTGGCGGCGAGCCCGGCCAGCCAGGTGGCCACCACCGGCACGGCGACGGTGTCGGGCGTCGGCTCGACGGGGATCATGGCGGTGAGCAGCCGCGGGATGCCGTTGCGCAGCGCGTCGCCGGCCAGCTGCGGCAGGGGACCGGTCAGGTCGGCCCGGTCCGCGACGAGGCGCAACGCGAACCACGCGTACCCCCCGAGGAGCAGGACCGAGATCGGTGCCGGCGCCCACGACGGCAGCCCGCGCACTGCGACCCCCGCGCCGACCGAACCGACCGCGGCGCCCGCGACGAGTTGCGCGAGCAGAGGATCCGCGTAGATCCGGCCGAGCCCGACGCCCGCGAGGGCAAGCAGCGCGACCAGCACGACGGGTACGACTGCCGCGCGGAGCATCCTCACCATCCGCGTACCCCGTCCCACGCGGCGGCGAAGTCCGCACCGTCCACGGCGTCGATGGCGACGACACCGGCGTCCATCGCGCCTGACCGGGCATCCGGGTCCGTCGCGCCCGGACCGGCACCCGCGGCGCCGAGCACCCCCAGCACCACCGCCGAATACGACCCCCGCAACGCCCCGACCGCCCCCAGCCCGGCACGCCCACCGGGCCCGGTCAGGAAGATCAACGTGTCGCCGTCGCGCTGCTGGCGCAGCTGCCGCAACACCGGATGCAACCAGTCCGCGCCCTCGGACAGCCCTGCCTGGGTGAGAACATCCAGATGGGGTCCCGCCGATTCGCCGCACACCAGCCGCAAACGCACCGGCAGGTCCTCCCGGACCGCCGCCGCGATCACGGACGCCGCCGCCTCGCACGCCGCCTCGAAACTGTCCGCGTATCCGTCCCGCGCCCCCGGATGCGCCGAGGCCCGGTCGTCGAGCACCACCACCAGCGACGGCAGGCTCGTGTCGACATCCTCCCGAACCATCAGCTCGCCGACCTTCGCACTGGTCCGCCAATGCACACGCCGCAGCTCGTCGCCGACGACGTACTCCCGTAACGCATCGAAGGTGATCGTGCCGTGCGGCACCCCGTCGATCCGCCCGTCGAGGCTGCGCGCGGCCCCCGCCGGCACCGCGGCCAACGGGTGGATCCGCGGATGCACCCACACCGTCGCCGTCGCACCGTGCGACCGCGTCAACCGCATCAACCCCAGCGGATCACCGCGGACCACCCGCAACGGCCCGATCGGCACAACCCCCCGCCGACTCGTCGGCACCGGATAACCCACGGTCGTGTCCGCGCCGGCCCGCAACCGAAGCAGGGGTACGGGCACCCGCAGCGCCCCGCACCGGTCGGAGGCGACGAGGTTCGCGGCCCTGAGCCGGCTCGTATTGCGAACCGTCAACGTCATCCGCGCGGCGTCACCCCTGGCGACCCGATCCGGTTCCGCGACCCGTCGCACGGCGAGCCGGGGCCGCCACGCCGCGAACACCGCCCCGCACACCAGGGCTGACACGGCCGCCACCCCCAGCACCGCCAGATCCGGATATCCGAACCGGAACCCGCCGACGAGCAGTAACACGCCGGCCCCGACCAGCCCAAGCCCGCGTGCGGTGACGGCCGCCCCGTCGCGCCCACCCGGGCGCGTCGTCACCGTCCGTTCCCCGTCCGCATCCCGCACCGGCTCCCCACGGTCCGCCGCCCCGCCGTCGACAACAGCCGACCCTGGGTCCGCCGGGCCGACCCAATGCTCTGGCTGGTCGGTCCCGCGTGGTCCGACGGCGCTGGCCGTCACGGCCGGGCCGCGCCCGCCTGTCCCGCGGGCAGCGGCACGCTGACCGAGCGGACGGCGTCATCGAGTACCTGAGCGGCCGTGATGCCGCGCAGCTGGGCGTCCGGCGTCAACAGCACCCGGTGGGCGAAAACCGGCCTGAGTAGCATCTTCAGGTCCTCCGGCAGGACGTACCCTCGCCCGTGGATCAACGCGTACGCCCCCGCCGCCCGGGTCAGCGCGATGACGCCCCGGGGACTCACCCCGACCCGGACGTGCGGATGCGTACGCGTCGCCGCCGCCAGCCGCACCGCGTACGCGTACAGCGGATCGGCGACGTGGACCTGCCCGACCATGCGCACCATCTCGCCCACGGTGGCCGTGTCGGTGACCGGTTCGAGGTCCTCGGGACAGCGGTGGGCCGCACCGCGCAGCACCTCGATCTCGACAGCCTCCTCCGGGTAGCCGACGGACAACTTGACCAGGAACCGGTCGAGCTGCGCCTCCGGCAGCCGGTACGTGCCGTCCATCTCGACGGGGTTCTGAGTGGCGACCACGAGGAACGGCTGCGGCACGGGGTGCGGTACGCCGTCCACGGTGACTCGCCGCTCCTCCATCACCTCCAGCAGCGCCGACTGCGTCTTCGGGGACGCCCTGTTGATCTCGTCGGCGATGACGATGTTCGCGAACACGGGACCCGGATGGAACTCGAAGCCCCGGGTCGCCTGGTTGAAGATCGTCACACCCGACACATCCGCCGGCAGCAGGTCCGGCGTGAACTGGATCCGCCGCCATGCCCCCCGTACGGACGCCGCGATCGCCCGGGCGAGCGTGGTCTTGCCGACGCCGGGCACGTCCTCGAGCAGGATGTGCCCCTCCGCGAAAACGGCGGTGAGCGCTAGCCGGATCACCTCGGGTTTGCCGAGCACCACCTGGCCGATCGAGCCGGCGAGCCGTTGGGCGAGGTCGGCGAAGCTCTGGACGTGCTGCGGCGGCAGCGGTTCGGGCGCGGTCACAAGCGTTCTCCTGGGCGGTTCGGACGGCGGCGGTTTCACGACATCAGCAGGTCGGTAGGGGGCCCGTGTCGTGGGCGTCGTAGCCGTTCAACGTGATCCAGGCGAAGGACATGTACCCGGTCATGCCGTCGACGGTCACCTTGATCCAAGTCGCGGTGTCCTCCACGTCCGTGGCTTCTCCGGGACTCTTTGGTGAGTAGATGTAGGGACTGATGTTCTCTCCCGTCGTCTTGCAGATCGCGTCGAGCTCGTGCTTGTTCCGGGCTTTACCCAGTCGGGTGCTCGACTGCCGGGCAGCCGAGAACACCTCCCTGCCGTTCAGCGGCTGGTCGCACCATGTCCGTTGCGCATGTTCCTTGCTCGACTCGGCGTTGACGCACTGGGTGATGCCCTTGACGGCGTCGGTCTTCATCGTCTTCGCAGCCTTCGGACCGTCCCCAGCAGCGTTGTGCGGCGTGACCGTCACGGTGTAGTCGGTGGCCGGGAGTAGCCCGTTCACCGTCAACGTGGAACAGTCGCCGTCCACGGACCCCTTGCCCTGCACGTCGAGCTTGCAGGTGGCCCTGCCGCCACCCGCGTTCACCGACATCGTGACGGTCACCCCGGTCTGCGTGGCATCCCAGCTCTGCACCGTCACCGTCGGCAGCGCGACCGTCTGGGCCGTCGCCGTACCAGCCTCGCCCTCACCGGCCTCGTTCACGGCCCGGACCTGCACCGACACGCTCTTGCCGTGGTCGAAGCCGGTCAGGGTCACCTTCGTGCCGTCGGTCACGTTCGTGGTCGCGTCACCGGCCTTCACGACGTACCTGGTGATCGCCCGGCCGTTCTCGGCGGCCGCGTCCCACGACACGGAGATCGTGCCGGCCTTGTCGCCGACGGTCGCCGCGTCCACCTTCTCCGGTCGGCCGGGCTTCGTGAACGGTACGACGCTGCCGCTGATCGGCGACGCCTTCGACGCGGCGCCTTGCTCGTTGAAGGCCACCACCGAGAACGCGTACTGCGTGCCGTATTGCAGCTCACCTGCCTTGACGACCAGGTCGGTCTCGGTTGCCTCGCCGACCGGGACGGTGCCGGTGGCGGAGGTAGCGCTGACCGCGTAATGGTGGATGGCGAGGCCCTGCCCGTTCGCGGCCGCCCACGTGACGACGACCGTGCCGTCGGGTCTGGGCTCCGCCGTGACGCTCGCCGGCGCGTCCGGAACCTCCGCCGTCGGGCGCACCGGGTTGCTGGTACGGCCGGGCCCGGCACCCTTGGCGTTCTCGGCGTGCACCGTGAACCGGTACTCCTCGCCGTTCGTCAGCCCCGCGATGTCGACGGACCGCTGGTTCGCGCCGACCTGTATCGTCGTGCCCCCGCCCTCGACCACGTAACGCTGGATCGGGGCGCCGTTGGCGGGTGCGGCCTGCCAGCTGACCTTCACCTGCGCGTTGCCCGCGGCCGCGGTCACCGACTTCGGCGCTCCCGGCTTGCCCGCGGGCGGCTTCTCCGGTGCCGGCGGCGGAGCCTTCGGCTTCTCCGGTGGCGGATCGCCGCCGAGGACCTTGTCCGGGTACTTGTCGACGTCGTGCACCTGGCTCTTGTCGTCGACCACGCGGGCACTGGCCGAGTCCGGGGCGTTGATGAAAAGGTGGTTCTCGCGGACTTCGAGCTCGAGCGGTCCGCCACCCTTCATGTCGATCTTCGTGGTGGGCTGACCCGCCGCGTCGAAGACGTGCACGGTGCCGGCCGCCTCGTCGGCGCAGTAAATGCGGCCCTGCCAGGCGACCGCGGGACGCAGCGCCCCGCTGCCCGGCACGGTGATCTCGCGGACCTGCTGGCTGGCGACGACGAACACCCGGCGCTCATCGGTCGCGGTGACCGGGACGGCCGTACCGACCGTCCGATTCGGGACGGCACCCGGCCCGGGCAGTGCCAGCGGCGTCACGCGCTCGTCGTCGCCGTGGACGGTGGTCAGCTGGTTGGTGGTGCGATCCAGCACCGCGACGCCGGTGTCCAGCGCGGAGAGCATCAGATCATGACTGGCGGCGGCGACAGCGGCGGTACGGATCTGCCGCGCGCTGCCGCCCGCCGTACCCGTTGAGGGAAGCGGTGCCGCGCTGATCGCCGTAACCGTGCCCTCGCTCGGCACCGCGATCCACAGCCGGCCCTCGCCGTCGAAGATCCCGCCGGTGATGCCGGGCGGGAACCGCACCGTGTCACCGATCGGGGCGAGCGACCGCGGGTCCAGCTGCTGGACCTCGCCCTGGACGGCGTCGATGACGAACGCGGCGTCGTCGCGCAGCGCCACACTGACGCCCATGCCGCTCTGGCGTTGGGTTGTCGGTCCCACCTGCAACGACACCAGATCCAGCGAGCTGATCTGGCCCGTCGAGAAGTCGCGCAGCAGCACGAACCGATCGCTCTGGCTCAGCTCCATCCGATGGCCCTTGGCCTGTGCCACGTCGACGCGCGTGTCCACCCGGGCCGTCACGCCGTTGATCCTGGCGACCTCACCCTGGCCCCTGCTCCACACCCAGGACGCCGCGTCGTAGCTGGCCACCGCCTGATCGGCGGCGCCGAGGCCGAGCACAGTGAGTCCCAGCGCGGCGACGAGGCTCGTCACGGTCGCGACGGTTACCAGACCGCCCCGCGTACGCCACGGGCGTCGCGGTGCGTCCGATGTGACTGATGAGTCCACAAAGCGCACGGCCTTCCGTCCTTCCCCAGGTGACGGGCCGATGATGTTCGTCGCCGAGCCCGCCAGGCCCGAAGACGCAGGTCATCATAGGGGCCTGCGCGGCGGACGCATACCCGTTCGAACTCGCCCTGTGGATAACGCGGCGCCACCGTCCGTAATGGTCAGCGACTGGCCGTCGGTCGTGGACCCTTGCCGCTACGATTCGTGCACACCTGGGACGAGATGGCGACGTCGTTGGCCGCGTACACCGCGACCACCGCGAAGCAGTAGTCGATCTGCGGATTCAGCGCGTGCAACTGGTACCGCACGGTCCCCGGGCCGAGATTCGCCATCGCGGTCAGTTGCTCACCACGGTGACCCATAGTGACGAAAAAGGAGACGGTACCGTTAGCCGGATCCTGCCAGTCGAGCGTCACATTCGTACCCTCGTCGACCAGGCGCAGCCCGGCCGGTGCGGCCCGCACGGCCGCCGGGGCGGCACCCGCCGCGGGTTTCGCCGCCCCAACGCCGGGTTCCGACGGCCGGGTCACCACGACGACCAGCGCGACGATCGCGGCCACCGCCGCAACACCCGCGAGCACCATCGCGGCCACGGCCGCACCCCGGCGCGGCCTGGGTTCCGGCGCGATGCGCGGCACCCCGACCCTTTCCTGGAGGTACGGGTCCCGCCGCTCGCCCCGGTCGAAGCTCTGCAACGGCGGAGCCGGATCACGATAGGGCGGCACGGAATGCTGGTACGGCGCCGCCGAGACAGGTGGAGCCGACTGCTGATACGGCGGAGCCGACGCCTGTATCCCTCCCGGCGGCAACGTCAATCCCACCGTCGGTGGATCCCCGCCAAGGTAGGACCGTGCCTGCCGCACGGCGGGGTGATCCTCGCCCAGGGCCGCGGGCCCATGTGCCACCACACGCCGGAACGCCCGCCGCGCCTCATGCCGGTTCGCCAGCTCCTCAGCCGCCTGAGCTATCTCGAACGACACCAGCACCATCAATGGATCGCCGTCGCCGAACCGCCACAGTCCAGCCGCGTACGCATCCTCAAGTACCCGCCGGGCCGACGATGGATCCCCATCCGCCCGGAGTAAGACCCCCAACTGGAGTGACGCCGTCAGCACGTCCGGATCATCCTTGCTCAGGGTCGTCCGAGCCTGCCGCAAGGCGTGCTCCAACTCCCGCCGCGCCCCAGCAGCATCCCCCACGACCTCCTGAGCCCGCGCACGCTGCATCGCACTGACGAGCGGAGACGGCGCGGACACGCCCGCCATGCTGCACGTTTCGCGCCCGGCGCGCCAGCCCCCGATCCGCCGGCGGGCCTGCCTGCCGCACCCCCACAGCGCCGTGTACAGTAACTCCCCGTGCGGCCCTGCCGGGGCCGATGCGCGGATCGTCCCGCGGGTCGGTACTGGTGGTTCGTATTGCAGGTCCGGGTGGCGGAATGGCAGACGCGCTAGCTTGAGGTGCTAGTGTCCTTTATCGGACGTGGGGGTTCAAGTCCCCCCTCGGACACGTACAGTTACCCCACAGTAATCAGCGTCGGGCTTGGCCTCGACGCTGATTTTGTTTTGTCCGGGGTTGTAGGTGAGGGCTAGCCCGAGGGCGCGGTAGACGTTGCTCTTGTCGGTGCCTTCGGCGTCGCGCAGGGTGTTGCGGATCTGGTCGAGGTTGCCGACGAGTCGTCGGATGTCGTCTTCGGTCATGTGACCGGACGTCGGGGGAGCGGTGGCGGCCTTTTCGCGTTGGGCGATGGCGGCGGCGCGTTGGGCGTTGACCTCGGCCATCCAGCCCGCGACGGTGGCGGGGTCGCCTCCGGCGTCGGCGATGGCGCGGTACTGGGTGAGTTTGGCGTCGGACGTGGCGATGATCTTGTCGAGGGCGGTCAGTTCGGGCGCGGCGGCGCGGGTGCCGGTGTCGGGTTGGGCTGCGTGGAGTTGGCGGATCGTGTCGGTGAGTCGGTGCGGGGCGAATGCTTTGAGGAGCCAGGTGTCGAGCGCGGGGATGATGTCGCGTTCGGCGACGTAGACGTTGCGCGGGTGCTGGACGTGGTTGGCGAGGGCGTACTCGTTGGGGTAGCGGCACCGGTAGGAGGCGGACTCGTGGGCTTGGTGGCTTTGCATCTTGCGGTCGCATAGGCCGCAGAGCATGAGTCCGCGCAGGACGTAGTGGCGGCGGGTTCGGCGTGGTTGGGTGCCGGTGCGGCCGTGGCCGCTGGCCGCCATGATCGTTTGGGCTAGTTCGAAGTCTTCGACGGTGACCAGGGGTGGGTGGGCGATGGCGTCGGACCAGACCCAGGAGTCTTTGTCGTTCCACCGCATCCGGGTTTCGTAGCCGAGGGCGACGTCGTTGACGTCGAGTAGGACCTCGTCCTTGCGCTGCTTGTTCCAGACCTGGCGGCCGGTGTAGCGGGGGTTGGACAGGATGTTCTTGACGGCGCTCTTGGCCCAGCCTTCGCCGGTTCGGTGGGGGTTGCGGGTGGGGTCGGCGGCGGAGGGGGACAGGATGCCGTCGCGGGTGAGTGCTTCGGCGATGGCGAAGTACCCGTTGTTGGCGAGGTACATCGTGAAGATTCGCCGGACGACGGGCGCTGTGGTGGGGTCGAGTTCCAGCTTGTGGAGGCGTTTGCCGTCGGCGGCCTTGCCCGGGTGGGGGTGTGGGCCGGCGTCGGCGAGCCGGTATCCGTAGGGCGGGCGCCCGCCGAGGAACCGGCCTTCGATCTTCGCTTGTGAGGTCATCGCGGTGCGGACGCGGACCTTCACGCGGGTGCGTTCGCCCTTCGACATGCCGCCGAACACGCCCATGATCATGTCGTGGGCTTCGGAGTCCGGGTTGATGGCGCCGCCGACTTCGGGCACCCACAGGCCGACGCCGTAGTGCGAGAACACCGGCATGGTGAGGCTGTACTGGTTGCCGTAGAACGCGCGTTGCGGCTCGCCGATGACGACGGCGTCGAAACCTCGGGTCGGATCGGCGAGGGCGTCGAGTAGCGTGGCGGCTTGGGGGCGACGTTTCCACGGCAACGAGCGGGACAAGCCGATGTCGAAGAACTCGGCGACGACGATCCCGCCCGCCGGTTCGATGAGCCCGGTGGCGCGGCTGAGTTGCCAGTTCTTCGACGCCACTGGGTCCTGCTGGTCCTCGGTGGAGACACGACCGTAGAACGCGAACCGCAGGCTCTGGTGTTGCGCGAGCACGGTGGCGGTCGTGCGTTCGATGCGGGGTACATCAATCGTCATCGTGATAGTGCCCTTCCGGGTCATGGGGGTGTGCGTGCGGCCCGGGCACCCCGCGGGGGGGCCCGCCCCCCCCCGGGGGCCCGGGCTAAACAAAACCCGTTTTACCACAAACCAAAACCGGTAAA
>CBIHNN010000092.1:0-19295 GCA_966211315.1 uncultured Micromonosporaceae bacterium | reverse complement strand
GGAGAGAACGGGAACCGGTGGACCGGCGGCATGACCCGCCAGCTGCGGGCCATCGCCCTGTCGCCCTTCGTGCGTCAGCGGCTCACGATGAAGACCCCGAAGGAGCACTACCGGGACCTGGAACGGCTCGCGCAACTCATCGATGCCGGCACACTCATCCCGACGATCGACAGAACCTACCCGCTGGACCAAACGCCCGACGCGATGCGTCACCTTCAAGCCGGACAGGCCCGAGGAAAGATCGTCATCGCGGTGGCACCAGCCGGATGAGCCTGTTCTGTTCGCCGGCGGCGACCACACTTCCCCGTCGGCACGATCCTGCCGTCGCATGGAATGGAGTCCGTCGTGACCACCACCCGCAGCTCCACCGCTACGGAGAAGGCCCGCGACCGTCCGTCGGGCGCTGAGCGCGGGCCGACGGAACGTATGGGTTGGATCGTGGCCGGCTCGTTGGCGACCGGGCTCGTCGCCGCGCTGCTGCTGGTCGCCGCCCCGTTCATCCCGGCCGAGGAGAGCGCCGTCACCGGCGCTGTGCTGTGCGGATTCGCGCTGGGCTGGGCGATGTTGGCCGTGCTTTCGGTGCGGTTCACCGATCAGCCGCAGCGCTGGGCGACGGCTCCGGCGCTGCTGATGGGATTGGGCGGTCTTCTGCTGGCCGGGTTCGGCTCGTCGGTGCGTGGAGTGCCCGACTGGATCTGGCCGCCCGTCGTGCTGGCGTTGGCAATCTGGATGATTGTCCGGGCTCGTCGGCAGTTGCGGAGCCGCAGCGGACGGTGGCTGGTCTACCCGGTGATCGTGTTGTTGGGTCTCGCCTCGATCGGCGGCGGTTACGAAACCGTGCGGGAGGCGGCGGATGCCAGGGCCTACCGGATGCCCGGCCAGTTGATCGACGTGGGCGGGCACCGCCTGCACCTGAACTGCACCGGCTCCGGCACCCCTACCGTCGTCATCGAACCGGGCGGCGGGGCGATGTCCTCGGATCTCGGATGGGTGACGCCGGCCGTTGCCCGGGACACCCGGGTCTGCGTCTACGACCGTGCCGGTCGTGGGTGGAGCGAACCCGCCGACACCACCCAGGACGACCTGCAGATAACGACGGACCTGCACACGTTACTGCAACGTGGACAGGTCCTCGGACCGTATGTGCTGGCGGGCCATTCCTTCGGCGGCCTCTACGTACTCACCTTCGCCGCCCGCTCCCCGACGAGGTCGCCGGCATGGCGCTGCTGGACTCCACCGCATCGGCGACCGCGGCGAAACAGGCCGTGACCTCGCCCGACAGCGGCTCCTACGACGTCCTGCGCCGGGTCTCCGCACTGGCGTCCGCCCCAGCTCGGCTGGGTCTCACCCGGCTGTACAGCACGCTCGAAGGTGGCAGCCTGCCGCCGCGGTCCCGCGACGAGGCACGCGCCAGGAGCGCCACCGCAAGCAATCTCCGCAGCGTGATCGACGAGTACGTCGCGGCCTCGGCCTCGGTGCAGCAGGCCGCCGCCCTGACCGACTTCGCCGACAAACCGCTGATCGTCCTGACCGCCGGGCGCGGGCATGATGCCACCTGGTCCGCGGCGCAGAACCGCCTGACCACCTTGTCGACCAACCGCGCGCACAGCGTCATCGACGGCGCCACCCACAGTTCGCTGCTCTCGGACGAAAAGGACGCCGCCTCCACCACCCAGGCGATCCTCGACGTCGTCGCAGCGGTCCGCACCCGAACGCAGCTGGAAAGGTGATCCCGAGCGCAACGGCCGTGTCACGCCGACAGAGGCGCGGGACGGGCATGCAACTCAACTCACCGACCACGAGCGGTCGATGCATGACATCTGACATGCGAACATTGGCGGGCCAGCCGAAAGCCCTGTCCTGTCCCCGATTCCGCCTCGCCACCTCACCGGGAATCCGCCGCCACCGTCAGAAGGAATACATCCCGGCGTACGGATTGGGCTCGCCCGTCCACGGTTCAAGCCCCGCCTTCCACAACCGTATCTCCTCTTTATGGGTCAGGAACTTCGCGGTCGCCACGCCCCAGAGGTGGCCGCCGCTCAGCGGACACTCGTCGAAGTCCGCCCGCAACACGCGCAGCAGGAACTCCACCATCCCGCAGTCATAGCGGCGCCATATCGCGTCGCCCCGGCACCACACCAGCACCGGCCAGGCATCGGGGTCGTCGCCGGAGGCGTCCCAGCACAGGATGTCCGCATCGGCAGACGCCCCCCACGCGATGAGCAGCGGCTCGACCCCGGCCAACCGGTCCTCCTTGGGCTCGTCCGCCCACACGAACTCCGCGTCGGCCGTCTCGACGGCCATACCGCCGGTCGAGGGATCCGATTCGGCATCCTTGGGCTCGGGCGGCACAATGACCAGACAGCCGTCGATCGCTCCGTTGCCGTACACCGCCATGAACTGCCGATAGTCGGCGGGGAACTCCTTGCCCCAGGACTGCCTCAGTCGCGCCCAGTCGACCACCAGGTCAGGAGCGGCCGGGGGCGGCATCATGCGCCGCAGCGCCTCCACGTCATACATCTCCATACCATCCCTTCGCGTCGTCCGGTCGGACGTCATGGCGTTGCGCCGGTGGGCCGCCTCCGGTTTCACCCACCGCTACGACGGTGAGGCGACGGTGCTCTCTCATCCCCGTCCGCACGAACAGCAGCTCCTGGCGTGCTGACACGCTCTACCAGCACCAACGTTTCGACGTCGTTGAGGACATACGCTGATGATCACTCACGTATCCTTCGGCAAGGACTGTGACGGCCACTGACCGGCCCGGCATCTCGTCGTGGCCGGGCCACGCGACGGAGATGCCTACGGTAGCGATCTGTTGGATCGACCGGTGCCGGCCTCCAAGATCTGCACGTCCTTCCGTGCCATGCGCTTCGGCGTTCTACACCTGGCAGGCCAGCGGGAGCGCCGATGACGACGAGTCAGACGACGAGGGGGACCGGCATGGCAAGCGTGCTCAGCCCAGCTACGGCAGTACTGGACCGGATGTCGTACGCCCGGAAGATCGTGGTACTCGCGCTCGTGATGGCGCTGCCGCTGGGCGTCGTGTCCTGGGCCTACGTTGACGCACAGCGCGGCCAGATCGCCTTCACCGACCGAGAGCGCCTCGGCGTGCAATACCTGGGGCCACTGCTCGAGGTGGCGCTGCACGCGATGGACGCGCGGGACCGACTGGCCAACGGTGCCGACCGGGCAGGCGCCAAGCTGAACGACGCGGTGGCCGCGCTGAACGACCTGGACGGTACGGCGGGGCGCGCCCTCGGCGTCTCCGACAGCTGGCGCGATGTCCGGACCGCGGTACAGAATGCCGTGGCCACCTCGGCCGAGGGTGCCCTGGACACCTGGAACACCGCGATCGACGACATTCTCGCGCTGATCTCGAAGGTCTCCGACGAGTCGAATCTGACACTCGACCCGGACCTGGACTCGTACTATGTCATGGACGCGCTGGTCTTCCGGCTGCCGGTGGTGCTGGACCTGATGCTGCGGGGTACTGACGCGGCACTGGTGGCCACCGACTCAAAGGTGATCACCGCTCGGCCGAACCTGGTCGACCTCGCGGTGAACTACGCACAGGTGGCGCCGAACCTGGCCGCGTTGTCCGACGGGATGACCAAAGCCATCGGGGCCACCGCGAACGCCACGCTGAAGGCCCAGGAGCAGCCGGTCAAGGAACTCGTCGCGTTGGCCCACTCGATCGGCGACGGGTTGCGGCAGGCGGCGGCCGTCGGCGCCCCAGTGACCATCGACGCGGCGGTGATGGCCGCCGCCACGCAGCGCGTGACGGCGATGATGCACGCCCTGGTACCCGTCCTGGACACCCTGCTCGCCGCCCGCTCCGACAGCTTGTCCAGCAAACAGAACCAGGTCGTCGCCTTCGGATTGGCGGCCTTCCTGGCCGCGGCGTACCTGATGGCCGGCTTCTGGCGCTCGGCTACCCGGGCGCTGGACGGGATGGTCAGCGCGCTGAGCAGGGTGTCCCAGGGCGACCTCACCGCCCGGGTGGCCGCCTCCTCCCGCGACGAGATCGGCAAGATGGCCTCGGCGCTGAACCACGCCATGGACCGCATCCGTGCCCTCCTACACGGCCTGGCCGGCAGTGCCGGCGACGTGTCCCGGTGCTCGGGGGAGCTGAGCGAGGTCAACAACAGGCTTCTGGAGGCCGCCGCGCGTACCGCGGAGCAGGCCGCCGCGCTGGGCGGCGGGGCGGGTGAGGTGTCGTCGGAGGTGAGCACGGTCGCCGCCGGTACCGAACAGATGTCCGCCGCGATCCGGGAGATCGCACTCGGCTCCGTCGAGGCCGCGCGGGTAGCCGGTGAGGCCGTCGGCGCGGCCGACGCCACGCACGAGACCGTGACCCGGCTCGGGCGCAGCTCGCAGGAGATCGGCGACGTGGTGCGGTTGATCACCACGATCGCCGAACAGACCAACCTGCTCGCGCTCAACGCGACCATCGAGGCGGCCCGCGCCGGAGAGTCCGGCAAGGGCTTCGCCGTGGTCGCCAACGAGGTCAAGAATCTCGCCCAGGCGACCGCGACGGCGACCGGGGACATCATCCAGCGGGTCGAGGCTCTCCAGACCGACACCGGCGCCGCGGTCGCCGCCATCGAGCGCATCACCCAGGTGATCGGGCGGATCAACGACATCCAGGCCACCATCGCCTCGGCCGTCGAGGAACAGACCGCCACCACCAACGAGATGAGCCGCAGCCTCAGCGGCGTGGTCACCGCGTCCAGCCAGATCGCCAAGGCCGCGGACCAGGTCGCGGTGGAGGCGGACCGGGCCTCGACCGGGGCCGGTGCGACCGGCAAGGCCGCGGAGGATCTCGCCGGTACGGCAACCCAACTGCGTGGATACCTCAACCAGTTCCAGCTGAGCCGAGGGCGGGCAGATCATCAACACCCGGATCGAGGCCTGTCAGATTAACGGCTGATCTTGGTGTCCACCACCGGCCGGTGCTGGCCGACGAGGCGCTTCGTGGAGCGGCGCAACGTGTTCACCGGCGCCAACACCGACGGGGTGCACCTACGCGGCGTCGACCTCGACTCGCACGTCGCCGTCGGACGGTGGGCCGACCTGCGCGAGGTACAGGCCGGAGAGCCATGCGTACGGTGCAGGACCGGGTTGCAGGCGCGGCAGGCGATCGAGGTCGGGCACATCTTCAAACTCGGCACCCGGTACGGCGAAGCGCTCGGCGCCACCGTCCTCGACCCGAACGGCAGCAGGGTGCCGGTCCTCATGGGCAGCTACGGCATCGGAGTGGAACGCGCCGTCGCCTCCTGCGGGACACCGAAGAAGGCGGCGGTGCCGGTCTTATTTATGCGCGGCAGGAGAAATCCTGGCGCATGACCTCAGGCGTGCTGACGTTCGGCCCGTTGCCGCATCAGCTCCTCGACTGCGGTGGGGAGGGTGGTTTCGAAGTCGATGAGTTTCGCCCAGGTCGGGGTGACGACGATCCGGACCATGCCGTCGTAGAGCGAGCGGACCTCGGCCTCCCACTCGATGCGCTGCTCGGGTGTCATCTCGTAGCTGCTGTTCATCCGGAGGTACTCGTCCGGGATGCCGTCGACGACGTCCAGCTCGGCCCGTCCGCGGATGAGCAGGATCTTCGGCGGGTGGACCTCGGTGTCGATGGTCAGGGCAACCATCGGATTCTTGCGCAGCGCGGGTAGTTTCGGCGCGTTCTTCGTCGTGCACATGACGATCTCCGAGCCGTTCCAGGTGAACGCGATCGGGATACTGCGCGGTGTGCCGTCCTTGGCGACGTAGGCCAGGCGGGTCAGGTCGCGCGCCAGCAGCTCCTGGCTGATCGGTCGGTTCAGAATCTCGGTGATCTCGGTCGGTTGCATGGTGATCGCTCCTTTCGTCAGTGTCGGCGAGCGACAAGCAGGCACACCTTCCACAATCGCGGTCGGACTACCAGCTGGCGAACGGATCATGGCCCGGCCACGGCGCCGGCGGATCATGCGGAACCGGTACCTTGATCGGATCATGCGCACCGTCGGCAAGGGCACACCTCACAGCGGCGGGCTGACCGCGCCTGGAGCGCACGGTGACTGGTCCTCTGTAGCGGCCACCGCGAAGGCTGCGGAGACCTGGTCAACGTTCATGACCAACGTGCTGCCGAAATCCAGACGCTCGGAGCCGGATGACCACCGCAGCCCGGGAGTATGCCAACACCGATTTTAAGGCCGTGCGGCGCATCACCGCGGCCCGGCAGCGGTGTCCCTGGCGATGTTCCTGCGCAAGGCTCTCAGCAGACCGGCCGATGAGCGGCATCACCCTGCAGTTGTTGCTCGACACCAACCTCGAGGGATTCGCGGCGCCGATCTTGCACAGCGTCGGCCGACATGCCCGTCCGCCAGGCGTCTTGGCTAGGCCACCGGCTGGATGGCGGAGCCTGCCGCATCCCCCTCTCGGGTGACACGGCGGCGCCGGGTCGGTAGCCCGAGCGTCGGGTTGGCGACGCCCCAGACGGCGCCTTTGCAGACCAGCTCCTTGTAGACGGCGGCGAGCCGCCCGGTCAGGACCGCCGGCACGGCACGGTCGTCGGCGGTGACGTATTGGATCAGGCCCTCCTTGCGGCCTAGTGAAATGCACTGATTGACGTAGCTCAGCGGCACGTTCGGTAGCTTTCCGCCGGTCAGCCGCGCGGCGATGGCGTCGGCGGCCTGCCACGCCATGGGGGTGCCCGAGGCGCACGACATCCGCAGCGGTCTACCGCTTGGACCCATCGCGAAAGCGGCGTCGCCGATGGCGTACACATCGGGGTGCGAGACCGAGCGCATGGTCCCGTCGACCACGACTTGGCCGGTGCCAGTGACCTCCAGTGCGGTTGCCTTCGCGATGGTGTGGACCGCGAAGCCGGTGGTCCACACCGTGACTGCGGCGGGGATGGTCCTACCGTCGGCAGTGGTGACCCGGTCCGCTTCGACGCGGGTGACGGCGGCATGCGCGTGTACGGTGATTCCGAGCTTGTGGAAGACCTTCCGCAGATGCTGGCGGCCCTTGGGCGAGAGCCAGTCGCCCAAACCGCTGCGGGCGGCCAGGACGACGTCGAGGTCCGGGCGGGCGGCCGCGATCTCGGCCGCGGCCTCCAGGCCGGTCAGGCCGGCGCCCACGACGACCACAGATTGCCCGGCGGCGAGCCGGGCCAGGCACTCGCGCAACCGTAGCGCTCCGGGACGGCTTGCGATCTCGTAGGCGTGCTCGGCGGCGCCGGGGACGCCGTGGATGTTCCAGCCGCTGCCGAGGGCGTAGACCAGCGTGTCGTAGGCGAGTTCTTCGGTGCCGTTCGCGTCGATGACGGTGACGGTCTTGCGGTACACGTCGACGCCGGTGACTTTCGCGAGCCGCAGTTCGACGCCGGTGCCGGCGAACATCTGACGCAAGGGCCGGGACTTGAGGTCCTGACCGACCGCCAACTGGTGCATACGCACGCGTTCCACGAAGTCGGGCTCGGCGTTGACCAGGGTGATGGCGACGTCCTCGCGGCGCAGCCGCTTGGCGAGGCGCCCGGCGGCAATGGCTCCAGCGTATCCAGCTCCGAGGACGATGATGCGGTGCGGCATGTTCCGTACTCCCGTCTCGCTTGCGTTCACTGCCTGAACCGGGCAGCCCCGCGATTGCTGACAGGAACGCGGTGTGAAGCACCTCACATGATCGTCAGAAGGCGGTGAACAGGGACTTCCGGTGCTCGGCGGCCGCCCACAGCGCAGTCGCGCGTTCGAGCTTGTCGGGATTGACCTGGTTGCGGAACGCGGCGATGCCCTCGGCCGTGACCTCCAGGCACATGACGCCGACGACCCGGCCGTCCACAACCGCCACGACGGCGGGGTCGCCGTTGGCGGTCCACGCATACACCTCGGGCCTGCCACCGGCCGCGGCACGCTTGGCCTCGCCGGGTTTGAACAGGCCCCGCAGGAACCTCGCGACCGCGACGGCACCCTCGAACGGCGTGGCGCGGGCCGGGACCTTCCCGCCGCCGTCCCCGATCGAGACGGCGTCGTCGGTGAGCATGCGCACGAGCGCCTCGGTCCGGCCACTGGTGGCGGCCGCGAGGAACTCCTCGACGATCCGTTGAGCGGCGGCCTCGTCGATCTCGATGCGGGCCTTGCCCTCGGCGAGGTTCTTCTTGGCGCGGTGGAAGATCTGCTGGCTGGCGGTCTCGGTCAGGTCGAGGATCTCCGCGATCTCCCGGTGCGGGTAGTCGAAGGCCTCCCGCAGGACGTACACCGCCCGCTCGTTGGGTGTCAGACGTTCCATCAGGGTGAGGATCGCGTAGGAGACCGATTCGCGCTGCTCAGCGGTGTCGGCCGGGCCGAGCATCGGATCCCCGGCGAGCAGCGGCTCGGGAAGCCATTGGCCCACATACGTCTCGCGGCGCGCCCGCGCGGAGGCGAGCTGGTTGAGGCACAGGTTGGTGAGGACCCTCGTCAGCCACGCCTCGGGAACCTCGATGCGGTCGACATCGGCGGCATGCCAGCGCAGGAACGTCTCCTGCACGGCGTCCTCGGCCTCCCCCGCAGAGCCAAGGAGGCGATAGGCGATGGCCTCCAGACGCGGCCTGAAGGCCTCGAACCGGTCAACGTCCTTCGCAGTCAAGGGCACGGCCCAAGCTTAGGTTCCCGCAGCCGGGTGTTCCGCGGCCAGTGAATGATCCCCATGGGCGGCCATTACCGCCCCGCTGATGGCCTGGGTTCTCCCCCGTCATCGACGAGCTCGTCCAGATGGGCGACCGCCGCGGCACACCGATCGGCATCAATCGCGACCACCGTACCGACCCAGCGCGGTCCGGACGGCGAACAGCTCACGCTGCAAAGCCGCCAGCTCAGGCCGCGTTCCGTACCCGGCAGCGCCGGCCGCCGCGCGAGCCGCGGCGACGTGACCTCCCCGGCGTACCCGGTCGGCGTCAGCCCGGCCAGCCCTGCCGCAGCCTCGACCTGCGCAAACTCCTCGTCCGACAAACGCACGAAGACCTGCGCGGTCGGCCAGGCGACACATGCCGGCGATGGCGAGCCGGCGCGGCTCCCTCCGGCCCGCCGGGCCGCACGGGAAGATCGAATCACGCCAGGAGTTTGGGCATCACCCTCGATGCCTACCCACGCCCGGCCGCCACGAACGTTCACAGGCCGAGGTGGACACCTCGCAAGGCCACTCGCAAAGTAACCCGGACACGCGCAAGGACCAGCCGGACAAACACCTGGAACTCGATCTCACCGAGGACGAGCAGGAATCGCGGCGAATTTAGTACGTGTGTTCGCCGCATCTTCTCGTGTCCGCGGAGCCGCTGGCGAATATCGGTCTCGGCGTGCAAAGACGGGGGATCAGCGTTCGCAGCTCAGCGCGACGATTGATTAGGCGTGGCGGTCGACTTTCCGCGATTCGCAATATGACAGGGCGGTCCCTGGCGGCCGAGAGCGTATCCATGCTCTACTTCGCGAAGCGAACCCGTGGAGACATCTGCGGGCATCCTGAGTTGTCTGTTTGGGCGGACGGCCGAGGGCGCTAAGGCACCCGGGTGCAGCCGGGTGCCTTGTTTGCGCAATTACGCATATAGCGATGGGCTCAGTGCCCCTTCCGTCCGGTAAAGAGCAGACTTGAGTAGCAGATTCGGCTGTGGTGACTCTGCATGGTCATCCCACAGTCGTCCTCTGCGCTTGTCCGCCCAAACCGCAGCCAGAGGGGACGCACGCACTGGACGGCGCGATCCCGGCAGCTGTTCTCTCGACGCTGCGCACCCCTCGCCCGGGGTGCGTCTAGAAAGGCGCCACCGTGCGCGACAGTCCCGATCTTCGGCCACTCTGGCTGGCCTACATCCTGCTTGCCGCGACCCTCGTAGGTATCACCGCCGGGCTGCTCTCCTGGCTCGGCGGGATGGAGCCACCGACGGCAATCCTGGCCGGCGGCGGAGCCTTCTCCGCGGCCGCTCTCCTCATGCTGAGTCTGCAACGATTCCTCGCTCCCCAGACTCCGGAGCACCGGCGGCACAGTACACCGGCCCGAAAGAAATAGTCCCGATCCGGCTCACCGGCAGCAGCGATCAGCGATCCGGTAACTCGTCCGCGACGGAGAGATGACAAGCGCCGGTGTCCGATGCGAGGACCCGTAGCGAGGCCACCCGGACGATCACGAGAGGTGACGATGACGGGCGTCGCGCACGAGTGGCGGCATGATCGTGCGCGGGGTGTCGCGAGAGGCCGGCATCGCCGATCATGGGTTCGTGCTTACCGGAGAACTGGACGACTCGCTGTCGTACGACGGGGCAGCAATGGACACCGCACCCGCATCGCGGCCGGCCCTGGCCGAGGTCTTTCTCGACGGGGAATCCGGGTGCGTCCCGGTCTCCGGCGATGTATCGCACACCGGCGTCGGGGTGGTGGGCTCGTGACCACCGTACGTTCGACCGACAAGGCGGCCGCCCTCCTTGCCCTGCACGCGGGTCCCGGATTTGTGCTCCCCAACGCCTGGGACGCCGGGTCCGCCCGGATCCTCGAGCAGGTCGGCTTCCCGGCCATTGCCACGACCAGCGCGGGCATCGCCTGGTCCTGCGGAGTTCCGGACGGGGAATCGCTGGACCGCGACAGGATGCTCGAGCATGTCGGTCGCATCGTGGCTGCGGTCGGCGTTCCGGTGACCGCGGACCTCGAAGCCGGGTACGGCGACACCCCGGACGACGTCGGCCGTACCGTGGCCCGGGCGGTGGATCTCGGGGCGGTGGGCGGCAACCTCGAGGACGCCGGCCGGGGCGGGCTGTTCGCCATCGATGAGGCCGTCGACCGCCTGGCGGCGGCCCGGGCCGCGGCGCCCAGCGGTACCTTCGTGCTGAACGCCCGCACTGACACCTACTTCGCCGGCACGACCGGCGACGTGTTCGCCGAGACGGTCGAGCGGGCGGTCCGGTATGTCGAAGCGGGAGCCGATTGCGTCTTCGTGCCCGGCGTCGTCGACGAGGACACGATCCGGCGGCTCGCCGCGGCCATCCCGGGCCCGCTTAACGTGGTGGCCGGGCTGGCGAACACCATCGACGCGCCCACACTCTTCACCCTGGGCGTCAAGCGAGTCAGCCTGGGCGGCAGCCTCGCCCGAGCCGCGCTCAGCACGTTGGAGCGTGCCGGCCGGGAACTGCTCGACTCCGGCACCCTCGGATTCCTCGACGGTGCGATCGCGTACGCCGACCTGCAACGACGCCTCGGCCCGTGATCGGCGACCCGGCGGCCACCAAATTCCGTCGACGGGTCGTTGGTACCGACCGACAGCAGCGTGTCGCAGCCGGTCATCACCTCGGCGCTCGCCGTGGAGTCCAGATGCCCCATCACTCCGGTGTCGAACGGCAGGCGCTCGTCCAGGACCGGCATGCCGAGCAGTGACGCGACGACGCCGGCGCCGAGCCGGTCGACCAGCTCAACGATCTCTTCGGCGGCCCCGTACGCGCCCTGGCCGACGAGAATGACGACCCGCTCCCCCGCGGCGAGCACGTCGGCGGCAGCGTGGACGTCGTGCTCGTGCGGAACGACGCGCGGCGTGCGCAGTCGGGGACTGGTCTGCAGCACGCCGCGCTGCTGTGCCTCGGGGTCGGGGCGCGGGTGCCATCTGCACGTCGTGCGGCAGCACCACGCAAGTGGGGCTGCGGGTGGCGATAGCGATACGGAACATCTTGTCGACGAGCATCGGCACCTACTCGGGGGTGTGCGCAGGCTGCACGAACTGCGCGCACACGTCACCGAAGAGGCGGACCAGGTCGATTTCCTGCTGGAACGCGCTGCCCAGCACCGTCGACACCTGCTGCCCGACGATTGCCACTACCGACTTCGAGTCGAGCCTGGTGTCGTACAGCCCGTTGAGCAGGTGCACGGTGCCCGGCCCCTGGGTGGATAGGCACACCCGACGGCGACACGATTCGGGGCGACACCATGCATCGAGGGGCTTGATCGGGGGTAAACCGGGGTCCAACTGAGGCAGGGGAGTCGTCATGTACCAGACCACGACCGCTGAAACCGGGACCACGTCCAGACGTCCGGGACACCGGCGGACGTGGCTGCGGGTCTTCCTCACCGGCTTCGCGCTGTGGGCGTTGACCGTCGTGGTCACGTTCCTGACCGCCAACCCGAACCTCGTCCCCACGCTGGTCCTGCTCGGTAGCTTCCTGGTCCCGGTGACGTTCGTCGTGTGGGCGTTCGGCCGCCGGCACAGTGGCGAAGTGACCGCGGAGCTGCTGTTCAGTACGTTCGTCACGGGTGGCGTCCTGGGTGTGCTCGCCGCGTCGGTGCTGGAGTCGTACCTGCTGAACTCCTCCCCCGCGCTCTTCGTCGGGGTGGGACTCATCGAGGAGGCCGCCAAACTCGTCGCCCTGGCGGTGCTGACTCGCAGACTCGCCCACAAGTACGCCCGCGACGGAATGATCCTCGGCGCGGCGGTCGGTTTCGGGTTCGCCGCGTTCGAGTCGGCCGGGTACGCGTTCACCGCGCTGTTCACCGAGCGCGGCTTGTCGCTGATGCAACTGGTGCAGACGGAGCTGCTGCGCGGCCTGCTCGCACCAGTGGGGCACGGGCTGTGGACGGCCATCCTCGGCGGCGTGCTGTTCGCGGCCAGCGGCCGGCGCCACTTCGCCCTCACCGGCCGGCTGCTCATGGCGTACCTGGGCGTGTCGCTGCTGCACGCGCTGTGGGACTCCATGCACACCATCGCCCTGTTCGTCACGTTCGCGCTGACCGGTACGCCGGACCAGTACCGGCTGCTCGAGCAGGGCAGTGAACCACAGCAGACCGCGGCACAGGCGAACCTGTTCACCGCGCTCTCCTGGGGCGGCCTGGCGCTCGTCTCGGTCATCGGCATCGGCTGGCTCCTGCTCGTGCGTCGGCGTGCCGACCGGGAGACCCGGGCGGTGTGGTGGCGCATTCCGCTGCAGACCTGACCCGCGCGTACCCGCTGATTCACCCGCGATTGACGACGGACGAGCTTGACGACGGAGGGAACGGCCCGATGAGCAGCACCGCCCGCACGGGTAGCAGCGACGACGACTCGACCATCGACGCCGGCAGCAGCACCGACCAGCACATCACCGGCTATCCCGAAACCGGTACGTTCACGACCGAAGAGGCGCCCACCGCCGATACCCCGATTCACGGCAGCAGCAACGCCGGCCTCAACAAGGCCGCGAACCGCGACGACGCTCCGCAGTTCCGGGAACCGGACGATGCCCCGCCGTCCGACGGGGAACCGCCGCTGGACGCCGCGCCCCCGGGCGGATGAGCACACCGCGGCCAGGCCGCCCCGCGGCAGAGACCGGGCACGTCTGGTAAAGGTCGTCCGGAGTCGCGTCCAGCAGAGTGGTGCACGGCCGGCTCAGCTCACCGGAACCGCTGGCCACCCGGGCGGGGATCCGGCGCAGCGAGATGCGGAGATCCTGCTCCGGCACGTCATGGTCGGCGACGGCCAGGCGCTGCACCAGCGCCTTCAATACGGCGATGGTGAGCCACTCCCCCGGCAGCGATGCCCGGTACGCGGATCGCCGCCGCCCTGGGGAATCAGATCGAATGCGGTGATCCGCCGTCCGAGGAAACGTCGCGGATCGAAGCGGTACGGGTCGTCCCACAGGCTCGGATCGTGGTGCTGGCCGTACACGTCGAGGAGCACCAACGTACCGGGCGCGATCTCCTGCCCGCCGAACGAGACGTGGCGGGCTGCGCCTGATCAAGACTTCTCATCCGCAAGTCTTGACGAGTGCTCAACGCCCCGCTTCCCCGCGAATGCCCCGCGCCCGCGCGATGGACTCGCGTGTACCAATCGCGGCAGCACGGGTGTGCTGTGCGGTATTCAGGCGGGCAGGCGGACCGTCACGGTAGTGCCCTGGCCTTCAGCCGAAGTGAAGTCGATGACGCCATCGTGGTTGGCCACGATCGTCTGCACGATGGCCAGCCCGAGCCCGGTGCCCGGAATGACCCGGCTCACCGCGTTACTACAGCGGAAGAAGCGCGTGAACAGGTTCTCCTTGTCGGCGTCCGGCACGCCGATCCCAGTGTCGGCGACCGCGATCACCACGTCGTCACCCTCTCTGACGGCCGTCACCGTCACTCGACCGTCGGGAGGGGTGAACTTGACCGCGTTGGACAGCAGATTCATCACCATGCGGTCGATCTGGTCGGCGTCCAGGTGCGCACGCAGGTGAGTGTCAATCCGGCTCTCCACCGTCACACCGGCCCGGCTGGCGGCGGAGCCGATGGCCGCCACCGCGGACTGGATCAGTTCCGCCAGGTCGGTCGAGTGCCGTTCGGTGGGGAGCCGCTCGGCCTCGACGCGAGACAGCATCAGCATGTCATCGATGAGGGTCCGCAGCCGCTTGGCATTGCGCTGAATGACCTCCAGCATCCTGTCCTGCTTCTCGCCGACGGGACCGACGTCACCGTCGCGTAGCGACTCCACGAAGCCGGTGATGCTGGCGAGCGGTGTACGCAACTCGTGCGAGATGGTCCACATGAACTCCGTTTTCGCCTCGTCCAACCGCTGCAGCCGCTCCACCACGTCGTGCTCTCGCTCGTAGAGCTGTGCCTGCAGCAACCCGCGGCCGAGGCCGCCCACCACCGAGTGCGCCACTTCGATCTCGGGTGTGCTCCACGGCCCCGCGACGGCGCTGCGGCACAGGGTCGCCACGCCCGAAAGCTGGGGTCCGGCATCGATGGGAATCACGAGGACGGGCCCCGCACCGAGGGCCAGCAGCGCGGCTCGTTGCTCTGGCCGCAGCGGCGCCGGGCCGGCCGAGCGCAGGTCGTCGGTCGACCACCGGTCGGACGGCCGGTGCAGTACCCAGTCGGTGCCGGCCTCGGCCGGCACGTCGGGCGAACCCGGGATGTCCGGACGGCGCCAGCATCCCGTCGCGCTGTCCCCGTCCGGCTCGCCGCACCGGATGACCACATAGTCGGCCGCCAACATGGTGGCCAGGCCGCGAGCGGCCTCGTCCAGGGCCGGTTCGACAGTCAGATGCTCCCGGATCCGCACGCCCACTTGCCGGGCTGCGGCGTTCAGACGCGCCAGTTCCGCCCCCACTTCCCGGGCCGTCCTGGCCTCGTCGGTGAGGGTGTTGATGGCCTGGGCCATCCGACGAACCACGGCCGCGCCCGACTCGGCGTCGGCGCGGACCTCGGGTTCACCGGCGGCCAGCCGGTTGATCACCATCACCAGCCGTCCCAGGGGACGGGTCACCTGCAGTCTGGTTCGAGCGGCGACCGCGACGACGACGCCCGCGAGCGCGATCGTCACGGCCGGAGCAGTCAGCCACTGCGGTGTTCGGGTGAAGGACAGCGGGCCGGCTTCGCGCGCACGGAACCTCACCATGAGAAGACCCAATGGTTATCAGCGACCACCGCGTTGGTCACGTGAAGCCCCTCGTTCGGATAGCCCTATTCGCCCACAGTTCGAACGATAATCGGCCGGGCCGCCGCTTCACGGACGGTTCTGCATCTTCGTGGAAGTCCAAACGACCAAGACTCCTGACACCGGGCATCCGTCATCAATACCGACAACGCATCCAATTGCCTGTGGCATGCATCGGTGCCGAGCGACCGGCCGGCGCAGGGCCGCCCGTCACTCGGTCAAGCAGAATCTCTGAGACAGCAGGACGTCGCCCATGTGATGGCGACCGGCCGTGGCACGGATGATGTGGGTTCCTGTTCCGGGGACCGGGACGCGACGTTCGCCCGCTCGTCTGACGCGGTATTCGCCGCCGGGACCATCGAGGTCGTCAAGCCACACGCGCATCTTCGTGATGGGTGGTACCTCGGTCATGTTCTGCGTAAGGGTGGCTGCGTACTAGGCGGTGATGAACTCGTACGTGTCACTCACCGGTGATCCTTGGCGAAGTAGGCGGCGGCCTTTTCAGGAACTCGTTCTCCATTCGAGGTTCCCGGGCTTCGCGTTCTGGCTGACGTAGCCGTTCCCGCTCGCTGACGTTCAGTGCGGGTTCCTCACCGGCGTGCTCACGCCGATACGCGGCGACCCAGGTTCCGAGTGTTCCTTCTCCGACTCCGATTTCGCGGGCGACCGTGGCGACCGGACGAGACGTCCTCGATCACCAACTTCACTGCCTCTTCCCGAAACCCGGGAGGGAACGTCCTCTTCGCGCGTGCCAAGGATTTCCCTCTCCAGACAGACCAATTCTACTCTGGTCCACCTGTCCGGAAACTCCAAGGCACGTCAGTACCGGCCGCGGTTCCTGTTTTCCGCTCGGCGTGTACGTGTGCTGGGTCTGATCGGCAGGGTTTGACGGCTTGTCGCCCTTGTACTGGTAGTGGGCGACGGTCTGGCCACGGTTCGGTCCCGCGCCGCCGCCCCGGGGGCGGTCGATGTCATGAGTGTCACTGCGTCGTGTCAGCGGCTCGGCCCGCAGAGCGACGAGTCCCCTTTCGTTCGTAGTGACCTCGTCGTCACGAACGCCCGACGTTGCAATCCCTACCGGATCGTGAAGCTGACGATCTGACGCACCGTCGTATTCGGAAGCGGCGCGCCGGCCGGTACGAGCGGCGTCACGTACTTCTCGATGAAGGCGTCGCGCTCCTGCTGCGACTCCCACAACTCCGTGATCTGCCAGCCACCGTCGATCGGCCCAGCAGCGTGCAGGATGAAGCCGGTGGCCGCGCGACCGGGCGCGTCCAGCAGGGCGTGCAGCTGATCATACGCCTCCTGCGTCATGCCGGGCACCTCGTCGGTAATCAGCACTGCCATGAGAATGTCCTCCTCGGAACAGACGAGTGCACAGGCGGTACCCGTTCGGCATACGTGCCGGTCAGACGTTCCTCGGTGGCAGGCTCTCGCGCGCCGGCGGGCATCGAAGTCAGAAACAGTATGGTCCTCGTCGGCACCGCCCGCCCCTCTAGCCGACGAAGGCAACGAACCAGGTTCGAACCGGCACGATCACGCACAGGTGTTCTCGTACGGCAGTCCCGACGTGGAAGCTGCTCCACTCGGCATGGTCGGGGTCCTGCCAGTGATGGCGCAGGCGCGTCGGCGGCTCGGTTGTGCACGCGGGTGGCTGAGCGCGGTCAGGTCCCACAGCCTCGGCACCGTGACGTTGCTCGTGGCAAGGGTGTTCGGTCGGCGCTCGGTCGGGTTGGTCAACTCGCTCATGCGGCGCGGATTCGCCCGTTCGGTGAGGTCCCACGGGCGGCTGTGGTCACCGTCGCGGGCGGCGATCAGCACGTCCGAGTCGGCGGTGGCAGCGGCCACCTGCCATTCGAGGCGCCCGCGGCGACTCTCGTGAGGGACGGGCGCCGGTCGCAACGCCCCGGTCCCGTCATCGGCTTGGGATGCTGATGGCTCGGCGTCGACGCTGTTGCCCGTCCTTCTCCTGCCTTCGGTCAGCCGGAGATGAACGCCAGGCCGGTGATGCCGAGGGCGTAGCGAGCTCACGACAGGCTCCTCATCGGGGATCAGGGGTGGGCGTACCCGGGACGGGCGCTTCGGTGCCCCATCCCTGCGACCAGCTCTGTTCGGGGACTTCCCCGGCGGCGTCGGCGAAGCCGCGCAGCGCGGCCAGCAGCGGCTGGCGCGACTGCGCGGGCATTGCCCGAAGGATCGCAGTGATCTCCCGGCGCCGAGCCCGGGTGACCTGTTCCACGACGCGCAGCCCGGCGTCGGTGAGCGACACGCAGACGGAGCGCCGGTCGTCGGTGGACCGGTCCCGTTGCACGAGCCCTCGGCGTTGCAGCCGGTCGCAGTGCCGGGTCGCGGTGGAGCTGTTGACACCGAGCAGCTCGGCGAGGTCGCTGACGCGCTGCCGCCCACGGGAGGCGAGCAGCACCAGCGCCCGATGCTGCGGCAGGGTGATGTCCACATGTCCGGCCGCGAGGGACCGGGCCGCGACCGCCACCAGGGCCCGGCTGGCGGACAGGAACGCCTCGACCAGGTCGACGTCCACAGTTTGATCGCGGCGCGATGAGCTCGTCACGAAAATCTCATGCCCAAGGCATACATGTTCTATGCGTGGGTACCGGCTCGGATGTCAGAGAAGCACCGCGACGGCGGAGGTGGATGGTGGCGCTGCGGATCGAGGACTACGGGCTGCCGCGGGCGTACTCCCACGTCTGGCTTGTCGACACCGCCCGGCATCTCAACGGTGTCCACCCCGCGACCAGGCCACGACCCGGGCAGTGACCCCCTCACCGTCAGCGCCGGAAGGGAGGGATCGACGTGCGTGCCCTCACCGTCATCCCAGGAAGGGCCGGCTCCCTCGCCGTCACCGATGTGCCGGAACCGCAACCCGCGGAGATCGACCTGCTCGTCGACGGCCTCGTCGTCGGAGTGGTACGCCGCCCCGACCCGGTGCCGTGTGGCGCCTGCGGCCATGGGCAGTTCGACATGTGCCGCAACGGCAGCTATACCGAACGCGGCATCAAACAACTCGACGGGTACGCCAGCCAAGCGTGGACCGTCGAAGCGGACTACGCCGTGAAACTCGACCCGCGCCTGACCGACCTCGGGATGCTCATGGAACCCACCGCCGTCGTCGCGAAGGCGTGGGAACAGGTCGAGAAGGTCGGGTCCCGAGCCTGGTTCGAACCGAAAACAGCCCTGGTCACCGGCGCCGGACCGATCGGACTGCTCGCCGCGCTGCTCGGGGTGCAACGGGGCCTCGACGTACACGTGCTCGATCGCGTCACCGCCGGCCCCAAACCTGAGTTGGTCGCCGATCTGGGCGCCACGTACCACCACGGCGGCCTCGACGACGCCGTCGCCCATATCAAGCCCGACATCGTCATCGAGGCTACCGGGGTGGCGCAGGTTGTCTCGCACCGGGTTTGATGGAGACATCGAAACCTGGGAGAAATTGAGCTGTGCCCGCACCGAAGAAGTACCCCGACGAGCTGCGTGAGCGCGCGACCCGGCTGGTTGTCGAGGCCCGCCGTGACCCTGCTGCTGCGGTGGGAGCGATCCGGCGGATCGCCGACCAACTCGGCGTCCATCCCGAGGCGTTACGGTCCTGGGTGAAGCAGGCCGAGACCGACGCCGGCGCGCGGTCTGGCGCGACCCGCAGCGACGCGGAACGCATCGCCGCGCTGGAACGAGGGAACCGTGAGCTGCGGCGGACGAACCGGATCCTGAAGTCCGCAGCGAGTTTCTTCGCGGCGGAGCTGGACCGTCCGTCGCGATGAAGGTGGAGTTCGTCGACTCCCAGAAGGCCGAACACGGTGCCCAGCCGGTCCTGCGGGCGTTGCAAGACACGCCGGCACCGATCGCACCGTCGACCTACTACGCGGCCAAGACCCGCCCCGCCAGTGCCCGCTCCCGGCGTGACGAGGAGCTGA
>CBIHNN010000091.1:0-19890 GCA_966211315.1 uncultured Micromonosporaceae bacterium | reverse complement strand
GCCGCGCAGCTGCGCGACAAGGAGAAGCAGCTGCTGGGCCAGAAGGCGCAGCGGGAGAAGGAGTGGAAGGCGGGCGACCTCGACGTCGTCAGCGAGGTCGACGACGAGCAGATCGCCGAGGTCCTCGGCAACTGGACCGGCATCCCGGTCTACAAGCTGACCGAGGAGGAGACCTCCCGGTTGCTGCGCATGGAGGACGAGTTGCACAAGCGGGTCGTCGGCCAGGAGGACGCCGTCAAGGCGGTCTCCAAGGCGATCCGGCGTACGCGGGCAGGCCTCAAGGACCCGAAGCGCCCCTCGGGCTCGTTCATCTTCGCCGGCCCGTCCGGCGTCGGTAAGACCGAGCTCTCCAAAGCGCTCGCCGAGTTCCTCTTCGGCTCGGAGGACGCCCTCATCCAGCTCGACATGTCGGAGTTCCACGACCGGTACACGGTGTCCCGGCTCGTCGGTGCCCCTCCCGGCTACGTCGGCTACGACGAGGGCGGCCAGCTCACCGAGAAGGTGCGGCGGAAGCCGTTCTCCGTGGTCCTGTTCGACGAGATCGAAAAGGCCCACCCGGACGTCTTCAACACCCTGCTGCAGATCCTCGAGGACGGTCGGCTCACCGACGGACAGGGTCGCATCGTGGACTTCAAGAACACGGTGATCATCCTGACCACGAACCTGGGCACCCGCGACGTCGCCAAGGCGGTCTCGCTGGGCTTCCAGGCGTCGGAGGACACCGAGTCGACCTACGACCGGATGAAGCAGAAGGTCAACGACGAGCTCAAGCAGCACTTCCGGCCTGAGTTCCTCAACCGCATCGACGACACGATCGTCTTCCACCAGCTCCAGCAGGACGAAATCCTGCACATCGTCGACATCTTCACCTCGCGCATCGAGGGCCAGCTCCGCAACAAGGACATGGGCCTCGAGCTGACGGACAACGCCAAGAAGTACCTGGCGAAGAAGGGCTTCGACCCGGTGCTGGGTGCCCGGCCGCTGCGCCGGACCATTCAGCGCGACCTGGAGGACACCCTCTCCGAGCAGATCCTCTTCAACGAACTGCGCCCCGGCCAGATCGTCGTCGTGGACTGCGAGGGTGACCCGGAGAACACCGAGAAGTCCAAGCTGATCTTCAACGGCGCCGACCGCCCTGCGGCCGTGCCCGACGGAGTTCCGGCCGACCTCGGTGCGACCACCGCCGACGAGTAGGCATTGAAACAGAACGGCCCGGCTGCGCCAGCAGCCGGGCCGTTCCGCGTTGTCAGCCGCCACCCGGGGGTTCGCCGTCGGCCCGTGGCCGCAGTTTGAGCAGCTACTCGCCGCGACAGGAAGTGTCTAGAAAGGCCCCTGCGAAGGGAATGGGTGATCGCCGGCCAGGACGAACCAGTCGGCGTCGTGGCCCAGCGGCTCGACCAGGCCGTCCGCGACGAGACCCGCGAGGGCCCGGGCACGCTGGACGTCGTCGGACCACACCACGTCGAGGCGCTGGCGGGGGACCGGGCCGGTCGCCTCCCGGAGCACCCCAAGCAGCAGTCCTCTGACCTGGCGATCCGTTCCGGCGTACCCCTGCGGTCTGCGGCTGGGGCCCGTGGCCGGGACGCTCCCGGCGGCGCGCCACGCGCAGACGTCCTGGAACGGGCAGTCGGCGCAGCGCGGTGTGCGGGCCGTGCACACGACGGCGCCGATCTCCATGAAGGCGATGGACGCGCGCGCTGCCCGCCGCGGGGTCGCGGGAAGCAGCGCGGCGGTCTCGACCAGGTCTGTGGCGGTCGTCGTCGGACCCGCGTCCGCGGCACCGTTGACGGCGCGGGCGACGACGCGGCGCACGTTCGTGTCGACGACCGGGTGGCGTTGTCCGTAGGCGAACGTGGCGACGGCCCGAGCCGTGTAGGCGCCGACGCCGGGCAGCGCGAGCAGGGCGTCCAGATCATCGGGTACGGCGCCACCGTGCCGTTCGGCGAGCGCGGTCGCGCAGGCGTGCAGCCGAAGCGCCCGGCGGGGGTAGCCGAGCCGCCCCCACATCCGGATCGCCTCGGCCGGTGGATCGGCGGCCAGCTGGGCCGGGGTGGGCCAGCGGGCCATCCAGGCGAGCCAGGCGGGTGTCACCCGGACCACCGGCGTCTGCTGCAGCATCACCTCGCTGACCAGCACCGCCCACGCGGTCGTGCCGGGTGCCCGCCACGGCAGATCACGGGCGTTCGCGTCGTACCACTGGATCGCCACGTCGGCGAACATCGTGTCAGTCATCGCCCGACGATCCTGACACGCGCCGCCACCGGGCCGGTACGCCGGTGGGGGATGGCAGACTGCCAGGGTGAACGAGCTTGCGATCACCGTGATCGGCCAGGACCGGCCCGGCATCGTCGCCGATGTGGCCGGGGTCCTCGCGGGGCTGGGTGCGAACCTCACCGACTCGACCATGACCCGGCTGCGCGGGCACTTCGCGATGACATTGGTGTGCAACGGTCCCGAGGCCGCCGACGTCGAACGCGCCCTCGTCCCGCTGACGGAGGACGGCCGACTGCTCGCCACCGTCCGGAAAGTGACCGTCGAGACCGACGCCGGCAAGCCGGGGGAACCGTACGTGGTCAGCGTGCACGGCGCCGACCGGCTCGGCATCGTCGCTGCCGTGACCCGCGAGGTCGCCACGGCGGGCGGCAACATCACCGACCTGACCACCCGGCTCGCCGGGTCGCTCTACGTGCTCGTCGCCGAAGTCGATCTCGCCCCCGGCGCCGCCGACGAACTGGCGGAACGGCTCGCGGCGGTCGCCCGTACCCTCGCCGTCGACGTGACCCTGCGTCGCGCCGAGCCGGACCTCCTGTGAACGATCTCGGCGTCGACGGCGACGTCCTGCCCGTGGTGACCGCGCCCGACCCGGTGCTCGGCCAGGCCGGGCGCGACGTCGATCCGACGGACCCGGCCATCGTGCAGCTCGCCGCCGATCTGATCGCCACCATGCGTGTCTCCCCCGGCTGCGTCGGGCTCGCCGCGCCGCAGGTCGGCGTCAGCGCGCAGGTCTTCTGCGTGGACGTCACCGACCACCCGAAGGCATCCACGGTGCACGGTGCGTTCGCTCTCTGTAATGCCAAGGTGGTCGAGGCGAGTCGCTGGCGGCCGGGCCGCGAGGGCTGCATGTCCGTACCGGACCTGACCGGCGATGTGAAACGCGCCGGTCGCGTCGTGGTCGAGGCTTTCCTTCCCGGTACGGGAGAGCCGATCCGCCTCACCACGGACGCCTTCGAGGCCCGGGCCCTACAGCACGAGATCGATCACTGTGCCGGGCTGCTGTTCCTCGATCGGGTGGCCGGTGCCCATGCGATCTATCAGCGGAAGACGTACCTGTAAGGCTGTCCGGTTGCGAGCCTGTGTCGCGTACGCCCGGCGAGTCGTGACCATGGGCTGGGGTGCCCGGCGTTACGGTGAGCGCATCATGCGTGCGACGGTCGGCCCCCTCTCTCCCGCCGTGTACTGGCGGCGACGCCTCATGGTGCTGGGCATCCTGCTCCTCGTCGTGCTCGTCATCGCCTTCTCGTGCTCCGGTGGGGACGAGAACCTCGGTACGCCGACCGGCGCCGGCAGCGGCCAGAAGGTGTCCGATCCGAGCGCCGGTGCCGTCCAGCCGAGCCCGTCGGCTGACTCGTCCTTCCTGGACAAGCCGCCACGGGCCGGTGGCCCCGCCAAGCCGCCGGTGTCCTCGGCGGACCCGCTGGCCGGGCCGGTCGTGGGCGCGAACGTCAACGGTTCGGTGTGCACCGATCTCGAGATGTCGGTTCTCCCCGTTCCGGCGGCCCAGACGGCCAAGCTCGGCCAGGGCCTCAACATCAACCTCAAGATCAAGAACGTGTCGACGCGTACGTGTGAACGCGACGTCGGCGCCGACGTCCAGGAGATCTACATCAAGCAGGGCGCCGCCCGCGTCTGGTCCTCCGACGACTGCGCCGGGGCCGTCAAGGCTGCCCCGGATATACACCGGTTCGTGCCCGACGAAGAACGCGAATACTTCGTCACCTGGAACGGCCACGAGTCGAGCCAGTGCGTCAGCGGCTCCCCGAACGGGCCTCTTCCCGAGGCCGGCGACTATGAGGTCATGGGCCGGCTCGGCGACAAGCGCAGCGACCCGATCAAGCTGACGCTCACCAACTGACACAAACCGGTGATAACGGCACCGTCAACCCGGACGCTGCCGCGGTGATCGATCGAGACTACGCCGGACGCCGGGGTGGCCGTCGTCGAAACGGCGCGAGCAGGAGGGCGTACTCCCTCCGGCGGTCAGACGTAGCGTTCGAGAATGGAGGCTTCAGCCAGGCGGGACAGCCCCTCCCGTACGCCACGGGCCCGGGCGTCGCCCACCCCGTCGACGGCCTGGAGATCCTCCACCGTGGCGCCCAGCAGCCGTTGCAGGCTGCCGAAGTGGTCCACCAACCGGTCCACAACCGAACCGGGTAGCCGCGGCACCTTGGCGAGCAGCCGGAACCCGCGAGGGCTCACCGCCGCGTCCAGTGCGTCCGAGGCACCCGGATAACCGATCGCCTTCGCCACCGCGACGAGGTCGATGAGTTCGGTGGCCGAGAGCAGGTCCAGCTCGACGAGCGCCTCGTCCAGCGTGCGGGCCTTCCGGCTGCCCGGCAGGTAGTCGCGGATCACGAGGGTACGGTCGGCGTCCACGCCCGCCATCAGCTCGTCGAGCTGTAGGGCCAGGAGGCGGCCGTCCGTGCCGAGCTCGACCACGTAGCCGGCGATCTCGTCGGCGATCCGGCGCACCATTTCGAGGCGCTGCACCACGGCCACGGCGTCGCGTACGGTGACCAGGTCCTCGATCTCCAGCGCCGAGAGGGTGCCGGAGACCTCGTCGAGGCGGAGTTTGTAGCGCTCCAGCGTGGCGAGGGCCTGGTTGGCCCGCGACAGGATCGCCGCCGAGTCGTCCAGGACATGCCGTTGACCGTTCACGTACAGGCCGATGATGTGCATGGACTGGCTGACCGAGATCACTGGGTAGCCGGACTGCTTCGCGACCCGCTCGGCCGTACGGTGCCGGGTGCCGGACTCCTCAGACGGGATCGACGGGTCGGGCATGAGGTGGACGGCCGCCCGGACGATGCGGGTGCCGTCGCTGGACAGCACCACCGCGCCGTCCATCTTGCAAAGCTCGCGGAGCCGGGTCGCCGAGAACTCGACGTCGAGCGGAAAGCCGCCGGTGCAGATCGACTCCACCACCGGGTCGTAGCCGAGCACGATCAACGCGCCCGTACGGCCGCGGAGAATGCGTTCGAGGCCGTCGCGCAGGGCGGTACCCGGCGCCATCAGAGCGAGATTGACGCGCAGCGGGTCACCGGTCGTGCTGCCGCCAGCACTGCCACTGCCAGGACTGCCACTGCCGGGTGTCGAACCCACCGGACTGCCTCCGACCGAGCTCACGGGCTGGAACGGGCCTGGGGTTGAGCCGTTGGCGCCGGTCCGCACCGCAGGGCTGGCACCGGCGGCTCGGGAGGCTTCACGGTCGAGCGGCACTCGCACAGTCTACGAACCATGCGCCCCGGTTCGGCGTTCCGGTTCGGCCACGGCTCTACACCGTGAGACCAGGGTAGGCACAACGATGATGATCGAGGTGTCATTCCGCCGACGCCCGAGCCGCCCATTGCAGGGCCGTCCGTACGTCACCGACCTCCCTGACCTGCATGTTCTCTGGCTTTACGCCGGTCGATTCCGGCCCGCATCCAGGCGGGACGAGGGCGAAACGGAAACCCAGCCGGACGGCCTCGGCGAGTCGCCGGGGCACCGCCCCGACCCGGCGCACCTCGCCGGTGAGGCCGACCTCACCGATCGCGACCAGCGTCGGCGCCATTGCCAGGTTGAGCCCGCCCGAGGCCACGGCGAGCGCCACGGCCAAGTCGGCGGCGGGCTCCACGACCCGGATTCCGCCGACTGTGGCGGCGAAGACCTCTTTGTCGTGCAGCGTCATCCGCTCCGTGCGCCGCTGCAGCACCGCCAGCACCATGGCCAGCCGCGCCGAGTCGAGCCCCGAGACCGTACGCCGGGGAGAACCCGCCACCGTCGCGCCGATCAGCGCCTGGACCTCGGTGACCAAGGCCCGGCGCCCCTCCATCGCCACGGTCGCGCAGGTGCCCGGTACGGGTTCGGCGTACCGGGTCAGGAAGAGGCCGGACGGGTCAGCCAGGCCGGTGATACCGCTCTCGCTCATCTCGAAGCAGCCCACCTCGTCGGCCGCGCCGAACCGGTTCTTCACGCCGCGGATCAGCCGCAACGACGAGTGCTTGTCGCCCTCGAAGTGCAGCACGACATCGACCAGATGCTCGAGCACGCGAGGGCCGGCGACCTGCCCGTCCTTCGTCACGTGGCCGACCAGGACGACGGCGAGGCCACGTTCCTTGGCGACGCTGACCAGCGCCGCGGTCACTGCGCGGACCTGTGTCACACCGCCCGGCACACCCTCGGTGCCCGGGGTTGAGATCGTCTGCACCGAATCCAGGACGAGCAGGCCCGGCTTGACCGCTTCCAGATGGCCGAGCACGGCTCCCAGATCGCTCTCGGCAGCGAGGTAGAGCTGCTCATGCAGGGCGCCGAGGCGTTCGGCGCGCAGGCGTACCTGGTTGACGGATTCCTCGCCGCTGACCACCAGCGACGGCGTGCCGGTGGTGGCGGCCCACTGCTGGGCGACGTCGAGGAGCAGGGTGGACTTACCGACGCCGGGCTCGCCGGCGAGCAGGACCACCGCGCCCGGCACGAGACCGCCGCCGAGGACGCGGTCGAGCTCGCCGACCCCGGTGGGCCGCGCCTTGGCCGCGGTGGCGCTGATCGTGGCGATCGGACGGGCCGGCTCGGACGGGAGCCGCGACGTGACGACCTTGCCGGAGATCAGCGGTCCGGTCGTACACTCGACGACCGAACCCCACTCGCCGCACTCGGGGCACCGACCCAGCCACTTGGGCGGCTGGTGGCCGCAGGCATCGCACTCGTAAGCCGGGCGTGGCTCGCGCACGGCCGGGCGAGTGCGGGCGGTCGGGGTTCGTGACGTCACGGACGTCACGTTAACCCCTCGGTATGACCTTTTCCGCGTCAGTGACCTGCGGGCTCCTGCGGCGCCACCTCGGCCGACCCGCGCGGGACCGGCTGGAGCGGAACGGCGACGGGGGCGTTGAGGCTCAGCGGCGCGGCGCCGTTGTCGAACGAGAAGGTCAGGCTGACGGCGTTCCCGGCCCGCAGCTCACCGGTGAGACCGGCGACCTGCAACACCCGGGATCCGCCCCGGCGGAACACCGCCGAGCCGAGCGGGGCGAGCGTGACGGTGGCCGGTTGCACGCTGGCACCCGTCGCGGCACCGGGTGCGGCGGTGCTGGGCGTCGCGGCCGCTGATGCGCCGGGCGCGGCGGCGGGGGACACGACCGGGGCAGAGGCGCTGGGCGCGCCTGCGTTGGGCGCGATGGCGTTCGGTCCCACGACGGGAGCGGACGCGCTGGGCAGGCCTGCGTTGGGCGCGGTGGCGTTCGGACCCAGAGCGCCGGTGGGCGACGGGGCGGTGCCGGCGGCGGCGCTCAGCGTGACCGAACGGGCGCCGACGATGCCGGGTCCACCGTTCTGGCCGGCGGAGATCGTCACCGTCACCGGCTTCTCGGACTGGTTGTACAGCGAAATCTCGAGAGGCGCGTTCTCGCCGGCCGCGTACCCCTTGACCGTGGAGTACGCCACGGCGAGGCTCCGGATCAGGACGGAGGCGTCCGAGTTCTGGCTATTGATGCCGTACACCGACGGCACCTTGTTGGATGTCTCGGCGACCTGGCCGGTGCTGCAGGCCGAGAACGCAACGGCGGCGAATGCGGCGATGCCCGTCACCAGGACGGCGCGGCGGTTGCCCAACGTGCGCGTCACGTCGGTCCTCCTCGAATAGCCCGAACGTGGGAGTTGGCCATCGGTGGGTAGCGCAGGCCGGGTTTCAGCCTAGAGGGCACTGATCGCGCCTGCGCGCCGACCCGCCTACCTGCTCCGCCGGTGCGTTCCTGAGGGGGCCGCAATGCGCAGAACGGGTGAAAACTCCTGATCAGGCCACCGTACCGGCAGTGACGAGGAGCACCACATCGATGAGGGCGACCACGATCACGGCCCGGAACATGGCCACCGGGCGCGTACCGGAGGCGAGTGCCCGGCGCGACGCGTACCAGCCGAGGGGCAGGACCACGACGGCGGCAGTGCCGGCCGCGACGCCCGCCCACGACGGCGGCCCAGGCGGCCCGAGGACCAGCGCGACGGTCGCTCCCAGCAGGAGTACGGCGGCAGCCACCTGCGACCACCGGGCGCCCATCCGGTGCGGAAGCCCGCGCACGCCCGTACGGGCGTCGTCGGCGAGGTCCGGGAGCACGTTCGCGAAGTGGGCACCGCCGCCGAGCAGGGCGCCCGCCGCGACCAGCCACGGCGGCGGGAGTACGCCCGACGGCAGCGCCAGGACGACGAACGCGGGCAGTAGCCCGAACGCGACCAGGTACGGCACCACCGAGAACGCGGTCGACTTCAGCGGCCAGTCATAGAGCAACGCGAAGACGCCGATCAGTGTGATGCAGGCGGTGGCCGCCCAGCCGAACGGGATGCCCAGCACCGGGATCACCAACGACGAGACGAGGCCCGCGACGCCGACGGTCCGGCGGCTGACGGCACCGGTGGCGACCGGCTTGTCGATCCGCCCGGCGACGGCGTCACGACCGGCATCCAGCCAGTCGTTGACCCAGCCGACCGAGAGCTGGGTTGCCGCGACCGCCGCCGCCACGCCCACCAGCGACCAGCCGCGGTGGCCCACACCGACGGCGAGCAGCGTCAACGCGATCGTGACGGCGCCGCCGGGTTCGGGGTGGGCGGCCCGGAGCAGACCGGCGAGTGATCGGGACATGATGTGCAGTGTGGTGCTTCCGCCCCGCGCGTGCCAGGCTCGGTCCATGGCGACGCTGGCCCGACACCGATCGGCGCGGCACTATGCCCCGCGAAACGATCCCGCACAGTACGACGACCTGGCCGGCGAGTGGTGGCGACCCGGCGGCCCCTTCGAACTCCTGCACTGGATCGCGGCCGCCCGCGCCCGGCTGATCCCGGCGGCCGTCCGCACCGACGCGGTGCTCGTGGACGCCGGCTGCGGCGGCGGCCTCCTCGCCCCACACCTCGCGGGCAAGGGCTACCGGCACGTGGCCGTCGACCTGCGACGGTCCAATCTGGAGCAGGCCGCCGCCCGGCGCGCCGACGCGGTCACCGGCGACGTGGCCGCGCTGCCGCTGGCCGACGGCACGGCCGACGTGGTCGTCGCCGGGGAGATCCTGGAACACGTACCGGATCTCGGGGCGGTCGTCGCCGAACTGTGCCGGGTGCTGCGGCCGGGCGGACTGCTCGTACTCGACACGGTCAACGCGACGGCGCTGGGCCGGTTCGTGGTGGTGACGGTCGGTGAACGCCTGCCGCAGGTCCCGCCCGGCATCCACGATCCCCGGCTCTTCGTCGACCCGGCCACGCTGACGAGGCTCTGTGCCCGGCACGGCGTACGGCTGCACGTGCGCGGGCTGCGGCCCACGGTCCCCGGGCTGCTGCGCTGGCTGGCTCTGCCGTCGCGGCCGACCACCGGCTCGTCGGCCGGGCACCCGATGGGCCGGATGGTGCCGACCCGCTCGACCGCCGTCCTGTACCAGGGACTGGGCCGCAAGGAGGAGCCAGGTGCCGGTTGACCCGATCGCCGCGGCGCAGCGGCTGGCGCCCCGGTTCGCCGCCCGTGCCGCGGGCTACGACGCCGAAGGCGCCTTCCCGGTGGACGACTTCGCGGATCTGCGCACGGCGGGTCTGTTCGGGTTGATGGTGCCGGCGGAGCTGGGCGGGCTCGGCGCGGGCTTCGGCACGTATGCGCGGGTGGCGTACGAACTGGCCCGGGGCAACGGCGCGACCGCCCTGGTGTTCAACATGCATGCCTCGGTCACGGGCGCCCTGGGCGGGGTCACCCCGGAGCTCGCCGAGGCCCTGGGTCTGCCGGACGAGGCGATGCGGGCCCGCGATGAGTACCTGAGGGGCGCGGCCGACGGCCGGTGGTACGCCGTCGCGATGAGCGAACGCGGCGCGGGTTCCCGGCTGTCTGAGATGTCGACGAGGTACGAGGAGGCCGACGAGGGCTGGCACGTCAAGGGCGCGAAGACGTTCTGTTCGGGCGCGGGCCACGCAGACGGGTATCTGGTGGCCGCCCGCAGCGGCGAGAGGGTTTCCCAGTTCCTCGTCCCGGCGGGAAACGGGATCGAGGTGGAGAAGACCTGGGATGCCCTCGGCATGCGCGCCACCGGCTCGCACGACCTGCACATCGACGCGGTGGTGGGGCGCGACGCGCTGCTCGGCGGCGTGGAAGGACTCGCGCTCGTCGTCGCGCAGCTGTCCCCCCATTGGATGGTCGCGAGCTATGCCGCCGTCTACGTCGGTGTCGCGCAGGCGGCGGTCGACGCCGCCGTGCCGCACCTGCAGCAGCGGAAGCTGACCGGCCTGCCGGCTGTACGGGCGCGGGTCGGCCGGGCCGACGCGGCGGTGGCGGCGGCGCGACTGGCCGTGTTCGAGGCGGCCCGCCGGGTGGACGAGGCACCCGGCAACGCGGAGACCAACCGCTGGGTGTGGCGGGCGAAGCTGCTCGCCGGTACGACCGCGGCCGAGGTGTCGGCGTCGATGCTGGAGGCGGCCGGGACGTCGGCGATGCGCCGCGGCAACCCGCTCGAACGGCTGTACCGGGACGCCCGCGCGGGGTCGTTGCAACCGGCCACGTCGGACGTCTGCGCGGATTGGCTGGGGGTGGAGGCACTCGGCGGCGATCCGGACTCGGACGGTTTCGCGCCGCGCTGGTAGGGGATTCGACGGCACGGCCTGGGGAGGCGGAACACGTGGGTGCGGTCATCGCAGGGCTGGGCATCGCCACGCCGCCGCAGGCGGCACAGGACGACCTCTGGCGGGATTTCTTCGCCGGGCACTACGCCGGTTCTGCGCGGGCCATCGCCGAGCGGATCTTCGCCAATTCGGGTGTGAGAACCCGGCAGGCGGCGGTCAGCCCACTGCTGGAGGACGTGTCGAGCTGGTCGACGGAACGGCGGATGCGCCGCTACCGGCTCGAGGCGATGCCGTTGGGCAAGGAGGCGGTGGCGCGGGCGCTGACCGACGCGAACGCCGCCGCGGACGAGATCGGCCTGTTCGCGGTCTGCTCCTGCACCGGCTACGCGACGCCCGGACTGGACATCCTGCTGGCCCGCGACATGGGCATGGCGTCGTCCGTGCAGCGGCTCTTCGTCGGCCACATGGGCTGCTACGCGGCGTTGCCGGGGCTCGGCGCGGTCACCGACTTCGCGCTCGCCCGCGGCAGGCCGGCGCTGTTGCTCTGCGCCGAGCTGACCAGCCTGCACATCCAGCCGGCGGGTGCGCGTACCGACACCCAGCAGATCGTCGCCCATGCGCTGTTCTCGGACGCGGCGGCCGCCGTCGTGGTCGCCCCCGGTGACTGCACGGGGTACGCGGTCCGTGAGGTCGCCGCCCTCACGGACGTCTCGACGGCCGACCACATGACGTGGGAGATGACGGACACCGGCTTCCGGATGGGGTTGTCGCCGCGCGTACCGCAGGTGTTGGCTCTGCACGTCCGTCCGCTGGTGGACGACCTGCTCGCCCGGCATGGTCTGACCCGGGCGGCGGTGGACGGGTGGGCGGTGCACCCGGGCGGCCCGCGGATCCTGTCGACCGTGCAGGAACAACTGGAACTGCCGCCGGGTGCGCTGGACGCCTCGATCGAGACCCTCGCCGCGTACGGCAATTGCTCGTCGCCGACCGTCCTGCTCGTGCTGGAGGCGCTGCGCCGGCGACCCGTACCGCCTCGCCGGGTGGTCATGCTCGCGTTCGGCCCGGGCCTGACCCTGTACGCCGCTCTCCTGGAAGCCGCGGTGATGCTCTGAGCCTGCGCCGTACAGTTCGCCGCATGGCGGGCGATCGATGGACCGGTGTAGCGGTCTACGGTACCGCCCTGGTCCTGCTCGCGGCCGGTTCGGCGTGGTGGTTCCAGGCGAAGCCGGACACGGGCGACAGCGAGGGCGTACGCGATCGGCGACGGGCGGTCGAGCGGTTGATCCCGGACGACCGGACCCAGCTGGACGCGCGGACGATCGTCCTGTCGCGCGGCGACAACCTGGAGCAGGAGGCGCCGGACGTCGGGGCGGGCCGGTACCGGATCGTGCTGGCGTGCGCCGGTAACGGTCAGGTGGTTGTACGGTTCGGCGCCGCCGGGTCGCCGCCGCTGATGGTGCCGTGCGCGGACCAGCCCACCGCCGTACGGCACGAGGTCACGCTGAACGAGTCGTTCCTCCTGACCGTCATGGCGCGATCCAGCGGCCGAGTCGTCTTCCGCTGGCAGCTGTTCCCGGGAACGGCGTAGCGTTGGCTAGGTGCGCAGCCGGCCGAGGTCGGGCCGGAGGTCCTCGATCGACGCGGTCCGCTGTACGGTCCGGACGACACTGCCGTCCTTGCGGACCAGCAGGGCGGCGGCGGTTCCGTCCGGGGCGGGCAGCTGGTAGTGCTGGCGGAGCTGGCTGGTCGGGTCGTGGAGGCGCACGATCGCGACATTCCGGATGGGCGCGGGCGAGGCGGCGGACGGCGCTGGTCCGGCGGTGACGGCGAGCACGGACGTGCCCGAGCTGACGGCGGCGGCGGTGGCCGCGGCGAGCCCGTCGCAGTCGCACCCGTCCACCAGCAGGATCACCGCGGGCAGGAAGCTGCGCAGGGCGACCGCGCGTCCGTCGTGGCCGATGAGGTCGAGGGCGGGCAGTTCGCGACCGGGGGAGCTGTTGGCGGTCCGCTGGACGGTCGGCGGACGGACGACACCTGGCCATGCGGCGGTGAACAGGCTGGCGAGCGTGACAAGTACCGCCACCGCCATGATCAGCAGTGGCGCGCGGAGTTCAGGCGTACGTGACGGTGGTCCGGCGATCCACCGCCAGCGGGTCTTTCGGCGTTCGCGGCGTAGTTCGGCGCGGACCTCGTCGACCTCTCCGGCGAGCGCGGACACGTCGTCTGGGATGACGATGTGCCATTCGGCCGGAAGTTCGGGGAGGTTGTCAGGCATGCCGCCATCGGGCGACCAGCCGCTGCTGTTGCCATCCGGGCTACCCATTTCCCCCCTCCGGCTCATGACGACGTCGATTGGGGTATCCACGTTGAGCGTCCCCCACGGAGGGCCGGTTCGCCAGTAGGCGGCCGATATGGACCTAAGCGATACGCTGGACCTCGCAATCTCCACAGGTCCGGAACTTCCGACTCGCTGGTTTCAGTGGTGAGCGGAGGGTCACTTACGGTTACCGAGGCATCTCGCGAGCTCCGTGTCAAGCAGGAGCAAGGCCTCTCACAAGGCCTCTGAGCTGCACTAACAGTGACGGCCGAGGTAGGACATCCGCCCCGGAGCGTGTTACCCTAGACACAGCGAAAGGGGTTTCGAACCTATGTTGTTCAGTGTCGGCGAGACCGTTGTTTACCCCCACCACGGGGCCGCACTCATCGAGGCAATCGAGACTAGGCTCATCAAGGGCGAGCCCAAGCAGTATCTCGTTCTCCGGGTTGCTCAGGGAGACCTGACAGTCCGAGTGCCCGCTGAGAACGCCGAGATCGTCGGCGTGCGCGAGGTGGTCGGCGAGGAGGGCCTGGGCAAGGTCTTCGACGTCCTCCGCGCTCCGCACACCGAGGAGCCGACCAACTGGTCGCGGCGGTACAAGGCGAATCTCGAGAAGCTGGCCTCGGGCAACCCGCTGAAGGTGGCCGAGGTCGTTCGTGACCTCTGGCGCCGCGAGCGGGAGCGCGGCCTCTCGGCGGGCGAGAAGCGGATGCTCGCCAAGGCCCGCGACATCCTCGTCGGCGAGGTGGCTCTCGCCGAAAAGAGCACCAAGGACGAGGCGGAGAGCCTTCTCGACAAGGTGCTCACCGAGGCCTGATCGTCATCTCGAACCGCACCACCCCACGAGTAGGACCGCGACGTGACCGCGCAGCTCAATCCGCGCGGTGACGTCGCGGTCCTCGTTCCGGCGGCAGGAGCCGGGGTACGCCTGGGGCCCGGAGCCCCGAAAGCGCTGCGCCTGCTGGCCGGTGAACCGTTGCTCCTCCACGCCGTACGGCGGGTTGCCGCCGCCCCGTCGGTCCGCCTGATCGTCGTCGCCGCCCCGCCGGACGACGTCGACGCGGTTCGTGAGCTGCTCGGATCCGGCATCCTCGTGGTGGCCGGTGGCACCGACAGGCAGTCCTCCGTGCGGCGGGCGTTGGACGCCGTACCTGCGGATTGTCCGATCGTCCTGGTGCATGACGCCGCGCGAGCGCTGACGCCGCCCGACCTGGTCGAAAGTGTGGCGGCCGCCGTGCGCGACGGTGCGGACGCCGTCATCCCGGTGTTGCCGGTCGTGGACACGATCAAGCAGGTAGGTGACGACGGCGTCGTCCACGGGACCGTCGACCGCGGGGTCCTGCGGGCTGTGCAGACCCCGCAGGGTTTCCGGCGCGACGTGCTCGTCGCGGCGCACGAGGCCGCCATGGACCCGCTGACCGACGACGCCGGCCTCGTCGAGAAGGCTGGCGGTACGGTGCAATGCGTGCCCGGCTCCGATCACGCCCTGAAGATCACCCGTCCGATCGATCTGACTGTCGCCAAGGCGTTGCTGACGTGAGAGTCGGGATCGGGACGGACGTTCACGCGTTCGCCGAAGGGCAGCCGTGCTGGGTGGCCGGGCTGTTCTGGCCGGGCGAGACCGGTCTGGCCGGCCACTCCGACGCCGACGTAGCCGCGCACGCCGCCTGCGACGCGCTGCTCTCCGCCGCCGGCCTCGGCGACCTCGGCAGCAACTTCGGCACCGCCGAACGCCAGTGGGCCGGCGCCGCCGGCGTGGTCCTGCTCGGCGAGACGGTCCGCCGCGTCCGATCCGCCGGGTACGCCGTCGTGAACGTGTCCGTGCAGGTCATCGGTAACCGGCCCAAGGTCGGCACCCGGCGCGACGAGGCCCAGAAGGTCCTCTCCGATGCGGTGGGCGCTCCCGTCACCGTCTCCGGCACCACCACGGACGGGCTCGGGCTCACCGGCCGTGGCGAAGGACTCGCCGCCACGGCCGTCGCGCTGCTCGCACCGACAACGCTGGACAATGTTGACCCATGACGACTCTCCCCGATGCCGCCAAGAAGCTCCTCGACGGCCCCACGTACGTGGTTCTGACCACGCTGGGCAAGGACGGCGCCCCGCACTCGACCACGATGTGGGCCAAGCGTGATGGTGACGACGTGTTCTTCTCCACCGTCCGCGGGCGGCAGAAGGCGCGGAACATGGAGCGCGACCCGCGGGTCTCGATCTGCGCGTTCGACCCGGCGAACCCGTACTCGTACTTCACGGTGAGCGGGTCCGTGTCGCTGACCGAAGAGGGCGGACGTGAGCTGATCGACGAGCTGTCGGTCAAGTACCGCGGGGAGCCGTACGGCTTCGACGCCCCCGACGCCGTACGGCTCGTCTGCCGGGTGACGCCGGAGAAGATCCTCGGCAAATGACATCCGCCCGGCGGACACCTGCCGAGCTGGCCGCGAGGTCCTAGGCTGACGCGCGTGTCCAGCGAGTCCGTCACCCCCGAGCAGTACCGGCAGCGCGCGCTGCTCCTCGCCGACCTCGGCCGGTACGACGAGGCGGCCGGCGAGCTGGCCGAAGGGCTGGCCGCCGCCCCCGCCGACAAGGATCTGCTGACCACGCTCGCCCGGCTGCACCTCGCCGCCGACCAGCCAGCCGAGGCGCTCGGCGCAGCGGAACGGGCCGTGGCCGCCGATCCGGATTCGGCACCACCGATCCTCATGCGGGCGATGGCCCTGGTCGAGCTGCGCCGTTTCACCGATGCGGCGCAGCTCGCCGCGGACGTGCTGGTCCGCTGGCCCGCCGACCCGTACGCGCAACGGGCCGGTGCGGCGCTGCTCAGCGAGAGCCGCAACGGCCAGCAGGCCCTCGACGCCGCCTGGCGCGGCGTGACCCTGGTCCCGACCGACGCCGAGGCGCACCTCGTACTCAGTGTCGTCGCGGCCCGGCTGCACCTCTTCGACCTCGCCCAGCGCGCGTACGCCGAGGCCCTCGAACTGGACGAGACCCTCGCCGAGGCGCAACGCGACGTCGGCGTGGTCCGGCTCGAGCGGCGGCGCTGGGCGCGCGCCCTGGAGGAACTCGCCGAGGCGGCCACCCTGCCCGTTCCGGTCGGCGAGCAGGAACCCCCGCCCCCGGTGAGCCGTCCCACCATCGCGCCGCCGGATCGCCGTACGGTCGTGGGGCGAGTGCGGGAGATCGTCCGCGCGGCGGCCACCAGCACCCTCGTCAGCGGGGTGCTCACCGCGTTCATGACCCTCGCCAGTTCGGGCGCGTCCCGGGTCTGGGCTGGGGTCTGGGGTAGCACGGGGTTGGCCGTGCTGCTCATCTGGACGGCGCGGCGGCTGCCGAGGCGCGCACTCGTGAAGCTCTGGTCGGGTGAGCGGCTGATGATGATCGCCTGGGTGGCGGTGGCCGTGGCGATGGTGCTCGTGGTGACGTACACGGCGGTGGGTGGGCTGTGGCCGCTCGTCGCCGCTCTCGCGCTCGCCGCGCTGGCCGAGCTGTTCGTGGTGTTCTACCGGCCGCCGGTCTGACCCGGTGACGTACCGTCCGGTTCCTCCGGGTTACCGGTGTTGCCTACCCGGATGGGATCGGCGGTAAAATCGTCCCTCAAGCCCGGAGCGACCTACCGCCACGGAAAGTGGTCATGGAGAACATCTTCGGCGGCAAGCAACGGCTCGCTTGTGGGGCGGGTGCGTTCAGTGCCGTCCTCGCAGTGACCCTCGCCGTACTCACCAATCTGGCGACCGAAGGATGGGCGCCCGCGCAGACCGTCGGACTCGTGGTGGCCACGCTGGTCATCATCGGTGCGGTCTTCTTCGACGTCTGGCGGCGCACCGAACCCGGGGGCGCCTCCGAGCGGGTCGTCGCCGCCATGATCCTGCGCGATCTCGCGTACCAGCCCGGGTTCGACGCCTCGATCATCGACGGCAACGACTTCGGTTGCCGGGACCCCTGCGCGTTCGGCGGTCAGCGGATCGACCTCGCGGGCGCCTTCGACGCGAGGGCGTCGCTGCTCGTCACCGGTGCCCCGGGTGCCGGCAAGACCGCGCTGCTCCGCGAGATCGCCTACTTCTACGGAGCGCGCCTCCTGCACGCCAAGGACCCGACGTCCCGGGTGCCCATCCTCATCGAAGCCAGGGTCTGGGGGCGGGAACACCCCGACGAGGGACTCGCCCAGCAGATCAGACGCAAGTACGGCATCCCCGCGCGCGTCCTGCGGCAGTGGAGCGGGCGCGGTGCCGTGGTCCTCATCGTGGACGGGCTCGACGAGGCGTACGACGCGGTGCACCTGGTCCGGCAGCTTCGCGGATGGCTGCAACGGTGGCCCGACACGGCGTGCGTCATCAGCACGCGCGCCGACGAGGCTGACCTGGTGACGGACACGTTGCCGGGCGTACGGGTCCTGGAGCTCCCCGCGCAACGCGCGGCGGAACCGCCGGCGACCTGCGTGGCTTCCGAGGATCCCGACCTCGTCGCCGTCCCGGAGACGGCGTTGAAGGTGCTGGTGTCCGCTGCCCTGGAGGACGGGCGGCCGTACGAGATCTCCGAGATCAGTGGGCGGACCATGCTGCCGCTCGGCATCCTCACCAGAATCCTCGGCAAGCTGGCCGCCGAAGGGGCGTTGCGACGAGTGGCACGGCAGGGTGGCCGCATCGCGTACCAGAGCATGCCGCTGCTGAACTCCTCATGAACGGGGCGATCGCCGGTCCGGTGCTGGCCGGTGCAGTCGGCGTACTGGTCTCGTACATCGAGGTCTACAACAAGCGCGGTGCCGCACCCCGCCGCGACGTGGCCGGCTGGGTCGTCCTGCGCCTGTCGGTGGACGCCTCGATGGCGGCGGGGGTGTTCCCGGCCGCGATGCTGATCGTGGCGTCGGGCCAATGGTGGTGGGCGTCGGTCGCGTCGGGGGTGGCCGCGCCGATCGTGATCCGTTCCCAGGTGACGTTCGTGGGCCGCGGTGGACACGCGAAGGACTTCGGGCCGGGAGTCCTGTACCGGAAGCTGCGCAGCTGGGTCGACGGCAAGATCGACCGGCAGACGTCCTCGAAGGACGCCGCGTGGGTGATCAACGTCGTGGCGCCGATGATCGCCCGGATCCCGGAACGCGTCCTCAAGGCCCGCATCGAGGGCTACTACACGCTGTGGGAGCACTCGCAGGGCGTCAAGCAGACAGCCCAGCTCACCTACATCCGCAAGATGTTCGACACCAGGTCCGCCGACTCGGGGACCGTGCACGAGGCGATCGTCTTCCAGCTGCTGAGTTACGGCCACCGCGAACTGGTGCTCGACCTGCTGGCCGAGGGGCGCACCTGGGTGGCCACCGTACCGGGCGCGGGCGCCGTACCGGCGGCCCAGGAGAGCGCCGAGGAGCCGTGGCCGGCCGAGGAGCCTTAAGCTCCCGTTGGTCTCAGTCCCTTGACACAGTCCGTTCCGACGCGCATCCGCCCTGTCCGGTGACCCGACCTCGTCCGAGTCACTCCCCGTCCGAGTCACTCCCGTCTGAGGGCAGCTCCGGGGGTGACTCGGATCTGGCCCGATTTTCTCTCTGCTGTCCCAGGACAGTGCGCGCCAGCTCCGAGCGCACATCGGGATCGAACTGTTCGATGAGGACCTCACCGCGCCGCAGCCCGTTGATGATCCTCAGCCCGTAAGTCGTGCCCTCGAAGTCCTCGGGCAACAGGCCACGATGCCGGGCAGACTCAGTGACGTGGACGGCGGCCGGCTCGACGGAGGCCTCAGCAGCGGGGTTCTGGTCAACGAGCGGCTGCAGTTCCCTCACCGGGAGCAGTACCGTTTGCATGTACCGTTGGTTCAGGATTTGGCGGATCTGCGATGGCGATACCGTCGTCGCCACACCACGCCGCGGATCCTCGACCTGGAACAGCTGTTGGGTACTCGTTGTCGTCGCCCGCACCACGTACGTCGGCCCGTACGGCGAGTCGTCGGTCACCCGGACGCTGTGCCCCGGCTGCCGCCACACCAGGCGCCAGAACGCCTCCCCGTCCGCCGCATGCTGGTCGAGCGGGGCGCTGGCCAGGCGATTGTCCCGTTCGGTCCGGCCGGGTGCGGTGCGGGCCAGCGGCGCGGCGAGGCGGCGCTGCAAAAGCCGAGCGTAGCGTTCGCCGATGTCGCGCTGGCTCCGCCGCTCCCGGTCGAATTCCACCGCCGTGCCGGAGATCGCCGCCGTGCCGAAGATCGCCGCCGTGCCGGAGATCGCCGCCGTGCCGGAGATCGCCGCCGTGCCGGCGGTCGCCGCCGTCGCGGTGCGGGGTTCCCGGTTCAGCTCGGTCGATCCGGACAGCCGCGCGGGCAAGAGCACCGGGACCCCGCCAAGATTGTTGATCCCCACAAGGTTCGACAGCGCCGACAGTGTTTGCATCGCCCTGCTCCACGTCGGCATCAATCCCCGCAGCGCGTGCTCAGCAGCAGCGGGATCAAGCGTCCTCCCGTACGTAGCCAACAGGGTTTCGATCTCTGACTCGATCTCCTTGAACCCCGCCATTGACTCGTCCAGGTACCGCAGGAGCAGGCCACTCATGGTGTGCAAGAACTCCGAACCATACCGCGCGGTACCGTGCGACAACCACGGGGACAGCCCCTTGAACATCTGTTTGACGATAGCCGCGTGGAGCCATTGACCGATGTACAGCAGACCCACGATGGTCGGCACCTGGGCGCGCACCAATTGATTGACCACGGCCGCGTACCCGGTCTGCAGGTACACCGCCTGCTCCACACCGTCGGGGGCGCGCCCCCCGCCC
>CBIHNN010000090.1:0-19960 GCA_966211315.1 uncultured Micromonosporaceae bacterium | reverse complement strand
CCACCACCAACCAGGGACCGGATCCGACAGCGACAACCACCTGCCCCCCCTCGGCCACATACGACGACACCGCCGACACTGGTCCACACCGACCGACCTCGGCGGGAACTACAACTGGTGGTCAACGCCCGGCACGCCACACCGACTTGCCGATACGAGCCCCCACGTCGACCGACACGCCCACCACCAACCAGGGACCGGATCCGACAGCGACAACCACCTGCCCCCCCTCGGCGACCCACGACACCGCCGACGCTGGTCCACACTGCCCGATCCCGGCGAGGACCACGACATGCGGCAGGACCATTCCCATTCAGATGACACCGCCAGCTCCATCTGGTGGTCAGCACCAGGCACGCCACACCGACTCGCCGAAACCAACCCGAACGTCGATTGACACACACAGCGATCCGACGGCACTGGAGCGTCCCATTGATGGTGTAACTGGATCTCGTCAGGGATCTGCGTACGGCTTGCGGGCAGTCGGCTTCGCCTCGATCGCCGGATAATCCTCGGCCGGCCAGCGGACCACCGCGGCCGTCTTCTGTTCGTACGCGCGGCGCATCGGTTCCGCGGCGATAACCCTCACGAACGCAGGCATCTACCCATCGTGACCTGCGTCAAGCCGATCCCGAACCAGCTCCGGACCAGTTGGCGGGCCTGCGGACGGTCCACACCGGGCCGGGTGACGCCACCTGGTCGGGAACGTGCCCAGCACCGCCCGCCGGACCCGGACACTCCTCCTTCGAATCGAGGGCTTTCCGTTCACCCGGACGCCGGAACCGCTTACCGGCCTTCCACCCCGTGGAACCGTTACGGCGTAACACATCCGCTCACCGCCACACCGATGTCGGTGAGGCCCGGCACGGTCGCCACGTCCGCCTGCGAGTGCCCGGCCTCTACCGCGGCGACCGCCCGCCGCCGCAGATCCTCTTGCGCCTCAAGGGAAAGCCGACGCGCATCCCGCCCCAAACGCCGATACATCCCAACGATCACTGTGAGTTTGGATTGCGGATCAATATCCACAGCAGACCCGCTCACCGTGACCGCTTCAGGGGACCGGCTAATAACCCCTGGGGCGATTGCGGCGAGCCAGGGAGACGACCGCGATGACCAGACCGACGACAAGGAGGATTGCCACACCACCGGCCGCCCACAACAGCGTGCTCCCCGATGAACCCTTCGGTGCCGGCGGTTGAGCGACGCTTCCGTCCCCAGCAGCAGTTGTCGGCGCGACTGAGGGTTTCAACGGCGGAACATCTGCCGTCAGCGCACCGACGATGTTCAGGACGCCGTAGCCGTACTGGTCGTCGCGACCCGGCGGACCCTTGTCGATCGCCGTGGCGGTCAAACGGTGTACGACCTCAGCGGCCGACAAGTTCGGAAACTTCGCCCGCACCAGCGCCGCCGCACCCGACACGATCGCCGCCGATTGACTTGTACCATATCCCTTAATATATCCACTCCCCTCGTTCTTGTAAGGCGAGTAGATGTCCACCCCTGGCGCAACCAGGTCGACCTGCGGACCAGTCACCGAAAAATCAGTGACGATTCCGTTCCGATCAATCGCCCCGACCGTCAAGACCTCGGGATAGAGTCCTGGATATCCATCGGACGACTTGCCGATATTGCCGGAGGAAGAAATAAGCACAATATCCGCAGCCTGCGCAGCGATAATGGAACCATGGAAGTCCTCGTCATCCGTCGACCCAAACGACATGTTGACGACCTTCGCCCCGTTGGCAGTCACCCAATTGACACCCTTAGTGAAGAGCTGGGTATCCGCAATCTCATTAACTGGAGTTCTTGCAGGAAGAATCTTGGACTCGGGGGCCACTCCGACCACACCACTCGATCCGCCATGGCCACGACCGGCAATGAGGCCGGCCACCGCAGTCCCATGACCATCAAAATCTTCGCGACCATCACCTGGCACCGTGGGTATGGTATCCACACCTGGGAGCACGGCATCCCGCAAGTCAGGATGACCGCCCCATACACCGGAATCCACAACACCTACGACAACACCTGCTCCTCGCGTGATCTTCTGCGCCTCAGGTATCTGAAGATACGTTGCAAACCATTGATCGTTGCGCACTTCGTCAGCACTCGCAAAACCCGCCGGGAGCACTAAGATCAAAAGCGACAGAACGCTCGCGACGGCAGCCCGAACTATTCCACGACAACGGTTCAACGACCCCACCCGATAACACCCATACCTACGTCGTGACGGTAAACCCGCCGATCCGCGCCGATGACCGGCGGGACTCCCTCGTCGGTCTCCCAGGGATTCGTCGGGTCACCATTTTCCCGATCTTCTTCGCGCTGACGCCCCCCGGCCGACCGCGCCGTTCATTCCCGGAATACCGTTGGCGTTCGCTACGACCCCCGTCCCACCTGCCGTCGATTTTCCGTTGACGGAACCGATAACGCCGGACGAGACACCCCTGCCGCCTGCTCCGCCCATAGGATTACCCCCTATGGGCGAGCCGCCGCCGATGACCGATCCAGATGCCATCGCGTTGCGCACGCCGACACTCTGACGAATACCAGAGTCCACAGGCATGCCGCTCATGCCACGGTCAACGGGACTCCCGGTGACGGTTGCTCCGCTCGCGCCGATCGCCAGACCCGGAACAAACAGATCCGGGCCCGGCTGCACGGGCAGCGAACCGACCTCACCAGAAGTTCGCGGAAGCGTGATGGGGCCACCACGTTCCAGCGTCGGACCGTCGGCAACATTGTCCCCTGAAAAATAGGGGCCGCCGTCGTTACCCGGAAGAGTTGAATCATGGCCCGGCCGCGGAGCTGGCGGGTCATGCGGGACGTCGACAGGGCGCGTGGTGGCACGCAAGCCGCCATGGGTGCTGTTGCCGTCGGAATCTGTACCGAATGGTTCGCCATCCGAGGAGTTGGTCACTCCAGTCCGGCCGCCGCCCTCACCGGCATTGAGAACAAAGATGGTCGCTACCTTGATGTTCGCAGAAGATTGACTGATTTCGGCCTCTTTGGTCCGCATGATCTGGCGGACCTCCTCGTCGATCTCGTCCTCCGCGTCATCGATCACTCGTGGGATCAAGTCGTCGGCCGCCTCCAGCCGGTCGCCTACCTTCGCTCTGACCTCCGCCTGGGCCTCGGCAATCCTGTCCAAAATCCCGTTCAGGCCAATCCGCGTGTCAGTCGCCTTAGTCATCGTGTCCGATATGGACGACAGCATGAAATCGATCTTCTGGAGGAAGATTCTTGCGGAGTCGTTCTTCTCCGGAGGCCATGCGGCGGCCAGCGTCTCACGGGCCGCAGTGAGGCCGGCGTGCTGAGAAGCCAGCGCCTCGCTGATCGTCTGCCACGCCAGGACGCGATCCTGGCCGGTACAGACATTCTCGTTCTTCAACATCTCCCAGATGCTGTTGGTGTCGTAGGCGTTCCAGTTGACGCCTCCCGCCTTGACAAAGCTGCTGCTCACATCGGCCCCTGCGAAGTAGCGATCGATTCGGACGGCTGCTGCCGGGCGGGTGCCGTCGGCTCGTGGACCTCGCTGACGTACGGGCCGTAGGTCGGGGGAGAAGTGAAGGCTCCCATGCCCGGCACCGCGTCGACTCGCAGGACCGCGTCATTCATGAGGCACTCGACCTGCTTCTGGGCTTGCGCGGATGCCATGTCCACGTTGGCAAAATCGCGGGCGATACGCTCGGCGACCTCGGCGAAGATTTGGACGCCTGCCTGGTACGTACGCAGGTTGGCGTCGAGGTTTTCGAGGGCCTTCGCGTACTTCTGCTTGGCGGCGAAGACCACGCCGCCGGGAAGGTTGGCGCCGAAGACGACGCCGTGCGAGTGCAGGTCCTTGCCCCGCTGGGCGCCGAACTCGAACTGGCCGTCGGCCTGCTTCCGCACTTGCTTGGCGAAATCCTCGACACCGCCGGTATTGATCTGCACGCCGTCCGGCACGGTGGTCCCCCATCCCTCCGCGCGGTATTCGCGCAGCAGAATACCCGCACCGTGTGACATCACGGGACCCCGTTTCCGTGGATGATCCACAGAGGACCGATGTGTGACTTACGGATTGGCGAGGCGTGCGCAGGCCGCGGCTACGCGGTCATCGGTGGCGGTGAGGGCTACGCGGACGTACCGCTCGGCGGCCGGGCCGTAGAACGCGCCGGGGGCGACGAGGATGCCGCGGCCGGCGAGCCAGTCGACGGTGTCCCAGCAGGGTTCGTCGCGGGTGGCCCAGAGGTAGAGGCCGGCGCTCGAGTGGTCGATGACGAAGCCCGCGTCCGTGAGGGCGTTCCGCAGGGCGGTACGGCGGGCGGCGTAGCGGATGCGCTGGGCTTCGACGTGCGTCTCGTCGCTCAGGGCGGCGACCATGGCGGCCTGCACCGGGGCGGGCGAAATCATGCCCGCGTGTTTACGGACTGCCAGGAGCTCGGCGATCAGGGACGTGTCGCCGCCGACGAACCCGGCACGGTAGCCGGCGAGGTTGCTGCGCTTGGAGAGCGAGTGCACGGCCAGGATGCCGGTGTAGTCGCCTGCCGTGACGGCGGAGTCGAGGACCGAGAGAGGCTGTTCGTCCCAGCCGAGCGCGAGGTAGCACTCGTCGCTGGCGAGGACAGCGCCGTTGGCGCGGGCCCACTCGACCCAGGCCGACAACTCCGCCGCGGACAGGACCCGGCCCGATGGATTGCCCGGCGAATTCACCCAGACCAAACGGACCCGCCCGGCGCCGGGGGCCGCATCGCCGGACGGCGAGGTGCCGGATTCCACGGCACCGGAAGGCGATGCCGGGGAGGCCGTATCGCCGGTGGGCGGGGCGAGCTGTGGGGTGTCGATAGGCGGGGAGATCGGCGGGGTGTCGGTGCGGATGACCGTTGCGCCTGCCAGGTGGGCGCCGACCTCGTAGGTGGGATAGCAGACCGTCGGGATGATCACGGTGTCGCCGGGGCGTACGCCGAGCAAGGTAGGAAGCCAGGCGACGAGCTCCTTGGAGCCGATCGTGGGCAGCACACCCAGGGATTCCGCCGAGGCGCCGCAGGTGTCGACGAACCAGTCGGTGATCGCCGCGCGTAGCGCCGCGGAGCCGGCGGTCAGCGGGTAGCCGGGGGCGTCCGAGGCCCCGGCCAGGGCGGCCCGGATCAGCGGATCGACCGGATCCACCGGGGTGCCGATGGAGAGGTCGACGATACCGTCCGGGTGGGCGGCGGCCTTGGCCTTCGCCGGCTCGAGCCGATCCCACGGAAACTCCGGCAGGGTCGACGACAGCCGGGCCGATGACGAAGGCGGCGGCGACGACGCGGACGACGACGAAGGCGGCGACGCGGACAGCGACGAAGGCACCGGCGAAGGCGAGGACACCGGTGAAGGCGAGGGCGACAGCGGGGCCGACGGTGAAGCGGCCGGCCCCGACGCGATGCCGGTCAGGTCAGTGACCCTCTCCGCGCGGCGGCTGTGCCGCGACGAAAGGGGTGTCCTTGTCGATCTTGCCGACCTTCGAGGCGCCGCCGGGCGAGCCGAGATCCTCGAAGAACTCGTAGTTCGCGGAGGTGTAGTCCTTCCACTGCTCCGGGACGTCGTCCTCGTAGAAGATCGCCTCGACCGGGCACACCGGCTCGCACGCACCGCAGTCGACGCACTCGTCAGGGTGGATGTAGAGCATCCGGTTGCCCTCGTAGATGCAATCGACGGGGCACTCCTCGATGCAGGCCTTATCGAGTACATCGACGCACGGCTCGGCGATGATGTAGGTCACGGGTCTTTCCTCTCCGCATGCACTCCGCGTTCCCCGCGGAGACTAGAGCTTAGTATCTCGCCGGAAGGGGGTGGGACGTGCTCCGTGAGCAGGATGTGGGTCACCGGGTCGTTGTCCGGCGAATCGTACGCTTCTCGGGGAATCGTCCGCTCTTCTCGGACTCACTCGGGGAGTTGGTCGAACTGACCGAGACGGATCTCACCCTTGTCACGGTCGCGGGGACGGTACGCGTACCCCTTCGTGAGGTCCATCGGGCGAAGAGGGTGCCCGCTGCGCGGCGGCCGAGTGCCGCGGACGTACTGGCATTGGAGCATGCGGCGGACGAGGCCTGGCCCGCGCCGGTCAGCGAGCGCCTCGGCGCGTGGCGGTTGCGCGCTGCGGGCGGCTGGACGGGCCGCGGCAATTCCGCGCTCGCGGTGGGCGATCCCGACCGGCCGCTGGAGGCCGCGGTCGACGAGGTGCACCGGTGGTACGCGTCCCGCGGTCAGCGCCCCCTCATCAACGCTCCCCAGCCGCTCGCCGCGCCGGTGAACGCGCTGCTCGACCAGCGTGGATGGACGGCGTTGCCGTTGACTCTGGTGCAGAGCGCGATGCTCGCGGACGTCCTCGCGGCGACCGCCGGCCTGCCCGAGCTGCCGCCCGTGGAGGTCGCCGCCGAGCCGACCGGTCCCTGGCTGGAGATGATCGCGCAGCACAAGGGCGATCTGCCGCCCGCCGCGCACCACATCCTCACATCGGTGCCGATGGCGCGGTTCGCGCATGTGCACTCCGGTGACGAGCTCGTCGCCGTGGCGCGCGGCACGATCACCGGGGGCGGCCGGTGGCTCGGCGTGACGCTCGTGCAGGTAGCCGCGGCGGCCCGGCGGCAAGGGCTCGCCCAGCATGTCGTGCGCGGGCTCGCCGAGTGGGCCGCCGGGCAGGGCGCTACGCGGGCGTTCCTACAGGTGGAGGAGCGCAACGCGCCGGCGGTCGCGCTGTACGGCCGGCTCGGGTTCCGTACCCACCACACGTACCTGACCCGGCGGGCGCCGAACAGCTGAGGTCAGCGGCGAACGACCCGGCGGGGCTTGGTCAACTTTTCCTGGGCGTAGCGCTTGAGGCCCTGGGAGCGGTAGTCGAGACCGAGCGTGGTGGCGAGCAGGTAGCCGATCAGGATGCCGCTTCCGGCACAGCCGAGGTAGAGCCAGATCTGCAGGAAGAAGTCGCCGGCACCGGTGTCGAACGGCGCGTCTCCGCTGATGAACGGACCGACCAGGACGGTGAACAGCATGGCGATGCCCGTGGACGCGGCCATCTCCGGCAGCCATTCGGCGACGGGCCGGCGGCGGGAGCGCTGGAAGGCGAGAGCACCGAGGATGACGGCGATGAGCACGAACATCGTGAGCGACGCCCGGCTCTCCGCCGCCGCGTTGCCGGACCAGCCGACCCGGACCACCAGCCGGACCACCACGTTGATCAGGAACAGCACCGCGGCGAGCAGGCCGATCGGCTTCCAGCGGTTCATCCGCATCTCCCAGTCAGTTGCATACGAAGCGTGGTTCGGGATCGTACTTCCAAGAGAACTTCTCGCGCTTCACCTCTTTGCCGTCCTTGCGGATGACCCGGAAGACGTCCATCGAGAATCCGGGCAGTCCATCCGTCGCGATGCACTTGTCGCCGTCGTCGCGGTGCACGGTCGGCGGCTGGGTGATGTTGCGGCGGGGGCCCTTCTCGCTGGTCACACTGTCGTAGTACCTGGTGCTCCACATGGCCACGGTCACCGAGGAGTCGGTGTACGACGTGTCGATCAAGATTCCGTACGGGGTCGTGTTCTTGAACCGGAGGTCGAGCGAGGGGTAGAAGATGGTGGACTCGATCACCTCGGGGTAGCGGGAGAAGTAGAACGAGTGCGGCTTGTGCTCCACGTCTTCGAGGCCCGCGTAGTAGGAGGCGTTGAAGAGCGTGGTGGTGAACTGAGACGCCCCGCCGCCGACGCCCGGGGTGAGTTTCCCGTCGATGATCACGGGCGCGTCCTGGTACCCCTGGGCGTAGCCGCGTTCGCCGGTGTGACCGTTCAGGGAGAACGTCTCGCCCGGCTTGACCAGCGCTCCGTCGACCTCCTCGGCGATGGTGACGATGTTCCGGCTACGCGGCGACGACAGGCCGCCGGGGAATTCGGTGGTGAAGGTGGAGACCTTCTCCTTGATGCCGAGCGCCGCGAGGTCCTTGTCGGAGGTGGACGGGGCCGTGCCGACGAGCTTGCCGGTGACCTGCCGGGGTACGGGCTTCGCGAGCACGGCCAGCAGGTCGGCGGCGAACGCCGGGAAGTCGAGGCGCGCCCCCGGCGTACCCGCGACGATCTTGGGAGTCCCGCCGGACAGGTCGATCTTCGCCTCGGCGGGGGCGGCCTCGACCTGGGCCAGGCCACCCTTTGCCGCCTCGCGGAACTTCTTCTCGTCGATCGCGGGCGTCAGCGTACCGGCGGCGTCGGCGGTGAAGACCAGGCTCTTGGCGATCGCCTCGGGCGTCAGGGTGAACGTGCCCCGTGGCGTGGTGACGGAGACCGGCGCGGCCACGGCGGGCGCCGCGAGGGTCCTGATGAGCTCGTCGACCTGGGCACGAGTGGTCGCCGGCGTCCGGTCGGCCAGGGTGATCTCGATCGGATCCTGGATCAGCCAGCCGCGGCGGACCAGGTCGGCGGAGTGGGCCGGGTCGAGGTCACGGCCGGTCTCGGGGTACGTCGGCTTCGCAGTGAGCCCGTCGTACGCGATGCCCGCGTTCTTGATCGTGGTCTGGGCGGGATCGAGCTGCTTGCGCAGGACGGCGTCGAGTTTGACCGGGTCGACGGTGATCACCGGGTCGACGTCGCGGTAGCCCCACAGCCGGGGCTTACCCTTGGCGGCCGTATCGATCGTGGCCGCCGTGTCCAACGTCAGGCCCACCTCGTCGAGCTTGAGGTCGACGACCCGGGTGCCCAGCTTGGCCTGGGCGGGCCGGTTGAGCCGAGCACCGAGGCCGCTGGTGAGGGCCACGGCCGCCGCCTTCTTGGAGAGGGTGCCGAGGTCGACGCCGAGCACCCGGGTGCCGCGGGGCACCTCACCCGCCGCCGCCCACGTCCAGCCGCCGCCCGCGACAGCCAGAACGACGGCGACCGCACCGGCGATCCAGAGCCGCCGGTGGGCACCCCGGACTCCCGTCGGCGCCGCACCCGGCCCCGAGGCATCGGCGCCCGCAGCGGGCTGCGGGGGCACCGCGGCGAGCCCGGTCGCGGCCTGATCGGCCTGGTCCGATGGGGATACGGGCGTCACGCGCTCACCTCTGGCACCGCTGCCGCCCCGAGAAGCGGCAAATGGGATTAAACTGACTCAGCGTAACCGCTGCAGCCCCACCAGGCTCCTGCGCCGGGCTGGCCGCAAGTGTGCACACCAGCGCCGAGCAGAGACAACACGTACGACCAAACCGAGATCAGCGCCGCAGCGCACCCTCGACGATCTTCCGGTACGTGAACCCGGCGAACGCGATGCTCCCCACCAGAATCACCACCATCCCGACCCAGTTGTCCCCGGCCAGCAGGTAATCCCCCTCGTGCGTACGGACGCCCGCCGCCGCGAACATCAGCAGCGTCCAGGCCGCCCACGGCAGCGCAATCGCCCACCGGCGTCCGACGACCCGCACCGCGTACCAGGCGAGCGCGACGTTCAGCACCACGGCGGCGAGCGCCGAGACACCGACCAGCACGCCGGCGACCCGCAGCGGCGCGAGGAACAGCTCCAGCACACCGGAGAGGAACGCCAGGACGATCGACAGGATCCCGCCGAACCAGCGCAGCGCGACGTCGAAGCCGAGCGCGAAACGGGACGGCTCCTTCTCGGCCGCCGCCTCCGGCTCGTCGACGGCGACGCTCACCGTTCGCCGGCCGGGGTCAGACCGGCGAACATGTCGTCCTCCCAGCCGTACTTGCCGCTGCCGGGACCCTGCTTGCCGTACGCGAGGGTGAAGTACTCGACGCCCATGAACTCACTGCCGAAGTTGCCCGCGATCGAGTACAGCCAGGAACTCTCCGGGATCTGGGTGGCGTGCGCGCGCATCGCGGCCACCTTCCTCTCCGACTGGTCGGTGCCGTCGATCCGGGCGGCGATCTGCTCGTCGGGCGTGCCGAACGGCAGGTCTTCCGGCTTCTCCAGCTCCGCGAACGGGTTGTCCGCCGAGCCGGCGAACGCCTCCATACCGGCTTCGAGAACGCTGCGCGGCATCGCCGTCCAGTAGATCTTGTCGGGCCCGAATCCCTCGGCGGCGGCCAGCTCGGAGCCACGCATGGCGACCCGGTGTGCCTGAATGTGGTCCGGGTGGCCGTAGAAGCCGTTCTCGTCGTAGGTGATGACCACCTGCGGGCGTACCTCCCGCATGATCTCCAGCAGGTGCCCGGCGGCCTCGTCGAGGTCGGCCTGCCAGAAGGCACGGGGGTGGTTGTTGGTGTCGAGGCCCATCATCCCGGAGTCCCGGTAGCGGCCCGCACCACCGAGGAACCGCTGGTCCTGGACGCCGAGCGCGGCACACGACGCGGCCAGCTCGGTCAGCCGGTAACCGCCCAGCTGGTCGGCCTGGCGTGCCTCGAGCTGCGCCAGGGCCGGCACGTGGATCTCGCCCTCCTCGCCGAGCGTGCAGGTGACGAGCGTGACGTGCACGCCCTGCTCGGCGTAGTGCGCCATGGTGGCGCCGGTGCCGATGACCTCGTCGTCGGGGTGTGCGTGCACGAGCATGAGCCGGCGGGCAGGCGTCTGGGTCACGGCGGCCACTCTACGCGCGGGAACCCACACCGAGGTGCCAGCGGCACCCGCACGTGAGGTCGTGCCAGGACCCGCGATGGCCCGCGCGAGCCCGGTCCATCGGCGATGCTGGTCTGCGTGGACCTTCCCGAACTCGCCGACCGGACCGACCTGCTCAGCCGGGGTGCGCCGCACGCGGTCAGGGTCAGCGGCGACGGCGCACGGGTGGTGTTCCTGCGCTCGGCCGGGCCCGAGGACGACGCGGACGGCCTGTGGACCATGACGATCGCCACGGGCACCGAACGGCTCATCGCCGACCCGGCCCGGCTGATCGAGGAGTCACCGGCCGCAGAGCCCGGCGGCATCCGCCGGTACGCCGTCGACTCCGCCGCGCGGATCGCCGCGTTCCCGTACGCGGGACGGCTGTTCCGGGCCGACCTGATCACCGGTGAGGTGGTCGAGGTCGTCACAGCCGCCGTGGTGCACGATCCCCGGCCGGACCCGACGGGCCACCGGATCGCGTACTCCACCTGGGAGAATGCGGCGGCACTGCGGGTCGTCGAGCCGGACGGCACCGACGTGCTGCTCGCGGGGGAAGCCGAGTCCCATGTGTCGTGGGGCGACCCCGACGAGGTGTCGCAGGACGTGTTCGGGCGGCGGCGCGGGTACTGGTGGGCCCCGGACGGGCGATCGGTGCTGGCAGCTCGTACGGACACCAGCCGCGGCGGCATCGCCCGGATCAGCCTTCACCTGCTGGACCTGGACGGCGGCTGGGTGGACGTGCACTGGGACCGGGAGACCTACCCGTACGTGATCGACGTCCGGTGGGCCGACGGGAGCCCGCTGATCACTGTGCTGCGGCGGTCGCAGCAGCACGGTCTCGTGCTGTCGGCCGACGCGCGTACCGGCGAGACGCAGGTGCACGCCGAGCTCGCCGACGCACGCTGGGTGGAGCTGGTCGCCGGGACGCCCCGGCACCTGCCCGACGGCCGGGTCCTCGTCGGCGGCGAACTGGCCCACGACGGCTACGACGCCCGCTGCCTGTTCGCCGACGGCAGCCTGCTCACCCCGCCGACCCTCTACGTGCGGCGCGTCGTCGGCGTACTTCCCAGAATCGGCGCGCCCGCGGGCGGCCCGGACCTGGTCGTCGAGGCCAGCGACGGCGACCCGGCCGAGCAGCACGTGTACCGCGTGCGGACCGCACTCGGCGGCGGCCCCGCCGAGGCGACCCGGCTGACCGGCACGCCGGGCTGGCACAGCGCCACCGTGGGCGGCGACGTCCTCGCCATCGGGGAGCGTTCCCTCGCGCACGACGGCACCCGCTGGACCGTCTGGCGCGGCGAACTCGCCGTGGGCACCCTGACCAGCCTGGCCGCGCCCGCGCCGGGCGCGCCGCGCCCGGCGTTGCAGCGCGTCACCGACCGCCGGCTGCCCGCGGCCGTCCTCTACCCGCGCGGCTGGGTATCCGGCCGCCGGCTGCCCGTCCTGGTCGACGCCGGTCGCGGCCCGGGCGAACAGCAGGTGGTCACGGACCGCGCCCGCTGGCTGGTCCGCCAATGGTGGGCCGATGCGGGGTTCGCGGTGGTCGCCGTCGACGGCAGGGGTACGCCGGGCGTAGCCCCCAGTTTTGAGAAGATCGTGCATCGGCGGCTCACCGAGGTGGCCACCACCGATCTCGTGGACGGCCTGCGCGCCCTCACCGGCAAACACCCCGACCTGGACCTGTCCCGGGTCGCGATCCGCGGTACGGGGTTGGGCGGCTGGCTCGCCGTCCTCGCCGTCCTGCGCCGGCCCGACGTGTTCAGCTGCGCGGTGGCGCGTACCCCCGTCGTGGACTGGAGCCTGCTGCCCCGCGCCCTGTCCGAGCGGCTCCTCGGCCTGCACGCCGACGAGCCGGGCGGTGGCGAGGTGTACGCCCGTCACAACCTCTGCGAGCTGGCGGCCGAGTCGCCCGGCCATCGCCCGGTCCTGCTGATGCACGGGATGGCCGACGGGGTGATCGTTCCGGCTCACACCATGACGCTGTCGTCGGAGCTGCTGATGGCGGGTCATCCGCACGCCGTGCTCCCGGTGAGCGACGCGACGGATCTCTCCACCGGTCACGAGGCCCTCCTCCTACCGCAGGAGCTGAGCTTTCTTCACCATCACCTGCCGTGAAGGCGATCACCACCCGGACGCCGTGACGCGTCAGAAACCGCCATTGACCGTCATGTGTCGCTCGTCCTACGGTGAAAAATCGGCATGCGGAAAACGGGACAGCCATGCGATGGGACGGCCATGCGATCACCCAGGGGTTCGCGCATCCTTCTCGCGTCGGCGGTCCTGTCCGCCGTCCTGGTCAGCTGCGCACCCTCCATCGCCTCGGGGCAGGGCGACACGCCCGGCGCCACTGCCGTGGCCCGCGGAGCCGCCCCCGGAGCCACCCCCGTCGCCCCCGGCGCCTGGACCACCGGCGGCAAGGACGGGCTCGGCACCTCCGCCGAGACCCACACACAGAGCGGGCAGGGAGTCTCCAAGGTCTGGTACACGATCGCGCGCGGTCAGCTGAACGAGGTCTACTACCCGCAGGCCGACGTGGCGAACGTCCAGGACCTCACGTTCCTCGTGACCGACGGCAGCACGTTCGTCGACAACGAACGCGACGACACCGACGCCGCGGTGCGCCTCCCCGATCCCCGATCACTGACCTACGTGCAGACCAACACCGCGCGCAACGGCAAGTACCAGATCACCAAGACGTACGTGACAGACCCGGCCCGGTCCACGGTGCTGGTCCGGACCCTGTTCCACCCGAACGTCGCCGGGCTGCGCCTCTACACCGTCTACAACCCGTCGCTGAACAACAGCTCCGGCGGGGACACCGGTTCCACCGACACCGCCTCCGGCGCCCTGGTCAGCCGCGACGCAACCGTGTCCAGCGCGCTGCTGGCCGCCCCCGCCTTCGTGAAGCAGTCCACCGGCTACGTCGGACACCCGCAGAGCGACGGCTGGCAGGACATCTACCGCACCAAGGCGCTCACCGACGTCTACGACGGGGCCACCACCCCGGGCAACATCGTGCAGACCGCCCAGATCGGGGTCAACGGCACGGGCGACACCACGTTCACCCTGGCCCTCGGCTTCGGCGGCACCGACCGGACGGCCGCCGCCACCGCCCGTACGTCGCTGACCGGCGGCTTCCAGGCCGCGGCCGACGCGTACGCGAACGGCTGGCACTCCTACCTCGCCGGGCTGTTCGGGCGGGTGCCGATCCCGGCGGCCGTCGCGGGCGACACCAAACTGCGGGACACGTACACGACGTCGTTGATGGTGCTGAAAGCGCACGAGGACAAGGACCAGCCCGGCGCGAACGTGGCGTCGCTGACGGTCCCGTGGGGCGACGTCACCGACGCGGGCAACCCCAACCAGGCCGGTTACCACCACATCTGGGCCCGCGACCTCTACCAGGTGGCCTCGACGCAGCTCGCGGCCGGCGACCGGGACGCGGCCGTCCGCAGCGCGAACTACCTCTTCGACCGGCAGATGGTCACGTCACCGGTGTGGAGCGAGGGCGAGCTGTTGCAGCCCGGCGCCTTCCCCCGGTTCTCCCGCCTGGACGGGCACACCGACCGCGGCTGCTGCGAGCAGATGGACCAGGTCGCGTTCCCGATCATCCTGCAGTGGCAGCTCAACCACGCCACCGCCGATCCGGTCCGCTGGTCCCAGGTCAAGCTGGCAGCGGAACACCTGAGGGCCGCGGGCCCGTCGACGCCCAAGGAACGCTGGGAGGAGGAGGGTGGCCAGTCGGTGTCCACCCTCGCAGCCCAGATCGCCGGCCTCGCCGCCGCCGCCGACCTGGCCCGGCTCAACAACGACCCGGGGGCCGCGTACGTGGCGACGGCCGACGACTGGCGTAACGGGCTCGACGGCTGGACGTTCACCCAGAACGGCACGTTCAACGATCACCGCTACTACGAACGGATCGACCGGAACTACAACCCCGGCGACAACGAGCAGCGCTGTTTCAAGGCGGGCTGCTACTGGGAGCGCGACGTGGTCGACGGCGGATTCCTGGAACTGGCCCGGCTGGGCGTACGGCCGGCGGACTACGGCCGGATCCTCGAGTCCCTCGACGAGCTCGACGCGACCACGAGTGAACCCCACACGAAGATCAACCTGAACGGCAACGAGTACTGGTATCGCTACAACCACGACAGCTACGGCGAGGCCGCCGACGGGTTCGGCTGGAACGGCGACCGTCCCGGCACCGTCGGCCGCCCGTGGCCACTGCTCTCCGGTGAACGCGGCGAGTACGAACTCGCCCTCTCCGGCGACCGCACCGCTGCCCTGGTGAGGCTCCGGGCCATGGCCGCCGCCTCAGGGGACACCAGCAACCTCATCCCGGAGCAGGTCTGGGACAGGGCCGACACCGTCGGCAACGGGATCCAGCTGCGCCGCGGCGAGCACACCGGTTCGGCCACCCCGCTCGCCTGGGCCACTGCGCAGTACATCCGGCTGGCCCTGTCGATCGACGCGGGACAGCCGATCGAGACGCCCGGCACGGTCGCCGCCCGCTACCAGCGCAGCGTCACCCTGACGGTCAGGGTTCCGGCCTCGACCGACCAGACGGGCAAGGTGCCGTACATCGCCGGTGAGCTGGGCAAACTGAGCGGCGGCTACGCGAACTGGACCCCCGGCCTGGCGGCGAACGGCTCGAACCTCCCGGACGGCGAAGCCCTTACCCGTGTCGACTCCACCACCTGGACGATCACGCTCGTCGGCCGCCCGGACCAGACGGTCGACTACAAGATCGTCCTGTCGCCGGGAACCCGCAGCGGCTCCGCCCCGAACTGGTCCGGCGTGGAGAAGTCAACGGCCTGCTCGGACCTGCCCAACCGCCGCCTCGTCACACCCGCGACCGGCAATCTCACCGCGAGTATCACCGTGGCGAACTGGGGCGATCCGACCGGCTGCTGACGGCCCGGCATGCGCCGGTTCGGTTCCGTCCGCCGACGGGCGCCGCCCGGTTCGGCCCGAAGATCACCCTGGTCGACGACCCGCTGATCGAATACTGGTCGACGACCCGCTGATCGAGTACGGGGTGCCGTTCGACACCGAGGCACCCTGAAGACCCGGCCGACCCCTAGTGGTGACCGGCCTGACCCGTAACGGTGTGTGGCTGGTCGAGGGCGGTGAGGTCGCCGCCGCCGTGGGGAATCTGCGCTTCACGCAGTCGTCCCCGGGGGCTCTGGGGACGGGTGCCGTACGCGCGGTGGGCGGCGAGTCGACGGCGCAACCGGACGGCTGGGCCCGGTCCTGGTACACGGCCCCGCCGCTGCACCTGGCCACCTGGCAGTTCACCGGAAACGCGTCCGGCTGACGTGATGTCGCAGGCATCGAAGCCGATCGCTTCTGGTTCCGCAGTGAGCTTCTGCACAGTTGGCCGTTGTGTGACGCCACGGCTTTGCCGCCTGGTGTGTCACACGCAAGACTCCCCTTCGCACGTGACGGCGGATACGCGGCGTAACGTGTGCCAAGACGCGGACGCCGGACGGCTGCGGGGATCATGCTGTCCGCCGACCGGCTGATCACACACGGCCCGATCCTTCGACCGGGCACCGTCAGGGAGACGACATGACGATTTCGGCGACGAGGCCGGGGGCGAAGCCACGCGCCGCCATCGCGGCCAAGACGTTGCGCACCGACCGCTGGTGGGTGCCGCCACTCACCATTGGCTCAATCCTGGCCTTCTTCATCGTCTACTCGACGATCCGGATCTTCATGGCGGAGTACTACTTCGCCGGCCCGTACGGCTACCTGACGCCGTTGTATTCCCCGTGTCTGAGCGAGTCCTGCCTACCGGGCTCGGCGCACTTCGGCACGCCGCTGGGCGAGCTGCCGCGGTGGATCCCGCTGGGCCTGGCGGCGTTCCCGATCGTCGCCGGCTTCCGGGTCACCTGCTACTACTACCGCAAGGCCGGCTACCGCTCCCTGTGGGGCTCGCCGCAGGCCTGTGCGGTGCAGGAGCCGCACCAGAAGTACACCGGCGAGACGCGCTTCCCGCTGATCATCATGAACTCGCACCGCTACTTCTTCTACCTGGCCGCGGTGGTCCTGGCGATCAACGTGTGGGACATGTTCCACGCGTTCGGCGGCAAGGACGGCGGCTTCGGCATGGGCCTCGGCACGCTCATCATCATCATCAACGTGATCATGCTCGGCGGCTACACGCTCTCCTGCCACGCCTGCCGGCACGTCGTCGGCGGCCGGCTCAAGCACTTCTCCAGGCACCCGGTGCGCTACCGCTTCTGGACGCTGGTGTCGAAGCTGAACACCCGGCACGGCACGTTCGCGATGACGTCGCTGGTCACCGTGATCCTGACCGACGCCTACATCATGGCCGTGTCGGCCGGATGGTTCTCCGACCTGCGCTTCTTCAACTGAGGTATCTGACAGATGACGACACGGATCGAACGACACCACTATGACGTCGTCGTGATCGGCGCCGGTGGCGCGGGTCTGCGGGCGGCGATCGAGGCCCGGCTGGCCGGTAAGCGCACCGCGATCATCTCGAAGTCGCTGTTCGGCAAGGCCCACACGGTCATGGCCGAGGGCGGTGCCGCGGCGGCCATGGGCAACGTGAACAGCAAGGACAACTGGATGGTGCACTTCGGTGACACCATGCGGGGCGGCAAGTTCCTCAACAACTTCCGGATGGCCGAGCTGCACGCCAAGGAGGCCCCGGAGCGGATCTGGGAGCTGGAGACGTACGGGGCGCTCTTCGACCGTACGAAGGACGGGAAGATCTCCCAGCGCAACTTCGGCGGCCACGAGTACCCGCGCCTCGCGCACGTCGGTGACCGGACCGGTCTCGAACTGATCCGTACCCTGCAGCAGAAGATCGTCTCCCTGCAGCAGGAGGACAAGAAGCAGTACGGCGACTACGAGGCCAAGATCAAGGTCTTCTCGGAGACCACGATCACCGAGCTGCTGCTCGACGGCGACAAGATCGCGGGCGCGTTCGGCTACGTCCGCGAGTCGGGCGAGTTCGTGCTCTTCGAGACGCCCGCGGTCGTGCTGGCCACGGGTGGCGTCGGCAAGTCGTACAAGGTGACGTCGAACTCCTGGGAGTACACCGGCGACGGGCACGCGCTCGCACTGCGCGCCGGCGCGACGCTCATCAACATGGAGTTCCTGCAGTTCCACCCGACGGGCATGGTCTGGCCGCCGTCGGTGAAGGGCATCCTCGTCACCGAGTCGGTCCGCGGTGACGGCGGCGTCCTGAAGAACAACGAAGGCCGCCGGTTCATGTTCGACTACGTCCCCGACGTCTTCCGCCACCAGTACGCGGAGACCGAGCAGGAGGCGGACCGCTGGTACACGGACCCCGACCACAACCGGCGCCCGCCGGAGCTGCTCCCCCGTGACGAGGTCGCGCGCGCGATCAACAGCGAGGTCAAGGCCGGACGCGGTACGCCCGCCGGCGGCGTCTATCTCGACATCGCGAGCCGGCTACCCGCCGAGGAGATCAAACGGCGACTACCGTCGATGTACCACCAGTTCAAGGAGCTGGCGGACGTCGACATCACCAAGGTGCCGATGGAGGTCGGGCCGACCTGTCACTACGTGATGGGCGGTGTCGAGGTGGACCCGGACACGGCCGCCGCGCACGGACGGGTCGACGGCCTCTTCGCAGCCGGTGAGGTGTCCGGTGGCATGCACGGCTCCAACCGGCTGGGCGGCAACTCGCTGTCGGACCTACTGGTCTTCGGCAAGCGGGCCGGCGAGCACGCGGCCGCGTACGTCGACGCGCTGGCCAAGCGGCCGAAGGTCGCGACGGCCGACGTCGAGGCGGCGGTCGACCTGGTGCTCGCGCCGCTTGAGCGGCAGGGCGGGGAGAACCCGTACACGCTGCAACAGGAGCTGCAGGCGGTGATGGGCGACCTCGTCGGCATCATCCGCCGCGAGGGCGAGCTGGCGGACGCACTGAAGCGGCTCCAGGAGCTCAAGCTACGGGTGGCGAACGTCGGTGCGACCGGCGGCCGCCGCTACAACCCGGGCTGGCACCTCGCCCTCGACCTGCGCAACATGCTGGTCGTGTCGGAGTGCACGGCGAAGGCGGCGCTGGAGCGGGAGGAGTCGCGCGGCGGTCACACCCGCGAGGACTTCCCGAAGATGAGCCCGCAGTGGCGACAGGTCAACCTGGTCTGCTCGCTCGACGGCGGCGAGGTCGTCCTGGAGCGTAAGCCGCTGCCGAAGATGCGCGAGGAGCTGATCCGGTTGTTCAAGCGCACGGAGCTGAGCAAGTACCTGACCGAAGACGAGCTCGCCGACTTCGACGCGCTGTCCGCTGGGGAGACGAAGTAATGGGCACGAAGCGCACCTTCCGCGTGTGGCGCGGTGACGAGAACGGTGGCGACCTGCAGGATTACCAGGTCGAGGTGAACGAGGGCGAGGTCGTCCTCGACGTCATCCACCGCCTGCAGGCGACCCAGGCGTCCGACCTGGCGTGCCGGTGGAACTGCAAAGCCGGCAAGTGCGGCTCGTGCTCGATGGAGATCAACGGCATGCCCAAGCTCGGGTGCATGACGCGGATGTCCACGTTCACCGAGGACGAGACGGTCACGATCACCCCGCTGCGGACGTTCCCCGTCATCCGGGACCTGGTCACGGACGTCTCGTACAACTACGAGAAAGCTCGTGAGACCCCGGCGTTCGCACCGCCGGAGGAGCTGGCTCCCGGCGAGTACCGGATGCAGCAGGTCGATGTGGAACGCTCTCAGGAGTTCCGCAAGTGCATCGAGTGCTTCCTGTGCCAGAACACCTGCCACGTCGTCCGCGACCACGAGGAGAACAAGGAGGCCTTCTCCGGGCCCCGGTACTTCATCCGGGCCGCCGAGCTGGACATGCACCCGCTCGACGCGCGGACGGACCGCAAGGAGTACGCGCACGCCAGCCAGGGCCTCGGGTATTGCAACATCACCAAGTGCTGCACCGAGGTGTGCCCCGAACACATCAAGATCACCGACAACGCGATCATCCCGATGAAGGAACGCGTCGTCGACCGCAAGTACGACCCGCTGGTCTGGCTCGGCCGCAAGATCCTGCGCCGGGACCAGATCGAGGCCGACGCACACGCCGCCCAGTACCCGGTGAAGGCCGCGTACCCGGGCACCTCCGGTACGCCGAGCAGCGCCCGAGCACCGCAGCTGCCGAACGTCGGCCCGGACGGCAAGCTCGCCCTGAGCGAGTTGACGTTCGACAAGGCGGCCGCACCGTCGCCCTTCGGTGACGACAAGCAGTTCCCGCTGCCCAGCGGAGATGTGATGTACCACCACCCGGACGCGAAGCGCGACAGCGCCCCGGACGACTCGCACTGATCCACCGGTCATTGGGCCCGCGGGGCCCCGCCGCGCGGGGCGTAGGCGTTTCGGGTTGCCGGGGCATCGAGGGGCGGGGGCGGGGGAGCGGCAGGCCGCTCTCGGCAACGGGGGGG
>CBIHNN010000089.1:0-20006 GCA_966211315.1 uncultured Micromonosporaceae bacterium | reverse complement strand
ACCTGCAGGTCGACCGGGCCGAGCGTGAACGGGCCGCGGTGCACGACCGCGTCCCGCAGGGTCGCCACGACCGCCCCGGCGCGCGGGGCGGCGGCGATCTCCATCCGCAGTTCCCACTCCTTGCGGGGCTCCTCGACGACCTCCAGGCGCTCGATCAACCGGTCGGTCTGCTTCGCCTTGGCGGCCTGCTTCTCGCTGGTGGCACCGCGGAAGGCCTTGATGTGCTTGTCGTTGTCGGTCGCCTTGCGTCGCGCGTTGCGCACGCCCTTCTCCATCCAGGCGCGCTGCATCCGCCCTCGCTCCAGCAGGGCGTCCTTGCGGTCGGCGTACTCGTCGTACTCCTCGCGGGCGTGGCGGCGGGCCAGCTCCCGCTCCTGCAGGTAGGCGGCGTAGCCGCCGCCGAAGAGCCGGACCTGCTGCTGCGCCAGGTCGAGCTCCAGGACCGCGGTGACGGTCCGGTTCAAGAACTCGCGGTCGTGGCTGACCAGCACCGTTCCGGCCCGCAGGCCGCCGACGAACTCCTCGAGCCGCTGCAGCCCGTCCAGGTCCAGGTCGTTGGTGGGCTCGTCGAGCAGGAAGACGTCGTATCGGCTGAGCAGCAGCGACGCCATGCCGGCCCGGGCGGCCTGGCCGCCGGAGAGTGCGGTCATCGGCCGGTCCAGGTCGACGGCCAGGCCGAGGTCCGCGGTGACCTGCACGGCACGTTCGTCCAGGTCGGCGCCGCCGAGGGTGAGCCAGCGGTCCAGGGCGGTGCCGTAGGCGTCGTCCGCGCCGGGCGCGCCCGTCGCCAGGTCGTCGGCGGCGGCGTCCATGGCGGCGTGCGCCGGCCCGACCCCGGTGCGGCGGGCCAGGAAGGCGCGTACCGTCTCGCCGGCGCGGCGTTCCCGTTCCTGCGGCAGGTAGCCGACGGTCGCGGTGGGCGGGCTCACCGACACCGCGCCGGCGTCGACCGGCACCAGCCCGGCGAGGGTACGCAGCAGCGTCGTCTTGCCCGCGCCGTTCACCCCGACCAGGCCGATCACGTCGCCCGGCGCGACGACCAGCTCCAGTCCGGAGAACAGGGTACGGTCCCCGTGCCCTGCGGCCAGGTCCTTGGCGATCATCGTGGCGCTCATGGCACCCGTGATGATAGTGGGCGATCGGCGCTGCCGTTCCGGTGCCCCGAGCGGGAGGGGCCGGGCCAGGCCGGATCCGGTGGGAGCGGTCGTGACGGACCGCGCGAGGTAGCGTCGTTCCGGTGACGACCGAGCCGTTCACGCCCGCCGACCTGCCCCGGACCCTGGGCGCGCTGCGCGCCACCGGCCACACCTACCGCACCGTCAAGCAGGAGCTACGCGACAACCTTCTCGCCCGGATGCGGGCCGGCCAGCAGCGGTTTCCCGGCATCGTCGGCTTCGACGACACCGTGCTGCCCGAGGTGGAGCGGGCACTGCTCGCCGGGCACGACCTGGTTCTGCTGGGCGAACGCGGTCAGGGTAAGACCCGGCTGCTGCGCGGCCTGATCCTCCTGCTCGACGAGTGGACCCCAGTCATCGAGGGCTCCGAACTGCGCGAACACCCGTACCGTCCGCTGACCCCGGCATCGCGCCGCACGGCGGCCGAGCGGGGCGACGACCTGCCGGTGGGCTGGCTGCACCGCTCCGACCGATACGGTGAGAAGCTCGCCACCCCCGACACCAGCGTCGGTGACCTGATCGGCGACGTCGACCCGATCAAGGTGGCCGAGGGCCGGACCCTGGGTGACCCGGAGACGATCCATTTCGGTCTGGTGCCGCGGACGAACCGTGGCATCTTCGCCGTCAACGAGCTGCCCGATCTGGCCGAGCGGATTCAGGTCGCGCTGCTGAACGTGCTCGAGGAGCGTGACATCCAGGTCCGCGGCTACCAGCTGCGGCTACCGCTGGACCTGCTACTTGTCGCGTCCGCGAACCCGGAGGACTACACGAACCGGGGCCGGATCATCACGCCGCTCAAGGACCGGTTCGGCGCGGAGGTCCATACCCACTACCCGGTCGAGATCGAGCTCGAGGCGGACCTGGTCACCCAGGAGGCCCACCTCGTCGCCGAGGTCCCCGGCCACCTGATCGAGGTGCTCGCCCGCTACACCCGCGCCGTGCGCGACTGCCCGGCGGTCGACCAGCGGTCCGGCGTATCCGCCCGGTTCGCGATCGCCGCCGCCGAGACCGTGGCCGCGTCCGCGCTACGCCGGTCCGGGTTGCGCGGTGAGCGCGACGCCGTCGCCCGGGTCTGCGACACCGTCTCGGTGACGTCGACGCTGCGCGGCAAGGTCGAGTTCGACGCGGGGGAGGAGGGCCGTGAGGTGGAGATCCTCGCCCACCTGCTGCGTACGGCGACCGCGGACACGTTCCGGGCCCGGCTCGGCGGGGTCGACCTGTCCGGCTTCACGGATCTCGTCGCCGAAGGAGCGGTCATCGAGACCGGTGACCTGGTCTCCGCCGACGAGCTGCTGGCCCAGGTCGGGACCGTGCCGGGGCTGGCGAAACTGCTCGACCGGCTCGGCCTCGGCGACGCGCCCAGCGCGGGCCAGGCCGCCGCGGGCATCGAGTTCGCGCTGGAGGGGCTGCACCTGAACCGGCGCCTCGCCAAGGAGCTCACCGACGACGGTCACACCATCTACGGCAGCTGATCATGGCCGGGAACCGTTTCCGGTACGGCGCCTGGAACGACGGCCCCGACCCGCTCGCACCCCCGTACGATGTGCGCGCGGCGGTCGACGAGGTCGGCGAACGTGTTCTCGCCGGCGACAGCCTGCGCGACGCCCTGCGGGACATGCTCCGGCGAGGCCCTCGCGAGGGGCGCGGCCTCGACGACCTGATGGCCCGCGCGCGGCGGATGCGCCGCGAGGCCGGGCGCCGCGGCAACCTTGACGGGGCGGTCATCCGGACGCAGGCCCTGCTCGATCAGGCCCTCGCCGCGGAGCGGGACGAGCTGCGCCGTCGCGACGATGACGCGGCCCGGTTCGCCGAGGCCACGCTCGACAACCTGCCGCCCTCGACGTCGCGCGCCGTCCGGGAGCTCTCGGGGTACGACTGGGCGAGCGGCGAGGCGCGGGCGACCTACCAGCAGATCCTCGATGGCCTGCGCACCGACGTGGTGGAACAACGGTTCGCCGGGATGAAGCATGCGCTGCAGGGCTCCGATCCGGCCTCCAACGCCCGCCTCGCCGCGATGCTCGACGACCTGAACGAGCTGCTCGGCAGGCACGCCCGGGGTGCGGACACCGACGACGCGTTCCGCGAGTTCATGGCCCGGCACGGCGAGTTCTTCCCGGAGGACCCGCAGTCCGTCGAGGAACTCGTCGACGAGCTGGCCCGGCGGGCCGCCGCCGCGGAACGGTTGCTGCGCTCGCTGTCGCCCCAGCAGCAGCGCGAGTTGGCGTCGTTGATGCGGCAGGCGCTCGGCGACCTGCAGGGCGGCATCGCGGCGCTGACCGATCACCTGCGGGCGTTGCGTCCGGACCTCAACTGGCAGCGCGGCGAACGGGTCCGTGGCCCGGGCGAGCTCGGCTACGGCGAGGCCACCGCGGCCCTCGCCGAACTCGCGGATCTCGACGACCTGATCGACCAGCTCGGCCAGGAGCATCCCGGCGCCACCCTGGACGACGTCGACGCGGACGCGGTGGAACGGCAGCTCGGCCGCGGCGCCGCCGACGACCTGCGGCGGTTGCGCGAGCTGGAGCGGGAGCTGCGTCGGCAGGGCTGGCTGACCCGTGGCGCCGACGGCCTGAAGCTCAGCCCGAAGGCGCTGCGCCGGCTGGGCGGGACCGCCCTGAAGCAGATTTTTGCGAGCTTCGGCGGCCGCCGGCAGGGTTCGCACGACCTGCTCGATGCGGGTGCCGGCGGCGAGCCGACCGGAGCATCGCGGCGCTGGCACTTCGGCGACAGCCAACCCCTCGACGTGGTGCGGACCGTCACGAATGCCGTGACCAGGGGAAACCCGGTTCGGCTCAGGGCCGGCGACTTCGAGGTCGCCGAGACCGAGCGGCGCGTCACCGCCGCCGTGGCGCTCTGCGTGGACCTGTCGTTCTCGATGGTCTCCGACGGCCGGTGGGGGCCGATGAAGCAGACGGCCCTGGCTCTGTCCCATCTGGTGAGGACCCGATTCCCGCAGGACGCGCTGCAGATCATCGGCTTCGGCCGGTACGCGATGCCGCTCACCGAGGCCGAGCTCGCCGCCGTGGAGGCCGACATGATCCAGGGCACGAACCTGCAGCACGCGCTGAAGCTGGCGGGGCGGCACGTCCGGCGGCACCCGGGCGCGGAGCCGGTCGTGCTGGTCGTGACGGACGGCGAACCCACCGCCCACCTGGACGACGGGGAGGTGGTGTTCCGGTGGCCGTCGACGCCGTACACGATCCGGGTGACGCTCGCCGAGGTCGACCAGCTGACCCGGTACGGCGCCACCCTCAACCTGTTCATGCTCGGCGAGGATCCGGGGCTGCGCCGGTTCGTGGACGCGGTCGCCCGGCGCAGCGGGGGCCGTGTGTTCAGCCCGGAAGCCGCCGACCTGGGCCGATATCTGGTCGACGACTACGTACGTGCCCGCCGGGGCCGACGATGACCTGTAACCTATCTTCCTAGGATGCCCTACGCGGTGTGACCTCCCCGGCGGCGTCCGAGGACCGGCGTCAGGCCTCGTTATAGTGACTGCGCCGACGGACAAGGGTAGAGACCACCGGGGGAGAGGACACCATGGCGCAGCCACCCGCACCGCTGCACCCGGAAACCCCGGCGGACCGCGAACCGCCACCCCCGGTCGCCTTCGAGTCCGCCGCCAGCCGGCGGATCTGGACGATCCCGAATCTGATCAGCTTCGCCCGCCTGCTCGGCGTCCCGGTCTTCCTCTACCTGCTGCTCGGTCCCCACGCCGACGTCGCGGCCGTGATCGTGCTCGCCGTCGGCGGCACCTCCGACTGGATCGACGGATACGTGGCCCGCCGCCTCCGCCAGGTCAGCAGGCTCGGCGAGCTCCTCGACCCGCTCGCCGACCGGCTGTACATCCTCGCCACCCTGATCGCGTTCACCGTGCGCGAGGTCGTGCCGTGGCAGTTCACCGCCGCGCTGCTCGCCCGCGAGGCAGTCATGGCCGGCTGCCTGCTCGTGCTGCGGCGCCGCGGCCACGGCCCACCCCCGGTGCACTACGTCGGCAAGACCGCGACGTTCATCCTGCTCGCCGCGTTCCCGGTGCTGCTGCTCGCCGTCGCCGTCCCGTCGACCGTCACCAGCGCCATCGGCTGGGGTCTCGCCTGGTGGGGTCTCGTCCTGTACTGGGCCGCCGCCGCCCTCTACCTGGCCCAGGCCCGTGAGCTGCTGCGCGCCCGCCGGACCGGTGCCGACAGCGGGCGGACCGATCACACGGGGGTCGCCGCCGGATGAGCGCGCCCGAGGGGGAGCCGGAGCGGCGCGTCTTCAGCCCCGACTTCCTCACCGAGCTCTTCCGTAACCCGCTCGACCCCGGCTACGCCGACGCCGCCGCCCGCAAGGCCGAGGGCAGGGGTCCGTCGGCCGGGTCGGCGGTGGTGTCCCGGGGCCTGCTCGCCGTGGTGCTGGTGCTCGTCGGCATCGTGTTCGCCGTCGCGTACCGCAAAACGATGGCCGACGCCCCCGACCGGGTGGCCGCCCGTACGGCGCTCGTCGACCAGATCCAGCGTAAGCGCGACCAGACCGAGGTGAAGCAGGCGACCTCCGACGCGCTCCGCCGCCAGATCGGCGAGCTGCGGGCACGGGAACTCGACGGGGAGACCGCCGCGCTGCTGCGCAACCTGGAGGGCGAGACCGGCCTGGCCCCGGTCCGTGGCGACGGCGTGCGCGTCACCGTCGGCGACGGGCGCCCGTTCGTCGACCCGAACACCGGCAAGCACGATGACGGGCGGATCCTGGACCGGGAGCTGCAGGGCGTCGTGAACAGCCTGTGGGCTTCCGGCGCCGAGGCCGTCGCCATCAACGATCAGCGGCTCACCGCCATGTCGACCATCCGGGCGGCCGGTGAGGCGATCCTCGTCAACGACCAGCCGGTCGCCAACCCGTACCAGATCCAGGCCATCGGGCCGGACGACATGCAGCCGGCGTTCGAGGCTACGGGGATCGCCAAGGGGATGCGGCAGCTCGCCACGAGCATCGGCGTGCGGTTCGAGGTGCGGCAGGCCGACGCCATGACCATCGCGGCCGCGACCGACCCGGAGCTGCGGTTCGCCAAGCCACCCGTCGCGCCGACCCCGTCCAGCAACAGTGGTTCCGTCGTACCGGGCGGACCGTCCAGCTCCCCCTCGGAAGGCGGCCGATGATTGCCGTTCTCGCACTGATGCTCGGCGTGGTGCTCGGTGTCTGGCTCGACCCGACCGTGCCGCCGGCGCTCCTGCCGTACCTGCCGATCGCCGTGATCGCCGCTCTCGACGCGATCTTCGGCGGCGTCCGGGCGAAGCTCGACAAGATCTTCGACGATAAGCAGTTCGTCGTCTCGTTCATCTCGAACGTGCTGGTGGCAGGGCTCATCGTCTACCTGGGTGACCAGCTCGGCGTCGGCTCGCAGCTTTCCACGGGCGTGGTCGTCGTTCTGGGCGTCCGGATCTTCGGCAATATGGCCGCCATCCGCCGTCACCTCTTCCGGGCGTGAGCCGATGACCGACAGAACCCCGGACCGGGACAGCGGCGACGAGCCCACGGTCGCGATCACCCCGTCCCAGATGCCGCCGGGTGGCCCTGCGGCGACACCTCTGCCAGGCGAGGAGGCGACGGTACGGCTCACCCCGGCCTCGAAGAACGCCCCGGAGGAGCCGGTTCTGGCCCCGGCCGCCGAACTGGCCGCCGAACTGGCCGCCGAACCGTCACCGGAGCCGGACAACGACACGGATCCAGAGTCCGCCCCGCCGCCGTCGGACGTGGCGCCGTCCGAGCCTGACGACACGGCTGGTGCCTTGCCGGGGGAGCGGACGGTCGACGTGTCAGCCCGTGTTCGTACCGCCGAACCGGCGTCGGAATCGACGAATGTGTCCTCGGCCGAGCCGGTTCCCGGGGACTCCCGGCCGGAGACCGCGACCGACGACAAGCCGCGGCCGTCCGGTCTGCGGCGCAGTATCGCGGTCGCGACGTCGGGGTCCGCCCTGATCGCCGTGCTGCTGGCGTTGTTCGGGTTCGTGCTGGTGGTGCAGCTGCGCGGCAGTAACGCCGACGAGTCGCTGAACGCGGCCCGGCAGGAAGATCTGGTCCGGATTCTTTCGGATCTGGAGGCGCGCGAGCAGCGTCTGGATACGGACATCAGCGACCTGAACGCGACCCGGCAGCAGCTGGAGTCGGGCGCCGCGGGCCGGCAGGCGGCGCTGGCGGACGCCGAGGAGCGCGCCAACGAGCTGGGGCTGCTGGCCGGAACGCTGCCGGCGCGCGGTTCGGGCCTGCTGGTCACGATCGCCGCGGGCTCGGGTGCCCCGATCAAGGCGGCGTCGTTGCTGAACGCCGTGCAGGAGCTGCGCGGCGCGCAGGGCGAGGTGATCCAGCTCGCCGGCGCGGATGGGCACGTTGTACGGGTGGTCGCGTCGACGGCGTTCGTGGACGCCGACGGTGGCGCGGTGTCGGTCGGCGGGACCCGGCTGGCGGGGCCGTACCAGCTGACGGTGATCGGCGCGCCGACGACGATGGCGACGGCGTTGAAGATCGCGGGCGGGGTGGTGGCTTCGATCGAGAGCGGCGGCGGTACGGTGACTCTGGTCGAACGTGACCAGGTCGAGGTGACCGCCACGCGGCAGCCTGCAGACCTTCAGTACGCACGTCCGGTTTCGTGATGGCCGGGGTGGACAGACGGTGGCGGCGACGGAGGGCATCCGGTGATTCCTGAGGATCTGCGGTACACGGCGGAGCATGAGTGGGTGTCCGGTGACGGCAGCGGACCCGTGCGTGTCGGCATCACGGACTTCGCCCAGGAGGCGCTCGGCGACATCGTGTTCGTGCAGCTCCCCGAGGAGGGCGCGACCGTCACGGCGGGTGACACGATGGGTGAGGTCGAGTCGACCAAGAGCGTGTCGGAGATCTACGCCCCGCTGTCGGGGACTGTGGTCACCCGCAACGCGACGCTGGCCGACGAACCCGAGTTGATCAACGCTGAGCCGTACGCGGCCGGGTGGCTTGTCGAGATCGCCCCGGACGATCCGGCGGCGGTTTCGGGGCTGCTGGACGCCGCCGCCTACGGTGAGTTGACCAAGGGCTAGTAGTGTGGTGAGTCTTGCGTCCGGGCGTGTCCGCGCGTCTGGTTGCCCCGGTTTTCGGGGCTGACTAGGCTCGCCTGGCGAATAAAGAATCCGCCGGTTTCCACAACCGATACAACCAATAGTCGTGCGTCCGGGGGTCCTGCCCGGCAGCGGCGCGGGGTGCCGCGAGCCGGGTGTTGTGCCCGGGGTGCCCCGGGCTGTCCGGCGCGCCCGACCGAAACAGATCCGTGAGGTGGTCCATGACGCGCCCAGACGACGAGTTTCCCCCGCTCGACGTCACGTCCACGCTGAACCTCGGTGCGCTCGACGAGGTGCTGGACGGTCCTGATACCGAGGTGGTACCCAGCCGGATGTCCGGTTCGTTGCCGCCCGGCATGGCGCTGCTCGTGGTGCGCCGCGGGCCGAACGCGGGCGCCCGGTTCCTGCTGGATCACGACGTGACCACCAGCGGACGGCACCCAGACAGCGATATCTTCCTCGACGACGTGACGGTGTCGCGGCGCCACGCCGAGTTCCACCGGGACTTCGGCACGTTCACGGTCCGCGACGTCGGCAGCCTCAACGGCACCTACGTGAACCGGGAGCGGGTCGAGGCGGCGACGCTGAGCAGCGGCGACGAGGTGCAGATCGGCAAGTTCCGGCTCGTTTTCATCGCCGGCCCGCGGCCGGAGGGCGAGGGCGGCGGGGCGTGAACCCGTCCGGGGCGGCGGCGCGCGGCTCCGGCCCGCGCAACCAACCGATGATGAGCATCGGTGAGGTGCTGGCGCAGCTGCGTGGGGACTTCCCGGACACGACGATCTCAAAGCTGCGGTTCCTCGAGGCCGAGGGCCTGGTGGAGCCGCAGCGCACCGCGTCGGGATACCGCAAGTATTCGTGGGACGACATCGAGCGGCTGCGGTTCGTGCTGACCGCGCAGCGCGACCAGTATCTGCCGTTGCGGGTGATCCGGGAGCAGATGGCGGTGCGCGAGCGCGGTGACGACGGCCCGTCGCGGCAGCGGCCGTCTCTGGTGGCGGTGGGTCCGGACGGTGATGCTCCCGCCGCCGAGGGCGACGTGCGGATCGACCGGGCTGAGTTGATCGCCCGGACGGGCATCGACGCGCGCATCCTTGCCGAGCTGGAGCAGCTGGGCCTGGTATTGGCACGGCCGCCGCACTGGTACGACGGTGACGCGCTGGTGATCGTGGAGGCGATCGTTGGTCTGTCCCGGTACGGGCTGGAGCCGCGGCACCTTCGCGCGTTCCGGTCGTCGGCGGACCGTGAGGTGGGTCTGTTCGCCCAGCTTCTCGCGCCGCTTGCCAAGCAGAAGGACCCGGCGGCGCGGGCTCGGGTGGCGGAGACGGCCCGGGAGCTGGCGGCCCTGTCGCAGCGTCTGCACGCGGCGCTGATACGGGTCGGGCTGCGCGACGCGACGGGTCGCTGAGCGTGTGCCCGCCGACGGCGCGGACGGCGGCTGCCGGTAGTGTTCGCGAGATGACCGGACGGCGCGGTCCGTGGTGCGGCTCTGTACGGATACGGCGTGTACGGTGCAGGAAAGGGCATCTCGTTCCCCGGCAACCGGTGCGGGTCGACGGGCAGGCCCTGGCGGCGACGAAGCGACACGGAGGCGGCGGTGCGTGAGCTGAGCGTGGTCGGGGTTCGGGTGGAGCTGCCCAGCAACCAGCCGATCGTCCTGCTCAGGGAGGTCGACGGGGATCGTTATCTGCCGATCTGGATCGGCGCCGTGGAGGCGACCGCGATTGCGTACGAACAGCAGGGTGTGAAGCCGGCCCGCCCGCTGACCCACGATCTGCTGCGTGACATCCTTGCCGCGCTGAAGACTCCGTTGAAGGCCGTGGAGATCACCGAACTCAAGGAGAACGTCTTCTACGCGGATCTGTTGATCGGTGACGGCGTGCGGGTGTCGGCGCGGCCGAGTGATTCGATCGCGCTGGCACTGCGGGTCGGCGCGCCTATTCGATGTGCTGAGCAGGTGCTCACCGAGGCGGGTATCGTCATCCCCGACGAGCAGGAGGACGAGGTCGAGAAGTTCCGCGAGTTCCTCGACCAGGTCCGCCCGGAGGATTTCGCCGGCTGACGCCGGATCGCGTTGTCGGCTGCGGGTCGTCCGTCAGCGGCGTGTCGCGGTAAAGCCTCCCCGGTCCGGGCTGCTCTGGGCTATACGCTCGATCCGACAGTGAAGCGGCACCGCACAGCGGGGAGGTAGTCGCATGCACGAGCCACGCGACCCTGAGCAAGCACCGCCTCCGGGCGGCGTCGACGCCGTGTACGGCGAGGACGGCTCGATTGGCTACCGCGGTGTGACGGCCTGCCACGCGGTGGGGATCAGCTACCGTCAGCTCGACTACTGGGCCCGTACCACGCTGGTGGTGCCGAGTATCCGGGACGCGTCCGGCTCGGGCACCCAGCGCCTGTACTCGTTCCGCGATCTGGTGGTTTTGAAGGTCGTGAAGCGCCTGCTCGACGCGGGTGTGTCCCTGCAGAACATTCGTAAGGCGATCGAGACCCTCCGCTCCCGCGGCGTCGAGGACCTCGCCGGCATCACGCTGATCTCCGACGGCACGACGGTGTACGAGTGCCGGTCGCCGGAGGAGGTCGTGGATCTGCTGCAGGGTGGTCAGGGCGTGTTCGGCATCGCGATCGGCGGTGCGTTCAAGGAGATCCAGGGTTCGCTGTCCCACCTGCCTGCCGAGCCGGCTGTGACGCCGACCCCGGTCGGTTCGGACGCCGTTGCCGAGGCGGAGCCGGCCGCGGGTGACGAACTGGCGGCCCGCCGCGCTCGCCGCCGCGCGGGCTGAACGCTGCTGCCCTAGTCGGTGAGGTGCCTCGTCAGGAGCGACACCGGAACGACGGCGAAACCCGACGCGGCAGCCTGCTGACCGGCGGCGTGCCCACGTCGCGGGGGACTGTGTCGAGTGGGTGCACGTGGAGGCGGTGGCCTCCGGTGGTGCCGTGGACAAGCTACGGCGGGGCCCCGGTCCACGGAAACCGAGATGCGTCCTAGGACGCTGTACGGGATGTGACTCAGGAAAACAAGGAGCCCTTCGGGCACCGACCCGCAGGAAGATCCGATCAGGCCGGCGAGCGCGACGTCGGAACCGCCGAAACCCTCAGGGCCGGGCCACGGGTGACGATCATGACAGAGGTAGACCGTCTTTTTCGTGTTGTGACCGGGGGGTCGTCGTGGTATCGGTGTCTGGCAGTACGCAGTCCGCGGGTACGTCTGGTCTGCTTGGTCTGATCAAGGATCGGACGGTGATGACGAAGATCCTGCTGGCGGTGCTCCTGGTCGCAATGATCGGCTCGGGAGTGGCGACGTTCGCGGTGGTCAATATGGCGGTCGTGAACGACAGCACCGGCAAGGTGTACGACGACGGCTTGCAGCTGCGGACCCTGGGGGAGATGCGCAACGCGTTCAACCGAACCCGGACCGACGCGCTCGAGCACTTCCTGGCCGATGACGGTGCCGTCCTGGCCGCGAAGGAAGCGGCCGTGGCGGCCGACGCGCGGGCCGTGGCCGAGGCGCAGAACACCTACAGGCGGTTCGACCTGGGACCGATCCGCGTCGACGCGCTGGCCAAGTTCGACAAGGCCTGGCAGACCTATCTGGGCATCCTGAACGATCGGCTGCTGCCGTTGAGCCGCGCCGGCAAACAGGCCGAGGTCTCCGCGATCCGTACGACGGAGATCGAGCCGCTGGTGGCTGCGATGCGTGAGGCAATGAACACTCTCGCCACGCAGACCGTCGTCAAGGCGGAAGAGCAGAAGGCCACCGCGCAGGACACCTACCGTACCGCCCGGACGCTGATCGTCACGCTGATCATCTTGGGAGTCGCGCTGGGGGTGGCCGCCGCGATCGCTATCGCCCGACTGATCACCCGGCCGCTGAACCGCTGCGTGGCGGTCCTGAAGCGGCTGCACGACGGCGACCTCACCGGACGTACCGAATTGACCGGCCGCGACGAGGTCGCCCAGCTGGCTCAGGCGTTGGACGCCTCCACCGCGGCGATCGCCGGCATGGTCCGCAAGGTCAGCGACAACGCGCAGCACGTCGCGGCCGCCTCGGAAGAGCTGTCCAGCGTCTCCGTGCAGATGTCCGCGGCCGCCGAACATACCTCCGCGCAGGCCGGCGGCGTGGCCGGCGCATCCGCCGAGGTCTCCCGCAACGTGCAGACCGTCGCCGCGGGCTCGGAGGAGATGGGCGCGTCGATCCGGGAGATCGCCGGCAACGCGAGCGAGGCTGCCAGCGTGTCCGCCGGCGCCGCGCAGACCGCCACCCGCACCAACGAGATCGTCGCGAGACTCGGCCAGTCGTCGACCGAGATCGGCAGCGTCGTCAAGCTGATCACCTCGATCGCCGAGCAGACCAATCTGCTCGCCCTTAACGCCACCATCGAGGCCGCCCGCGCCGGTGATGCCGGTAAGGGCTTCGCTGTGGTCGCCACCGAGGTCAAGGATCTGGCGCAGGAGACCGCCAAGGCGACCGAGGACATCTCCGGCCGGATCGCCACCATCCAGGACGAGACCCGGCAGGCCGTGGCCGCGATCGCAGAGATCACCACGGTCACCTCACGGATCAACGACTACACCTCGACGATCGCCGCGGCGGTGGAGGAGCAGACCGCCACCACCAGCGAGATGGCGCGCAGCATCAGCGACGCGGCCGCCGGTGCCGGCGGTATCGCCGCTACCATCGACGGCGTCGCGCAGGCCGCGAACTCCACCGCCACCGGCGCCACCCAGACCCAGTCGACGGCCCAGGACCTGGCCAGGATGGCTGCCGACCTGCAGGTGACCGTCGCCGCCTATCGGGTTTGAACCGCGACGGCGTGCGGGAGGGGCCGAAGCGGCAGACGGGGGCTACGGCCGGGCGGGCCGGTGCTGGATGCCGGCGCCGCGGTGCGCACCAGCAACGCTCGGGTCGCCTCGCCGTGGGCGGCACTCCGGCAACAGGGGGTGGCGTCGCTGAGCGCTCTATGCCGGTGTTCGGGTGGGTTCACGCGGGGCCTACGGCGGTGACGGTGACGACGGCGGCGCCGGCTTCGTCGGAGGCCGTGAGGTCGATGTCGGCGTCGATGCCCCAGTCGCGGTCCTCGTGGGGGTCGTCGAAGATCTGCCGGACACGCCACACGGCGGTCCCGGGTTCGATCAGCAGGAGGTTGGGGCCGCGGGCCGCGGGGCCGGTGCCCAGTTCGGCGTACTCGTCGAAGTAGCCGGACATGGCCTCGGACCAGGCGGCGGCGTCGAAGCCTGCGGCGGCGTCGAGCTCGCCCAGTTCGTGCCAGCGGCGCAGGGCGGCGAGTTCGACGCGGCGGAAGAGGGCGTTGCGGACGAGGACGCGGAAGGCGCGGGTGTTGCGGGTGACGGCGGGCGGTTTGTCGTCGATCTCGGCCTGGAGGGTTTCGGGTTGGGGGTTGCGGAGCCGTTCCCATTCGTCGAGGAGGCTGGAGTCGACCTGGCGGACGAGTTCGCCGAGCCATTCGACGAGGTCGGTGAGGGTTTCGTCGCGGGCGTCTTCGGGGACGGTCTGGCGCAGGGCGCGGTAGGCGTCGGCGAGGTAGCGCAGGACGAGGCCTTCGGAGCGGGACAGGCCGTAGTGCTGGACGTATTCGGCGAAGGTCATGGCGCGTTCGAACATGTCGCGGACGACGGATTTGGGGGAGAGCTCGTAGTCGGCGACCCAGGGGTGGCCGCGCCGGTAGGACTCGTAGGCGACGCCGAGGAGTTCGTCGAGGGGTTTGGGCCAGGTGACGGCTTCGAGCAGTTCCATGCGCTGGTCGTATTCGATGCCTTCGGCCTTCATGGCGTTGACGGCTTCGCCTTTGGCCTTGAACTGCTGCGCGGAGAGGATTTGGCGGGGGTTGTCGAGGGTGGCTTCGATGACGGAGACGACGTCGAGGGCGTAGGTGAGGCTGTCGCGGTCGAGGAGTTCGAGGGCGGCGAGCGCGAATGGTGACAGGGGCTGGTTGAGGGCGAAGTCGAGTTGCAGGTCCATGGTGAGTCGGACCTGCCGGCCGTCGGGTTCGGCTTGGGGCAGTTTGTCCACGACGCCGCCGGCGAGCAGGGCGCGGTAGATCTCGATCGCGCGCTTGATGTGTTTGCGCTGGGTGGCGGGGTCGTCGTGGTTGTCGGTGAGCAGGTGCCGCATGGCGGCGAACGGGTTGCCGGGGCGGGCGATGACGTTGAGCAGCATCGCGTGGCTGACCAGGAACGACGAGGTGAGGGGTTCGGGTTCGGCGGCGACGAGCCGGTCGAAGGTGGGCTGGGCCCAGCCGATGGCGCCCTCGGGGGGTTTCTTGCGGACGACTTTGCGGCGTTTCTTGGGGTCGTCGCCGGCTTTGGCGAGGGCTTTCTCGTTTTCGATGACGTGTTCGGGGGCTTGGGCGATGACGGTGCCGATGGTGTCGTAGCCGGCCCGCCCGGCGCGGCCGGCGATCTGGTGGAATTCGCGGGCTTTGAGCAGGCGGGTACGGATGCCGTCGTATTTGGACAGTCCGGTGAACAGGACGGTGCGAATGGGCACGTTGATGCCGACGCCGAGGGTGTCGGTGCCGCAGATGACTTTGAGGTGGCCGGCCTGGGCGAGGGTTTCGACGAGGCGGCGGTATTTGGGCAGCATGCCGGCGTGGTGTACGCCGATGCCGTGCCGGACGAGCCGGGAGAGGGTTTTGCCGAAGCCGGAGGTGAATCGGAAGGTGCCGATGGCGGCGGCGATGGCGTCCTTCTGGTCGCGGGTGGCGAGGTTGATGCTCATGAGGGCGGAGGCGCGTTCCAGGGCGGCGGCCTGGGTGAAGTGGACGATGTAGACGGGTGCCTGGTGGGTTTGCAGCAGCTCTTCGATGGTTTCCTGTAGCGGGGTGGTGACGTAGGAGAAGATCAGCGGGACCGGGCGTTCGGCGTTGGCGACGACGGCGGTGTCGCGTCCGGTGCGGCGGGTGAGGTCTTTGGCGAAGAAGCTGACGTCGCCGAGGGTGGCGCTCATGAGCAGGAACTGGGCTTGGGGGAGTTCGACGATGGGGACCTGCCAGGCCCAGCCGCGGTCGGGTTCGCTGTAGAAGTGGAATTCGTCCATGACGACCTGGCCGATGTCGGCGTCCTTGCCTTCACGCAGGGCGAGGTTGGCGAGGATCTCGGCGGTGCAGCAGATGATGGGCGCGTCGGGGTTGACGGATGCGTCGCCGGTGAGCATGCCGACGTTCTCGGCGCCGAAGGTGGCGCACAGGGCGAAGAACTTTTCCGATACGAGGGCTTTGATGGGTGCGGTGTAGAAGGTGGTCCGGTTGTCGGCGAGGGCGGTGAAGTGCGCGCCGGTGGCGACGAGGCTTTTCCCGGACCCGGTGGGGGTGTTGAGGATGACGTTGGCGCCGGTGGCGAGTTCGATGAGCGCTTCTTCCTGGTGGGGGTAGAGGCTCATGTCCTGCTCGCCGATCCAGCCGGCGAAGGCTTCGTAGACGGCGTCGGGTTCTGCGGTGCCGGGCAGGCGGCTGGTCAACGTCATGGTGTCTTAGATGATGCCTCATCACCGTCGTCAACGTGTGGTTGACGCCACCGCGTCGTCAACCTATGGTTGACGAATGACGCAGCTGAACCCGCCCGTCCGGCTCGACGAGCTCATCGACGGGATCAAGAAAGCCCACCACGAACCGCTCGAGCAGCTCTCCGGTGCGGTGATCGTCGCCGACGCCATCGGCGACATCGCCGATCACCTCATCGGCTACTTCGTCGATCAGGCCCGCCGCTCCGGCGCGTCCTGGTCGGACATCGGCCGCAGCATGGGCGTGACCAAGCAGGCCGCGCAGAAGCGGTTCGTGCCGAAACCGTCCGAGGCCGCCATGGACCCGAACGCCGGATTCGGCAAGTTCACCGACGACGCCCGCGCGGTGGTCGTCGAAGCGCAGAACGCGGCCCGTACGGCGCACAACGGCCACATCGTCCCGGCGCACCTGGTGCTCGGCCTGGTGACCGTGGCGGAGCCGTCCGTGGTGCACGTCCTGCAGGCCCAGGGCGCCGACGTCGACGCCGTACGCACCGCGGCCCTGACGGCCCTGCCGGCCGCCGTGGATCCGGCGCCGGAGCTGGTGCCGTTCGACGGCGCGGCGAAGAAGGTCCTCGAACTGACGTTCCGCAGCGCGTTGCGCCTCGGCGACGACGAGGTCGCCAGCCGGCACATCCTGCTGGCGGCGCTGGAGGAGGAGGCCGGCGACGGCGTCCTGTCCGGGCTCGGCGTCGGCGCTGAGGCCACCGAGCGGGCGTTCACCCGCTGAGCCGGGTCCGCACCACGAGGGGCGGGCCGCGCCGGCAGGTGCCAGGTGGCCGAGGTCCGAGGTGGCTGAGGCGAAGCCGTACAGGTCCACGCCGCTGACCGTCGCGAAGATCATCGGGTACGGCCGGCGGGCGATCACGTCACCGCCCACGACGGGATCATCCGAGGCTCCTCGACCTGATCCCGGTCAGCAGCCATGGAACGCTACCGAACGGTGGCGTCGATCTCGTCGAGTTCCCCGGCGGTGAGCGGCCCGGCCTTCAGCGCGTCCAGGTTGTCATCGAGCTGCCCGACGCTGCTGGCACCGATGATGACGCTGGTCATCCGCTCGTCGCGCAACGCCCACGCCAGGGCCAGCTGGGCGAGGGACTGCCCGCGCGCGGAGGCGATGTCGTTGAGCGCGCGGATCCGGCTCATCGTCTCGTCGTCGAGGTCGCTTTCGTTGAGGAAGACGCTGGTGCGGACCCGGGAGTCGGCGGGGATGCCGTCGACGTAGCGGTTGGTGAGCAGGCCCTGGGCGAGCGGGCTGAACGCGATGCAGCCGGCCCCGGCCGTCTCCAGCGCGTCGAGGAGTTTGTCCTTCTCCGTCCAGCGGTTGAGGATCGAGTACGACGGCTGGTTGATCAGCAGCGGGGTGCCCCGGTCGCGCAGCACGTCGGCGGCGTGCAGGACCTGCTCGGCGGTGTAGTTGCTGACACCGACGTACTGCGCCTTGCCGGAACGCACGATCGCGTCGAGCGCCCCCATGGTCTCCTCCATGGGGGTGTCCGGGTCGGGGCGGTGGTGGTAGAAGATGTCCACGTAGTCCAGGCCGAGCCGCTGGAGCGACTGGTCCAGCGACGCCGTCAGGTACTTGCGGGAGCCCCACTCGCCGTACGGTCCATCCCACATGCGGTAGCCGGCCTTGGTGGAGATCACCAGCTCGTCCCGGTACGGCTTGAGGTCCGTGGCCAGCAGCCGGCCGACGTTGGTCTCGGCGGAACCGGGCGGCGGCCCGTAGTTGTTGGCCAGGTCGAAGTGGGTGACGCCGCGGTCGAACGCGCGCCGCACGATGGCGCGCTGCGTGTCCAGGGGCCGCTCGTCACCGAAGTTGTGCCACAGGCCGAGTGAGATCGCCGGCAGTCTCAGGCCGCTACGTCCGCAGCGGCGGTAGGCCATGGTCTGGTAGCGGTCGTCCGCGGCGAGGTAGCTCACACGCACCACCCTAGGAAACGCCCCCGACATTCGCGCGCTGGTAGCGTGAGGGTTGCCGATCCACTCCCGTGGGAGAGTCCGCACCGGCTGCGGCGCCGAAGGGGCAATTCCTCCCCGGAACCTCTCAGGCAAAAGGACCACGGGGGAAGGCGACTCTGAAGGACCCGTCTCGAGAACCTCGGGGGCGGTACGACAGAGGGGGAGGTCCGTAACGACCTCCGAACTCGCCAGGAGCCGCCATGTCGTTCGCTGACCGCCACATCGGGCCCGACCCCGACGAGCAGGCCCAGATGCTCAAGACCATCGGGTTCGGCACGCTCGACGAGCTGATGGCCGCCGCCATCCCCACCTCGATCCGCTTCGACGGCACTCTCGGCCTGCCCCCGGCGGCGTCCGAGGAGGAGACGATCGCGGAGCTGCGCGCCGTCGCCGCCCGTAACACGGTGGCCCGGTCGATGATCGGGCTCGGCTATCACGGCACCCACACCCCGGCCGTGATCCGGCGCAACGTCCTGGAAAGCCCGGCCTGGTACACCGCGTACACGCCGTACCAGCCGGAGATCAGCCAGGGCCGGCTGGAGGCGCTGCTGAACTTCCAGACGATGGTCACCGACCTGACCGGCCTGGACGTGGCCAACGCGTCGATGCTCGACGAGGGCACGGCCGCGGCGGAGGCCATGACCCTGGCCCGGCGGGCCAGCAAGGCGAACAGCCCGGTGTACGCCGTCGACGCGGACACCCTGCCGCAGACCCTGGCGGTGCTGCGGACCCGGGCCGAGCCGCTCGGCATCGAGCTCGCGGTCGTCGACCTCGACGCGGGTGGCGCCCTGCCGGAGGCGTACTTCGGTGTGCATCTGCAGTATCCCGGCGCGTCCGGTGCGGTGCGCGACCACGCCGCGCTGGTCGAGGCCGCGCACGCCGCCGGCGCGCTGGTCACGGTCGCCGCGGACCTGCTGGCGCTGACGCTGCTGCGGGCGCCGGGAGAGATCGGCGCGGACATCGCCGCCGGGACCACGCAGCGTTTCGGCGTGCCGCTGGGGTACGGCGGTCCGCACGCCGGCTACTTGGCGGTCCGCGACGGCCTGCAGCGCTCCCTGCCCGGCCGGCTCGTCGGGGTGTCCCGCGACGCGGACGGCGCCCCCGCCTACCGGCTGGCCCTGCAGACCCGGGAGCAGCACATCCGCCGGGAGAAGGCCACCAGCAACATCTGCACGGCGCAGGTGCTGCTCGCCGTCATCGCGTCCATGTACGCCGTCTACCACGGCCCGGACGGGCTGCGCGCCATCGCCCGCCGTACGCACGAGCAGGCGAACCGGCTCGCGGGCGGGCTCCGCGCCGCGGGCGTCACCGTCGCGCACGCCGCGTTCTTCGACACCGTCACCGCCGTGGTGCCGGGCCGCGCCGCGGACGTCGTCGCCGCTGCGGAGGCCGCGGGGATCAACCTGCGCCTCGACGGCGACCGGGTCGGGATCGCCTGCGACGAGACCACCACGGCCGCCGACATCGACGCGGTGCTCGCCGCGTTCGGCGCCACCGCGGTGGAACGCGGTACGTCCGGGATTCCCGGCGCGCTGCACCGTGACAGCGACTTCCTCACCCACCCGGTGTTTCGCACCCACCACAGCGAGACGGGGATGCTGCGCTACCTGCGGCGCCTGTCCGATCGGGACTACGCCCTGGACCGCGGCATGATCCCGCTCGGCTCCTGCACCATGAAGCTCAACGCCACCACCGAGATGGAGCCGGTGACCTGGCCCGAGTTCGCCGACATCCACCCGTTCGCGCCCGCGTCGCAGACCGCCGGGTATGAGGCCCTCGTCGCCCAGCTCGAAGGCTGGCTCGCGGAGCTCACCGGCTACGACGCGGTCAGCGTGCAGCCCAACGCCGGCTCCCAGGGCGAACTGGCCGGGCTGCTCGCGATCCGCGGCTACCACCGCTCCCGCGGCGACGTCCAGCGTGACGTGTGCCTCATCCCGTCGTCGGCGCACGGCACCAATGCCGCGTCCGCCGTCATGGCCGGCATGCGGGTCGTCGTCGTGGCCTGCGACGACGCCGGCAACGTGGACCTGGACGACCTGGCCGCCAAGATCGCCGTGAACGCCGCCGCGCTGTCGGCGATCATGGTCACCTACCCGTCCACCCATGGGGTGTATGAGGCCGGCATCGCCGACCTGTGCGCGGCCGTGCACGACGCCGGCGGTCAGGTGTACGTCGACGGCGCCAACCTGAACGCCCTCGTCGGCTTCGCGAAGCCGGGCAGATTCGGCGCGGACGTGTCGCACCTGAACCTGCACAAGACGTTCTGCATCCCGCACGGCGGCGGCGGCCCCG
>CBIHNN010000088.1:0-20015 GCA_966211315.1 uncultured Micromonosporaceae bacterium | reverse complement strand
GACGGCCGGCCTGGCCGAACGGTCCGACGACTGATCTGTCCGGGCGCCGGCGGGTTTTCTGCGAGGGGGGGCGGGTAGGGGTGGGGGGGGCCCCCTCCGGCGCCCGCAACCTTCCCCGCAACCGGGAACCCCGGGTTACCCCCAACACCCGCCCGCCGCGCTCTCCTGCGGCCGTCCCCCGTGACCGGTCTCCCGGCCGACTGCCGTACGAAGAGCACTGCGGGCACGTCGTCGGTAGGCAGAATCCTGCTCGGTGCGGACGGTCGAGTACTGAGTCGCCGTACTCAAATGGGCGCCGCGGTCCTCCCTGGACGGTCTGAGTGTCACGGCCACCGGCTCGGCCGGGTTCGTCTGGGTCAGCTGGCGATGCGTGGAGCCCGTAGCCACGCGCGGACCTCGACCGGGTCGTACCGAAAGTGCTTGCCGACCCGGTACCGCCGCTGGCCTGCTCCGGTCACGCACAGGTGGTACAAGGTCCACGGCGAGATGTGCAGGTAACCCGCAGCCTCGTCGTGAGACCACAAGCGCTCGTATGTCGATTCCACAGTTCCACCTCCTGCCTTGGCATCGTTCTGGCAGGTCATCACGATGAAACCGCAGCCTCTTGCGTGTCAATATCTCGCGACGTGGCTTGCCAATATGACATCTCGTCCGGTGGCCGCACGCGGGACGGCGGATGGGTCCGGGCGTCTGACCTCATGTCGTCGGCTCCGTGAGCAGGTACAGCAGCGCGACGAGCGTGGTGCCGGCGGTGATATTGCGCTTGTCGATCTCGCGGCGGATGTCCCCCCGGGGCATCCAGGCCACCCGGTCGGACTCGAAGCTGTCCTCGGGTTCGCCGACGTAGGTAGCGGAGTCGGCCCGGTAGATGTGGTGCTCGCTCGTCATCAGACCTGGGGTGGGCTGGCTGTAGACCAGCGGGCGCAGCGGTCCGGGCCGCCAGCCGGTCTCCTCCTCCACTTCGCGGGCCGCCGCAGCGGCCGGGTCCTCGCCAGGGCCCCTGCCGCCCGGAAGACGGGAACGGCCGCCGCGTGCGAATCGCGACGGCCGTCCGCACCTCTGAAGGTTCAGCTCGAGCAGGCGGCGGGAAGATGTTTCGGATCAGCCGTTCGTCACGGCCGAACCGGACCACCACCCACCTTTGGCTTACCGGCGGTAACCGGCGGAGAAAGCTCGAGCCAGAAGTATGACAGCTTGTTCTTTGCGTACGCTCCCGTCACCTCGTCGTAGTCTCGGTACGTCGTCGGCACCGTGCACTTGGCGTCCTTGAACGCCTCAGCGGAGACCCGATCACCGACGCCTACCGTGTACGAGGTCTTTATCGCCGTCCAGCCGTGTTCAGCCGAGCCGGGTTCAACCGCGATCTCGTGGACATCGGGTTGGCGAGGCGGTTGGGGCTGGCCCGGGTTTTTAATGGGGTGAGTGATGCTGAGCTTCACGCAGCGGTAGTCGTTCGGAATCTTGGAAATCCCCACCGAGTAAACCGCGGGCGGGTCGGCGTAGCAATTCGTGGTGCCTCCTCCCAGCTCGCGGCAGGTGTCCTGGATGAAGCCCTTCACCTCGTCAAGCTTCAGCGCGTACCCTTCATCTCCACAGGGCTCTTCTTTTCCTCTGTTGGCCGCCCCCATGACGGCGACAACGCGTCCACTGCTGTCCAACAGTGGTCCACCCGAGTCCCCCGCGCAGGACCTGAAACCGACAGTCTCGTAGTACTGACCCGGAACAATGCCTATCAGGCTTTGCCCGTTGATCTGCCCCACGCCTTGGAGCTGATAATCCGAACGATGCTCCCCGCCGCCTCCATAATCGGTCCACCCATACCCGATCGAGGTTGCCTGGGCGCCCTTCGGCTGGGTCTCGAAGTTGAGGTCGGAGGCGCTGGGAAGACTGCTGGTGTCCGCGAAGGAGACCCTCGACATCGCGAAGTCCATTGTGGGGTGCGTCCGGACGTCCTGGATCGTGCCTGTGATCGGTGACGCGCCGCCGCCGTCGTACTGGAAGAAGGTGATGGTCGAGCCGTCATTGATTTCGCAGTGTTTCGCCGTCATCAGCAGGAACGGCTTGATGATCGTCCCCGTGCAGGACCCTTTCGGGCTTTGGATCTTGCCCACGCTGTTGTTGAACGAGGGCTTGGCTGTGGGGCCGCCGACGGCCAGTGCGTCGGGCTGCAGCGCACCGGCGCCGAGCACCCCCAGCCCCGCCGTCGCCGTCGCCAGCAATGCCCGCAGCCGCCGACTACGGGGCAGTATTCGCCGCCACCTGCCACGCCCACCCCCCACGGGGTCGGAGGTCGCCCCTTCTTGCTGTCCGGCCACAGTGTGACGACCACTGACGCCACGCGATGACTCTGTCAAACTCTTTCTCCTCACGGCTGGCGCACGATCGCGAGACGGCTCATGTTGTTATCAACGAACACGGGCCGCCGATTGTTGCGCGTCACAATAGGTGCCGGTTTGACACGGAACTCATTTCAGCGTGGTTTATCGAGGAAACCGACCGCGACAGAATACACATGGATGCATGTGCATTCAAGGCATCCTTCGTGATCTATCCGGCACGGATTGTCACCGACGCCACGTCCAGTCTGGAGATCTGCCGCCGGCGCGGATTTCACCGGGCCGTACGCCCGCAAGCGGTTCAGCGGCGCGGAGGAAGCGCGACCCTCCCGACCTTGGTGGCCACGGAGTCCGTCAATTGCGGACACCGCCGGATCTCCGGCGGTGTCAATCCACTGCTACCGATATCGAAGGCCGAGGTCTGCCTATCCGGTCACGCGCGGAATGCGGGTCTAGGTGACTGGTGTTAAACGATGGCTGCCATCGGCGTGGCGGCCCGGCGCGGACTCCCTGCCGTTCGTGCCCCGAAGCTGGCCGTCCTGGAACGTGTAAAGCCGCTGCTCGATGTCCTCGATTCCCCGCAGCTTCGCGTTCAGATCCGCGAGTTCGTTCTCTTCCTGCTCGGTGCGCGGCCCCGACCGCAGCCCGTTCACCCGCCCCTTCGCTGCAGTGCGCCCTCATGGCTCGCCCGAGCGGTCTACAGCTTCGCGCACGCGTCGTCGAGCTTGGCCGCACCGAGCCGCAGATCGCTTGTGTCCACTTGCAACGGTGACGACATGCCGCTCCCCCCAGCGTCAGCCCGGAAGCAAAGCGCAGCCGTTCGACACGATGAGGATCCCGTTTCGGTAGGCGGATCGGTCACACAGAGCGGGTGTGCACAAGTGAACGTGACGCACCCCTGCTCGGCCCGGATGCTGCTCGGCCCTCGCCGTCCGGCACGCGCGTTCCCCGGAGACGGAGACCCGGGTACGTCAGCGGCGGTGCAGGTCGAGGATCAGGTCGACGACCAGCGCCGTCCAGCCCGTCTGGTGCCAAGCCCCCAGCGCTGCGCCGTTGTCACCGTGGAAATACTCGGGGAACGCGATCAGCTCCTTCCAGTCCGGGTGGGTCTGGAAGGTGTCGTTGGCGCCGTAGATCGGCCGGCGGCCCCACTCGTCGGGCACGAACAGGGCGACCAGCCGGCGGGACAGGTCGTCGGCGACCTCGGCCAGGGTGGCCTTCACCCCGGAGCGGGTCGGGTACTCGACCAGCAGGTCGTCGCCGAAGAAGCCCGCGAACTCGCGCAGCGCCTCGACGAGCAGGTAGTTGACGGGCATCCAGACCGGGCCGCGCCAGTTCGAGTTGCCGCCGAACAGGCCGCTCGTGGACTCGGCCGGCTCGTAGCCGACCGTGAAGTCCGAGCCGCCGAGCGACACCGTGAACGGCTTGTCCAGGTGTCGCCGGGACAGCGTCCGGAGCCCGTACGGGGAGAGGAACTCCTCCTCGTCCAGCATCCGGGCCAGGAGGCGGACGAGCTGCTCCGGGCCGACCATGGAGAGCAGCCGCTGCTGCCGCCCGTCCGCGGCGAGCCGGCGCGCGCCCACCACGTCGTGGTACTCGTGCTTGTTGGCGAGCACCCAGCGCAACCGGGCCGCCAGCTCGGGCAGCCTGGCCAGGTCGGCGGTGTTGAGGCGGCTCGTGGCCGCGAGCGGCAGCAGGCCGACGACGGAACGGACCTTCAGCGGCACCCGGGAGCCGTCCGGCAGGCGCAGCACGTCGTAGAAGAAGCAGTCGTCGGAGTCCCAGAGCCCCTGTTGGTACGCCGCCCCCGCGATGTACGCGAAATGCTCGAAGAACTTCGTCGCCATGTCCTCGTACGTGCGGTCGTGCAGGGCGAGCCGCAGCGACATCTCGAGCAGGTTGAGGGCGTACATGGCCATCCAGCCGGTGCCGTCGGACTGCTCCAGCACCCCGGCGACGGGCAGCGCCGCCGAGCGGTCGAACGGGCCGACGTTGTCCAGGCCGAGGAAGCCTCCCTCGAAGACGTTCTTGCCGCCGATGTCCTTGCGGTTGACCCACCAGGTGAAGTTCAACATCAGCTTGTGCATGATCCGGGCCAGGAAGTCGTGGTCCCTGGCGCCGTCGATCTCGAAGACCCGCAGCGCCGCCCAGGCGTGCACGGGCGGGTTGACGTCACCGAACGCCCATTCGTACGCGGGGATCTGGCCGTTGGGGTGCATGTACCACTCGCGCAGCAGCAGGAGCAGCTGCGACTTGGCGAAGCCGGGGTCGACGCGGGCGATGGTGACGCAGTGGAAGGCGAGATCCCAGGCGGCGTACCAGGGGTACTCCCACGGGTCCGGCATCGAGATGACGTCGAACGAGTTCATGTGCCACCAGGCGCTGTTGCGCCCGAACCTGCGGCCCGGCGGCGGCGGCGCGGACGCCGGATCGCCGGTGAGCCACTGCTGCACGTCGAAGTGGTAGAACTGCTTGCCCCACATCAGCCCAGCGATGCCCTGCCGGGCGACGGCGGCCTCCTGCGGGGTCGCGGCGGCGGGGATGACGTCGGCGAAGTACGCGTCGGCCTCGGCCTGCCGGGCCTCGTACACCTGCGTGAAGCCGTCACCGAGGTCGAGCGCCGGGGCGGGCTCGGTGCCGGGCGGCGGCGCGGTCAGGGTGAGGCGGAGCCGGATCTGCCGTTGTTCACCGCCGGCGAGGGTGATCCGGTGGTGCAGCGCCCCCTTCGTGCCGGTGCCGTCCGGGTTGACCGTGGGGGCGCCGGCGGTGAGGTGGTCGTTGATGCCGTCCTTCGGGTACAGGCTGGTGCCCGGCAGGCCCCAGAGGCGCTGAGCGTTCGTCTCGTTGTCGCAGAGCAGCGCCGGGGCCGAATCCTGCGATTCGAGGACGATCTGGCCGAGAACGCGGTGTTGGCCGACGAGCCGGCCCGGCGTACCCACGATCTTCGGGACCGCGTCGCGGCCGGGCAGGCCCCACGACCAGGTGTTGCGGAACCACAGCGTCGGCAGGACGTCGATGGTGGCCTCGTCCGGCCCGCGGTTGGCGACGGTGATGACGATGCAGGTGTCCGTCGGCGTGGCCTTGGCGTAGTCGACGGTGACGACCCAGAACCGGTCCTCGTCGAAGACGCCGGTATCGATGAGCTCGTACTCGGGCTCCTCGCGGGAGCGGCGGCCGTTGACCGCGACGAGGTCGTTGTACGGGTACGCGGCCTGCGGGTAGTGGTAGCGCCAGCGCATCCATGAGTGGGTCGGCGTGGAGTCCTGGTACCACCAGTACTCCTTGACGTCCTCGCCGTGGTTGCCGCCGTCACCGCCGAGGCCGAACATCCGCTCCTTGAGGATCGGGTCCTTGCCGTTCCACAGGGCCAGGGCGAAGGTGAACGTCTGCCGGTCGTCACAGAACCCGGCCATGCCGTCGTCGTTCCACCGGTATGCCCGAGACCGGGCATGGTCGTGCGGGAAGTAGTCCCACGCCGTGCCGTAGTCGCTGTAGTCCTCGCGGACCGTTCCCCAGGCACGTTCGGCCACGTAGGGGCCCCAGGCCCGCCACGGCTGTTCACCCGTGTCCGCCTGCTCGAGCCGGCGACGTTCGGAGTTGTCGAGGCCCGCCACGCCGCCGGTTACCTCCATGATTCGATCTTCAGCCCGCTGTCCATCACTATGTGGATTGTGTCCACGTCGTGGTACGAGGGGACAACGACGGTCCGTCATTCCACGCTTGGGGGGACGAAGCGGTGATTTGCATCTCTTTCGGGCCACAGGTGTGCGGGAATCACGCCGAGGGCTCGTCCCGGGAGTGGCTCCTTCCAGACGGTCGCGGCGGCTACGCCATGGGCACGGTCAGCGGGCTGCGCACCCGCCGTTACCACGGCCTGCTGGTGGTCGCCGGAGGCACACCCGCCGCCCGCCACCTGGCCCTCGCCGCCCTCGACGCGAGCATCACCCTACCGTCCGGGCGCACGATCCGGCTCGGCACGCACGAGTGGGCCGGCGGCGGCATCGCGCCCGAAGGTCACACACTGCTCGAACAGTTCGAGCTGGTCGACGGGCTCCCCCGGTGGCGATGGCGGGTCGGCGACACGCTGATCGAACGCGAGATCGCCATGGAACACGGCCGTCCGTCGGTCGCCGTCGTGCACCGTCTCCTCGCCGGTGGCCCGGTCACGCTGACCCTGGAGGCCCTGTGCACCTGGCGCGACGCGCACGGCGAGCGGACCGCCGCCGGTCCCCCGCCCGCCGTGGTCCCGGCCGCGGACGGCTGCGTCGTCGAGGGCACCTACCGGTTGGCCGGGCCGGGCTTCCGCCCGACCGGTGCCTGGTGGCGGGGCGTCCACCACCGGGAGGAGGCGGCCCGCGGCCTCAACCCGACCGAAGACCTGTGGTACGCCGGGACGTTCACCGCGCCCCTCGGACACCCCGGGGAGACCGTGCAGGTGTCCGCCTGGGCTTCGGCGCTCGAGCGCAGGCCCGCCCCGGCGGTGGAGGTGGTGGCCACCGCCCGCCGCCGCGCCAGGGACGTGGTCGCGTCGGCGCGCCCCGTCGACGACGTCACGGCCTCCCTCGCGCTCGCCGCGGACGCGTTCGTCGTGCGTACGGCGGCGGGGCCGGACGTGGTGGCCGGGTACCCGTGGTTCGGGGCGTGGTCCCGGGACACCATGATCTCGTACGAGGGGTTGTTCCTGTCGACCCGGCGGGCCGAACTGGGGGCGGAGCTGCTGCGCTCGTACGCGGGAACGCTGTCGCAGGGGATGCTCGCCAACACCGCGGACACCGGCTCGGTCGAGTACAACACCGTCGACGGGACACTGTGGTTCCTGCACGCCGTCGGCCGGCACACCGACGTCACGAAGGACACCGACCTGGCCGCCTCACTGCTGCCCGCCCTGCGCGGCATCGTCGACGCCCACCTCGCCGGCACCCGGTACGGCATCCGCGCCGACCCGGCCGACGGGCTGCTCGCCCACGGTGCCGACGGCGAGGCTCTCACCTGGATGGACGCTCGCGTCGACGGCGTGCCGATCACCGAGCGCCGCGGCAAACCGGTCGAGGTGAACGCCCTCTGGGTCAACGGACTCGCCACCGTGGCGGCGCTGGCCACGGCCGTCGGCGCGGATCCGGGCGCCGCCGCGACGGCGTACCGTCGAGCCCTGATGAGCTTCCGGCGGCGCTTCCCGGCGCCGACGGGCGGTCTGTACGACGTGGTGGACGGCCCGGACGGCGACGACGCGGCGGTCCGGCCGAACCAGCTCCTCGCCTGGTCCCTGCCGTACGCGCCGCTGCGCCCCGACCCGGGCACGATCGCCGCGATCGGCGCCGCCCTGACCACGCCGATCGGGCTGCGCAGCCTGTGCCCCGACGCCCCCGGGTACCGGGGTGCGCACCGGGGCGGCCCGGCCGAGCGGGACGCGGCGTACCACACCGGCACGGTCTGGCCCTGGCTCGCCGGCCCGTACGCCACCGCCGCCCGCAACGCGGGCCTGCCCGATCTGCCCGCCGGTTCCTTCGTCCACCTCGCCGAGTACGGCCTCGGCTCGGTCTCCGAGACCGCGGACGGCGACCCACCACACGCCGGCACCGGCTGCCCGTTTCAGGCCTGGTCTGTGGCCGAGGCGCTACGCATCCGCCAGCCTGATCCGCGCCGCGGATCTGCTCGCTTGACCTGATCCCGCAGCGTAAAAAGGATTTTGTTTACCGTCCCGAAACATTTGCGTCGCCGATTCTTACATCTTTCCCGGCAGAATCGGGGCTATTCCCACGCACCCGGCGCCGACTTTATCGGCGCCATGACGCGTGCGTCCAGGCGCTGCAGCGAGGGGGCCCGCCATGCCGCCGACCGCCGACGTGATCGACCTGCACCCCACCCGTCCCCAGCGGGTGCTGATGCTCTCGTGGGAGTTCCCACCGGTCCTCGTCGGCGGCCTCGGCCGGCACGTACACGCCCTCGCCACCACCCTCGCCGCGGCGGGTCACGAGGTGACCGTGGTGACCCGGCACGCCCCCGGCGCCCCGCTGGAGGAGGACCGGCAAGGCGTCCACATCGTCCGCGCCCCCGACGATCCGCCCGGGTTCGCGCCCGGTGTCAGCAACCTGCTCGCCTGGACGCTGGCGTTCAATCACAGCCTCACCCGCGCCGCCCTGCGCGCCACCCGCGACCGGCAGTACGACGTCGTCCACGCCCACGACTGGCTCGTCACCCACACCGCGGCGACACTGCGGGACCATCTCGGCATTCCGCTGGTCGCCACGATTCACGCCACCGAGGCGGGCCGCCATCAAGGATATCTCCCCGAACAACACAACAAGGACATTCACGGGGTTGAATGCTGGCTCGGCGATCAGGCCGATCGGGTCATCGTCTGTTCCGAATACATGAAATGGGAGGTCAATCGCCTCCTCGGCGTCCCGGACAACCGGATGGACGCGATCGCGAACGGCGTCGACCACCACCGCTGGCGCGCCCAGCCCCGCGCCGTGGTGGCGGCCCGGCGCCGCCTCGCCGGTGACGGCCCGCTGATCGGCTTCGCCGGGCGCCTCGTCTACGAGAAGGGCGCCCAGCACCTCATCGGCGCCGTACCCGCGCTGCGAACCCGCCACCCGTCGCTCCGGCTCGTCATCGCCGGGGACGGCCCCTACCGCCCCGAGCTCAAGGACCTGACCGCCCGGCTCGGCGTCGAGGACTGCGTCCAGTTCGCGGGCTTCATGTCGGAACGGCAGCTCCCCGCGGTCCTCGGCGCCACCGACACCACCGTCGTCCCCAGCCTGTACGAACCCTTCGGCATGATCGCCCTCGAAGCCGCCGCCGCGGGCGCCCCGATCGCGGTGGCCGCCACCGGCGGCCTCGCCGAGATCGTCGAACCAGGCCGCACCGGTGTCACCTTCACACCCCAGGACCCCGAAGCCCTCGCGGACGCCGTCCACACCCTCCTCGTCGACGGCATCTTCGCCCGCGACGTGGCCCGCGCCGGCCGCCGCATGGTCGCCGAACGCTACGGCTGGCCCGCCATCGCCGCCCGCACCGCCGCCACGTACGCCCAGGTCCGCCGCACCGCAACCACCGGCGCCACCCGTACGGGCCGCACCGCCGTCGAGGTCCCCGACGGCAACCTCCTCACCCGCGACCCCGTCCCCGCCTGACACGGAACAGTCCGGCCGCGCGCCAGGGACACGCGGTGTACAGGGAACCACGGATCACCGGCGGACGCAGCAAGCGCGGGGGCAGGTTCTGTCAGCCCAGCCAGCCCGGGCGGATCAGGCCGGCCTCGTACGCGGTGACGACGAGTTGGGCACGGTCGCGGGCGCGGAGTTTGACCATGGTGCGGCTCACGTGGGTCTTCGCCGTGGCCGGGCTGATGACGAGGCGGGCGGCGATCTCGTCGTTGGAGAGGCCCTCGCCGACCAGGCGGAGGACCTCGCGTTCGCGGTCGGTGAGCGGATCGAGCTGGTGGGAGTCGGCGACCGGGCGCTCGACGCCGGTGCCGCCGGTGAAGCGTTCGATGACGCGGCGGGTAGCGCCCGGGGAGAGCAGGGCGTCACCGTTCGCGACGGCACGGACACCGCGGAGCAGGTCGACCGGTTCGGTGTCTTTGACCAGGAAGCCGGAGGCGCCGACGCGGAGCGCCTCGAAGACGTACTCGTCGAGCTCGAACGTGGTGAGGATGACGACGCGGGTGGCGGCGAGTTCAGGCGCGGCGACGATGCGGCGGGTCGCTTCGAGCCCGTCCACACCGGGCATGCGGACGTCCATCAGCACCACGTCCGGGCGCGTCTGAAGGGCGAGCCGGGCTGCCTGAAGGCCGTCACCGGCCTCACCGACGACGTCGATGTCCGGCTCCGCGTCCAACAGCGCCCGGAAACCGGCCCGGACCAGGGCCTGGTCGTCTGCGAGCAGCACCGAGATCACGCCGTCCCCTCCGTCGGAAGCGCCGCCTCGACCCGGAAGCCGCCTCCCTGGCGCGGCGCGGCGTTGAGCGTACCGCCGAGGGTTTCGGCGCGGGCACGCATCCCGGTGATGCCGCTGCCGTCCGCCGAGCCCTCGTCGGCCGGGGTCACCTTCGGGGATACGCCGTCGTCGTCCACGGTGACCCGGAGGATCCCCGCCCCGTAGGCGACCGTGACGTGCGCCGACGCCCCGGCTCCAGCGTGCCGGCGGACGTTCGTCAGCGCCTCCTGCACGATCCGGTACGCCGCCCGGTCCACTTCGGCCGGCACCGTACGCGGCTCCCCGACGACCGTCGTCCGTACGGCGAGACCGGCCGCGGCCGTGAGGTTGGTCAGCCGGTCCAGTCCGGGCGCCGGCTGCCGGGGTGCGGCCTCCTCGTCGGGCCGCAGCACACCCAGCACCGAGCGAACCTCGCGCAGCGCCTCGGCGCTGGCCGAGCGGATGGCCGTCAACGCCTCGCGGGCCTGTTCGGGGCGGCTGTCCATCAAGTGCAGCCCGACGCCCGCCTGCACACTGATCAAAGACAGGTGGTGCCCGAGGACGTCGTGCAGTTCCCGGGCGATCCGCAGCCGCTCCTCGGAGGCCTGCCGGCGCTCCTGCTCGGCCCGGGACCGCGCCTGCTCGGCACGCGTCTTCGCCATCTCGGCGGCGAACTCACCACGTACCTTGGCGGCGCCGCCCATCACCACGACGAGCCCGCAGCCGACCGCGGCCAGCACGGCCGTACGCAGATCGGGCCGGGCGGGGCCGGGGATGCCGAGCGGATCGGCGAGGACGAGCGTGAGCAGCAGCCACACCGCGTACGCCCCGGCGGCGACGATGACCGCGGGCGTACGTCGGCCCGCCTTCACGGCGGTGAACAGGGCGATCGCGAACGACACGGTGAACGTCCAGCGGGGCGCGGCGGTCAGCGCGTACCCGATGGTCGTCGCGGCCGTCAGCGCGACCACCGTGACGGGCGCGCGGCGCCGCAGCAGCAGCGCGAGCGGCCCGGCCAGCAGCAACGCGTACGTCCAGGGTGCGAGGTGCACGGGCGGGCCGCCGCGCGTCGCACGGGATCCGAGGACATGGAACATCGCCGCGGCGAACGCGCCCCAGACCAGCGGCGCGTGCCGGTGCACATCGCGGCCCGGCCCCCGCCGTCGCGTCTCGCTCACGTGGTCGAAGGTACGGCACCACGCGCGGGCGGCACGTCCGCACGGCGGACCGGATCGTCCTACTTCCCAGGGAGTACGCCCGGCCGCGCCCTGCCCCCACCGCCGTACGCCGGCGACCCCGGACGGGCCCCGGCTACACCCTGCGATGACTCCCGTGGGTCGACGCGCCCACGCCGTCGGGCCGCGACTCTGGAACCCGTCACCGGACAAGGAGGAAACACGATGAGCACCGAGCACAACGGTCCGCAGCGGATGCGCGCCTCCGACGAGGAGCGGGAGCAGATCGCCGAGCAGGTCCGCAAGGCCATGACCGAGGGCCGGCTCGACCTGCAGGAGGGCGAGCAGCGCCTCGCCGCCGTTTACGCCGCCCGCTACCGCGACGAACTGGCGCCCCTGACGGCGGACCTACCCGGCGGTGGCCGCCCACCCCGCACCACCGAGGACAAGCAGCGGGACGTCGACTTCCGGCAGGGCCTGCGCCGTCACGCCACGGTCGTCACCACCGTCGCGGCCGTCCTGACCGGACTGTTCTTCCTGTCCCACGCGCACTTCTTCTGGCCCGCCATTCCGATCATCCTCATGGTGGTCGGCCTGTCCCGGCACGCCCGCTACGGTTCCTGGGCGCACCGCCGCCACCCCCGGTGGTGAATGCGACACGATCCAGCGTGGACGGCCCCGGTCGTTGAGCCTCCGGCCCCGCTCTGCCAAGGTGTCCCCTTGATCGGGGAGGATCTGACCACATGATGGGACCGTCGCACGCCTTGTCCGGAGCGGCCGTCTGGCTCGCCGGCAGCTGGGCACTGCACCACTTCGCCGGGTACGAGCAGTCCCCGCTGGCGATCGCCGTCGGCACCGCCGTCTGCGCCGGCGGGGCGCTCTTCCCCGACCTCGACCTCTCCGGCAAGGTCACCCGCAACCAGGGCGGCGCTACCGTCGCCCGGACCTTCGGCGTGTTCTCCCTGTTCATCGCCGAGGTGATCGAGAAGTTCTCACTGGGCGTCTACACGGCGACCCGGCTCAGCAAGGACCCCCGCCGGACCAACGGGCACCGCACGTTCACCCACACCCTGCCGTTCGCGGCGCTGGTCGCCTGGGGAACGACAGCCCTGGCCGGTTTCGGCGGCAAATGGGCCGTCGTCGGGATCGTCTTCTTCATGGTCGGCCTGGCTCTGCGTGGACTCTTCGAGTCCTGGGCCGAACGAGCCGGCTGGGTCGTCATCACCATCACCTCGGCCGCCGCCGCCCTGTTCACGTACGCGAACCTGCCCGGCGACCGCGGCTACCCGATGCTCGGCCTCGCCGTCGGGGTCGGCTGCGTCGTACACCTCCTCGGCGACATGATCACAAAGAACGGCGTCCCGATCCTGTGGCCACTGCCGATCGGCCGGCGCATGTGGAAGATGATCGGCATCCCGAACGCGATGGCCGTCAAGGTCGGCGGCCCGGTCGAGGTCGTCGTCCTCCGTACGGCGTTCACCATCATCAGCATCCTCGCCGCACTGGGTCTGCTCGCGCCTGGTGTCCTGCGCCGCTTCGACATCGAGATCGGCAACTAGTCGAGCTGCCCCGTCCCCGGCAGGATCCCGGGGAAGGCCTCCGGGACGGCCCCCGTCCGTGCGGCACGCTCAGGCGTCGGCGTAGCACTCGACGACACAGACCTCGAGGGGGAAGCGGACCGCCGTATCACCGAACAGCAGCTCCGCCGCCCGGGATGCGCACGCGTGCACGGCGATGACCACCGCGTCGGCCTCCTCGGCGGGGCAGTGCACGACGACCTCGTCGTGGACGAAGAAGACCAGCCGGGCAGCGTACCCGTCGAGGGCCGTCCGCAGCGTCGCGAGCAGGACGAGGGCCCATTCGGCGGCGGTCGCCTGGATGACGAAGTTGCGGGTGAACCGGCCTCGCGCCCGGCCCGACGCGCCACCCTGGTTCTCGGCGGAGTCGGCGGCCCCCGGGTCGTCCTCGCGCCACGCGCTGGACGCGGGCGGACACGTTCGGCCGAGCCACGAGCGGACCAGTCCCCCGGCCTCACCCGTACGGGCGGCGGCCTCCACGTACTCGAACGCCGTCGGGTAGCTGCGGCGCAGGGTGGCCAGGGCGGGGATCGCGGCACCGCCGGTCTGGCCGTACATCGCGCCGAGCAGGGCCACCTTGGCCCGGGCACGGTCACCGCCGAACGAGTCCGCGGCCAGGGCGGCGTACAGGTCCCCGGCGCCGCCGGCCGCGGCGAGCCGGTCGTCGCCGGAGACCGCGGCGAGCACCCGTGGCTCCAGCTGGCCCGCGTCGGCGACCACGAACCGCCAGCCCGGGTCGGCCACCACGGCCCGCCGGACCACCTTCGGGATCTGCAGGGCGCCGCCGCCCCGGGTCGCCCACCGGCCGGAGACGACCCCGCCGGGCACGTACTCGGGGCGGAAGCGGTCGTCGCGGACCCAGGCCGCCCGCCACGTCCGGCCGTGGGCCGTCCAGATCCGGTACAGCTCCTTGTATTCCAGCAGTGGCGCCACGGCCGGGTGCTCGACCCGGCGCAGTACCCACGCCCGGGTGTTCGGCACGTCGACGCCGGCCCGCGCGAACGCGCGGACCACCTCGGCCGGCGAATCGGGGTGCAGGCCGCGGGTGCCGAAGGCGGCGTTCACCGCCGCGCTGAGCTCGGCCAGGCGCCGAGGCTGGCCGCCGACCGGCGACGGCGGGCCGAGCAGTTCCGTGAGGAGCGCGTCGTGGATGTCGGCCCGCCACGGCAGGCCGTCGTGGCCCATCTCGGCGCCGATCAGGGCGCCGGCGCTCTCCGCGGCCACGAGCAGCTGGAACCGGCCGGGGTGCTCGGTGGCGGCGATCCGAACACGCTGGTCGGCGTACACCTGGACGAGGGCTGTGAGCGGGTCGGCGCCGACGGCGGCCGGCGGCTCGATGCCGGTCTCGAAGAGGGCGCCCTGCGCGTGACCCGGCGGATCCGCGGGCCGCGGCGCAGGATCCTCGGGTACGGGCCCGCCGGTCAACCGGCCCCAGGCGGCGGGCAGGCCACGCGGCTCACCCCACCGGCCCGCATGCCCCAGCAGCAGCGCCTCGGTCAGCTCGACGTCGTGACAGCGCGCCAGCCGCACCCCGGCGCGCAGCAGGGGCGGGTACGCGGCCGCCGTGGACGGCCACACCCAGCGGGGGTGCTCGTCGCTCTCGACCGTGGCCAGGTCGGCGCCGACGCGTTCCGGACCAGCGGGGCGGCCGTCGGGGTGCAGCGGCTGAAGCCGCGCCTGTGCGCCCGTGACCAGCAGCCCCATCAGCACGGAGCCCATCCTGCCGGACCGGTACGACAGAACGGAGACATCCGCCGGTGCGCTCGGGGAAACGCCGTCCGGCTGGAGCGCCCACGGCAGGACCCGCCGACGGGACTACTATGGCCTGCCGGCGACCAACCGATGGAGGTACGGGTGGAGATCGACGAGATCCGGGCGCTGGACACCCTGACGTTCCCGGCGTCGACCTTCGACCCGGCGACCGGCGTCGCCACCTTCGACTACCTGCTCACCGGGCTCGGGCCGGGCGAGCTGAGGTTCACCGAGACAGTGCAGTTGCCCGTACCCGTGCAGGAACCTGAACCGGCGACGGTCGCCCGGGTCCGCCGGGTGCTCGAACTGCTGCACGTCGTCGCGGGGGTCAGTTACTACAAGGTCGCGGCGCCGCGCAGCGTACGCGCGCCCCGGGCCGTGCCCGCGGAGGCCGCGGCGTTCCTCACCGCCGTCTACACCCACGGACTCGCCGAGTACGCCTACCGCAACGACCTCCCGCACGTCCTCGACCTCGTCGTCGACGTGCCGGAGCTCAGCCGCCCCGCCGACCCGGTACCGACCGGCGGCCGCCCGCTGTCGGCGGTCGGGGGCGGCAAGGATTCGATCGTCAGCCTGGAGATCCTGCGCCGCGCCGGACTCGACCCGGTGCCGTTCTCGGTGAACCCCAACCCGGTCATCGACCGGGTCAACGCCGCGTCCGGTTTGCGGGCGCTCGCCGCCCGCCGCCGCCTCGACCCGCGGTTGTTCGAACTCAACCGGGCCGGGGTGCTCAACGGCCACATCCCCGTCACCGCGATCAACTCTCTCATCGCCGTCGCCACCGCCACCCTGCACGGCCTCGGACCCGTCGTCATGTCGAACGAACGGTCCGCGTCCGAGCCGAACCTGATCTGGAACGGGCACGAGGTCAACCACCAGTGGTCCAAGGGCGGCCAAGCCGAAGCGCTGCTGCGGGACGCCGTCACCGCGCACGCCGGGCTGGTCGAGCCGTACTTCTCGTTCCTGCGGCCGCTGTCCGAACTGCACATCGCCCGGCTCTTCGCCAGCTGGGACACCTACGACGACGTCATGACCAGCTGCAACGCCGCGTTCAAGCTGCACGATCCGAGCGAACGCTGGTGCGGCGACTGCCCCAAGTGCCGGTTCGTCTTCCTCGCCCTCGCCCCGCAGATGAGCCGTGACCGGCTCCTCGGCATCTTCGGCCACGACCTGCTCGGTGACCCCGGCCAGCTGCCCGGCTTCCGGGAACTGCTCGGGGTCGACGGGCACAAGCCGTTCGAGTGCGTGGGCGAGGTCGAGGAGTGCACGGTCGCGCTGGGCTTCCTGGTCGAGGATCCACAGTGGCGGGACGCACCGGTGGTCGCCGCGCTGGTCCGGGAGGTGCCCGTCGGCGCCGCATCCCGGACGGACGTGCTCACAGCCACCGGGACGGTTCATCTGCCGCCGGTCTACGCGAAAGCGCTCGCGGACGCCCTCTGACGCAGAACCTCCGCCGATCGACCCGGACCGGGGCATCCCTTTCGCCCGGTTCGCCGCCCGTCCTGAGGCCCGCGGCGGTCGCACGAGCGTCTGACGACTACGACAGGATGGGCGGATCGTGGCGGATGCGGTCCGGATGCACGCCCAGCTGCTGCAGGACCCCGCTCGTACCGGCGACCATCGGCGGCGGACCGGCCAGAAACACCTCGTGCTCCGACCACTGGCCGTACGCGGCGATCGCGTCCGTGACCGGGCCGGACGCGTACGGGCCGGAGTCGCCCTCGGAGATCACCGGGATCACGGTGGCGCGCCGGCAGGCCCGGGCGATCTCCTCGAGCTCGACGATGTCGTACAGCTCGTCGAGGCAACGCACACCCCAGAACAGCACCGCCGAACGGTCGTCGCCGGTCACCGCCAGCTCGGTCAGCAACGCCTTCAACGGCGCCACACCCGTGTCACCCGCGATCATCAGCAGGTCCCGCGTGCCTTCCGGATCCAGCACCGACTCCCCCGCTGCCGGGCGGAACTTCACCCGGTCACCGACGGCGGTGTCGTACACCAGGGCGGCGCTGACGCCCGACGGGCCATTCGCCCGTACGTGCAGCTCCAGCACGTTGTCCAGGCGCGGCGCCCCACCCAGCGAGTACGGCCGCCACACGCCCGGGCGCTGCGGCACCTCGATCCGGGTGTACTGCCCCGGCACGAACCGGTACGGCAGATGTGGCCGGACAGTCACCACGGCCAGGTCGGGCCGCCGGTGCGCGTGATCGACCACCACACCCGTCCACGTCACCGGCGTCCACCCGGCCGCGGCGGAGCCGTCCTCCACCCACCGGTGCGCCAGATTCCACGTGGTTCGCCACGCCACGTCGAACTCGTGCCCCCAGGCCTGCCCTAGGCTCGCCCGCAAAGCCTCGGCCAGGGCCGCGCCCACCAGCTGCGCCTGTTGCGGTGTGATGCCCCACTCGCGCAGCACCCCGCCGAGCTGACCGCACCCGGCCGCTACGACCTGCGGCCGGTCGAGATTGTCCACCAGCCAGGTCAGCGCGGCCGTCAGCTGCTCGTGCGGGTGCTCCGCCGTACGGGGGATCGGGATCAGCAGCTGCGGCCGTACCTCGGCCAGCGTGTCCCGCAGCCGCGCCGTCAGCTCGTGCAGGGGGCCCGCCAGGTCCAGGCAGTGGGTCATCGTGCGCCGCAGGTCCCGCAGCACGGTGTCGCCGTCCGGCCCGCCGGCGTGCAGACCGCCGGGCAGCAGCGGGTTCGCCGCCCCGTCCGACGGCGGGGGTACGTGTCCCGGCTGCACGCCCGGCGCGGGATGGGCGCCGCACGGGACTCCGGGCAGTGCCGGTCCGGCCGTTCCCCCTGGAGGCATTCCGGGTCCCGCTGGGACCGGCCGCGTCAGAGGCGCCGGCTGCATCAGGTGCGGCACGGTCGCGGACGGCACGGCCGCGGACGGCACGGCCGCGGACGGCTGGGCCGCCGGAGGGCCGAGCGTTTCCGGAAGCACCGGTATGCCGGGCAGGGGGCCGAAGGTTGGCAAGCTTTGACCCGGCTTACTCCCGGGGATCTGAAGGCCGGGAACCTGGCCGCCCGGACTCTGACCCGCGGAGGTCGGCAACGGGTTCTGCGGCGGCTGCGCAGGGCCGGTGGTGGCCGCCGTGGGCGGCCCTGCGGCGTGGGCGGTAGATGGGGCCGTGGGCTGGGCTGCGGTGGGCAGGGCCAGCGGGTCGGCGAGCTTGGCGCGGATGGTGCGCATGAGGGCGATCAGGTGCTGCTGCCCCGAGCCGGGACCGATCGTCGACACGTTCACCTCCTCCCCCGAGGGGGGGTCAACACGGCCGACCCTGACGACTCCGGTGAGCCGCGAACCGGACGCCGGGTCGGTCAACCCCGGCCAACGCTACCGCCCGCGGCACCGCCGGGCGCGATGGCGGCGATCACCGTACCCATCGCCAACGGTAGGGGATGTCATGAGCCTTCAGAGGTCGTCTTCGCGGCCCAGTTCCCAGAAGGCCACCGCCGCCGCGGCGCCCACGTTCAGCGAGTCGACGCCGCGGCGCATGGGGATCGCGACGCGTACGTCGCTGGCGGCGAGTGCGTGGCGGGACAGGCCGGGGCCCTCGGCGCCGAGCAGCAGCGCCGGGCGGGCACGCTGGGCTGCGGTGAGGCGCTGCAGGGGTACGGCGTCCCCGGCGGGTGTCATGGCGAGCACGGTGAAACCGGCGGCGCGTACGCGGTCCAGGGCGTCGGGCCACGGTTCCAGTCTGGCGTACGGGATCGCGAAGACCTCACCCATGCTCACCCGTACGCTGCGCCGGTAGAGCGGGTCGGCGCAGGTCGGCGAGAGCAGGACGGCGTCGACGCCGAGCGCCGCGGCGTCACGGAAGATGGCGCCGATGTTGGTGTGGTTGTTGACGTCCTCGAGGATGGCGACGCGGCGGGACACGGCGAGGACCTCGTCGGCGGCGGGGACCTCACGGCGGTGGAACGAGGCGAGCACACCGCGGTGCACGTGGAAGCCGGTGGCCCGGTGGAGGACATCCGGGGTGGCGGCGTAGACGGGGGCGCCGGGCGGCAGGTCGGCGAGCTGGCCGATCCGCTTGGCGTCCACCAGGTACGACCGGGGCGGGTAGCCCGCGCGCAGGGCCCGCCGCAGAACGAGTTCGCCTTCGGCGATGAAGAGCCCGTGCGGCGGCTCCCACTTCGTCCGCAGGTCGACGTCGGTGAGGGCGCGGTAGTCCGCGATCCGCTCGTCGTCGGGGTCGGTGATGAGCTGTACGTCCACGGCCACCGGGGCATTCTGCCCGCCACCGCCCGGCGGACGATCAGCCGGGTGGGATGAGGCGGGAACCGGTCCAGGCGAGGCCCATGCCCGCGGCGAGCAGGAGCAGGGCCCCGACGGTGGGCAACGGGTCCGCGGCGAACGTGCCCGCGCCCAAGCTGACCGCCGCCAGCATCAGCAGGATGCCGTCGGCGGGGTTCAGGAGGCCGGAGCGCAGGACGGACCAGCCCAGCAGCAGCCAGCCGGTGCCGGTGAGGCCGGCGGCGACCGGCCCGAGGATGCCGACCCCCGTGTCGGGGGTTCCGGCCGGGGGCGTGGTGTCGACGGCCATGATGGGCAGCAGCATGACCGTGCCGGCGAAACCGAGGAGCAGACCCGCGATCGCGGGTCGCCGTACCCTCGAACCGGCCAGCAGAGCGGTGATCGCGACCATCGCGATCAACGCCAGCCACGCCGCCACGTCGAGGGCGATGAGGTTGGCGAACCGGTCGTTTCCGCGCAGCGTGGTCCACCCGTAGGCGAGCGCCGCGGCCGGCAGCGCCCAGAGGGCGATGCGGGCGAAGCGGCGGACCGACCAGATCCATACGGCCTCGCGTACGGGCGACACCCCGTGGTCGGACGGCGCGCTACCGGCGGCGCCGACCCAGGCGGGGGCGACCCGTAGCGGGCGCCGTGAGTGGGCGCGCGTGTGGGGTCGATCGACGGCTGAGGTCATGCCTCTCGCCTCGCTTCCGCTCCTGCCGAGCAGCCGGGGGCACCGGTCGGGCGTGTTGCCCCAAAGGATGGCAGGGCGGTGGGGGGCGCGCGGCCGTTTCCGAGAATCAGCTCCAGACGGTGCCGTTGAGGCGATTGTGTCCACTGTGCCGGGGCGGGCGGACGACCGGGGGGGGGGGGGGCGCGGGCCCCCCCCCCCCGGGGGGGGGGGGGGTTGTGGGGGGGGGGGGGGCGGGCCCCCCCCCCCCCCCCCCCGGCGCCCCGCCGTCAGCTCACCGGAAGGGATGGGTTGGAGAACTCGGTGCCGTCGGACAGCAGT
>CBIHNN010000087.1:0-20283 GCA_966211315.1 uncultured Micromonosporaceae bacterium | reverse complement strand
CGTCGTAGCCGTTGTTGGACAGGATGATGTCGACGAGGTTCTTGCCGATGTCGTGAACGTCGCCCTTGACCGTGGCGAGCACGATCTTGCCCTTGCCGGACTCGTCCTCGTTCTTCTCCATGTGCGGTTCGAGGTACGCGACCGCAGCCTTCATCACCTCGGCCGACTGGAGCACGAACGGCAGCTGCATTTGACCGGAACCGAACAGTTCGCCGACGACCTTCATGCCGTCGAGCAGGATGTCGTTGACGATCTGCAGCGGCGGGACGTCCGCCATGGCGGCGTCGAGGTCGGGTTCCAGGCCGTTGCGCTCGCCGTCGATGATCCGGCGCTTGAGGCGCTCCGCGAGTGGGAGCGCGGCCAGCTCCTGGGCGCGGGTGGCGCGGGCGCTGGTGACGTCGACGCCCTCGAACAGCTCCAGGAACTTCTGCAGCGGATCGTAGCCCTCGCGGCGACGGTCGTAGACCATGTCGAGGGCGACCTGGCGCTGCTCCTGCGGAATCTTCGTCATCGGCAGGATCTTGCTGGCGTGCACGATCGCGCTGGTCATACCGGCCTGGACGCACTCGTGCAGGAAGACGGAGTTGAGCACCTGCCGGGCGGCCGGGTTGAGGCCGAAGGAGATGTTCGAGACTCCGAGGGTGAAGTTGACGCCCGGGTAGAGTTCGGCGATCCGCCGGATCGCGTCGATCGTCTCGACGCCGTCGCGGCGCGTCTCCTCCTGACCGGTGGCGATCGGGAACGTCAAACAGTCCACGAGAATGTCGTCGACGTTCATGCCCCACCTGCCCGTGAGGTCGTCGATGAGCCGCGATGCCACGCGGACCTTCCAGTCCGCGTCGCGGGCCTGACCCTCCTCGTCGATGGTCAGGGCGACCACGGCCGCACCGTGCTCCTTGACGATGGGCATCACCCGCGCGTAACGGGAGGTAGGGCCGTCGCCGTCCTCGTAGTTGACCGAGTTGACGATGCAGCGCCCGCCGAGCATTTCCAGCCCGGCCTCGACCACCTGCGGCTCGGTCGAGTCGAGCATGATCGGCAACGTGGACGCGGTCGCGAACCGGCCGGCGAGTTCGCGCATGTCCTGCGTGCCGTCGCGGCCGACGTAGTCGACGCAGAGGTCGAGCAGGTGCGAACCGTCACGGGCCTGGCTACGGGCGATCTCCACGCACGCCTGCCAGTCACCGGCCAGCATCGGCTCGCGGAACGCCTTGGAGCCGTTGGCGTTGGTCCGCTCCCCCACCATCAGCACGCCGGCGTCCTGGCGCATCGGCACATGGTGGTAGATCGACGACGTGCCGGGCTCGCGCCGCGGCGTCCGCGGCACCGGCGCGACACCATGCAGTCGCTGCGCGACCGCCGCGATGTGCGCGGGCGTGGTGCCGCAGCAGCCGCCGACCAGGTTGATGCCGTAGTCGGCGACGAAGCGCATCAGCGCGTCCGCCAGCTCGTCGGCGGTCAGCGGGTAGTAGGCACCGTCCGAGGTCAGCACCGGCAGGCCCGCGTTCGGCATCACCGACACGGGTACGCGCGCGTGCTGCGACAGGTAGCGCAGGTGCTCGGTCATCTCGGCGGGGCCGGTCGCGCAGTTCAGGCCGATGAGGTCGATGCCGAGGGGCTCCAGGGCGGTCAGCGCGGCGCCGATCTCGCTGCCCAGCAGCATGGTGCCGGTGGTCTCGACCGTCACGTGCGCGATGATCGGGACCGTGCGGCCGACCTCCGCCATGGCGCGGTGCGCGCCGACGATCGCGGCCTTCGTCTGCAGCAGGTCCTGGCAGGTCTCGACGAGGATCGCGTCGGCGCCGCCGAGCACCAGGCCCGCGACGTTCTCGTGGTACGCCGACCGCAGGGCCGCGTAGCCGGTGTGGCCCAGGGTGGGCAGCTTGGTGCCCGGGCCGACCGACCCGAGCACGTACCGCGGCCGGTCGGTGGTGGCGTACGCGTCGCAGGCCGCGCGGGCGATCGCGGCGCCCTTCTCGGAGAGTTCGCGGATCCGGTGGCCGATGTCGTAGTCGCCGAGGTTGCTGAGGTTCGCCCCGAAGGTGTTGGTCTCGACGCAGTCGGCGCCGGCCGACAGGTACGCCTCGTGCACCGCGCGGATGACGTCCGGGCGGGTGGCGTTGAGGATCTCGTTGCAGCCCTCGAGTTCCTGAAAATCCTCCTCCACGCTGAGGTCGGCGGCCTGCAGCATCGTGCCCATCGCCCCGTCGGCGATGAGGACGCGGTCGGTCAGTGCGTGGAGGAAGTCGGTCTGCACCGCCCCAGGCTAGTGGCTGACGCCTGCTGCGCCGAACCCGGGACACTGGGAGTACCGCACTGTGAGCGCCCTCCGGGCGCCCGGGGCCTGCCGGTTCACCCTCCGGCGCGGCCCATGGGCCGTTGCGGACGAGTGCACGTAGGCTGACCCGGTGAGGGACGAAAGGTTGGCACCGTGACCGAGTTCGACGGACTCCCCCTGCTGCGTTCGCCCGTGGCGATCGCGGCGTTCGAGGGCTGGAACGACGCCGCCGACGCGTCCACCGCCACGGTCGAACACCTGGAGCAGGTGTGGCAGGCGAGGGAGATCACCGCGATCGACCCGGAGGACTTCTACGACTTCCAGGTCAGCCGCCCGACGATCACCATGGCCGACGGCGAGACGCGGCACGTCGAGTGGCCCACCACCAAGTTCCTGGTGGCGAGCCCGCCCGGCGTCGAGCGGGACGTCGTACTGATCCGAGGCATCGAGCCCAGCATGCGCTGGCGGACGTTCTGCGCGCAGGTCCTGGAGGTGTGCCACAGCCTGGAGGTGAACCGGATCGTGCTGCTCGGCGCACTGCTCGCGGATGTGCCGTACACGCGTCCGCTTCCGATCAGCGGGACCGCGACCGACAAGGATGTGGCGGCGAAGTACAACGTCACCCCGACGAGGTATGACGGCCCGACCGGCATCGTCGGCGTCCTGCAGGACGCGGCGACCCGCGCGGAGGTCGACGCGCTGTCGTTCTGGGTGCACGTGCCGCACTACGCGAACAACCCGCCGTGCCCGAAGGCGACGGTCGCGCTGCTGCACCGCGTCGAGGAGGTCCTCGACCTTCCTGTACCGATGGCCGATCTCGCAGAGGAGGCCGCCGAGTGGGAGCAACGGGTCCGCTCCGCGGCCGAGCAGGACGCCGAACTCGGTGAGTACGTCCGTGAGCTGGAGGAACGCGTCGGTGATGAGGGCATCCAGCCGCTGACCGGTGACGAGATCGCGCAGGAGTTCGAGAAGTATCTGCGCCGCCGCGGCGGTTCCGCCGGCCCGACGGCCGGCTCCTGGTAGGTCCCGGTTTCCTCCGCCCCGTGGCCCTTTAGGGCTACGGGGCATTTTCGTGTCGGCGTGTCGCGTACGTCACCGTTACAACCTGTGGGCATCCTAGGACCCTAGGTATGGAGGTGTCATGACCATCAACCCTGGAACGGCTGAGTTCCCCCACCGCCAGATCGCCGGTCTGCTGCGCGAAAAGATCCGCCGCGGCGACTGGCAGCCCGGTGAGCGGCTGCCCAGCATCCCCGCGATGGCCGAGATGTTCGGCGTCGCCAAGCAGACCGTGCAGCGGACCGTCGACCAGCTACGCGTCGAGGGCGTGCTCATCACGAAACCGGGCTCGGGCACGTACGTGCGCGGCACGCGGCGCAAACTGAACCGGCTGTCCCGCGGCCGGTACGGCGTCCACCGCGGCTACCACAGCGATCTCGCAGCCCGGTACCGCCAGCACCTCACCGAGGTCGGCGCGGCAGCCGCTCCTGCCGAGGTCGCCGACGCGTTCGGGGTGCCGGACGGCGCGCAGCTGCTGGTACGCCGTTACCTCGTACGCACCGACGACCAGCCCGTCGAGGTAGGTGCATCGTGGTTCCGCCACGAAACCGCCGGCGGTACGTCGCTGTCCCGCAACGAGGCGTTCGGCCGTCCGCTCTACCAGGAGGCCGAGGAGGTTCTGGGCCGCCGGTACGCGCACGCCACCGACACGATCAGCGCCCGCCAGCCGAGCCGGGAGGAGGCGGAACTGCTGCAGATCCGTCCCGACACCCCGGTCCTGCACCTGCTGCACATCGCGTACGACGAGCAGCGCAAACCGATCGAGGTCGCCCAGGCGACCTGGCCGGGTCCGGTGACGACGCTGACCGAGGAGTACCGGATCCCGGCACCCACCGCGGACACCGATCCGGGGCCGGGCCTCGCCATCGCCTGAGCCGGGACGGCACGGGACGGGGCAGCCAGACCGCGGTTGTCGGCCGGGCCCGCCCCGCCCGGCCGACAGCGTTCCAGCCGACAGCGTTACAGCTTGACGCCGAGCAGCGCGTCGACGGTCGTGGCCATCAGTGCCGGGGCGCCGGTGTCCGCGCCGGTACCGGCGACGGCCGCGTCGGCCCAGGCGTCAATAACGGCGAGGGCGGCAGGGCTGTCGAGATCCGAGGACAGGGCTGCGCGTACCTTCGCCAGGAGGTCGGTGCCGGACGGCCCGGCTGCGGACGACGCAGCCTCACGCCAGCGCGCCAGGCGCTGTTGTGCGGTCTTGAGGACCTCGTCGGTCCACTGCCGGTCGGTGCGGTAGTGGTCGGCGAGCAGCGCGAGCCGGATCGCCATCGGGTCGACGTGGTCGGCGCGCAGCCGCGAGACGAAGACCAGATTGCCCTTGGACTTGGACATCTTCTCGCCGTCCAGGCCGACCATGCCGGCGTGCACGTAGTGCGCGGCGAACGGCGCCGCACCGGTGAGCTGCTCGGCATGTGCGGCGGAGCACTCGTGGTGCGGGAAGAGCAGGTCGTTGCCGCCGCCCTGCACATCGATGGTGTCGCCGAGCAGGCTCAGCGCGATGACGGCGCACTCGATGTGCCAGCCGGGGCGGCCGGGGCCCAGGTCGCCGCCGTCCCAGGCGGGTTCGCCGTCGCGGGCGCCGCGCCAGAGCAACGGGTCGAGCGGGTCGCGCTTGCCGGGGCGCTCCGGGTCGCCGCCGCGTTCGGCGGCGAAGTGCAGCATGTCCGCGCGAGACAGGTTGGACTCGTAGCCGAACCGGCCGGTGACCGAGACGTCGAAGTACACGTCACCGGTGCCGTCGTCAAGGCGGTACGCCGCACCCTCGTCGAGCAGGGCGACGACCTTCTCGGCGATCGCCGGGATGGACTCGACAGCGCCCACATAGTGCGCGGGCGGGATGAGCCGCAACGCCTCCATGTCCTCGCGGAAGAGTGCGGTCTCACGCATGCCGAGCACGATCCAATCCTCGCCGTCGCGGGCGGCGCGCTCCAGCAGCGGGTCGTCGATGTCGGTGACGTTCTGCACGTACACGACCTCCTGGCCGGCGTCCCGCCACAGGCGGTTGACCAGGTCGAACGCGATCATCGTCGCGGCGTGCCCGAGGTGCGTCGCGTCGTACGGGGTGATGCCGCAGACGTACATCGTCGCGGTCCCCGACGGGGCGGTCGGGTGCACGGCCTGGCGCGCGGAGTCGTACAGCGCGGTAGCGGTGCCCTGGCCGGGCAGCTGGGGCACCTGATGCCCGGTCCACGGTTCCATGGTCACCAGCGTAACCAGCGACGGTGACACGTCAGATCGGCGGCCACGGAATCGCCGGCCGGCCGGTGGGCGGTGCGGGGAAACGGCGGGCGCGGCGCAGTCGCTGGACGCGGGCGGCGGCCTGGCGGACCTCCGGCCGGGTGAGGTGGCCGGTCAGCGCCTCATCCAGCGGGCCCTTGAACGCCGCCACCAGGTCGTCCAGCACCGGGCCGACCTCCTCGGGCAACGGCTTGCCCGTCCAGCCCCAGAGGATCGTACGGAGCTTGTCCTCGACGTGGAAACAGATGCCGTGGTCGACGCCGTACAGGCGGTCACCGGCGCCCATGAGGACGTGGGCGCCCTTGCGGTCGGCGTTGTTCAGCACGGCGTCCAGGACGGCGAGGCGGGCGAGGCGCGGGTCGTCGGCGTGGGCGAGGGCGTACGCGTCGCCGTCTTCGTTCCGGGCCGCCGCCACCGGAAGCCAGCTGGCGGGCACGTCGGACGCGGGCACGAAGCCGACGAGCGGCTCGACGTCCACCTCGTCGATCCAGAGCTGGCAGGCGCCCGGGCCGAGCGGGCCGTCCTCGCGCAGCACCGTGGGCGGGACGAGGCCCCAGCCGGTCGCCTGCGAGACCAGGAACGCGGACACCTCCCGCCCGGCGAGCGTGCCGTCCGGAAAGTCCCAGAGCGGCCGTTCGCCGCGGATCGGCTTGTAGACGCAGCGGGCCGTCACGCCGTCGAGCGTGGCGAACGCCCGCAGCGTGGTGTTGGACGCGTCCACGAGCCGGCCTTCGAGTGTGAGCTCACCGCGGCTGAGGAGGTCGAGCGCCTGTTCCTCCTGCAGCGCGGTCTCCGTCACCGGTGGTAGCCGTTGTGCCGAGGGCACAGGTGGCCGGCGGGGTTGAGCGGCTGCCCGCAGAGCGGGCACGGTGGCCGACCGGCCGCGACGACACGGCGGGCCCGGTCGATGAAGGCGCGGGTCGCCTCGGGGGTGAGCCGGACGCGGAGCCGGTCGAGGTCGTCGTCGGGCTCGTCCTCGTCGTCCGGATCGGCGTCGTCGGCGTCCTCGTCCTCGTCCTCGTCGTCGGTGGTCAGCTGAACCTCAGCCTCGCCGGCCGCGATCGCCTCGATCACCACGGTCACCGTGTCGACGTCGAACGCCAGGCCGAGCGTGCCGACCCGGAACTCCTCGTCGACCGGCGTCTCGAGCGGCTCGTTGTCGCTGGTCAGCGCGGCTGGCAGCTCCGGCAGGTCGACGCCGAACCGGCGGCTGGCCTCGGACAGCAGCTCCTCGAGCTTCTCGGCGAGCAGCGACACCTGGACCTTCTCCAGGGCTACGCTGACCACCCGGCCGCCACCGCGGGCTTGCAGGAAGAAGGCACGGTCACCCGGCTCGCCCACGGTCCCGGCGACGAACCGCTCGGGCGGTTCGAAGGCGTGCACCTGGTGGGTCATGACATCGACCCTATCCGCCCGCGCGCGCACGCGCGTAGTGCACCGACCTCATTCGGCGCGCCGCGCCAACGGGTGAGGTAGCGAGCACGCTGCGTGTTCACGCGGCCCCTCCACCGCCCCCGCCGCCGACCGCCGCGTCCGACTCGGTCGCGGCCTGCTTCGGGGGTACGAGGCCCGCCAAACTCCCGCCGTCGTTGACTCGCAGCACGAACGGCCGCGTCGGCGTGTACCGGATCGCCGTCACCGAGGCCGGGTCCGCCACGATCCGCTGAAACTGGTCCAGGTGGCAGCCGAGCGCATCCGCCACGATCGCCTTGATCACGTCACCATGGCTGCACGCGAGCCAGAGCGCCTCGGCGCCGTACGCCGCGGTCACTTTGGCGTCCCACGCCCGTACGGCGGCCACGGCACGGGCCGCCATCGCCGCCATCGCCTCCCCGCCCGGGAAGACCACCGCGCTGGGGTGCTGCTGCACCACAGGCCACAGTGGATCCTTCGCCAGCTCCTTGAGCGGTCTGCCCTCCCAGGCGCCGTACCCGCACTCGACGAGGTCGTCCTCGACGGTCGGCGCGTGCTCCGGCAGGGCCAGCTGGCACGTCTGCCGGCAACGGACCAGCGGGCTGGAGACGACCGTGGACAGCGGCAGAACGCGCAGCCGCTGTCCCACGGCGGTCGCCTGGGCGCGTCCGACGTCGTCCAGTTCGACCGGGAGCCTGCCGGCCAGCCCTCCGTCCGCGTTGGCGGTCGTACGGCCGTGACGCAACAGCAGGACGGTAGCCACCAGAGCAGCCTATCCGGCGAGGCCGGCCCGCTCCGCGGCGTCCGCCACCGCGCGCAACGTGGCGAAGCCCCGCTCCAGGTCCCCGACGAACGGGGTGATCGACAGTGTGGTGACACCGGCGTCGGCGTACGCGCGGAGCCGGTCGGCGATCCGGTCGACCGGGCCGATCAGCGAGGTCGCGTCGATGAAATCCTGCGGCACGGCGGCGGCCGCCTCGCGGGGCCGCCGGTCCAGGTAGAGGTCCTGCACGCGCTTGGCGGCGTCGGCGTATCCCATCCGGACGGCCAGCTGGTTGTAGAAGTTCTGCTCCCGGCTGCCCATGCCACCCACATAAAGCGCGGCGTGCGGGCGTAGCAGGTCGGCGCAGGCCGCCAGGTCGTCATCGACGGCGACCGGGACGCTGGGCACGACGTCGAAGCCGTCCAGGTTCCCGCCTCGCCCCTTGGCGATGGCGGACAGCGACTCGGCCGCATGCTCGGGGGCGAAGAACACGGCCAGCCAGCCGTCGGCGATCTCCCCGGCCAGCTCCAGATTCTTCGGCCCGACGGCGGCGAGGTAGACCGGGATGTGTTCGCGGATCGGGTGGAAACCCAGCCGCAGCGCCTTGCCGGGGCCGTCCGGCAGCGGCAGGCAGTGGTGATCGCCGTCGTACACGACGGGCTTGCGGGCCAGAGCGAGCTTGACGATGTCGACGTACTCCCGGGTGCGGCCGAGCGGCTTCGCGAACGGGACACCGTGCCAGCCCTCGGAGACCTGCGGACCCGAGACCCCGAGCCCGAGGCGGAACCTGCCCCCGGAGAGGGTGTCGATCGTCGCTGCCGTCATCGCGGTCGCCGCCGGGGTCCGGGCGGGGATCTGCATCACAGCCGAACCGAGGTCGATCCGTTCCGTCTGCCCCGCGATCCAGGCCAGGATGCTCGGAGCGTCGGAGCCGTACGCCTCGGCGGCCCATACCACCGCGTAGCCCAGCTGGTCCGCCTCCTTCGCCAGAGCCAGGTGATCGGCCGGCGTGGACCATGGCGTTTGGTAACCGAGACTGAGACCGAGACGCATAGCTGAACAATCTAGCGGCGTTCCGTCCGGTTCCCGACGCGCGGGCATACGGTTTCGACACGTTGAGGATGTTGTCAAGAGCGTTTGCTGAATAAGGTTCGTTCATGCAACAGCGACCGCTCGGCCGAAGCGGGCTGGCGGTCTCCCGGCTCGCTCTCGGCACCATGACGTGGGGACGGGACACCCAACCCGATGACGCCGCCGCCCAGCTCAAGTTCTACCTGGAGGCCGGCGGCACCCTCGTCGACACCGCTGACGTGTACGGCGACGGCGACGCCGAGCTCGTCATCGGCTCCCTGCTGGAGTCCCTGGTCCCCCGCGACGAGCTGGTCATCGCCACCAAGGCGGGCCTGCGGCCACGGCTGGGCCGCCGCCGCGACGGTTCCCGTGCGCACCTCCTCGGCACCCTGGACGCCTCGCTGCGCCGCCTCGGCACCGACTACGTCGACCTGTGGCAGGTGCACGGCTACGACACCGACACCCCGTTCGAGGAGACCCTCGCGGCCCTGGACCACGCCGTGAGCAGCGGCCGGGCCCGCTACGTCGGCGTCTCGAACTTCTCCGGGTGGCAGACCGCCCGCGCCGCCGCGTGGCAGGCCGCCTGGCCGGGTCGGGCGCCCGTCATCGCAGCCCAGGTCGAATACTCCCTGCTGGAACGCGGTGTCGAACGGGAAGTCCTGCCCGCCTGCGCCGCGCTCGGGCTGGGCGTCCTGCCGTGGTCGCCGCTCGGCCGCGGGGTCCTCACCGGCAAGTACCGCAATGGCCGCCCCGCCGACAGCCGGGCCGCCTCCGCGCACTTCGCGCCGTTCGTCCAGCCGTACCTCGAACCCCGCAGCTCCAGCATCGTCGAGGCCGTCGTCATCGCGGCGGGCGGCCTCGGGGTCTCCCCGCTCGAGGTGGCCCTCGCCTGGATCCGCGACCGGCCCGGCGTGGTGGCACCGATCCTCGGAGCCCGCACCGCCGGGCAGCTCCAGGGCGCGCTTCAATGCGAGGCCCTCGCCCTGCCCGACGAGATCACCCAGGCCCTCGACGACGTGTCGGCGATCGGCATCGGCTACCCGGAGCGGGACGGATAGACCAGCGCCCGACAAAAATTGATCTTTCTCCGGACTTTGCAGGCGGGAGGGGGTGACGCAGGATAAATCCTATGGACTACGAGTACGCGCCCCTGCGGTTGCCATCGAACGTCGACAGGTTGACCGCGGCGGCGCAGCTGGCGATCCAGGCGGAATTCTCCGGATGGGAACTGGCCCGGGTGCGGCTCTTTCCCGACGGTACGCGGCAGGTCATGCTGCGCCGGCGGGTGAGGGATCAGCCGCAGCCGGGCCTCTCGTACTGAGGGCGGCCGAAGGCCGCAACGGCGGCCCTCCCCGGTGACGGGGCGGACGCCGGCGGCCCCTGCCCCGTTGCCGGGGAGGGGCCGCCGTATGGCGCGTGCTCAGCCGGGCCTCGGGGATCTGTGCCGCACGGACCCGACCGGCCTTCTGGGTCCTATCCTGCGTCCCGGCGCAACCTGCGGGGCGCACAGACTGTGCGGCGCACGAGACGGACTGTGCGGCGCACGAGCCCGTTCCGCCGAATCGCCGGTGACGATCAGTGGGCGTGGTCGTGGCCCGCGTGGTCGTGACCGGAGTGGTCGTCGTCCTCATCGGGGAACGGACGCTCGTCGAGGCGGCCGACCAGCAGCTCGTCCGGGGCTGCGGCGAACGGGCCGGTACCGTCGTCGTCGGCGTACGCCTCAAGGTCGAGCGGGGCGACGACCTCGCTGACGGTCACCAGGCCGTCGAGGGGTTCGAGTTCCGGGATGTCCAGGGCGGACAGGGAGCCGTCGCCGGCCTGCAGGAGCTCGAGGACCGCCTCGCCGACCGACTCCACCGGCTCGGTGTCGGCCTCGTCGGGCACCGCGATGCGGCGTGCCACCTCGGCGACCCGGACCAGGGCCGCCACACTCGGCACCCGGTAATCGCGGCGCTGGCGTACGGAGACGACCTGCGGGTGCGGGTCGTCCGGCTCGTCGCCGTCGACGCCGCCCGGACCCACGCCGAAGCGGCGGTCGGCCTCCTCGGGATCGATCGACTCAACGTCCCACGGCGTGACCTCACCGAAGATGTCGAGCAACAGTTCGTCGTAGCCGAACGAGGCGTTGTTCAAGGCCACGTACGCCTGCCAGACGCCATCGTCGTCGATGCGGCCCTGGGCGGCCTTGACGGCCACCAGGTGACCACGGGCGGCCTCGATGACCTGCTCGAGGGCGGCATCGAGTTCGGCGTGCCGGTCGGTCATGGTGGTGAGATCCCTTCGAAAGGTCTAACTCTGCCGGAGGAACCGGTCGAGAACGCACGCACCGAACTGTAGACCGTCCACAGGGACCCGCTCGTCGATGCCATGGAAGAGTGCGGAGAAGTTGAGATCGGCGGGCAGCTTCAGCGGGGCGAACCCGAAACAGCGGATGCCGAGACGGTCCCAGGCCTTGGCATCCGTACCACCGGAGAGCATGTACGGCACCGCCCGCGCGCCCGGGTCCTCGGCCCGCAGCGCCGCCGCCATCGCGTCGACGAGCGCCCCGTCGAAGCCCGTCTCCAGCGCCGGCTGCTGCGTCACGTGCTCGATGTCGATGTCCGGGCCGATCACCTCGCGCAGCTGTTCCAGGAAGATCTCGGCCTGCCCGGGCAGGGTCCGGCAGTCGATGGTGGCGCTGGCCCGGCCGGGGATGACGTTGTGCTTGTAGCCGGCGGTGAGACCGGTCGGGTTGGCGGTGTTGCGGACGGTGGCGCCGATCAGGTTGGCGATCGGGCCGAGCTTGGCGATGGCCAGTTCAGGGTCGTCCAGGTCGAGTTCGATGCCGATGGCCTCGGAGACCTCTTCGAGGAAGACCCGTACGGTCGGTGTCATGACCAGCGGGAATTTGTGCCGGCCGACCCGGGCGACGGCCTCCGCGAGAGTGGTGACGGCGTTGTCGACATGCACCATCGAGCCGTGGCCCGGGCGCCCGCGGGCGTGCAGCCGTAGCCAGTCGATGCCCTTCTCGGCCGTCTCGATCAGGTAAAGCCGCAGGTCGTCGCTGACGGTGTACGAGAACCCGCCGACCTCGCCGATCGCCTCCGTGCAGCCGTCGAACAGATCGCGGTGGTTACGGACCAGGTGGTGGGCGCCGTACTCGCTGCCCGCCTCCTCGTCGGCGGTGAACGCCAGCACGATGTCGCGCGGCGGCACCACCCCGGTGCGCTGCCACTGACGGACGACGGCCAGCGTCATCGCGTCGAAGTCCTTCATGTCGATCGCGCCACGGCCCCAGAGGTAGCCGTCTTTGAGCTCGCCGGCGAACGGGTGCACCGACCACTCGGATGCGTCGGCGGGGACGACGTCGAGGTGGCCGTGCACCAGCAGGGCGCCGCGGGACGGGTCGGCGCCAGGGATCCGGGCGACGACGCTGGCGCGGCGCGGCGCTGACTCGTAGATCTCGGCGGCGATGCCGACCTCGTCGAGCTTCTCCGCCACATACTCGGCGGCCACCCGTTCACCGACGCTGGTCGCGGTGTCGCCGGTGTTACTGGTGTCGATGCGCAGCAGGTCGCGGCAGAGGCCGACGACCTCGTCGGCGGCGGCGGTGTCCATGCGCTCTTCTTACCAGGCGGGGCACGCCGGACACGGGCGAAGGGGTCTCGTCCTGGATCGGGTCCGCGACGGCCGCCCACCGCCGCGTGACATATCCCGAGGATCTATGACGGTCAACAAACGATCAGGCACAGGGCAGGGACATGTTGGGAGCATCTGCCCTTTTCGTTAACCGGTTCGTCACGTTCGGAGGATCTTTGACAGCCTCGGGGTCTTCCCGTGGATCCCGCACAGGTCCTACCGTCACGCTATGAACCTCGAGCTGCGACATCTCAGGGTGGTCTGCGCCATCGCCGAGACGGGCAGCGTCACCAAGGCGGCGTCGCTGCTCGGCCTCGCGCAGCCCGCCCTCACCGCACAGCTGCAGCGCATCGAGCGCACGCTCGGCGGCCCGCTGTTCGAGCGTGACCGGCGTGGCGCCCGTCCCACCGCCCTCGGCGAACTCGTCCTCGCCCGCGCCCGGGTGCTGCTGCCCGCGATGAAGGGCCTGCAGGACGAGGCCGCCCGCCTCGCCGGCAACGGCACCACGGCCGGCATGAGCCGCTACCGGATCGGCTCCATCGGCGGCCCGATCATCGGCGGCCTGGTCAACCGGCTGTCCGAGGACCAGCCGCACGCGCAGATCAGCACGCACGCGTCGTACCACGTGGACGAGCTGGCCGCGGGCGTCGTCGGCGGCAAGCTCGACGTCGCGCAGATCGGCGTCTGCGGCGACTCGCTGCCGTCCGCCGAGTACGGTCTGGCCTGGCGCACCATCGCCGTGGACGGCGTCTGCGTCCTCGTCACCCAGGACCACCCGGCCGCCACGCTCACCGAGGTCGACCTGGCCGACCTGGCCGACGAGACCTGGGTCGCGGGGACCGGCGACGGCTGCTTCGGCGACTGCTTCGCCACAGCCTGCGCACGGTCCGGCTTCACCCCGCGCCGCATGCTGGAGACCGACATCCGCGGCTGCGTGGATCTCGTCGAGTCCGGCTCAGCCATCGCGATCTGCCAGCCCACATTCCGGCCGCCCGCGGGCCTCGTACACCTCCCGCTCGCTGGTGCACCGCTGCGCTGGCGTCAGGTCCTCGGCTGGCACCCCGACGGCCCGGTCGCCCCGATCGCGAGCCGGCTGGTCGGCATGGCCACGTCGGCGTACCAGGACGCGATCGCCCGCAACCCCGCGTACGTGCAGTGGATGAGCCGCCACCCGCACCTGGGCGTCACACAGATGGCAGCGGCCTGAACGCCGCGCGGCCCGGCCCGGCGCTGCTGGTGGTGGACGCGGCCAACGTGGTCGGGTCCGTACCGGACGGCTGGTGGCGTGACCGCGCCGGCGCCGCCACCCGGCTGCGCGACCGGCTCACGGCCATCGGCTCCGCCGGGCACGACGACCTCCCGGCGCCCGTCGAGGTCGTCCTGGTCGTGGAGGGCAAGGCCCGCGGCGTCGAGGACAACGAGGCAGTACGAGTGGTCCGCGCTTCCGCCTCCGGCGACGACGCGATCGTGGACCTGGTGGCGGCGGAGGGTCCCGGCCGCAGGAGCGTCGTCGTCACCGCGGATCGGGAACTTCGCTGCCGCGTGCAGGAGCTCGGGGCCGAGGTCCGCGGCCCGCGGTGGCTGCCACGCTGATCGTTTGGTGGCATGGGACGATCCGGTCGTCCGGGCACGGTCTATCCTCGACGGGACAGAATCACCGATCGGCTGAGGGGTGTGGCCGTGGCCAGCGTTGCCGAGGTCAAAGCCGCCGTCGACGCGGCGCTGCAGCAGGTCAACGAGGGTCAAGCCGCCATTCAGGCGGCCCGGGAGAAGATCGGCGAGGCACAGCAGAGCCTGGCGATGGCGCTGGACGGCAGCGCCGCCGAGGCCGTGGGTGCCGCGCACGCGTCGCTGTCCCAGGCCGACCAGCAGCTGGAGGAATGCCTCAGCGCCACCCTGCTCGCGGTGGAGCAGGCACAGACGTACACGGCGACCCTCTGAGATGACGCGCTGAGATGTCACTGCTGACCGAGCTGGGCGCCCAGGTGCGGGCGACCTCCGACGAACTGCCCGCCGGGCTCGTCGCCGTCGCGGTCGACAAGCTGCGAGCGGCGTCCGAGCTGCTCGCGTGGGTCCGCGAGACGTCAGTGGACCCGCTGGGCGTACCGCAGCTCGGCAACGCCGTCGAGCACGCCGAACGTGCCGCGCACGCGCTGCGCGTCGCCCAGGACGTCCTCGCCGGGTACCTCGTCGCGATCGGCCTCGCCGGCGAGCTGCCCGGCCCGGTCGAACCCGACCGTACGCGGCCGTCGCCGAAGGCCGACCCGCCGACCGGGAGGACCGTCGCCGAGTCCGCTGAACGGCCGCTCGGCTCCTGGTGGCGGTCCCGCGTGGGCGAGCTGACCGGTGAACCGGCCGACGAACCGGCAGGGCAGGAAAGGCACGGCGCCGCCGACACCGACGAGCTGCTGCGCCGGGTGGCGGGCGACGTGCGCGCCCGGGACAGGCGCCTCCTCGCCCGGGACCTGCGATCCGTCGACGCGGCGCTCGGTCTCAGCCTGTCCGCCGTCACTCCGCCCCTACTGCACCGCCTCGCCGGTGACCTGCTCGGCCACGAACCCCGCCCCCAGGACCTGCCCCGGTTGCGCGACGCCGCCGCGGGCCGCGTCCGTGACCTGCTGCCCGGCGGTGCGCCGGACGCCGTGGACCTGCTACTGGCCCGGGTGTGCCGGGCACCGGTCTCCCCCGGTGCGCCGTCCCACCCGGCGGACTCGGCGGTCACCGCAGGGGTCCTCACCGGCGTGCTCCTCGCCCGGCTCGGCCGGGGGCCGGACGCGCTGGCCTCCCCGGATCCGGGTGCCGGCGGCTGACATGCGTTCGCGTACCCAGCAGATCCTCGAGGTCCGCGCCGCGCTGTCGCACGCGCTCGGTGCGGCGCAGCTCGCACTGGCCGCCGCCGAGTCCCGCCTCACCGCCGCCCGGCAGCGCAGGGACCGTACCCGCGAGGCGGCTGCCCGGGGCCGCCGTCGCCTCGCGGCCGAACGCGACGACCGGCTCACCGACATCGCCCGGCAGCGCGCCGACGACCTCACCAGGCTCGCCGCCGTCGCCGCCGCAGCCGCCGCCACCGACGCCCCCGGCGCGGCGGGCGCCCCCTGGTCCCTCTGGCAGCCGACCCCGGTGCCGCGCGCCGCGGCCCCGCCGGAGCTACGCGTGGGTCACTTGGCCCTGCCCGCCCCGGCGGGCCGGCCGGCGCTACCGGGCGCGGAGGGCCCACCCGCACCCACCGGCTCCGGCGAGGAAGGCGGACCGGGCGAGCGCCCGACGGACGGTGCCGGGTCGTCCGCGGCACCGGGCGCGTCCTCGCGGGCCGGGCACATCCCGGCCGGCGCGGGACACGGCGGGCGCGGGGGATCCGGTGCGGTCGTGAGCGTGCCGGCCCTGGTGCCGTTGCTGGACCGCGGGCACATCGTCCTCGACGGCGGCGGACCGGGCGCCGACGACATGGTGGCGGCGCTGCTGCTGCGGGCGCTCGGCACGGTCGAGCCCGGAACGCTGCGGCTGACCGGCTACGACCCGGAGCACCTCGGCGGCGGACTCGGCGGTTTCGCGGCCCTCGCCTCGGCGGGCCTGCTGACGTTCGTCGGACCGGGCGGGCTCGGACAGCTGCTCGACGAGCTCGTCGAGCACATCCGGCGGATCAACGAGACCGTACTCGCCGGTGATCATCCGTCGCTCGCCGCGCTCGCCGCCGCGGCCGGGCGGCGGCCCGAGCCGTGGCGGCTGGCCGTGCTGCTGGGCGGGGACGAACCGACCCGACACGAGCGGGGGCAGCTGGACCGGATTCTGCGGACCGGCGCGGCGTGCGGCGTACACCTGATCATCCGGGGGTTACGGGTCGAGCTGGGGGCCGGGGTGGAGGTCGTCCGCCTCGGAGCCGACGGCCGCGCCCGGCTGAGCGGCTGCGGCGACCTGCCCGTGGCCCTCGACCCCGGTCCCCCGGCCGCTCTGGTCGCGGCGACGTGCCGGGAGCTGGCTGAACGCGTCGCCGAAGGACCCGCGCCGCTGGAGCTCGACGCTCTGCTCCCGGCGGACGAGTGGACTCAGTCGTCGGCGGCCGCGCTGACCGGGCCGATCGGCGAGAGCCCGCAGGGCCGTACGGTCGCGGTGACGCTCGGCGACTACCCGCCGCACGCGCTGATCGCCGGACCCTCGGGTACCGGCAAGACCAACCTGATCTACGCCTGGATGGGTTCGCTCGCCGCCCGGTACTCCCCGGACGAGCTGGCGTTCTACCTGCTCGACTTCAAGGAGGGAGTGTCGTTCGCCCGGTTCGCGCCGGGGCGGCGGGACCCGAGCTGGTTGCCGCACGTCCGGCTCGTCGGGGTGAACGTCAACACCGACCGGGAGTTCGGCCTGGCCCTGCTGCGGTTCCTCGGCGAGCAGCTGCGCCGCCGCGCCGACGCCGCCAAACGGTACGAGGTCACCAAGCTCGCCGAACTGCGTGCCGAGGACCCGGACGGTCATTGGCCGCGGATCGTCGCCGTGATCGACGAGTTCCAGGTGCTGCTCGCCGGGCGGGACGCGCTCGCCGCCGAGGTCGTGGAGCTGCTGGAGGACCTGGCTCGGCGCGGCCGATCGCAGGGCATTCACCTCGTCCTGGCCAGTCAGGACGTCACCGGCATCGAGGCTCTGTGGGGCCGGCCGTCGCTGATCGCCCAGTTCAGTCTGCGGATCGCCCTGCCCAAGGCGCGCCGGATCCTGGCCGAGACGAACACGGCCGCGGAGACGCTGCCGCGCCATCACGCCGTCATCAACGCCGACTCCGGCGCCGCCGAGGCGAACCGGGTCATCCGGGTACCCAACGCCGGTGACCGGTCCCGCTGGTACGACCTGCAGCACCGGCTCTGGCGCAACCGTCCCGACGGCACGCAGCCGCCGCGGCTGTTCGACGGCGACGCGGTCCCGCAGCTCGCGTCGGCGCCGGACTTCCTGGCGCTGCGGATGGAGGCGGTCACCCCGGTCGCGCTGCTCGGGGAGACCATCGACGTGGCCGCCCGGTCGGCCCGGTTCGCGCTTCGGCGGGCGCCGGGGCGCAACCTCGCGGTGCTCGGCACCCGGGCTGAGGAGGCGACGGCAGTGCTGCACGCGGCGGCCGCGTCGCTGGCGGCGCAACTGCCGGGGCGTACCGCCAGGTTCTCGGTGGTGTGCCTGGACGCGGATGCCCGCGACGCGGTCGAGGCCCTGCACCCTGTTCTGCCCGCGGAGACCGGGTGGTACGACGCCGCCGACGTGACCGATCTCCTGGCCGACACGGCCGCGTCGCTGCGCAGCGACGCGCCGCTGGCCGTGCCCCACGTGCTGCTGCTCTACGCGGTGGACGCGGCGGCGGGGCGGCTCGCCGCCGGGACCGGCCGCGACGACCTGCGCGAGATCCTGCGCCTCGGGCCCGAGCGGCACGCGCACCTGCTGGGCTGGTGGCGCAGCGTGGGCCGGCTCCGTGACGACCTCGGCGGCGCCGGTTCCCGGACCGACGCGATCGGCGCCTGGGTGGCGCTCGACGTGCACGGCGCCGAACTGGCCGCATTCCACCCCGGACACGGCGGGCCGGCCTGGTATCCGCGGCCGTGGCGGGCCCTGTACTTCGACCGGGCGACCCACCGCTCGGCCGAGGCGATCATCCCGTACGGGCCGTCGTGAGCGGCGCGTACCGGGAGGCGCTGCGGCGGCTGCGTGCCCTCGACGACGACGCGGCCGACCTGCGCGCCGAGGCCCACCGGTGGTACGCCGACCGCGACGCCGCAGCCGTGCGGGCGGAGCAGGCGGCGGACGAGGAGGTGGCGCAGGCCGCCCGCGCGGCCGAGAAGGCCCGGCGCGACCTGCACGAGACCGAGGCCGAGGCGGCGCGGCTCTGGTCGGACTTCGTGCACCGGTACGGCCCTTCCGCGGAGCGCTACGGCCGTACCGTGCCGGAGCCGGTCGTGCCGCGGCAGCGCGGCGGGCATCCGGGCGGGGGCCGGCCGGCCGACGAGTATCTGCGCGACGTCTCGGCGCAGGTGACGTTCACCCGGCCGGACCGTCCGCTGACGAACTCGGTGCAGCTGTTGTTCGGTCTGCTGGGCGCGGCGGGCGGGGCACTCGGATCGCTGCTGGGGCACCTGCTGCGCGCGGCCGGACGTTCGGCGGGCGGCGACTGGGCCGCAGGTATGCCGGTGTTGGCGCTGCTGCTGACGTTCGTCGGGCCGGTGGCGGCGGCCGGCATCGGCAAGCAGATCGCCGACCGCCGTGGCGCCCCGCTGGACGCCGCCGCGGTCGGCCTGATCCTCGGCGCCGGGCTGACCGTCATCGCCGTGGTGTACGCCATCACGCGTTAGCGCCGTCGCACGCCGGTGACCCGTTCACGGGCGAACCCGTCACGTGGCAGGCACGGCGACCGCCTCGATGAGGAGCCGGCGGCCCAGGACGAGGCGGTCGGCGTCGGCGTCCAGGCCGGGCAGGTCACCGATCCGGTACGGCGTCCCGCCGAGCACCGCATGCAGCGCGGCCGCGCAGTACTCCGGGAAGGACAGCGTCCGGTCACCGGCGAGCAGGACGACCCGGTCGTCGTCGGCGGTGAGCCGGGTCCGCAGGCCGTGGCGCAGGACGATGCGGTCCTCCGGGCCGAGCTGCTGCGCCGCGGCGGCCTGCGCGAGCGGCTGGATCGGGGCCGGCCGGGCCGACGGCCAGGTGCGCCGCCGTAACCGTTCGGCCAGGGCCGCCGGATCGGCGGCTAGCAGCCAGTCCCGCAGCGCCTCGACGGTCGCGGCGAGCTCCGGCTCGATCTGATCAGGATCGGACACATCGAGCCCGTACGGCAGCGTCGCGCGCAGCCGCTGGTCGGCCGCGGCGAGGTTCATCAACTCCTCCACGAGGGCGTACCGGGTGAGTGCCCGTACCCCGAACGTCAGATGGATCGACCGCTGGTCCTGGGCGGACGCGGCGTGCAACCACCCCCGGGGAAGATAGAGCGCGTCGCCCGGAGCCAGTTCGATGTCGAGCGCGGGCCGGCCGTCGGCGCTGGCGGACACGTCGTCGGCCCGGCCGCCCCACGGCTGGCGTTCGAGCGGCTCCGGCAGGACCGGCTCGTGGACGAGCCACCGCTTGCGCCCGTCGATCTGCAGCACGAAGACGTCATGGGTGTCGTAGTGGGTGGCGAAGCCCTGGTTCCCCGCGGGCGTCAGGTACGCGTTCGCCTGTACCGGCTGGGCGAGTTCGAGTCCCAGCTCGCGGGTGAAGTCGATCAGCGGGGGCCACAGCCGGTGCAGGCCCTGCAGGACGAGGGTCGCGCCGGCGGCGTACTCCGTCAGGACCTTGTCGTCGGCGACCTGGTCGGCGATCTCGGCCCCCGCCCCGCCGCCGGCCGTGAACCGCCCGGCCGGCGTGAGCGCGCCCTGTTTCGCGATCCGCAGGAATGGCGTGCGCAGGCCGCGGCGGCTGAGCAGCTCGTCGGCGGCGTCGGCGCAGAAGAGGTCGGCGAAGCCGCAGGGCCCCGCGAGTTCGCGGGCGCGCGTCAGCAACGGTGCGCGGCCCCAATGGACCTCGGCGAATCTCGCCGGCGCCAGGGCCACGCAGCGGGAAAGCGCCGGGCGGTGGCCGCCGCCCGGCACCGGCATGGTCACCATCGGTCAGGTACGGCGTCAGTCCGCGCCGCCGTCCGCGCCGCCGTCGTGCTGGCCGGGCGTTGCCCCACCGTCGGCCGGGCCCTCGGCACCGCCGTCCGCGCCGCCGTCCTGCTGGCCGGCCGTCGCGCCGCCGTCCGCGGGGCCCTCGGCACCGCCGTCCTGCCGGCCCGGGTCGGCGGCGCCGCCGGCGGGGCCCTGGGGCCCGGCGCCGCCCCCGGCGCGGCGGTCGTCGTCGCTGAGCC
>CBIHNN010000086.1:0-20592 GCA_966211315.1 uncultured Micromonosporaceae bacterium | reverse complement strand
AGATGCGGCAGCGATATGACCCGGCTCACCCCAACCCAATCGCGGGTGACCCCCAACCCGGATGTCCTACCGGCTGCGCCTGGACCATCCCGACGTCACCGACCCGGCGCAGCTCGCCAAGCTCGGCGGCTCCGCTTGATTTCCGGTCAGCTCCGATCCGGTGAATCGGGAGCCGCTCCACGTGCCCGCCAGCTGGGCCGGGGCGGGGGATAGGCACGACGCCTATCGAACGCGCGAGCGGAACGGAGCCGCCGTCACCTAGGTTGGTGACGTGGATCCTGCCGCCGTGGAGGCGCTGAAGACCGATCCGGCGACGTCCGGCCTGCGCCGGTCGCTGGAGTACTACTACGGCAACCCGGCGCACGACGCGGCGCTAGATGCTCTCTACCGCCGCTTCGTACGCCCCGGTGACCTCGTCTTCGACGTCGGCGCGCACGTCGGTGACCGGGTCGGCAGCTTCCGTCGCCTCGGTGCCCGGGTCGTGGCCGTGGAACCGCAACCGTCGTGCGCGTACGCCGTCCGGTCGATCTATGCGGGCGACGAGCGGGTGGCGGTCGTGGAGGCGGCGTGCGGGGCGAGGCAGGGGACCGTCGCGATGTACGTGAACTCCGCGAACCCGACCGTGTCGACCGCTTCGCCCGAGTTCGTCCGCGCGGCCAACGGCGCCGGTGGCTGGGAGGGCCAGGTGTGGGACGACCGGATCGAAGTGTCGTGCGTGACGCTGGACCTGCTCGTCGCCGAGTACGGCGCCCCCGCATTCGCCAAGATCGACGTGGAGGGGTTCGAGGACGCGGTGCTGGCCGGCCTGACCCGCCCGCTCGCCGCCCTGTCGTTCGAGTTCACCACGATCGAGCGGGCCGTGGCGCTGCGCTGCCTCGACCGGGTCGCGGAGCTGGGTTTCGACGGGTTCGACATCGCGCTGGGCGATGCGATGACCCTGACGTTCGGCCGTTGGGTATCCCCGGCCGAGATGGCGGATCACCTTGCCGCGCTCCCGCACAGTGCGAACGCCGGCGACGTGTACTGCGTGTCGCGCTGACCGTGCTCAGACCTCGGAACGGGTGAGGGCGGCGCGGCCGACGAGCTGCGGCGCCCGGCCGGCGGTCGCGGCGGCGTGCTCCCGCAGCCAGCCGACGTCGGTACCGAACGACCAGATCAGCGACGCGAGCGCCGCGGCGACGACGGCGATCGCGGCGACGTGCGGCAGCAGTCCCGCGCTGGCCACGACGAGGACGATGCCCTGCAGCGCGGCCACCACCTTGCGGGACATGCGCGGCGGCAGCGGGGCGCGCAGCCACGGCAGAACCCAGGTGAACACGACGAAGACGTACCGGAACGCGCCGATCGCGACCACCCACCAGCCGAGCGACAGGGCGACGAAGACGCTGAGCACGAGGACAAGCGCGGAGTCGGCCTCCATGTCGAACCGGGCTCCGAGCCGCGACGCGGTCCCGGTACGGCGGGCGACCTGGCCGTCGACCGCGTCGAGCGCCAGGGCCACGGCGGCGAGCGCAGTGAGGACGACCGACGGTCGCGGGTGGGTGAGGGCGTCGGCGACCATCGCTGTCACGCCGCCCGCGAGGGTGAGCCGGGCCAGGGTGACCGTGTCGGCGGGACCCCACGGGCGCGAGTCGTCGCGGCGCAGCGCCTGGGAGAGCAGTACCCACGACACGGCGGCGAAGCCGAGGCCGATGAGCCACCCGAACGTACCTAGGCCGGGGCCGGCCGCCAGCGCGGCGAACACGGCCAGTTGACCGAGCGCCCCCACGGTCGGTGGATGCACCCCCGTACTCCGGGCAGCGCCTACTGTCCGATCTGCTGTCACCATGCGAACCCCTACCACTCCGCCATGTAATCTCACCGCGCCTCCATGCGTACGTGGAATTCGGGCGGAGGGTTCACCGGGGATGAGATTCCCGCGCCGGGCGGGATCATGCCGCTGGTCTGGTGCACCGGATTTCGCTCGCCGTGGCGGGCGCCTTGGTGTTGCTGACGGCATGGGCGTTCGTGGCGGCGGGTGCCGTCTATGACAGCCGGTGCGACCGAACCGAGCAGGGTGGTTCGTGCTGCTCGGCCGCCGGGCCGGGGCGAGCGCCTGGTGGCGCGCTCACCGATCTTCTCGGCGTCGGCCACCGCGCCGGCAGGACGGCCCGGAGGTCGTTCACGGACCTCGGCGCAGTGAACCTATGGGTAGCATTTAGCGGGCGGGGACGGACAGTGACCCATGTCCGGGGCGTTGACGGCGGTGTTTGACACGCCGAGGCGGGGTGGCCCCGTAAGTTCTGTGATCGCACGATCGTCGACAGACAGGAGTGTCCTGATGAGCTGGACCCCAGGAGACGGTGACGCCTTGTTCCGTCAACCGGTCGACGTGCAGAGCAGCGACGATCACCCGTCCGTGGTCGACGACAGCGACGAAGCGATGCGGCGGCTGCGGTTCCCGTTCGAGGCGGACCCGGTGGACGCGCTGGAACAGCAGCGCAGCGTGCCGGTCGACGAGGACGAGTACCGGGGATAGGGCGGTACGATCCGACCCCCGGCGCCCGTGGAAACCATGGAGTCCGGGTGCGTGCGTACCTGGGATGCGTTACGACATCGACCTTCGTGAACATCAACCGCGCCGACACGTACGCGAACGATCGTCACCGGACGGCTGGCGTCGTCCGCCAGAAACGGGTGCCAGATGCCGGGGAGAACGGGCGTTGGCTCTCTGTGGCTCGTCACCGGGCGTGACGGGCCGGCTCGTCCGGCGAACCGGCGCCACCGGGGTGGAACCGTAACCCACGAACATCGAGATCGACGGGATCCCGCCGGAGCTCGAACTCGGCGACATTCGACGCCGAAACGTGCGAGCAAAGCCGGACGGCCCAGGTCCGAATCGGTTAGACGTCGCGGGTCGCGGAGCTGATCGGAGGGTCCAACCGGCTTGCGGTGGCGCGTGCGGCGGCCAGGATGTCGGCCGTCAACACGTCACCGGGGTTGGCGGCCGACGCGCGCTGGGTGATCTCCCGGATCGCCTCGGTATCGACCTTGGCGCTCCGCTGCGGAGTCAACAGCCCGTTGGTCTCCTGCTCCACATCGCACAGCTGCGTGTAGCAGAAGCCGGCGAGCCCGCGGCATTCCAGCAGTGCACTCAGCAGTTGGCCGTACTGCTCAATGAATTCGTTCCGGTCGTGCGCCGTGCCGTACCCGAAGATCTCTCCGGCCGCGGACGACTGCGTGAAACTGATGCCGCCGCACTCGGTGAGGACCACAGGCTCGTCACCGCGGATCGCGCCCTTGACGGAGAGGCTGTGGTAATTGGGCTGTATCTCACGGATCGTTCGCTCGACCGCGTCCAGAGAGCCGTACCGTTCGCGGATGTCGTCACCGCTGCGGGTGTAGTCGTGTACTCCGTAGATGTCGTTGGCTACGTTCTCCCAGCCGTCGTTACCCATCACCGGCCTCGTGCCGTCGAGGGCGTGGGTCAGGTGGTAGATGCCGCGGACGTACGCCTGCTGGGCATGGGAGCGGGCCAGGGCCGGAACGCCCCAGCTCTCGTTGAACGGCAGCCAGAGGATGACACAGGGATGGTTGTAGTCGCGTCGCAGGACCTCGATCCACTCGCGGGTGAAACGTTCGACGGCGCGGTCCGAGAAGGCGTACGCGTTCGGCATCTCGCTCCACACGAGCAGCCCCAGTCTGTCGCACCAGTACAGGAAGCGAGGATCCTCGACCTTTTGATGCATGCGTACGCCGTTGAAGCCGAGGGCCTTGATGCTCTCCACCTCGGTCCGCAGGGTCCGGTCGTCCGGCGGTGCGAGGTGGGTCTGCGGCCAGTAGCCCTGGCTGAGGACGAGTCGCATGTAGTACGGCCTGCCGTTGAGGACCAGGCGGCCGTCGGACACGCTCAGGCTGCGGAGTCCGACGTAGCTGGTGACCCGGTCGACGATCTCTCCGTCCCGGATGAGGCGGACGTCCGCGTCGAGCAGGTTCGGGTACTCCGGGGACCAGACCCAGCGGCGGGTCCAGCAGGTTCGGGTACTCCGGGGACCAGACCCAGCGGCGGGTCCGGACCATCGACGGCGGACCCAGTTGCAGACCGATCTCGCGGGTGACCTCGGTGCCGGTCAGCGACATGGTGTCGTCGGCGACGATCTCGCCGTCGTGTGTGAGTCGCACGGCGATGCGTCCCCGCACCGGGCGGTTCGTGCGGACGCCGACGATCAGACGGTCACGGTCGAGGTCCGTCGTCCAGCGAATCTGGTCGATGTAGTCCTGCGGGACGTGTTCGAGCCAGACGGTCTGCCAGATGCCGGACGTCCGGTGGTACCAGATCTGTTCCGGATCCGGACCCCAGTACTGCTTGCCCCGGGGCTGGGTGATGTCCTCGGGCTGGTCCTCGACACGGACCACGACGATCTGCTCCGCGCCGGGTACGAGGGCGTGCGTGACCTCGACGGCGAAGGGTGTGTGGCCACCCTCGTGGTTCCCGACGCAGTGTTCGTTCACCCAGACCTGTGCCCGGTAGTCCACGGCGCCGAAATGCAGGATCAGCCGTTCTGCCCGGTCCTCGGCCTCCACCTCGAAGGTTCTCCGGTACCACAGCACCGGATGCCTTCCCCGGTCGCCGATGCCACTCGCGGGCGACTCGGGCGGGTACGGCACCAGGATGACCCGGTCGAAGGCGCCCGGATCACCCATCAGCCCGTTCCGGAGGCCCGCGTCCCGGTCGTCGTAGGCGAACTGCCACCGACCGTCCAGAGACCGCCAACCCGGCCTCACCAGCTGCGGGCGCGGATGCCCCTCGGACGTCGCCACGGATCCATGGTGCCCCTGACGGCGGCACAATTCAGCGCGGACGACCCTGCACCCTGCCTCGGGCGGCGAAGGGGTGTTGTATGGGGGGCATGGACTTCCGCTACCTCGGGGCCTCCGGGTTCAAGATCTCCGAAATCACCTACGGCAACTGGCTCACGCACGGCTCGCAGGTGGAGAACGACATCGCCACCGAGTGCGTACGCGCGGCCCTGGACGCCGGCATTTCGACGTTCGACACCGCCGACACGTACGCGAACACCAGGGCCGAGACCGTCCTCGGCGATGCGCTCAAGGGCGAACGGCGCGAGTCGCTGGAGATTCTCACGAAGGTGTTCGGCCCGACCGGGCCCAAGGGCCACAACGATGTCGGCCTGTCCCGTAAACACGTCCTCGAGGCCATCAACGGCTCACTGACACGGCTGCGAACCGACTACGTCGACGTCTATCAGGCTCACCGCTACGACTACGACACGCCGCTCGAAGAGACGATGCAGGCCTTCGCCGACATCGTGCGGCAGGGCAAGGTTCTCTACATCGGTGTCAGTGAGTGGACCGCAGAGCAGCTACGCGAGGGCCATGCCCTGGCACGGCAGCTCGGCGTGCAGCTCATCTCGAACCAGCCGCAGTACTCGATGCTGTGGCGGGTCATCGAGCAGGAGGTCGTCCCGGCCTCGCGGGAGCTCGGCGTCTCGCAGGTGGTGTGGTCACCGATCGCCCAAGGTGTCCTGACCGGCAAGTACAAGCCGGGCCAGACCCCGCCCGCCGGGTCGCGGGCCACCGATGAAAAGGGTGGCGCGAACATGATCAGGCGGTTCATGAACGACGACGTCCTGACCCGCGTCCAGAACCTCAAGCCGGTCGCCGACGAGCTTGGGCTGACACTGGCGCAGCTGGCGATCGCGTGGGTTCTGCAGAATGACAACGTGGCAACAGCCATCATCGGCGCGTCGCGACCGGAGCAGGTACATGAGAACGTGAAAGCCGTTGGCATACAGATCCCGGCCGAGCTGATGGACCGGATCGACGAGGTCCTCGGTGATGTCGTCGAGCGTGATCCCGCGAGGACTCTGGAGAGCTCGCCGAAGACCCGAGAGGCCTGATCGAGGCACCAGCGTCGGCGGGGCCCGTCGGCAGCCTGCCATGACCGGGAGGGCAGATGAGCGGATACGAGATTCAGCCGTTGGAAGAATCACCGGAGGTGGCGGCCGCCGTCGCCGACGACACGACCGTGCCGCAGCTCGCCGCCCAGGGGCCGGCGGACGACGACACCCCGGAGTTCCGCGCGCCTGTCATGGACGGCGACGATCCAGCACCCTCGCAGGGTACGGCCGCAGCCTCACCGTCCCCGTGATCAGCAGGTGGTGGATCCGGGCGTACGGGCACAAGCCGTGGGTTCGGGCAGCTGCCGGACGTTACGCGGGGGTGAGCAGATTCTTCTCACGGACGGCCCGCAGGGAGAGGGTCCGATAGCCCGCCCCGTCGAACAGGACGGTCAGTCGATCGCCTTCCTCGCGCATGACGATGCCCTCGCCCCACTCCGAATGGACCACTCGGGACTGCACGGGGAATCCGGTTTGCCCGGCCGGAAGCTCTTCTTGAGCACTGCCCGCCGCGCAGGTGTCGCAGAAGCCGCACGGCTGGGGCACGTCGGCACCGAAGTACCCCATCAGGAACTGGCGTCGACAGCCCATGGTGTCGGCGTACCCACGCATCATCTCCACCCGGGTCAACTCGATGCGCCGATGCTGCGCGGCGACCTCCGCCACGGCGGAGGTCGCCTCATCGACCGTCGTCGGCGGGCTCCACAGCAGCCCGCCACCGGTGGCGGTTACCGCGCCGGCCTGCTGCAACAGGTTCAGGGCCCGGGTCGCGCGCGCCCGGCTGACGTCGACCTCCCGGGCCACCTCGGCCACCCGGGCGGGCCGGTCCCGGCCCTGCAGCACCCTACCGATGGTCGCCACAAGGTTCTCGTCGACCGTCCCCGAGGAGAAGAAGCGGGGGAGCCGCAGATCCTCCGGGCGGTGGAACAGCAGCGCGTAGGCGCTCTCCCCGTCCCGGCCGGCCCGCCCGATCTGCTGGTAATAGGAGTCGAGCGAGTCCGCCGGCCCGACGTGCGCCACGAACCGTACGTCCGGCTTGTCGATGCCCATGCCGAACGCGGACGTGGCCACGACGACGACCCGCGGCGACGTCAGGAAGACGTCGTGCACGGCCCTGCGCTCTGCGGCCTTGAGGCCCGCGTGGTACGGGTACGCCTCCATGCCGCCCTCGCGAAGCGCCGCGGCGTACCGCTCGGTGTCGCGGCGGGTTTGGGTGTACACCAGTCCGGGTGGCTCCTCGTGCAGCACCCGCTCGATCACCGCCCGTCGCTGGTCCTCGGCCGTGACGTGCCGGGACACCTCCAGCCAGATGTTGGGTCGGTCGAAGCCGGTCACCACCAGGGCCGGGTCGCGCATCCCAAGCCGGGTGACGATGTCCTCGCGCACCGGCGGAGCGGCCGTGGCGGTCAGCGCCAGGACGGTCGGGTGACCGAGCCGTTCGACGGCCTCGCGCAGGCGCAGGTAGTCCGGCCGGAAGTCGTGCCCCCACGCCGAGACGCAATGTGCCTCGTCCACCACGAACAGCGACGGGCGGGTGGCGGCCAGTTCGTCGACGACGTCGGGCTTGGCCAGCTGCTCGGGGGAGAGGAAGACGAATTCGGCGTCGCCCTCCTGTAGCGCCTGGAAGGACTGGCTGATGGCACCGTCGGACTTCGTCGAGTTGACCACCTGTGCGGTCGGGGCCCCGTACTCGGCCAGCGCCTTGGCCTGGTCCCGTTGCAGGGCGAGCAGTGGGGACACGACGACGGTCGGTCCGTCCATCAGTACCGCCGGGACCTGGTAGACCGCCGACTTGCCGGAACCTGTGGGGGCGACGAGCAGCGTGTCCCGGCCGGCCATGACCTGCGTCATCGCCTCGATCTGGGCGGGACGCAGCTCGTCCCATCCGTAGAGCCGGGACGCCACGGTACGCAACCGCTCCAGATCATCAACGGCAGGGAGATTCGTGTGTTGCCGCGTTGCGCTCACCGGCCGCAGATACCCGTTCACGGTGCCTCGACACTCGATACGGACGGGGAGCCCCCGTGAAGGAAACGCACGCGGATCATCGTGCCGGCGTCGAGTCCCCACGCCCCCTCGACGGACGAGGACCAGTTCTGCGGTGCAGCGGTCCGGGTGGCTTCCCGGTGGCCGCTGTCCGCCGCATTACGTCCGGTGGGCCAGGGCGGTGGCCGGTTTCCGGCGCGGGCGGGGCAGCGGGGTCTCGCGCCGCCGCCGCGCTGCGGCCAGCGCGGCAGTGATCAGCTCACCGGGGCGCGGGCGCCGGCCGATCAGCCAGGTGAAAGCGCTGTGCCGCAGCACCCGGCCCGGGTGGCTGCCGTGTACCCGCCCAGGCCCGTCGAGAGGCCCGTCAACGTTGTCCACACCGTTGTCCGGCCGATCCGTGACCTGCGCACCGATCCCGGCCCGGTGCAGGGACAACACCGCGTCGGTCAGGGCTGGAGACAGGCGTTGACCGAGCAGGAAACCGACGGCGGACCCGCCGACCGGTATTTCCCGGCGTGGATGGGCGGCGGCGTACACCACGTTGGCCGCCACGACCTCCGGCGCATACACCGGCGGCGGCGGTTTCGGCATGGCGCCGAGTTTGCTGCGGGCGTGCTCGAAGAACGGTGTGTCGATCGAGGCGGGAAGGATGGTCGTCACGGCGACCGGGACGCCTTCCTGGACAAGCTCCATGCGCAGGCAGTCGTAGAAGCCGCGCAGCGCGAACTTGCTCGCGGTGTACGGGCCGTGCAGCGGTACCGCGCGGACGCCCTCCACCGATGAGACTCCGATGATGACGCCTTCCCCGGCCCGGCGCAGCGCGGGCAGGGCGGCATGGACGCCGTGCACCTGTCCGAGGAAGTTGATCCGCATGACCCGGTCGAACTCCTCGTCGGTGATGTCCTCGACGCGTCCCCACACGCTTACCGCGGCGGCGTTCACCCAGGTGTCGATGCGGCCGAAGCGTTGCTCGGCCGCTGCGGCGAGCGCCCGAACCGCTGCCGGGTCGGCCACATCGGTGGGTACGGCCATCGCCGTGCCACCAGCCTGCTCGATGTCCTCCACCAACGTGTTCAAGGCGTGAGCACTCCGGGCGGCGCAGGCCACCTTCGCACCCCGGGCGGCGAACGCCAGTGCACTTGCCCGGCCGATGCCGGTGGACGCTCCGACGATGACCACAACTTGGTCCGGCACAGGTTTGGGCATCAGTCACTCCTCCACTTCGATGTCTTCGAGGGTGACTACCCCGTTCGTGACCGGGTACGCCGGCCGACGTATGGCCGGCGATGGGTTGCCTCGGCGGGCCGTCCGTACGTCCATCCACCAGGGGTTGCTGCGTCTCTCCCAGTCCTCGGTACGTACCGGGCTGCCGCACCGCGGTGATCATGTATTGTCCGACGGTCTTCATACGCAATGTCTTCGATGCTGTGCTGGCGTTCGCCGCGCCGCTCGGAGCGTTTCAGCTCGCGATCCGCACGTGCTTCGTTCGGTCGGTACGTGCAGCTGATGACGCCGGGTGATCCTCGCTGGGTATCCCGTGCTGTTTGTCCGATTACATGAGGGAGATGCCGTGCGCGCAGGTCGACGTCGAGGACGGCGAACGCTGAGTCTGGCCAGCGGGGGTCTGATGCTGCTCCTGGTGGCGCTGATCGTGCCGGGTGCCGTGGCGCGAGCCTCCGATTCGTGCGCAGTCATGCAGGTGGTCGCGCATGAAGATGACGATCTATTGTTCATGAATCCGGACATCGAGGAGCAGATTCGCTCAGGGCAGTGCAGTGTGACGGTGTTCGCGACGGCCGGGAACGGCGAGCCGACCACCCGCAACCGCCAGATCGGTATCAAGGATGCGTACCGGCAGATGGGGCGGGTTGCCGATCAGCCGGATCAGACCGAGTGGGACAGCGCCTCGCTGACCGTCGCGGGATACCCCGTCGAGCAGTTCTATCTGCGCGATCGGCCTTCGGTCAGGATCGTGTTCATGAACCTGGACGACCCGCTGAGCAGTACCGGGCGTCCCGGGCTCAGCAGGCTGTGGAACAACACCGCCACCTCGATGAGCGTCATCAACCCAGACACGGGCAATCCGACGACGGTCGCTCCCACGACGATCACCCGCGGTGGTGTATCGAATGTGCTGACCGGTCTGATGGCGTTGTTCACCCCGACGACCCTGCGGATCCAGGACACCGTGCCGGACAGCCGGTACATGACAGATCACCCTGATCACATCGCGACGGCGCAATTCGCCCAGGACGCTGCGCACACTTACCGGGTCAATACAGGTATCGCCGCCAATATCGTCTACTACCGTGACTACAACATCACCAGTTCGCCCGAGAACCTGGACGCGGCGAACCGGGCTGACAAGGATCAGCGCTTTTCTGTCGAGTACACGCGGCTCAATCCCACGGCAACGGCCGACGCCGCCGGCTACTACTGGACCAACCGTACGTACTACCGGTGGGCGCGGGGCACCTCCTGGGTGGGTCGCGACGCCGACGGGCGACTGGAGGCGTTCGTCGTCAAAGATGGCGAGGTCTTCAACTGGTCCGAGGCCGCGGACGGCACGTGGGGTGTTCCCATCTCGCTGGGCCGACCGGGCGCGGGGCTGTACCCGGCGGTCACCGTCTCGAAGAACGCCGACGGGCGACTGCAGATCTTCGCTCGAGGCATCGACAACACCATCATGACGGCCTTCCAGACCGCTCCCAACGGGGGCTGGTCGCCGTGGACGAGCCTCGGCAATCCCCATACGGGGATGAGCGCCGGTCAGGTGGGCACTCCGGCGGTCGCCATCAACGCCGACGGTCGCATGCAGGTCTTCGTGAAGGACGGAGCCGGCGGTATCAGCACCCGGACGCAGTCGGCGGCCAACGATGCCACGTGGAGCGCTTGGGCGAGCCTCGGCGGAACCGGCCTGCACGATCCAGTGGTGGCAGCAACCAACCGCGGTCTGATCGAGGTCTTCGCGAGCACCACTACGGCGGTGAAGCGCTGGCGTCAGACAACCGCCAACGGCACAATCGTGGCTGACCCGTTCTTCACGTCTGGGCGTCCGGCAGGTCCGCCCGCCATCGGCGTGAACCAGGATGGGCGGCTGGAAGTGCAGTACCGGACCGCCGGATCCATCTCGGCGGCGCCCACCACTGACCTCGAGATCGTTGTGCAGAACACCCCCGGTGGCTCGTGGCGGTCCACTCGGGTGCACGCCGGCACCAACGGTGGCATCGGTGAGCCGAGCCCACTGACAACCGGACTGACCGCTGCGGACCAGCGGATCCTGTCCTTCACCCGGAACCGCGCCGGCGGGGTCAGCCTGGTACGTCAGACCGCCGCCAACGCCGGGTACGGCACCGCGGAGAACCTCGGCGGTGGACTCGTCGACAACCCGGCCGCCGCCAACGCGGGGCACGGCGCCTCGGAGAACCTCGGCGGTGGACTCGTCGACAACCCGGCCGCCGCCAACGCGGGGTACGGCGCCTCGGAGAACCTCGGCGGCACATTCGTCGACTACCCGGCCGCTGCGATAGACCGTGGCAATCGTGTCAACGTGTTCGCCGTTGGCTTGGATGGAAACCTCTGGATCAATCGGCAGACTGTCGCCGGCCCGACCGCGAGCTTCGCCGGGTGGTTCCACGTCTGACCGACGACACCAGGAACGTCCTGCTCGCTGTGGCCGCCCGTGGGCGGGCGCTGCGCCGCGAGCTGACTGCCTGCCTGCGAACCGGTCGCCCGCCGCGCCCGGTTCGCAGGCAGGTGTTCCGTAGTGGCGGCCGCGGCAGGAACGTTCGTCAGCCCGTCGACCACGATCAGTGTGAAGTCCAGCGACAGCACCTCCTGCCAGGCCAGTTGCCGGTCCTGCTCCGGCTCGGGGTCTGCTCCTGGGCCTGTCGGACTTCGTCGAGCGGGAGGCCGCGGCCGGCCGCGTCGACCTCGCTGCCAGAATCCCCGGCACACCATCGGCAAAGATATCTATCAATCTGTCGATGAAGGTCATAGACTCCGGCCAATTCTATGCCGGGGAGGGTCGATGTGGACAGCACGCGGTGGCACGGCCTCGGCGCAGGCAGGTAATCCTGGTTGACCTCCTCAATCCACAAGTCATCGTGTTGAGCAGTTCGGTGGCCCAACCGTTGGGCGAACCGCTGCTTGCCGAATCCGACGGTGGTCGCACCGGCATGCGTTGAACCAGCGCTTGACCGGAGTGGAGATCATCCCGTCCAGCAGCGCGCCGCCTTCGGTGCCGTCTCCCGCCCTTCCAAGGAAGTGACCATGGCCGAACAGAAACGCCCCGCCCGCAGACCGTCGATTCCGGCCACCGCCGCGGCCACCGCCGTCGGCCTCATCGCCGTCCTCGGATTCACCACCCCGGCCAGCGCCGCTACCACTGTCACGGTGTCAGCCAGCAGGGCGCAGACCATCGAGAACATCGGCGCCTCCGGCGCCTGGTGGGTCAACGATCTGAGCAGGTTCTCGGCGGCCAACCAGCAGCGCGTGGCCGACCTGCTGTTCGGCAGGTCAGGTTTGGCGCTGACCGCCTACCGTTACAACATCGGTGGGGGTGGGATCGGCGTGACGCGTCCGGTACGCGCCGCACAGACGTTCCAGACCTCACCCGGCCGGTACGACTGGTCCCGTGACCCGGGCGGCCGGACCTTCCTGAGGTTCGCCGCCCAGGCCGGTGTCAAGGACATCATCGGCTTCGTCAACAGCACCCCGGCGGCGTGGACCTCCAACGGGAAGACGTGCGGCGGCAGCTTCGTGGCCGGCAACGAGGCCGCGTACGCGACCTATCTGGCCGACATCGTCGAACACTTCGCCGATGAGGGAGTCCAGATCGACTACCTGAGCCCGATGAACGAGCCGCAGGTCTACCAGTCCTCGTGCATCCAGGAGGGCATGGGGGTCGACGTCTCGCGTCGCGACGACATCGTGCGAGCGATCGGCGCCGAGCTGAAGGCACGTGGCCTTGCCACCGGCATCATCGCCGACGAGTCCAACGAGGTCGGAAACTTCAACGCCCAGGTTCCGCAGTGGGTCGGCCAGAGCGGCACGTCGCAGTACGTCTCCGCGCTCGCCCATCACACCTACGACAATCCCAGCCAGTCCAGTCTGAACGGTGCGAGGACGGTCGGCAGCAACGCCGGAAAGAAGCTCTGGGCCACGGAGGTCTGCTGTTTCACCGGCATCGGCAAGGGCTGGGGACAGCAGTACGATCCGAGCATCACCGGTGGTTTGGCGCTGGCCGACGTGATCTACCGTGACTTCGCGCATGCCGACGACTCGGCGTTCCACTGGTGGACCGCGTTGTCGCCGAAGCTGGGCTGTGATCCCCGCGCCAGCTCGAGCTGCGCGACGTCGGTGAACTCCACCGGCTGGAACGACGGGTTGATCTACTACGACCCGAACTACGCGAGCAACGGTAACCAGACGTTGTACATGACCAAGCGCTACTACGCGCTCGGCCAGTTCAGCAAGTACGTGCGCCCCGGATCGGTCCGCTACCCGGTCAGTGGGGCCCCCAGTGGGGTGCAGGTGCTGGCCTTCGAACGTGCCGGCACGTGGGTTGTGGTGGTCACCAACACCAACAACAGCCCGGCCGACTTGTCGGTGCGTTTCAGCACCGCGGTGAGTGGGCTGACCGCGGCGGCCGCGTACCACACCAACGCCTCGGACAACGTGAGGCGCATCGCGAGCCCGTCGGTTTCCGGGTCGACCGCGTCGATGACCGTCACGGCGCGCAGCATCACCACGTACCAGTTCACCCACAGCTGAGGTGGCACTGCCTCGGGTCGCGGCAACGACGCCGCGGCCCGAGGCGGCTTGCAGGTACGGGCCACGCCGGACGATCGCGCAACCCAGCGGGGCATCCGCTACGGACCGCCGCCGGGGACAGCCGCGTACCGGTCGACGTCGTCGTCGACATTGGTCCCATCGAATACGGGCCGACCGCTGTTGTCACCTTCTCCCATGGAAGGAGATGCGCACCGTTGGGCGTACCCGATGATGTCGTCATAGCTCAACTGCCCCCCGCGCCGGAATGCGTCGTCGAACGCCTGCTCACCGAGGGCAGAGGTGGTACGACTGCGGCAGTCCAGGTGCCACACGTCGAAGTACGCCGTTTGTACCATTCGCGCGAGTTGGTGGTCTTGCCACACCTGGTGAGCGGCGCCAAGCAGGGCCGCGGCCTCAAGGTGGTCCCGGCGCGTACTGGCGACCCAGGCGAGCTGTTCAATCGACGTCGCGTAGGAGGACGGCGCGGTGGTCGCGCGTAGCGCCTCGGAGATGTGGGCGGCCGCCTGCCCGAGCTCGCCGGCGCGCCACTCGATGCGGGCGAGCAGGTTGAGCGTGAAGACACGCATCAGCTGGTCCCCGTGAGCTCGGCAGACCTGATCGGACCAGCGGCAGGCCTGCGCGGCACCGGCGAGGTCACCTTGGACGAACAGGGCCATGCCCAACCCCATGTGCGCGAGCATCTCGGTGATGTCGTCGGGTTCCGGGGACCGCGAGTTACGCGCGATCGCTTCCCGCAACGGTGACATCGCCGCCTCGGGATCGCCGCGGTAGACCGCCGCCGTGGCCTGTCGGACCAGTGCCCGAGTGAGAGTGGTGCTGTCGGCGAGCCGCTCCGCCAGTGTGTGCGCCTCGTCGGCCAAGCATTGTCCGGCCCGGTTCCCTTCCAGGGCGGCGAGAAGCGAGTCCGCCCACAGCGCCCGGGCCCGGGCCCGAGTCGGCTCGGCGGACAACGCCAGCGCCCTGTCCAGCCAGAACCGGCCCTCGGCGAGCCGGCCGGCGAAGATCCAATAGAACCACAGTGCACCGGCGAGGCGCTGGGCGCGTTCGGCGTGACGCGGGGTGTCCAGGGCGTGCAGGGCGGCGCGCAGGTTGTCGTGCTCGCACTCCAGGGCGTCGAGCAGGGCAACCTGCCCTGGGCCGAACCAGTCCCGATCGGCCCGCTCCGCCAGGAGCAGGTACCGCTGCGTATAGCGCTCCACGAGCGGGCTCTCCTCGCCACGCTCGTCGAGCTTCTCCCGTCCGTACTGGCGCAGGGTCTCCAGCATCCGGTACCGGACCGTGGTCGCGGTTGCGGTCGGTGCCAGCAGCGACTTTCCGATGAGGGCATCGACCAGGTCCACGAGATCGTCGAAGTGTATGCCGTCGCCCGTACAGACGTCCTCTACTGCCTGTAGATCGAAGCTGCCCGCGAATACCGACAGGCGCGCCCACAGCACGCGCTCGGCCGGTTCGCACAGCCCGAAACTCCAGTCGAGCGCGGCGCGCAACGTCTCATGCCGTCCCACCGCCCGCGGCGGCCGTCCGTTCAGTAGCTCGAACCGCTGATCCAGGCCGGTCAGCAACTGCGCCAACGACATCGTGCGCAAACAGACGGCGGCGAGCTCGATCGCCAACGGGATCCCGTCCAGCCGGTGGCAGATCGCGGCCACCTCGGCCTTGTTGCCGGCGGTGAGCTCGAACGTCGGCACGACCACGCGGGCGCGCTGGGTGAACAGCTCCACCGCTTCGCCGACCACCTCCGGATCGGACTGTCCGTCCAAGGCGGGCATCGGCTGCACGTGCCACAGGTGCTCGCCCGTGGCCTGCAGCAAATGGCGGCTGGTGACCAGGACACGTAACCGGGGTGCCGCCCGCCGCAGGGTGGTCACAAGTACCGCGCACGACTGAGCCACATGTTCGCAGTTGTCCAGCACCAGCAGCGCCCGCCGCCCGCGCAGGTGTTCGCAGATCAGCGCCAGCGGGTCTCCTCCGACGTCCTGGCGCAGGCCGATCGCGTGGGCGATCGTGTGTGCGATCAGTGCGGAGTCGCGTACCGCCGCGATTTCCACGAACCACACCCCGCCGGGAAACCGGCGGCGGTAGCGTTGCGCTACCTGCAACGCCAGCCGGGTCTTGCCCACCCCCGGCACCCCGGTCAGGGTCACCAGCCTGGCGGAGGCGAGCAGCCCCCCGACCGCGTGAAGGTCGGACGACCGGCCCACGAAGGTGGTGGGTTCGTCGGGCAGGTTCACGATCCGCCGTCGGCCTGGACCTGGCACAAACCGACCATAAGCCCGGCCGCGATGACGGTCAAACGCTCCAAGACCGGCCGGCAGGCGGCCACCGAAAGTCCCAAACAGGTGGCCACCCTCTCACGTGGCGGGCATCTGGCTGGTCAATCCGCCGGTGATGGCGAAGGCGGTGGACGTGATGGTCACGCTGGCCGCCGTCAGGCCGGCGCCGGTGGCCCGCAACGTGATGGCGCCCGCCGTGCCGCCCGCCCGGACGAACACCCTGTTGATGCCGGCTTCGGTGTTCACGTACGGCTTGTGCACGCTGCCGGGGACGTGTGAGTTGAATCCACCGAGAAATCGGGCCGGACCCGTGAGCGAGAAATCCACGCGGGCCTGATGCGTGGGCATCCGCCGCCCCTGGGCGTCCACCGCCTCGACGTCGAAGAAGGCGATGTCGCTACCGTCGGCGCGCAACCCGCCCGGCGCGGTGTGGGCGGTCAGACGTAGTGCTACGGCCGCACCGGTGGTGATCTCGGAGGCGCGGGCCACCTCGGTGCCGTCGGCGTCGTACCCGACCGCCGTGATGGTGCCGGACCTCCAGGTGATGTCGGGGAAACTGTGGAGGAATTCGTTGGTCGGCGAACTGCTGTCGCCCACCTGGGCGCCGTTGACCAGTAGCCGCACCCGGCGGACCGCGGCCGATGCCATGACGTGCACCGCCTTGGTGGTCCCTGCCGGATAGGTCCAGTGCCCGATGATGTGCAGGTCCGGCGCAAGGTTCTGCATGACCCGATAGCTGTGCAGCGACTCCTTCGGCAGGCGTACGGCGTCCACCCGGCCGGACAACCGGGCGCACTCCCAGCCGTACTGGCGACCGTGCTGGTTGGAGTCGGCCCAGATCAGCGCGGCCGCCCCGGAGTAGCGGCGGTCGCCTGGACCCTGGATGCGTTGCCCCCAGAACTCGTGGCGGCTGCTTGCGGCGACGGTGCCGGCGAAGTCCTCGCTGGTCCAGCGCCAGGTGACATCCGGCCCGGTGACGTAGCCGAAGTCCGGCGGCGAGTACTTGTCCCACACCCGCCGTGGAGCCTCGTCCCGCGTGTACTCGGATTCGATGATCGGCACGCGGTCGCGGGTGTAGGTCGAGTAGTGCCGATTCAGCATGGTCCCGACGTACTCGGCCGCGTCCACCGCGGCCTTCCCGCCGTTGGCGGGGTCGTCGGAGAGGGCCCGGCAGCCCATCGCCCGTCCGCCGTGGGGATCCCAGGTCTTACGCAGATTCACCATCTGCGTCATGTGCTCGGCGGTGATCGCGTTGTTGCCCGCCTCCCAGAACAGGATGCTCGGGCTGTTGCGGAAGTAGATGAGCACGTCGCGCATGAGCTCGACCCGCTGCTCCCACTGGCGACCGGTGGAGTCCCTCTCCTTGTCCCCGGCCGGCTGGATCGACACGATGCCGTACCGGTCGGTCATGCGGATGTTGGCGGGTGGGGCCGCGACGTGCATCCACCGGATCAGGTTGGCGTTGCTGTCCCGGATCATCTGCCCGTCGAGCTGGGTCATCCACTCCGGTACGGCACCGCCGATGACCGCCCACTCATTGGTCGCCCGGATGGCGTACCCGCTCAGGAAGAGGTGTTTGTCGTTGACGTGGACGCCGCCGTTCGTCGTACCACCGCGGAACTCGGCCTTCCGGAACCCCGTGGTGATCGGGTACGCGTCGAGGACCGTGCCACCCTCGGACAACACCATTTCCACCGTGTACAGGTACGGCGCGCCGGGCGCCCAGAAGCGCACCTGGCCGATCCGCTGGGACAGGGAGACGATCTGCGTCGCGCCGGCCGGCAGCGTGACCGTCGGCCCGGCGATGGTGACCCGTACGGTGCCGTTGGGCTGGATCACGTTCGCGGAGACCGTGATCGTCCGCTCGGTGCTCTGTTCGTTGCGGATCTGGGCTTCGATCTTCACCGTGGCGGTCTTACCCGGCACGTTGATCGCGGTCGGGTAGACGTACGTGCCGGTGGTGCGCAGGTTGGTATACAACGGGAGGGTGAAGTACGTCCGGGGCAGCACGTACATCCGCACGTTGCGGGTCAGCCCGCCGAACGTGGGGTTGAAGTCCCGGGTGTCCCATTGGAACGGCGTACCGGTGGCCGCCTCCGGCCGCCACTTGGTGTTGTCGGCCTTCACGGCGATGACGTTCTCCGCGCCGAACCGGATCTGGTCGGTGATGTCGACGCCGAACGGCGCCACGCCGTTCTCGTAGAGCCCGACCTGGGTGCCGTTGACGTAGACCGTGGCCGCCTGCCGCACCCCCTCGAACTCCAGCAGCACCTTCTGCCCCTGGTGACTGGTCGGCATGGTGAACCGCTTGCGATACCACGTCACCTGCATCGCCACGGCGGACTCGCCTGAGCTGCCCACGTAGTCGTCGAACGAATCCACGTCGTTGTAGGTGTGCGGGACGCTGACCACAGCCCATGACGAGTCGTCGAACGAAGCCGTAGCCGCGTTCGCCACGTCCGCCTTGATGAACCGCCAGTCGGGGTTGAGGTTGTAGACGACCCGGCCGCTGGCCGTCGCCGCCTCCGCCGCCCGGTCTTGCAGCAGCGGCGTCACGCCCGTGGCAAGCGCAGCTGCGCCGGCCACTGCGCCCGTGAGTACCGACCGCCTCCGTAGAGCAGGGACGACGGGCTCCATCGCATCGTTCATCGGTTCGCACTCCCGTTGTTGCCTGACCAATCCGATCAGGCGAGACTGTTCCGGCACACGCTTGGGGTGGACAGGCCTCCGACATCTCGAACTCACCCAACAACGCCGCAAAGTGTGGAGCGTGCATAGAAGGTTGTCAACCTTGACGGGAGCCTATGATTGCGCAAACATTACGGTGCCGCCATATACGCCGATTCGGCCCACGGGCGACGGGGGAGATGTCATGACGCCACTGACGCGTTGACGCATGCAAATGCGATAAAGATCAACTCAGGGTGGACCCGTGCCAGGTCCGCGAATGGACTTCCTGACATCGGCGCGTCACCATCAGCACGGTCGCCCATGCGTTCCTCGCCGTCGCCCGGACCAGCCTGGGAAAGACCACCCACCCCGAATCCGGCGCACGATCCGGAACACCACCGCACACCCCTGATCCGATTGTCGATGGCCGCCGTGCCCGCCCGCTCACCGCGACCGTCCTGGCCCGCGCTGTGATCGACCACGCTGCGGCCATCACCCGTGAGCACCGGCGACGCGCCGACCAGGGGCCGGGCAGCGCGTCCAGCGGACCGACGCCGGTCACCTGGACGGCGCGCCCACGCCGGTCGTCCAGCCGTCAGTGGATCATCCTGGCAATCCAGGGCCCGATGACATCCACGCGGGTGGTGGTTTCTTCCTGATCGTGTGGACATGTTGGCCCGTTGTTTTCTACCGACACCAACATGGCCCCATTCTGCGAGCTCTCCAGGAAGTACGGCGCGCCGGAGTCAAAGAGGCAGGCGCTGGTATTGGATTCGGGAGCCTTGCCGGTCATCCCGAAGTTCTTCGAATCGACGCTGGTGACCGTGAATTTGCCGGTCTGCAGTCGAGTAGCCGGCACTGGATTAATGCCGGTGGTCGCTCCGTAACCGGTCAGGCGCACCACGTCGCCGACCGTGGGCGTAACGGTGCTCAAACCAATCGGCCTGATATCGGCAATCGGCTGGTCGAGCTTGGCCAACGCGACGTCATTGGTAGGCGACTGCCGTACTTCCACAACGGTGGCGACGTATCCGTCGTCGCTACTCAGATCGGTGCGCCCCACCGTCGCGGTGGTCAGCCTCGCCACCGGCCGCTCGACGCGGACGCCGTTGACATCTCGGAAGCAGTGGCCGGCAGTGATGACCCACTGGGGTGCGATGAGGGCACCGGAGCAGGCACTATTGCGCTGGCCGCCATCAGCGGTGGGAATACCGGTCATGGTCAGCTTGGCCGAGAACGAGAACTGGCCGTCCGGCACGTCGTCGCCGTGCGCGATGGCGCTGGCGGTGCCGACGCCGGCGGCGGCGAGGCTGGCAACGGCTGCCAAGATCAGTGCCGCACGGGCGGGGCGGGACTCCCGAATGCCTGGCATGGAGAAGCCTTTCTTCTTTCAGGACAAGCGCGCCATTCGCAAACCGTCCACACGTTGACGCTGTATTCTGCCGGAAGGGTGAAGAACCAGCTAGGGCGATTTCGGTGACCGCCCTTCTACGCATTGTCGCTGATGTGACAACAATTTAAGGCCAGCCACAGGTGTCTCAAAGGCGCACGTCGGTGACGAGTCGCTCGCATGGGGTTGCCGTTGAATGGTTGCCGATGTCCGTCGTCGGTCACTCGTCATGGCCGTCCCGCATCGCTGTGATTTCATGCGTTGTCACGCTGTGATGCCTGCATGGTCACGCTGTGATGTACGTGGTGGATGACCGCGGTGGCGATAGTGGCTGATCATCGCGGTGCTGTGGTGGGCGCATCGCCATTGCTCGCCGGTGATGGCCGCGGCGTGGTCGATCACAGCGCGAGCCCGGACGGTCGCAGTGAGCATGACCGGGCCACGCCCGGGTGGTCCGGCGGACCCCGGTGTTCACCGTCGGACGCGACCCCGGCCACCCCTCTGCGCCCATCGCCGGAAAAAGGCCTTGGTTGATCTTGCACGTTTCTTCGGTGTCCCGGACCTGGTTGGTGTCAGT
>CBIHNN010000085.1:0-20812 GCA_966211315.1 uncultured Micromonosporaceae bacterium | reverse complement strand
CGAAGGTGTGGCCGCCGGCGATGAGGGCGACGGTCTCCTCGTCGTTCATCGCCATCCGGGCGAAGGTCTCGCGGATGAAGTGGGCCGCCGCGCGCGGGTCCGCGTTGCCGCGCGGTCCTTCGGGGTTGACGTAGATGAGTCCCATCTCGGTGGCACCGACCTCAGGCGCCATCTCGCTGTCGCCGGCGTAGCGCCCGTCGCCGAGCCACGTGTCCTCGGGACCCCAGATGATCTCCTCGGGCTCCCAGACGTCCTCGCGCCCGAAGCCGAAACCGAACGTCCTGAAACCCATCGACTCCAGGGCGACGTTGCCGGCGAGCACGAGCAGGTCGGCCCACGAGATCTTCTGGCCGTACTTCTGCTTGACCGGCCACAGCAGCCGGCGGGCCTTGTCGAGGTTGGCGTTGTCGGGCCAGCTGTTGAGCGGGGCGAAACGCTGACCTCCATCACCGGCGCCGCCCCGGCCGTCGTGGATCCGGTACGTGCCCGCGGCGTGCCAGCTCATCCGGATCATCAGACCGCCGTAGTGGCCGAAGTCGGCCGGCCACCAGTCCTGCGAGGTGGTGAGCACCTGGATGATGTCCTGCTTGAGGGCCTCAACGTCGAGCTTGGAGAACTCCTCGGCGTAGCTGAAACCCGCCCCGAGCGGGTTCCCCTTGGACGAGTGGGCGTGCAACACCGAGAGCTCGAGCTGGTTGGGCCACCAGTCCCGGTTGGTGCGCGGACGACCGCCCGTCTTCGGGGTCGGCGAGTCGATCGCCGGGTTCTCGCTCTCGCTGCCCTGCGCGGTCACGGAGTCGTGCGCGACCGGACACCCGGCCGCCGCCTTCTGGTCCACGCCCTGCGCGCTGGAGGGCGCGTTGTCCTGGGTGTCGCTCATCTGCTTCCTTCCGAACTGGCGGATCATTGGGGACGCTTGGCCGCGCAGTCGGGGCACGTGCCCCGATAGACGACCTCCGCCTCGTCGACCACGAAGCCGTGGTCGTCCGAGGCGGTGAGGCAGGGAGCGTGGCCGACGGCGCAGTCGATGTCGGCGATCGCACCGCAGGAGCGGCACACGACATGGTGGTGGTTGTCCGCCACCCGGGACTCGTACCGGGCGGTCGCGCCGGCAGGCTGGATGCGCCGCACCAGACCAGCGTGGGTGAGCGCACGCAGCACGTCGTACACCGCCTGGTGGGAAATCGTGGGGTGATCGACCCGTACCAGCGCGATCACCGTGTCAGTGTCGACGTGCGCGTGGTCGCGCAGCGCGGCGAGCACCGCCAACCGGGGCCGGGTCACCCGCAACGAGACCGCCCGCAGCTGGGCCTCGGTGCCGGACGTCATGCGAGCACCGTAGCCCACTTTTCTGGAACTAATCAAGTTCTCTGCCCCCGACGCGCACGCCACGGCTTCGACTCCGCACCACCTGCAGGGCACCCGATAGCCAGATGGCCACCAGCACGAACGGCGGACAGGTGAACGGATCTCAGCTCTCGCCCCTTCTTGAGCCTGAGCCGAGTTCGGGACGCGCCGAACGTGGAGGACTGGGCGGAGACTGGAGTGAGGGAACAGATTCCGCCGGGCGGCACCACCGTCGGCGCGGTGCGGATCGGTGACGCCGTCCACAAGCGAGCGTCACCCCGGACGAGAGCGGTGCACCCCATCCCGCGTTTCTTCCGACGCTGCCGAGTAGAGGGCGCCGCCGTTCTGCTCCGAGTAGCGAAGCGGCGCCAGGTGTGATTTCATTTTGCATCAAAGGTCGGGCATCTCCCCCCGTGGATGCCCGGCCTTTCTCCTGAGCGGGAAGCCGGACAGGACGGTGTCACGCGATGACCACGGTTTCACTGCCGATCTCCGAGGCGTTCCTCAACGACCCGTATCCGCTCTACCACCAGCTCCGGGACGCGGCCCCGGTCTGCTGCGTGGAATTGCCCGACGGGGCGCCTGCCTGGCTGGTGACCCGCTACGCGGACGTCCGCACCTTGTTCGCCGACCCCCGGCTGTCGGTGGACAAGAGCAACGGCAACGGCAGCTGGCGGGGCTTCTCGCTGCCGCCGGCGCTGGACGCGAACCTGCTGAACATGGATCCGCCCGACCACACCCGGATCCGCAAGCTGGTGTCCCAGGCATTCACCCCGCGCCGGGTGGAAAACCTGCGCCCGCGCATCCAGGAGACCGCCGACGCCCTGCTGGACGCTGCCGCGGGACAGGGGGAGGTTGATCTCGTGCGCGATTACGCCGGTCCTCTCCCCGTGGCGGTCATCTCCGACCTGCTGGGTATTCCGGAGGCGGACCGGCATGAGTTCAGGTCCTGGACCGACACGATGGTCAGCCCGCCACAGCAGGACCGCAGCGCGGCAGCGCGCGCTGTCGGCGCTATCCACGCGTACCTCGAAAGGCTGCTCGCGGCCAAGCGCGCCGACCCGGCCGACGACCTGCTCTCCGCGTTGATCGCCGCGCGCGACGGCGGAGACCGTCTCACCGAGGACGAGCTGACGTCACTGGCGTTCCTGCTGCTGTTCGCCGGCTACGAGAACACCGTGCACGCCATCGGCACGGGATTGTTCACGCTGTTGCGTCGGTCCGCGTTCCCGCTCGATCCGGCACATCTGAGCTCGACCATCGAAGAGCTGCTGCGCCATGAACCGCCCGCTCCCGTGGTCCTGCGGCGCTTCCCGACCGAGGACATCGAGATCGCCGGCGTGGTGGTGCCACGTGGCGAAACCGTGCTCCTCGTCGTGGGCGCGGCCAACCGCGACCCCGAGGCCTTCCCCGCGCCCGACGAGGTGAAGCCGGGACGCTCCGGCGCGCACCTCACCTTCGGCCACGGCGTCCACTACTGCCTGGCAGCTCCGCTGGCCCGCATCGAGCTGGAGGTGGCCATCGGCACGGTGGCACGCCGCTTTCCCCGGCTGCGGTTGGCGGTGCCGGCCGAAGAGGTCCGCTGGCGGCCGTCCTACCGCACCCGCGGTCTCGTCGCCCTACCGGTGCTCCTGGGCTGAGATCCGCGGGTCAGAAGCGGACCCCTCCGTGCCGGTAGCCGCTCAACGTCTCGGCGGTCTTGGTCGCCAACGCGGCCGCCAGATCGACCCCCAGATACTCGGCCAGTTCCAGGGTCCGGATCAGGATGTCGGCCAGTTCCAAGCTCAGTGCGTCGTCCGGCCGTCGCGTGGCCGGGTCCAGGTCCAGCGACCGGCTGCGGATCTCCTGGAGCGCTTCGCTCACTTCGCTGTGCAGCAGGGCCATCCTGGTCGCCGCGACGTAGGCCCGCCCGGCCGGATGAGCCGCCGTCACGTCGTCGGACCCGAAGAACAAATCGATGCTGCGGGCGTACGCGTGGGCGCTGCGTTGGGCGTCGGGCAGCACCGCAGCCAACGCCTCGATGTGCCGCAGGGCCTCACTCACCCTGCCACCCCGGGTTCCGCTTCGGCCACCGGCTGAGCCACGTCGGAGGTTCGTAGCCGCCGGGCGATGCGCAGCAGCTGAGCGGTCTCCTCCGCGATGTCCGTGCCGCCCTGCGGGTCGGCGGTGTAGAGCTCTGCCGGCTTGTCGGCCCGCGCCTTGGCCCGAACCGCCGCGGCGAGCACCGCTGCCTGCACCGCATCCTCCTGTTCCCGGCCCTGCGGGCCGCACCGCGCGCCCGCCTCCCGTGCGACCTGGGCGTCGAAGTACGGCCGAAGCGCGAGCCAGCCGTCCCGAATCTCCACGACCCGGCGAACCAGCCGGTATTCCAGGTCACGCACGGAGCCGCGATGCGCCTGTTCAGGGTCGAGGGCGATGCCCGGCGTGGCCTCGTAAAGGATACTCCACAATGGATACAGCTGCCGGTACGTGCGCAGCCGCTGCAGCCATACGCGGCCGGCGGTGATCCGCGGCCCCCACGACGGAATGGTGAACCCGATGAGCATGAGCACGCAACCCGGCCCGGTGAGCAGCGGCGACATCTGCTTCTGCACGTCCGCCGGGATCGGTTCGTAACCGGCGTTCCGGGCCGCTACGTAGAAGCCCTTCTCGAGGCAGTAGGCGATGCCGAAGACAGCGCCGTAGCTGATCAACCGCAATCCGATGCGGAGGAACGGTTGCCGGGTGAGGCCCATGAAGCGCCACGACAGACGCAGGATGTCGACGAGCGCGACCAGGAAGTATCCGAGATACACCAGCATGTATGCGGCCATGTACGGCGCATTGCCGTACCGGTCGGTGAACTCGCTGGTCAGCGAGACGTCGAGGGGTGCCAGCACGAAGAACGCCGCCATGGCCACCACGGCTGTGGCCACCGCGAGAAGCCGGATCCAGGTACTCCGGGGCGGTGGGCGCTCGACCGTCCAGTGCAGCAGGAGCATCTGCACCGACACCGCGAAGCCGATGATCCCGTAATGGGCGATCAACCGGGCCAGGTTGGGCACCCCGGTCAACGCGTCGAATCGTACGTAGACGAAGGGTGTGTTGATCAGGGGAGCCCAGGCGAGACACGCGAGCATGGCCACGAGGGCGCGCCGGGTGGGGCTACGCGGCTCGCGGATCAAGGGCGGGATCTTGTACGCCAGCGCGACCAGGGCGAGAACGGCCACGACCGGGTAGATCACCTTGGACACGGACTCACCTTCGTCAGGGATCGACCAGCGTGTGGTGCAGGCGGCGGAGTACGGGCGACGCGGCGGGATCGTCCCGCGGCGTCTCGCGGGAACGGCTGAGAACGGACCGGCGCAGCAGCAGCGAGGCGATCATCTCGGCCTCCTGCTCCTCGATCTCGCTGTAGTTGGCGCGGCCGAGCACGGCCTGCACCAATGACGGATCGAGATTCGGCAGCAGCAGCCGGGACGCCTCGGCGTCGAAGACGGGAGCGGTCAGGTGACCACAGATCAGATGGCCGAGCTCGTGCCGGATGATGTGCTCCTGGTGCAACCGGCTCGTGTTGGCTTCGTAGAAGATGGCGTCGAAACGCTCGGTGCGCACGGCGAGCCCGCACGGACTGTCGGCCGGCAGGCTCTGGCCGAGTAGATGGATCGGCCGACCCTGGCGCTCGGCGATGACGTCACACAGATCCCGGACGCCGAGGGCGTCCGGGAGGTCGAGTTCCGCGACGATCGTGTCGCATCTCCTGCGTATCCCGCGGTCTGCCATTTCTCCGCCCTCCCCGTGGGCATGATGTCGGGCATTGGTCACCTTAGACAGGACGCGCTCGTCTGACCGTCAGCCCTGCTCGTCCTCATCCAGACCCTCCAATTTCCGGCAGCGGTCGACGAGTTGTTCGATGAGGCGCGTGCTGTCGTCCGATAGCCCCTGCTGGCGCAGTACCCTGCGCAACGCCACCTGCTGGAGCTTCATCTGCCTGAGCTCGTTGAGTAGATCGATCTGCTCCTGGACGCGGCGGGTGATCTGACTGTCCACGAAAAAGGCTGGATCGACCCCGAAGGCCTGGGCCAGCGCCTTGACGTGCGAAGTACGCGGATCGGTGGTGATGCCACGACGCATCTCGCCGACATAGGCGGCACTGATCGTGACCCCGGTCCCGTCCCGTTGGGCCGCCTCATTGATCTTGTTGGCGATCTCCTTCGTGGTGTACCTGCGGCCGGGCGCCTCGTGCGTCCCGAGCTCGCCCGCGGTGGGACGTACCCGGTCGAAGAGGAACTCCAGCTTGTCCGCCAGGGTCTCCAGGCGCGGCATGTTGCGCCCCCCGGACCCCGTCTGGCCTACCGTCACCACTCCTCCTAGATGGACATCAAGCAAACAGGCGTATCCCACATCACCGAAAGGCGATACGTCCGTCGACAGCGACACCGCTCCAGAGGCGTATAGTCACCGACAGTCAAGTAACGCGCGTGGTCCGATGCAGAATCTAGAGCAACAGGTGTGTTCCGGACCAGCGCCACCCCACGGGGACTAAGGGGCGCGGCGGTCACCGCCGCCGGGCCCTTAGGGGGCGGCAACCGGCAGGAGTAACTCCTGCCGGTTGCCCGGCGCGCTATTGATCCTTCGCCGCGGCCTTGCCGATGAACCTGCTGCCCGGGGCGCCGCGATGACCGCATCGCCGAGTGGTCCCGGCACCGACCCTCTGGGTCAGACATCCCCGGGAGCCGCTGACGGGAAACGGATGAGAGCGAGAGCTCGGGAAACCTGTCGGTTGCTCGACGCCGGTTCGTTGCTCGCACCCAGCCGCTACTCGTCGCTGCGGAGTGCGGCGACCGGGCTGACCTTCGCCGCCCGTCGAGCAGGCAGGAGACCGGCCGCGGCGGTAAGGCCGGCCAGGAGTACGAAAACGCCGGCGAGCTGGAACACGGGGAACTTCAACGGCACCTCCTGCCCCATCGCGAGGACGGTCAGCCACGCGTACGGCACCCCGATGAGCAGACCCATGGCGGCGCCGATCACCCCGTACAGGCCTGCCTCGGTGGTGAGCATCGTACGTAGACCCCAGCGGGAGACACCGACGGCCCGCAGCAGGCCCGACTCGCGCACCCGCTCCACCACGGACAGCGCCGTCGTGGTGCCGACCCCGACGACCGCGATGATCACCGTCAGCCCGATCATGCCCAGCACGATGGCGATCACGGCGGACAGGGTCGCGTTCCCCTCGTCGCGTTGGTCGGCGAGGACCGACAGGTCGACGTCCGCACCCTTGCCCGCGTCGTCCATGGCGTTGATCGCTGCCGCACGGCCGTCCTCACCGGAGGCTGCCGCGTCGGCCAGGACACCGACCGCGCCCTGGGGGGCGCCGAGCTTGTCCAGGTCGGACGGGCTGACGATGATCGAGGAGTCGACCGGGCCGAAATCCTCCAAGGTCAACGCGACCTGCGCCGTCAGCGTGCGCCCCGTGCTCGTAGCCAGCTTGATCGGGTCGCCGACCTTGGCGTTCAGCGCCTTCGCCACGTCGCCGAAGATGAAGGCCCTACCGGGCGCCATGTCGCGCACCGAGCCCGCCGCGGTGGCGAGCGTCGCCGTCGTGGGCAGCGCCGACAGGTTGACGTCCGTGATCTGGTAGACGTTGCGGGAGCCGATGCTCGGGACGGTGACCTCGACCCTGCGGTACGAGACGACGTTCTTCAGCTCCTTCATCGTGGTCAGCTTCTGAACCATCGCCGGGTTCAACGCCTCGTCCGACCCCGACACCAGGTGAAGATCCGCGGGGGACGACAGTGCTACCGAGCGGGCCATGAGCGTCTGCACCGACGAGGCGACCACGAGGAAACCCCCGACGAGCGTGACGCCGAGCGCCACCACCACGGAGACGGCGGCCGCGCGACGCGGCGCTCCGCCGACCCCGCCGACGGCGAGGCGGCCCAGCGGCCCCATCCTCCTCAGCGGCCAGCCGACGACCGCCAGGATCGGCCGCAGCACGACCGGGCCCAGCGTGAGCAGCGCGAGGAACGCCATGGTCCCGGAGAAGAATGTCGCGAGCAGCGGCAGCCCGGGGTCGTAGGCCGCGCGTGCCGCCTCCTGGAGATCAGGTAGGGCGTTCCAGACGTACGCGGCGCTGACGATGGCCGCGATGACGCTGAGCACACCCGCGATCATTCGGAGCTTACCGATGCCCAGGCGTCCGCCGGCCGTCGCGGCGGTGCGCAGCGCCTCCAGCGGCGAGACCTTCGACGCGGACACCGCCGGGGCGAGCACGGCGAGCAGCGTCACGAGCATCGCGCCGAGCACCACGGCGACCGCGGGCAGCAGTGGCAGGCTCGGCGACAGGATCGTGATACCGAACGCCTTCGCGCCGAGCGGCGCCAACTGACCGACCGCAGCGGCCGCCGCGACGCCCACCGTACCCGCGGTGAAGCCCACCAGCAGCCCCTCCACGGCGAGCGCCCGGATAAGCTTCCCGCGCCCGGCCCCGATCGCACGCAGCAGCGCCAGCTGGCGCATCCGCTGCACGAAGACGATCCGGAACGTGGAGGTGGCCACGAGCCCGGCGGCCAGCACCGAGATGAGCACGAGGATCGAGGCCATGGCGAACACCAGGCTCAGGTCCTTGGTGGCACGCCTGGCATCTTCCTTGCGCACCTCGGCGGCCGTCTTCACCTTGGTCCCCGGCACGATCGTCGACACCGCGGCCTTGAGCGCGTCGACGTCCACTCCGTTCGCGGCCCGGATGTCGATCGTGTCGAAGCTGTCCCCGCTGAGTGGGGCGACCACGCTTTCAGGCCCGTAAAGCTTGCGCCCTCTGTCGTCCTGGGCCTCGACGACCCCGGTCACCGTCAACACGACCGGAGCGGTCCCGCCCTCGGCGACGAGCGTCAGCGTCGCGCCTGGTGAGACGCCGTTACGCCACTGTGTGCGGGTGGTGACGGCGACCTCGTTCGGCCCGTCCGGGTAAGTCCCTGACGTGACCTTCACGCGTCCCAGCACCCCTGTGCCCGGGTCCGATATCAGCCTGAAGCCCTCGTCGTCCACAGCGTCGGGCGGGCTGAGGTGGGCCTCGCCCCGGCCTGCGACCTCAGCGACACCAGCCGTGCGGCGCAGCGTAGCCAGCTTCGCCGCAGGGACGCCGCGCTCTACGGAGTCGACGGTCAGGCTGGTTCCCTCCGGCGTCGATGACAGGCTGTTGATGACGGTGCGGGTGATGATCTGATGGGCCAGCACCATGGCGTACACGACGAACGCCGCGACCAGGACCGCGAGGCCCGTGAGCAGCAGCCGCGCGGGGCGGCGGGCGAGGCCCTGGAGCTGGGTGCGCAGGACGCTCATCGGGCGAGCTCGTTCAGCGCCTCGGTGACCATCGCGCGGGTCGGACGGTCGATGTCGCCCGCGATGCGGCCATCGGCGAGCATGACGACTCGATCCGCGTACGCCGCCGCACCGGTATCGTGCGTCACCATCACGATCGTCTGGCCGAGATCGCGCACCGAGGCTTGCAGGAACGACAGCACCTCCGCGCCCGAGCGGGAGTCGAGGTTTCCGGTCGGCTCGTCCGCGAAGACGACCTCCGGGCTGCCTACCAGGGCCCGCGCCAGCGCCACCCGCTGTTGCTGGCCGCCGGACAGTTCGCTCGGCCGGTGCCGGAGCCGGGCGCCGAGCCCGAGCACGCCGATGACGTGATCGTAGAGCGCCTTGTCGGGGGTACGGCCCGCCAGGTCGAGCGGGAGCGTGATGTTCTGCGCCGCGGTGAGCTGCGGCAACAGGTTGAACGACTGGAACACGAAACCGATCCGGTCGCGGCGCACCCTCGTCAGCACGCGGTCGGACAGTCTCGTCAGGTCGGTGCCGCCCAGCAGCGCACGTCCGGAGGTGGCCGTGTCGAGGCCCGCGAGGCAGTGCATCAGTGTGGACTTACCGGACCCGGACGGCCCCATGATCGCCGTGAACGCGGCTCGGGCGAAGCCCACGGACACATCGTCCAGGGCCCGGACGGCCGTGCTTCCCGAGCCGTAGACCTTCACCAGGTTGACGGCGGCGACGGCCGCCGCGCCGGGCTCCCGGGGCGGTGCCACAGGGGTGGCGACGGGGTAGGACACGGTTCCTCCAACGGCTGACGTTCTGGACTACACAGACCATCGCCGTTCGCTGGTGTCCCGCGCATCGGTCCGGCGACCGGGTGCGGCTACCGGCGGTCTGCCTTTCGGCGGATCCGACCCCACGGGCGCCTGGTTACGCTGGGTGAATCATGACGACCGACCGCGCAAGAACGCTCATGTTCAGGTTCGGGCAGATCGCTGCCGTCCTGTTCCTCGCCGGGCTGGGCATGATCGACATCACTGCCGGACCCGGACCCGAGACCGGGCTCGGCGCCCTCGTCGGGCTGGCGGAGATCGCCACCGTCATCGCCGTCACCGCGATCTGGCTGCCCGCGCGCAAGCGGAACACCCGACTGCTGCCCGCCCTCGCGGTCGCCGCGTCCGTGTTCTCGATGCTCCTCACATTCGCCGAGGCCCACGTCGCCGGGGCGTGGAACGGCTCGATCGGCGCCGCCGAGACCGCCGCGCTGCTCGGGCTGCTCAGCGTCGTCGTCCGCCGCTCGCACAGGACACTCGTCTGGCCCGCCTCCGTCGCCGTCACCGCCGCGATCGTCATGCAGCCCATCGTGCTACTCGACCTGAGCTTCGACGCCGTCGCCCTCGCCCTCGCCCTCGCCCTCGCCGCCGCCGTGGCCGCCGCAGCAGGTGGGTTCGTCCGGTTCCAGGACGTGACCCGGCAGCGGCAGCTGGACACCGTTCGCGCCGAACAGCGCAGCGAGTTCGCACGGGACCTGCATGATTTCATCGCCCACCACGTCACCGGGATCATCGTCCAAGCCCAGGGCGCACGGATCATCGCCGAACAGGATCCCCAGCGGGTGGTCGCCGCGCTCGATCAGATCGAGAAGGCCGCCGCAGAGACCATGGCGTCGATGCGCAGGATGGTCGGGGTGTTGCGGCAGCCGTCCGAATCGTCCGACGCCGATGCTGCGCCGCTCACACCCCTCGGCGGCGTCGCCGAGCTACAGCCGCTCATCGACAGCTTCGGCGAGAACGGCGGCCCGCTCGCGCGGCTCCACGTCGACGGCGACATCGATGGCCTCCCCGTCGAGATCACCTCGTCCGCGTACCGGGTCGTCATGGAGGCGCTCACCAACATCCGCAGACACGCCCAGGAAGCCACCGCCGTCGACGTGTCGGTGCGGCGTACGCCCGACTGGGTGATCGTCCGCATCGCGAACGACGGGCCGCCGCCTCGCGCCGCGCTCACCCGCGAGACCCCCGGACGATTCGGACTCTTCGGCCTCACCGAGCGCCTCAGCGCCGTCGGCGGACACCTGCAGGCCGGTCCCGGCATCGACGGCGGCTGGATCGTCTACGCCGGTCTCCCCCTGCGCCGGTGACTACGGGCGGGTCCGACACTGGAGAAACCGTCCGGAACCAGGTCTGCGCCACCTGACCAGACCGCAGGTACACGACCGCGCCGCAGCCGTCGCCGAAGCACGCGACGCCGACCTCGGCCACCCCTCACAACGATCGTCTCGCCACACAGCCGCAATGATGCGTCGGATGACGGTCCGTGATCCGACGGCACTGACGAGCCTTTCCCATCAAGGTCTGCTCGCGGACACGACAGGCCGGATCGTTAGCGAGTACGCATCGCCGCGTGCAATTCGCAGGATCTGGTTCACCGGGACACGGGTGAGTGAAGGTCGGCCAGCAGCTCATCAAGCAGCCGCTCCTCCATGACCGCACGACCGTTCTCCCGCATCGCGGCAGACAACTCCGGATCCCAGGGCGTGGTCATCGGTCGACCGGCCAGGGGCATCCCGTACGGCGCTTCAGCAACGTAGTCCGCTGCGGTCATCCGCCATGGCACAGCGCCCGGATACCGCGCGAGGGCGGCTGCGGTAAGTCGCACGCCGGTCCAGTCGAAGTCGTTGCGCCAGCACATGCGCGTCCCTGGTCTGGCCGCTCGCAGAAGTGCGTGAACGGCGACCGACGGCACACCTTCCGTGCACACCAGCGGACGCGACGGGCGGGACGCGGCCGCGCGCAGAACGGCGGGATTCTCGCAGACGAAGATCTCGTCGCAGTCCAGCACGAGCGGCGCCAGCCGGAGCTGGTGCAGGGTAACGCGGAACGGCACCGCAGCCAGCGCCGCCGCGGTCAGCCAGTCACCCAGGATCCCCCCGGTGGCCGGTACGCCCGCAACGAGCACCTGGCTGGCCAGGTCGTCGGGAACCACACCGGCGAGTTCCCACAGGGCCCGCTGCTGTTCGGCGCCGGCCGGCGGACCGGCTGCGTGCCAGAGCGCGAGCGCGCGCAACACCAGGCCGGGCACGAATCCGTCAGCAAGTGCCTTGGTGTCGCCGAGCACCCGCTCGGCGAAGGCCGGCATGGGCTCGTCCGGCGCCGGCAGGGCCTCCAGCACCGCGATGACGTCAGGGAACGGCAGTCCACTACGGACGATCCGCGTCAGTGTTCCGTCCCGGCGCAGCCCGTCGACCCACTCGGCGTACCAGACCTGGTCGGCATGCCGCGAGTCGGCGGCGACGGACAGCACGGCGTCTCGCCCGAGCGACTCCCGCGTGCGCTCGCCGGGTCGGTCACGCAGCGGCCCGAGCGTGGTGGCGAGACCCGTGCCGTGCACGGCGCGCAGGTGTTCGTCGATGTCGGCGAGTCGCACCGTGAGCCGGATGACGCCGGCCGGCCGGTGCACGCCGGTGATGCCGATGACGACCAGCCGTTCGGCATCCGACGGCGCGGACAGCGACACCGTGCCGTCGAGCCGGCCACCGGTGCGTTCGAGGCTGCGCCGGGCCGCGGCGAGCAGCCGCCGCCATGCGGGGTCGGTGACCAGGTCAGCCATCGGTGAGGGCGGGCGCCCGCCGGGTCTGCGGGGAGCCGAGGGCGCGCGTGAGGGAGCCGTCGAAGTCCGCGACGTTCATGGCGCCGTCCCACACCAGCAGCACCGTCGAGACGGTGTGGTCGACGGCCGAGTGGGACAGGTCGTAGTGGGCGGCGCCGGTGACGCTCGGGTGGGTTGCCCAGAGGTCATAGCCGGTCATGAACAGGTCCAGGTCAAACTGTTTGGCCAGTGACATCAGCTCGCCGCGGCCGTTGTCGTCGACGCCCGCGAACGCCTCGTCGAGGCCGAGAAGCCGCGGTGCGTCGGGCCGGGCGGAGCCGAAGAGCGCGTTCGCGGCGGCGAAAAGCGGCAGGTGCAGCGACACGGACTGCTCGCCTCCGGAGAGTTGGCTGTGCCGGGCACGGGTGAGCGGCTCGGACGTGCCGCCGGGCCGGTGCAGGGTGAACGCGAACATCCGCCACTGCCGGTAGTCGAGCACCTCGGCGAGCAACTCCCGGTACGGTTTCTCCGGCGCGACGGACCGGGCGGCCTTGATCCGGGCGGCGAAGTGCCGTCGCAGCGTGGTGAGCTGGCCGGGGCCGAGCCGGGCGGGGTCACGTTCGAGCAGTCGACACACCTCGCGCTGCTCCGGGTCGAGGTCGTCGGCGAGTCGCCAGCCGACGCCGACGGTGAGCCCCGACGACATGCGCCGGGCCCGCATCTGAGTGTCCATCGCGTCGACAAGGTCCCGGGCCTCGATCGTGCGGTGGTGAATCTGCCGGGCAAGCTGGCCGAGCAGAGCGTCCTCAAAGACCCGTTGTTCCGCGTCGGTAAGGAGTTGCTCCTGTTCGCGGCGTTCCCGGGCGATGCGTTCGGCGAAGTTCGCGACCGGGGTGAGGCCCTGCTCGTCGGCGACCCGGACGACGATGACACCACCGTCGGTGTCCCATTCGGGGCGGTGGTCGAGGCCGGCCGCAGGGAGCTGGGCCTGTAGTTCGCCGAGGGCGGTGGTGAGCCGGGTGGCGCTCTGCTTGAGCGACGTCTCGGTGGGGGTCAGCTCCCGGGTGGCGGTCAGGATCGCCTCGTGCAGGGCGATCACCGCGTCGTCGAGCGCTTCGGTTTCGCCGGCGGGCCAGCGCAGGTCGGTCGGGCAACGCATCAGGCCGAGGAGGTCCGCGTGCGCGTACGGGCGCAGCCGCTGCGCCTCCTGCCGGACCTCCCGCAACGCACCCGCGAGGGCATCGACCCCGAGGTCGACTCGGGCGGCGGCACCGGCGCGGTCCTGTAGGGCAGTGCTGTGCGCCCCGCGGGCATCCTTCAGCGCGACCTCCGCCGATGTGATCTCCTCGGTGGTGCGGGCTACGTCGGCGAGGATCTGGCCGGCCTCCGCGCCGATCACGCCGTGCAGGGTCTGCAGTTCCTCCGCCTTCTCGTGGTGCCGCACTCCCGCGGCACGGGCGTCGGAGCGGGCGGCGTCGAACCGGTCGAGCGCCTCGGTGTGCCGGTCACCGGCCTGCGCGGCCGACGTGTCGGCGGCGTCGGCGGCGCGGTGGGCGCCGTCGAGGCGTACCCCGAGTCGGTCGAACCGGTCGACTGCGTCTGCGGTGGCGTCCAGCCGAGCGACGGGCAGCGAGCGTTCGGTGACCGCCTTGCGCAGGGCGAGCCCGGTGACCGACTGCTCGGCGACGGCCGCGTCGAGGCGTTCGGCCGCGGCGCCGGCCGCCTCCTGCCGGACCCGCAAAGCGGCCGCCGCCCGGTCCAGGTCGCGCAGGGCGGTGTGGATGCCGGTCAGCGGTGGTAACGCGTCCGCGGCGGCCCGTACCTGCGTGAGCACCTCCTGTAGTGCGGCGCGCTCGGCGACGACGACGGCGACGGCGGCATCCAGCTCGGCGATCCGCCGGTCACAATCGGCGATCCGGGCGGCGCGGCGGGCAGCACGGGCGGTGGCCCCGATGTATTCACAGCGGTCCTTGGCGAACCGGCCGATGCCTGACCCCTGCCCCCACCGGCCCGACGGCGCGACACCCGCGAACTCGTCCAGGGCGACCGACGTCAGGACGGCGACGACGCGGTCCGCCGCAACCATGTCCTGGACCTCGGCCACCAGCACGTCCGCGAGGCTCGGGCCCGCCGTCGGTGGGCCCGAGCGCAGGTATGCGTCCTGCTCCCCGGCGGCCAGGGCGGCAAGGGTGTCGTCGTCGAAGGGGTGCAGCCAGGCGTCCAGCAGCCCGGCGGCGTGCAGCGCCGCCTCGATCCCGGCGGCGTCGGCGGCGGGCACATCGTCGGCGAAGCGGACCAGCCGCCACAACGGCGCACCGGGCCGGTCATCGCGTGGCGCCGGCCGGGTGGGTGACGGTGGCGGCGCGTCGTCGTGCTCGGCGGCGATCCGGTTCCGCTCGGCGACCACGTCGGCGCGATCGGCGGCGAGTGCGGACAGCCGCGCGTCCCGCGCGGCGACCGCGTCGCGCCGGGCGGCAACCGGGGAGGCGACCGCGTCGGCGTACACCTCCCGCAGGGACGGCCCGTCGATGGCCGCCGCGAGCAGGTCCGGCAGGTCGGGCAGGTCCAGCTCGGTGATCAGCGTGGCGCGGTCGGCGGCCCAGCCGCGTACCCCGTCGAGGGTGTGTTCGCGTGCGGTCTGGACCGCCGCACCGGCCTCGGCTTCGACGGCGGCGGCGTCCTCCACGGCGGCGCGCGCGGACCGGTCCGCTTCGGCCGCACGGGTGTGCTCGCGTTCGGCCTGGCCGAGCCGATCGGCGAGCTGCCGGACCGTCCTGACATCGGCGCGGCGGCCCGCGGCACGGGCGGCGACCCGGGTGGTGAGGCCGTCGGCGGCGGCGTCACCGTCGGTCCAGGCGATCCCCGCCGCCTCGGCGTCGACGGCCAGCTCGGTGGCGAAGCGGTCCACCAGCGCCCGGGCGTCGCGGCTCGCGACCAACGCGCGTTCCCACTCCGTGCGCCGACGGCCGGCTGCGTCGGCGGCGTTCGCCGCGGCCTCCTCGTCACGCCGCGCGGCCGACGCCAGGTCCTCGACGTGCCGTTGCAGATCGGCGAGCTGCTCGTGGGACCGGTACGCCGCCGAATCCTTCAACCGGTCCAGGTGCGCGCGCAACCGGCCGGGCTCGCCCTCGGCGGCCCGCAACCTCTCCTCGGCCGCGCCGACCGCGGCCTCGGCCCGGCTCGCGTCCGCCCGCGCCGCCTGAACCGCCTGTAGTCGGGCGTCGGCGTCCGTTCGGCGCGCGGTGAGTGCATCCGCCGCGGCCCGCGCGTGGGTGCGCAGGTAGGTCGCATACACACCGAGGAACGCGGCGGTGGCGCCGTCCGCCTCGACCAGACCTTCGAGGGTACGGGCGACCGCCTCCATGTCGTCGAAGGAGCGTGCGGCCTCCACCAACAGGTGGTCCTCGATCGGTCGCAGCCCACGCTGCAGGGTGCGGGACAGCTCGACCGGGTTGAGGTCCTTCGCCAGCTGGGGCTTGCGCAGCGTCAGAACCAGGTCGAGCAGCTGCTCGTAGCGCGCCGGGCCCAGCTCGAACAGCGTCGCGTCGACGAGGTTCCGGTACTCCTCCGCCGAGTCGCGTACCGCGTCGGCGCCGAGTGCCTCGATCAGGTCCTTACGAGCCAGCGGCCGGTCGTCGGCGTCCAGCAGCGACAGCTCGACGCCGACGCGGCCCTCAGCCACGAAGTGCCAGCGGGTGACCCGGTCGTTGTGCCGATGCGCGCGCAGGCCGATGCCGATGGTCACGTGCCGGGTGCCGTCACCGAACTCCATCCACACGTACGCGTACGACGACTCCTGGCCGCGGTACAACAGGTTGGACTTCATGGTGCGGTCCTCGCCCGCGAACGGGTTCAGCCGGCGCGGCTCGATCCGCCCGTCCAGCACGTACGGGAACAGCACTTCGAGGGCCTTTGTCTTGCCGGAGCCGTTCGGGCCGCGCAGTACGAGCCAACCGTCGACGAAGAGGAATTCCTCGTCACGGTAGTCCCAGAGGTTGATGATTCCGGCGCGGGTCGGCGCAAAACGTGACACGTCAATCCTAGAAGAGGGTTCGTTGGCGGACCTGGGCGACGGTGTTGCGATAGCGGCCGACCAGCGGCAGCACCAGCACCCCGCCGGGCACGGGCGTGATCGCGCCGAAGCGGGCCAGCAGGGCGACCGCCTCGGTGCGCAGCCGCTCCGGGTCGGCGTGCCACGCGGCACCGAAGGCGGACTTGTAGCGGTCGAGGAGATCGCGGACGGCCTCCCGCAGGAAGCTGTCGGTGATGAACGGGTGCCGGGTGTCGTCCTCGACCACCTCCGGCACGGTCAAGGCGACATCGTCGTCGACGGTGACCCGGGTGGCGGACGGCAGGCCGGCATCGATGCGGCCGATGAGGGCGGTCTGCGCCGCTCGGGGGTCCGGCGCGGGCATCCGCCGTACCCGGCGGCCGTCCGGGTCGACGGCACGATCGGCCATCGCCGCCGCGAGCAGCACCGCGGCCTGCGCCACCGACCCGGTGCCGGGGAACTGCTCCACCGACAGCCGCATCGTGTCGACCAGGAGAACACCCTCGGCCCGTCTCTCCACCCGCAGCCCCGTGAGCCGCTGCAGGTCGGCCGGCAGCGTCGACCCGCGCAGATGGTTGACCACGTCGGTGCCCGCATCGGCGAAATACACGATCGGCGTGTCCACGACGGCCCGGCGGGCGGCCTGCGCGGAGGCGCGCCGCTCGGCATTGCCGCTGCGGCTCATCGACCGCTGCAGCAGCGCCCCCACCGAGTCGACGTGCTGCAGCACCCGCGGCGGGCGGAACAGCGCGAACACCACGTCTCGAGCGATGTCGTACAGCGCCTCGCCCGCACGCGGGTCGCCCGCCCAGGATGCGCTGGATCCGTCGGCGAGGCGCAGCACACCGCGCTCCTCCAGCCAGCCCACGGCGTCGACCAGCGCCCGCCGATCCGGCCCGGTATCGGGGTCGAAGCCGAGACCGGTGATCCGGTTGGCGTCGCCCGCGACGGCGTCGGCCAATTCGCTGAGGGTGATCTGGATGCCGGCCCGCCCCAGCACGGCCAAAGCCAAGGACAGATAGGCGTACCGCTGCCGGTCGAACGGCCGCCCGGTACGGGTGACGGCGGGCCGGTCCGGCGTCAGTGTGTCGGCCGTCCGGACCAGCCGGGCGGTCGAGCCGTGCAACTCCAGGCGGTAACCGAACGCCTCGGCCAGGTCCCGGCGCAGCTCGGCCGAGAACCGCCGCACCCGCGGCAACGCCCGCTCGTCCGGCCATCCGGAGGTGATCAGCGGATGCCGCAGGAGCAGGCGGACAGCCCGCTGGTAGTCGGCCAGCTCCAGATCGGAGACGTCCGCGGCGAACCTCATGCCGCCGCGGCCTTCGTGTGCGCCGCCGCCGTCACGGCGAGTGCGTACCCATCGACGTGCAACAGGCCCGACTTCGTGGGCACCGTCGTGAACCGGCCCGGCGTCGGCGTCAACGTCAACCGCACCCCGAACGCCGCCGCGGCCAGCGGTACGTCTGCGCGACCTGCGGCACGGGCGGCGAGCCCGATGTCGAGCAGCCGCAGCAGCACCCCCGTCTGAGCCTCGTCGAGCGGGGCGTCGTTGTCGGCGAGGCCCGCCGCAGCCTCGACCTGGCCGCGCTCCTGCGCGAGTTGGTGCTCGCGCAGGCGGCGCCGCGCCACGTCGGACCGCTCCACCCGTGCCGGACGCCCGTTACCCTGCCCGGGTGCCCGCCCCGACTGCACCAGCGTGCGCGACAGCTCCACCGCAGGGGCGTCCCACCAGGACAGCCGGGTCGCGATCGTCTCCGGATCGTCGTAGGCGACGCCAACGTGCCGCGGCGCGCCGAGCCCGAACACGGCGTCGAACAGCGCGTGCGCAGCATCCGCCGACCCGGCATCGGTGAACCAGGCGGCCAGGTGTCGCAGCTGCGACTCCCTGCTGACCCCGCCGCGACGCGCCTCGGTGACCCGGCGCAACAGTGCGAGAACGTCACCGATCGCCGCCATCGTCGCCCCGGCCAGCCGGTCCGCCTCGCTCCGCGCGTCGACGCCGGGCGGGGCGAGCCACGACCGCAGCCCGGCCCAGCGCCGCCGCCAGTCCTCGAGCCGCTCGGCAGGGGTGGCGAACAGCCGCTCATCCGCCGCGGCCGCCGCCTCGACCAGCCGGTCCACGCCGGTGACCTCCACCTCGTGAACGGCCTCGCGCAGCCGCGGCGTGTATCGCTGCAGCTCGTCGTGGAAGTCCCGCAGATGTGCGATCAAGGCGTCCTTGTGCGCCAGGAACACCTCGGGGCGCACGTCGTGGGTGCGGCCGAGGTCACTGAGCATGTGGTAGAAGCGGGCGGCGCGCGCGGCGACGTCGGCGAGCGCCCCGGCCACCCGGTAGAGCTTGCGGAGAACCTACACGGCGGCCCCAGCCACATTGGCAGCGCCGAGGGCCTTGAGGTCGGCGAGCAGATCGGCGAAGACCAGGCGAGACAGGGTGCTGTCGCCCAGGCTCGCCGCCAGAACGCTCTCCACGGCCCGATGTGCGCGGTACCCCGCCTCGGTGAACTGGTAGACGGAGTGGCGGTTGCGGTACTCGGCGAGGGTGGTGGCGCGAGCGCCGTCCTGGCCGCGGTCCAGCACTCCCCAGTCGACGAGGGCGTCGAGCAGCCGGGGCAGCTCCAGGCCGGCGGGGTCGGGACATCCAGGGTGGGCCGCCGCCAGGTCGGCGAGGGCGGCCGCCACCTCGGTGGTGTGCAGGACGACGTGGTAACTGGCGCGGGCAGCGTCGAACGCGCGCAGGACCCAGAGGTAGGCGACGTGATTCTCGGCGGTGACGTAACCGAACAGCCGCATCCGGTCGTCGAGCCCGAAATCGTCGAGTCCGAACGACGGCGCGCCCAGCTGTCCCATTCGAACCCTCCTCGTCTCGGCGGCTCCCACCGTACCGAGGGGGTCTGACACCTATTCCCACCGGTCGGCACCGTGGACGTTGATCGATTTCCTTCGCTGATCATCGATCGTGGTGCCGGAGGCGACGACGACCCCCAGGCCCGGACCCATCCCACTGAGCTCCACTGCAAGGCCGGCCCGGACGACGAGGCGTACGCGAAGCTCGCCGCACCGGCGAAGGACCCCGGTCTCACGCAATGGCGCTGCCGGCTGCCGGCCGAACTGCTCGCGGAACCCGGCGATATGGACGAAGCGGCCTGTTTGGTACGACACGGCTGCCGCGCGACTCCCGCCCGGGCAGCTCGGGACCCTTCGACGTCAGGACGACTGGATGAGCCTCGCGCCTTCGATCATGTCGCCTCGGCGGCGGCTGCACGGCGAGCGAGCCCGGTTCGCCCGGCCGATCGGGCCTGGCTTGCCGCCTCGCGGCACCGGGTACCCGTGACGTACTGCGTGGCGTGCCGCTGCTGGTCCTTGATCAGACCAAGCAGACCAGACGTACCCGCGGACTGCCACGCCCGGAGACTGCGCTGCGCCGGCACCGTGACCTGATCACGCGACGGCATGCCAGGATCTCCCGACCCAAGCGGGCCCGACGGCCATCGACCATCCGGTCGATCCGCCGCCCGATGCTGCGCCCGGCCCACGAGACAACCTCGTTCGGGTGTCGCCGGATCCACAACGAGCTGCTCGTGTGTGGGTGTCACGGTCGCCGCCTCGACCGTGTGGGAGGTCTTCCAGGATGCCGATATCGACCCGGCACCCCGGCGCACCAGCACCCACCTGAGCGACGTTTCCTGCGCTGCCAAGCCCAGGCCATCGTCCCCGCCGGTTTCTTCGAGACGACGACGCTGGTACGCCTCCCCGGCGTGACCGGCCACCCGAACTCGGCGTGGGTGGCCCAGGCGGCCCGGAACCTGGTCATGGACCTCGACGACGCCGGGCGCCAGCTCAACTGCCTGAGCCGGAATGAGACGGGAAGTACCCGGCCACGTTCGACGCGCTCCTCGCAACGGCCGGGCAGCACGAACGTGTCAACGCCTGCCCTCCTGGTCGGGCGCTTGCACGGCCGGTGGACAGAGCAAACGGCCCGATGGGCATGAAAGACATCCCTTGATCAACTGACCTCCCTGTGCGTATCGTCGTAGTTCGCTGAGGATCGGCCCGGGGCCCCCCCAGGTGGCGTGGTGCTGCGGCTGGGCGCCTCGCGCTACGCGGTGGCCATGGCCGACGTCGCCGAGGTCACTGCCGTACCTCCGGTCACCCGCGTCCCGGACGCGCCGGCCTGGCTGTCCGGGGTCGCCAACTGGCGCGGCCGGATGCTGCCTGTCGTCGATCTGCGCCCCCTCCTCGGTGCAGGCCGGGTGCCGCTGGCGAGCAGCGCGCGCCTGGTGGTGCTGGCCCGGGACGCTGTCGTGGCCGGGGTTGTCGCGGAAGCCGTCCCCGGCGTGTACGACGGGGGGCTCGGCGAACCGGAGCCGGCGCCCCCGACAGTCGGCGCGGACGCTGCGTCCCTGGTGGCCGGGCAGGTCAGCGACCGGCACGGGCCGCTGGCCGTCCTCGACGCCGAAGCCGTCCTGGCCCTGCGCAACCGTCTGGACCGCCGCCGCCACGGCTGACCGACGCGCTGGCGCCACGGCTCATCGAGGC
>CBIHNN010000084.1:0-21682 GCA_966211315.1 uncultured Micromonosporaceae bacterium | reverse complement strand
GGCGGGGGCCCGGGCGCGCCCGCGGGCGCCGCGGCGGGCGGGGCGCCGGGGGCGCCGCGCCGGCGCCCCCCCCCCCCCCCCCGACTCCCAGGACGCCACGGCGGCGGCCATCTACGGCGTCATCGTGAGCGCGGCCGTCATGGCCGTCGCGCACGCGCCGTCGGCGATGGCCACCGCCGTGGCGGTACTGGTCACCCTCACCATCTACTGGGCCGCCGAACGCTACGCCCGGATCGTGGCCGAGCGCATCCACGAGGGCCGCCGCCCCCGCTGGCCCGCGCTGCGCGAACAGCTGACCCGCGGCTGGGAGATGATCACCGCCTCCCTGCTGCCCCTGGGCGTGCTCCTGGCGGCCCGGCTACTCGGCGCCGACCTGCGGACAGCCACCATCTGGGCCCTGATAGGCAGCACCGTGCTGCTCTGCGAGGCCGGTTGGCGCATCGGCCGTAACGGCAGGCTCAGCACGCTCGAGCGCGTCGTCTCCAGTGCGGTGGCCGGAGTCTTCGGCGTCGGCCTGATCCTGCTCAAGGCGTTCCTGCACTGAGGACCGCAGCCGGACTCATCCCTGCCGGATGGCCCGCGCGCCGGAGGTTCGAGGCACCGTAGGTGCATGGTGACCACAGACCACGAACCGGCCACGGCGACGACGGCACCGCAGGTGAACGTCGTCGATGCGGGCACCGGGCAGCCGCCCGGGGCGGCGGGCACGAACCGTCCGGCTCCGCTCACCCGGATGGCCGGGTGGCGCGACATCGCGGTGGGCGCGGCGTTCGAGGCCCGGGCGGCCACTGCGGCGTTGATCGACGATCTTCGGCGGACCGCTGCCCAGCGCGGGCGGGACCTGGCGGAGCTGGCCGAACGCGGCGCGCTCGAGCGGGACCGCGGCCGACGGCGGGCGGCAGCTGCGGTTCACGACGCCGCCACGGCGTTGGCGACGTCGCCGCTGGTCAACGTGGTGGTGGACGCCCAGCTCACGCGGGTGTTGCATCCGGTGGTGCTCGCTGTCCTGGACGACGTGCTGCTGCTGCTCAATGAGGACCCGGAACGGATCCAGTCGCTGGTTCGAGGGCAACGCGACGGCATGGCCGACGAGCTGATCAGCCGCCTCCGGAGCGGCGCGACCGCCGGCGACACGGCGGTCGACCGGATGACCGGCCGCATGTTCCACCGTGGCTCACGACCGGTGCCGACACCGCCGGCCGGCGGGAAGCCATGAGGGAACCCGTCCCGCGCGACTATGCGGGGCCGGTCAGCCGGATGATCGCGTACGTGGTGGACGTCCTCGTCGTCGCTCTCCTGTTCACTGGCGGCACCCTGGTCACCGGCATCATGGCATCGTTCATCGGCGCCCAGGCGCGTGACCTCGCCCGCGCCGTGGGCTCGGCGTACCTGCTCCTACTGCCCGCCATGCTGGCGATGTACAGCGCGCTGTTCTGGGCACTCGCCGGCCGCACACCCGGGATGGCGCTGCTCGGCCTGCGGGTCGTCGCGACACACCGCCGCTCCCTGTCCTGGCCGTCGGCACTGGTGCGCGGGGTTGTGCTGGCGTACTTCCCGATCGGCGCCCTGTGGGCCCTCGGGGACCGCCGGCATCAGGCGGTCCACGACAAGCTGGCCAGGACGGCGGTGATCCGTCTGCCGTCGCCCGCGACGGCACCCGTGCAGGCCCGCTGACTCAGCTCCGGCGCGGATAGCGCGTCGTGCGCTCGGTACGCCAGCCACACTCCGCCTGGCAACGCTCTTCGACGACGGTGGCGTCCCCGTCGACGCGGACGATGGTCCAGGACCGGCCCGCCCCACGGGTGCGCCGGCTCGTGGCGGTGCCGGCCACCACCTCGATCGGCCGGTGCGACGTCCCGGGCAACTCCACCCGGCGGGAGCCGGGCACGTGGGTGTGCCCGGCGAGCACCAGGTCGGCGCGGGCCGCCGCGAGAGCCCGCAGCAGCCGTCCGCGGCCAGCCACGTGGGCGAGACCCGCGGCGCGCGGCGGGTGGTGCACGGCGAGCAGCCGGACGGCACCGGCCGGCGCGGCGCCGAGCACGCCGACGACCTTGTCGCTCTGCCGCCGCGACACCCGGCCGCTCTTCCACCGCCACCGCGGGGTCGTCTCCAGGCCGAGCGCGGTCAGGCCGGGCAGCCGGACCACCGGATCGAGGTCGGTCTGGATCCAGCGCTGGTAACGCCGGTACGGGGCGACGAAGCGGCCGGTGCTGATCAGCGGGACGTCGTGGTTGCCGGGTACGACGAGCAGCGGAGCCGGCAACCGGTCGAGGAACGCCCGGGCCGCGCGGAACTGCCCGGCCCGGGCGCGCATCGTGCAGTCCCCCGTGACGACGGTCAGCGCCGGGCGGACGGCGGCGACGTCGGCGGCCACGGACTCGACGGCTTCCGGCACGTGGGCGCCCAGGTGCAGGTCCGACACGAGCGCGAGGACCAGCGGGGGCGGCTCCGGCGGGATCATCCGCGGCCGGTGGAGAACGCCAGGCGGCGCAGCCGCGCCCAGTCCAGTTCGGGCCGCGGCGGGGGCACCCCGCGCCGGTGCCTCGGCACCCGTACGCGCAGCGCGCGGGGCCGGATCATGCAGTGCACCGGCGCCGGCATGACGACCGCCTCGCCGTCGATGCCGACCGGCACCGACGGCATGTCCGCGTCGACCACCGTCTCGGCGGCGACCCTCAGGCTCAGCGACTTCGACCGCCGGCGCCCGCCGACGAGGCCGGCGGCGTCGACCGCACTGTGCACGGTGACGGCGAGTACTCCGAGCACGCCGCCGTCCAGCCGGGGCCGGCGGCCCAGGCCCGCGACGTCATCCTCGCCGTACGGGTTGTTGCTGACCAGCACGGCCTGCGGCCCGGCGAGCACAGTGTCGCCGACGAGCAACCGCAGGTGCGGCCCCTGCCGCCCCACCAGCAGGTCGGGCAGCATCTCCAGCGTCGTGCCCACCTTGTCGTCACGGTAGGCGTCGCTCTGCACGACGGCCGCGTACGCGCCGAAGGAGGCGTTGTTGACGAACGTGCGGTTCCCGACCCGCCCGAGGTCCACCCGCACCTCGACACCGTCGGAGAGGGCGTCGAGGCAGGTGGCCGGGTCCTCCCGGTCGAGGCCCAGGTCGAGGGCGAAGTGGTTGCGGGTGCCCGCGGAGATCACCATGAACGGCAGCCCGTGCTCGGCGGCGATGCCCGCCACCAGCGCCTGTGTCCCGTCGCCACCGGCGACACCCAGCAGATCGGCCCCGTCCCGGACCGCTTCGCGGGCCAGGTCGGCGACGTCCATGCCGGGGCCGTCGAGCAGCACGACGTCCGCGTCGAGCGCCCGAGCCCGCCGGACGAGGTCGAAATGGGCGACCTTCCCGCCACCGGACCGCGGGTTCATGATCAGGAACGGCCGCCGGGGTGGCGGCACCTCGTACTGCCGGACGCCGTCCGGCGCGCCGTCGGGCGCGAGGGAGCGCCGTCCCGCGGCGAGCGTCACCGACCACAGCAGGGCGAACACCACGACGACCCAGAGCAGCCCGGCCCGCGCGTACATGACGGCGACGGTCAGGGGCGCGAGGACCACGACGATGGCGGCCAGCCAGCGCAGCAGCCCCCGATGGGTCAGGAACCACCAGGCCCCGGCCAGGCAGGCCGTCATGCCCGCCGCCCCCACGAGCAGCAGTCCGACGCTGCCACGCAGACCCGCCACGCTCAGCACGAGCACGGTTGCGGCGGCTGCCGTCACGAAGGAGAGCCGCGCCAGCCAGCGCCGGCCCGATGGCACGTGCGGCGGCACCACCGCCACGTCGGAGATTTTGACGTCGACCATGCCGGCAGTGTCGTCGTACGCCCGGCGCCCGGCCTCCTTCCGGCGGGATGAAACCGCGGCTCCACCCCGCCCGGATGAGGCGTCGGCCCGCCCGCCGGGAGGACCGTCCGCACCATGCCTCGACGCGACGGATACTCCATGACAGGGCTGCGGCACCCCGCCGAGCTGCCGTTCTTCACCTTCATGGTGCTGCTCAACGTCCTCATCATCGGCGTGATCGTGCAGGCCGCCGTCATGCTGCCGTTCCTGCCGGAGCGGTTCGCGGATTCGGGCTGGGCGACGGCCGTACGCTTCGCCCTGATCGGCCTGCTCCTGCTGATCCCGGCGCTGATCGTGATCCGCGAGACGCGGCGGGCGTCCGTGCGCGGCACCGCGGTGCAGCTGTCGCTCCGCCAGTACGCCGACCTGTACCGGACCGCGGACGACTTCGCGCACGAGCTGGGGCTGCGCCGCCGTCCGCAGATCTTCCTCAGCAACGGCAACGGCGCGCTCAACGCCTTCGCGGCGCAGGCGACCGGCCATGACTACGTCGTGCTGTCCAACGAGCTCTTCACGGACCTCTACAACGACAACCGGAACGGGTTACGGTTCATCCTCGGCCACGAGCTCGGCCACATCCGTCTGCATCATGTGTCGCTGTGGTACCAGATCGCCGTCGCGTACTCCGAGCGGATCCCGCTGCTCGGGCCGGCCCTGTCCCGCCTGCGCGAGTACTCGTGTGATCGGCTCGGTGCCCATCTCACGCCCTTCGGCGCGACCGGCCTGGTGTTGCTGGCGTCCGGACGGCACACGGAGAACGTCACGGACATCGACGAGCTGGTGCGTCAGGGCCGGGCGCTCAGGGGATTCTGGGTTGGGCTGTCGCAGTTGCCGCGGTCCCATCCATTCACGGTGCGGCGCCTGGAGCGCCTGTATCGTCTGGGGCTGTTCCACGCACGCCTGCGCGGGGCCGAGTCGGAGACACCGGTCTGACCACGCCGGCCCGTCTCACCACGCCGGCCCGTCTCACCACGCCGGCCCGTCCCACCCGCTGGCGTGGTGAGGGCGACCGGCCCGTCACCGGCGCCCCTTCACAGTCCACCGTGTACCGGGATGCGGCCGGATCGCGCCGCCGCAGCCAGAAGCTCGAAGTCCCGCTCGTTGCGGTCCGCGTACCGCTCGGCGAATTCGACCAGCGCGTGGTCGAAGGCCGCGTCGTCGCCGAGGTACCCGGCGATCGCGACCCGGTCACCGGTGCGCGCGTGCGCGCGGGCCAGCGTCCAACCGCACAGGGCGCCGTAGACCGCCAGAGACTCCGGATCCATGGTTTCGACGACCGCGGATCCCTTCCAGTCGCGAAGTTGCCGGACGTAGAAGTCGCGGGTACGCCCGTCGATACCCGCGACGGTCTGCCACCCGAGCAGGATGTCGCTGGATGCCTGCATCAGCCGCTGGCCGGAGACGACCCGCTCGCCCTCACTACGCCAATCCGGCTCGACCAGGTCGGCGACGTGCTTCGCCAGGACCGACGGCGGCGCCTCCTTGACCTGCAGCAGCAGCGGATCATCATCGTCGCGTCCGCTGAGCAGCACCACCCAGCACCGGGTACCGACGCTGCCGACGCCGACGACCTTACGGGCCAGGTCCACGAACCGGAATGCGCCGAACAGGCGGCGCCGGTCCGCGGTCAGAGTCTCGGCATAGCCGTCCAGCATGCGGCGGATCTGTGACTCCAGGACGTCACGGTCGGCGTCGGGCAGCAGGTCCTCCACCGGCACGATGAGCGGCGGGTCGGCCGCGATGCGGCGGCGCCCGTCCACCAGCGTGGTCATCCTCCGGAACGCCTGCATGCTGTCGCGGGTACGGGCCTTCGCCTGGACCTCGGCGAAGCGCTTGCGCTTGACCTTGCCGACCTGGTTCTTCAGCAGCTCGGCGACGTGCTCCAGGTCGGCGCGGGCGTACCACACGTCGAGTTCGCGCTGATCGGCGAAGCGGCTCATCGCCTGCCGGTACCGGCCCACGGCGGCCAGCACGACGGCGGCCCGCTGCTTGCGGCGGAAACCGTTGTCGCGGGCGGCGATGACCAGGCTGGCCGCCAGCCGCTTGACGTCCCACTCCCACGGTCCCGGGTGCGTCTCGTCGAAATCGTTGATGTCGAACACGAGCCGCCGCTCCGGTGAGGCGAACGCACCGAAGTTGCTCAGGTGAGCGTCCCCGCAGATCTGGCACATCAGACCCGAGGTCGGCGTCCCCGTCAGGTCGGCCGCCATGACCGCGGCGGCACCCCGGTAGAACGTGAACGGCGACACCAGCATCCGGCCGTACCGGATCGGCACCAGCTCCGGCACCCGGGTCGCCGCCTGCGCCACCAGCGCCTCGACCGGGTCGGACCGTTCCCCCGGCGCGGGGAGCTCCGCATGCGATTCCAGGGCCGCCGTCCGGCGGGCCGCAAGGCCCGCGGCACGACGCCGCGCCACGTCCACGTACGGTCGCGGCCCGTCAGCGGTCGGCGTCGTAGCGGACCCGCGCTGCTGAAGACCGGTCATCGTGCGCCCCTTAAGGGAATCGATCGGGCGGCCCCGATCCCTGCGTTCGACCCAACACTCGGACTCTCGGGCGCACACCATCCGTCCGGGAGGATCGCACCCGGCCCGTGCTCGGCCCGGTGCTCGGCCCGGTGCTCGGCCCGGTGCTCGGCCCGGCGGCCCTCACCCGCGCCGGATGACGTGCCCGTACCTCACCTCCGCCAGGGTGAGACTGCCGGGCCCGTTCACCATGCGATCGGGGTCGATGACAAGTGAGCCAACGGGAAGAGGAGGACGCCATGGCCGCGACACCACCACCGAGGCGCCCGGCGGACATCGTCGCGGCGTACGAGGAGGCGGTGCGGGAGCTGGCCGCGCTGCGGCACGCCCGGACGGCGACAACGCGCAAGCTGAAGTCCGAGCGCCGGCTGCGTCCTTGGCAGATCGAGCTGCTCAAGCTGCAGCGCCACCTGGAAGTGGAGAACCTGCGGATGATCGTGCTGTTCGAAGGGCGTGACGCCGCGGGCAAGGGCGGCGCGATCCGGCGGATCACGCGGTTCATGAACGAGAAGCAATACCGGGTCGTCGCGCTCGGCCGGCCGGCGGAGACACAACGCTCCCAGTGGTATTTCCAGCGCTACGTGGAGCAGTTCCCCGTCGGCGGCGAGATCGTCCTGTTCGACCGGAGCTGGTACAACCGCGCGATGGTCGAACGGGTCTTCGGTTTCTGCACCGCGAAGGAGTACGAGGACTTCCTGCGTGGCGTCCCCGGATTCGAGAAGGATCTGGTGCGGCACGGCACGGTGCTCCTCAAGCTGTACTTCAGCGTCACCAAGGAGGAGCAGGAACGCCGCTTCGAGCGCCGCCGGACCGACCCGCTACGCCGATGGAAGCTCAGCGAGATCGACCTGCAGGCGCAGGATCGCTGGGACGACTTCACCGACCGCAAGTACGACATGCTGATGCGCACGAACACCCGGGCGGCCCCCTGGCTGATCATCCGCTCCAACGACAAGGAGCGCGCCCGGGTGAACACGATGAAGGCCATCCTCAACGCGGTCGACTACAAGGACCGGGATCCTGATCTGGACTTCTCCCCCGATCCACGGATCGTCGTGCCGGGCGCGGAGGAGATCGCGTTGATGGAGGCCCAGCGCCGGCGCATGGGCCGGTTCACCGGATGAGTGGCCGCCGGGAACGGATCGTCCGATGCGGCTGCGCCGGGCCGGTACGCGGCCCCCGATGTCCGTTCCCATCTCACTCGCCGCGGATGGCGCGCGGGGTTCGGCACGTGCCGAAGGATTCGTCCCAGAGCCGTCCGACGATCGAGAACGTCCGCGGTGCCGTCGACCGGCACCGGACACGACGCCCGGATTCGCCGGCCGGACGACCGCACATGAACCGACGGAAAGGTGGCACAGCCATGGCGGAGACACAACAGCGAACCAGCTCCACGGCAGACGGCCCGTACGGCGTGCCCGGCCGTGACACACGCACGGCGTGGACCGGATTCGTGCTCTTCGGCGGAATCATGATGGTGATGATGGGCACCTTCCAGGCCATCGAGGGATTGGTCGCCCTGTTCAAGGACGACTACTTCCTCGTCACGCGCAACGGCCTGGCCGTCTCCCTGGATTACACCGCCTGGGGCTGGACGCACCTGCTCATCGGCCTCGTCGCGGTGGCCGCCGGCTTCGGCATCGTGGCCGGTCAGATGTGGGCCCGCGTGGTCGGCATCATCGTTGCCATGGTCAGTGCCCTGGCGAACATCGCGTTCGTGCCGGCGTACCCGGTCTGGAGCACCATCATCATCGCGATCGACGTCCTGGTGATCTACGCGTTGGCGGTCCACGGCCGCGAGGTCAAGTCGGCTTGAGCCGGATCGGGCCCGGGCGGGCCCGGTCCGATGAGGGGCGCGTCGTGACCCGGGAGTCAGCACAATACTGTCGCGCGACGGTGCTCCTTCACGGGCGCACGACGGCGCCGCTCCCGGGCGCTCATCCCGAGCTGCCGGTAGCGGCGCCGGTGCGCTTCCCGCGGGCTGATCGTGCTGCTCGGTCTGGCGGGCGCCGTCGTTGCGGTTGCCGGTATCCGGCCGGTGTCGGACATCCTGGGACCGGTCTTCCTGGCTTTGATGCTGACCGTCACGGCGAGCCCGCTGGTCACGTGGCTCCGTCGGCACGGCGCGCCCCGTCTGGGCCGCCGCAGCCGCCCTCGTGACGACGGTCTACCTGGTCCTGCTCGGGCTGGGCGGCACGCTCACGCTGTCGGCGGCCCGCCTGGTCGAGCTGATCCCGTAGTACCAGAACCAGATCGACCCGGCGACGCGCTGGATGGACCCGCTGGTCTCGGCCGGGCGCCATGACTCCGCCACCCTCCAACGGGCGGTCGCCGTGGTTCGCCTGACCAGGCGTTCACGGCGCCCACGTACCAGGCGCTGCTCCCGCACCAGCTCTGGAGGCGCCTGCCCCTGGCGGTTGTGCTGCTGGCGGTTGTGCTGCTGGCGCCGGTTCGTGCTCACGAACGTCGCCGACGTGCCGCTGCGCCCGCCCGCGCTGACCAGCGCGACATTGTGCCCGGCGCCGGCAGACGGCTCCGATGGCCGAGCAGCGCGTTATACCCCACGATGGACCGCTTCACGCGTCCGGCGCCGTGCCCGTCCGGGTGAATTCGTGACGCCGACGGGTTTTCGGGAGCACGCTCATGGGATGTCGCTGCGTTGCAGCGATCGCCCGGTCCATCGTCGGCGGTACGGCAAGGAGGCGCTGTGCACGCGCAACAGGTCAACATCCTGGAAGGAAGCACCTTCGTCGTCAGCGATCTCGCCGGTGACGTGGACGCGCGCCCGGACGAGCCGGCCGGGTTCTTCTACCGCGACATGCGGCACCTGTCGTCCTGGCAGCTCCGGCTGAACGGCCGCCCGCTCAGGTCCCTGTCGGGCGACGCCATCGAGTACGACGAGGCGCTCTTCTTCCTCGTCGCACTCACCGGCTCGGTCTACCGCAACTCCAACGTGGTGCTGATCCGGCGCCGCCACGTCGGTGACGGCATGCAGGAACACCTGCACCTCGACAACCACGGCCTCGACACGCTCCATGCCGAGGTCAGCCTGTTGTTCGCCGCCGACTTCGCCGACATCTTCCAGGTCAAGGACCGGCTGGCGAAGGTGGGGCGGTTCTACCACCGGGTCGAGCCGGACCGCGTCGTGCTCGGATACGTACGGGACGATCTGCGCCGGGAGACCATCGTTCATGCTCCGGGTGCCTTCCTGACGGCGTCCTCGCTGACCTTCCGCGTGGACCTGCGGCCGGGTGAGACCTGGCGTGCCGAGATCGAGGTCTCCGTCGCCACCGAGCATCTACGCCCCGTACCCAAACGATCGCACCAGCCGAACATTCAGGGCACCCTGGAGGACTGGCTCGCGGCCGCTCCGCGCCTGGAGACCGACTGGAACGACCTCCACCGCGTGTACGACCGCAGCCTGGTCGACCTGGCCGCCCTGCGGAGCATCCCGGACAGCGTTCCCGACTCGTCACTGCCGGCCGCCGGATTGCCCTGGTTCATGGCGTTGTTCGGCCGCGACAGCCTGATCACCAGCTACCAGGCACTGCCGTTCGCCCCGGAGCTGTGCCGTACGACGCTGCGGGCTCTCGCGGCCCAGCAGGCGCACGACTTCGACGACTTCAGGGACGCCGAGCCGGGCAAGATCCTGCACGAGCTGCGTTACGGCGAGCTGACCCAGTTCGGGGAGCGGCCGCACTCGCCCTACTACGGTTCGGCCGACAGCACCCCGTTGTTCCTCGTCGTGCTCGATGAATACGAACGCTGGACCGGCGACCGGGAGACCGTCATGGAGCTGGAGACGGCGGCCCGTGCGGCGTTGGAATGGATCGAGCAGCACGGCGACCTGGACGGCGACGGCTACATCGAATACAGCACCCGCAACCCGAGTACCGGCCTGAGGAACCAGTGCTGGAAGGACTCCTGGAACTCCATCGCCCACCCCGACGGCTCCCTCGCCGCCGGGCCGCCCGCCGTGTGCGAGATCCAGGGGTACGCCTACGACGCCCGACGGCGCACGGCCCGGTTGGCCCGCGAGTTCTGGGGCGACGACGGCCTCGCCGACCGGCTGGACAAGGACGCGGACGCGCTCAAGGAACGGTTCAACCGGGACTTCTGGCTCGGCGACGCCGGCTTCTACGCCCTGGCCCTCGACGGCGACAAGCGGCCGGTGCAGACGCTCACGTCGAACATGGGCCACCTGTTGTGGAGCGGTATCGTCCCGCAGGAGCACGCCGAACGTGTCGCCGGGCACCTGATGAGTGACCAGCTCTTCTCCGGGTGGGGGGTACGAACCCTCGCCGACGGGCAGCTCGCGTACAACCCGGTCGAGTACCACAACGGCACCGTGTGGCCGCACGACACCGCGCTCGTCGCAGCGGGTCTCGCCCGCTACGGCTACCGGGACGGCGCGAGCCGGGTCGCCGTGGCGACGTTGGAGGCGGCTCGGTTCTTCGGTGATCGGCTACCGGAAGTATTCGTCGGGTATCAGCGCGACGTGACGCACATTCCGGTGGCGTACCCGACGGCCTGCTCGCCGCAGGCGTGGGCGACCGGCACCCCGTTGCTGCTGCTCCGGGTCCTCCTCGGTCTCGAACCCACACCCGACGGACCGCTGATCGCACCGCACCTCACGGCGCCGATCGGCACGCTGGCCCTGCACGGCCTCCCGGAACGCCGGACGGCCTGGACGGTATGAGCAGCCCGGTTGACCGGCCGGAGCCTCACGCGCGCAACCGGCGGGATCACGCGTCGCCGCGTGACGATCAGCAAGCCCGTTCCCGTGGCAGGGCCCGGGGCCGGATCTCGGTCCCACCGTCGGCGACGCCGGATATCGATCGACGGGTTTGACTGTACCGGTATCTGGTCCTACGGTCGGATTGTGCGGGCTGTTCGGGGTGGCCGGGTGGTCAAGGTACCGATCGAGACGACCAGTTTTCTCGACCGGTCCGCCGACATCGCGGCCGTGATGGACCTGCTGTCGCGCTCCAGGCTGGTGACGCTTGCCGGCGTCGCCGGGGTGGGTAAGACCCGGTTGGCGATGCGGGTGGCGTCGCAGTGCCGTCGCCGATTCCGCGGCGGCGTGTGGGTGGTGGAACTGGCTTCGGTGCGGGATCCGGAGTTGATCGGCTGCACAGTGGCCGAGGCGATCGGGATCGGCAACGACGCGGGCGGGGATCCCTGGGATCTGGTGTCGGCGTACCTGCGCGATCGGCGGGCGCTGCTGGTGTTGGACAACTGCGAACATCTTGCGGACGCGTGCGCGGCACTCGCCACTGGCTTACTCCGCACGGCGGCCAGACTGCGGGTCCTGGCCACCAGCCGCCACATGCTCCAGGCCACGGGTGAGCATGTCTGGCAGGTACGGCCGCTGCCGGTACCACACGATGCTGGGGCGTTGCGGGCTTCCCATGAGCCGGAGCCGGCGGTGGCGGCGCTGCGGCCCAGTCGCGAGGTCTGGTGTGCGCCGGTCGAGCTGTTCGCGCAGCGGGCGGCCGCGGTCGTGCCGGACTTCACCGTCACCGCCGAGGACGCGGAACCGGTGGCTGCGCTGTGCCGGCGGTTGGACGGGATCCCGCTGGCCATCGAGCTCGCCGCGGCCAGGCTGGCGACGATGTCGGTGACACAGGTGTTGGCCGGGCTCGACGACCGGTTCCAGCTGCTGCGCCGGCAGGCGTACACCGTGGTGCCGCATCACCGGGCTCTCGGCGCAACGATCGCTTGGAGCTTCGCGCTGTGCGAACCCGCCGAACGGGCATTGTGGGCTCGGCTCTGCGTGTTCGCCGGCGGATTCGACCTCGAGGCCGTTGAGCAGGTCTGCGCCGGCGGCCTGGTCCACAGTGCGGACCTGATCGACCTGCTCGACGGCCTGGTCACCAAATCGGTCCTGACCTTGGAGGAATGCGACGGCCTCCCCCGATACCGGATGCTGGAGACGCTGCGGCAGTACGGCATCGAACAGCTGCGCCAGTCAGGCGACGAGACCAGTCTGCGGCACAGCCACGCCGAACGGTATCTGCGCCTGGCTGAGCAGGCCGAACGCGGCTGGTTCGGGCCGCAACAAGCAGAGTGGTTCGGCTGGCTCCGGCGCGAACACGACAACCTCCGGGAAGCCCTGCACGTCCTCACCCAGCCCGATTCAGCCCAGGAGGCGCTGCGGCTCGCCGCCGGGCTCTGGTTCCACTGGGTCTTCTCCGGCCGGATCACAGAGGGCCGTCTCTGGCTGGACCGCGTCCTGGCTCTCTCGGACGCGAGAACACCGGCCCAGGCACGCGCCCTGTGGGCCAACGCGTTCCTCGCCGGCATCGAGGGAAACCTGCCGACCGCCGAGAACCTCGCCGAACGGGCCCGTAACCTGGCCGACACGCTCGGCGACACCGCCACGGCGGCCTCGGCAAGCGCCCGGCTCGGCGTGCTCGCGGTCTACCGCGGTGAACCGGAAGTCGGCGAACCGTTGCTGGCCGAGGCTCTGGCCCGGTACGCGGATCTGCACTCCGGCGACACCGCTACCGCGGTGCTGGCCAACATCGGGCTGGGTATGACGTACCTGGGTCAGGCAGACCTGCGAGGCGCGGCACACGCATCCCGGCTGGCCGTCACCACGTGCAGAGCTCGGCGGGATCGGATACTGCTGGCGTTCAGCCTCAACCTGCTCGGCCGTGTCGAGTGGTGTGCGGGCGAGCTGGACCGGGCAGCGCAGCACCTCCGCGAGGCCCTGCTGCTACAGGGCCGCCACACGGCTCCCGTGAGCATGGCCACGGCCGTCGAGCAACTTGCCTGGATCTCCAGCACCACCGGCGACCACGAACGGGCTGCCGAGCTGCTCGGCGCCGCCGCCCGGATCTGGCGAACGTACGGCCTGACCGCCCTGACCCAGTCCTCCTACTTCCACCAACCACGTCAGGAATGCCTTGCTCAGGTGCGACGCGTCCTCACCGAGAACTGCATCGATGCCCTGTTCGCCCGCGGCGGTCAGCTGACCATCGACCAGGTCATCGATTTCGCCACCGCCTACGCGCCGCGCCGCGATCACGGATAGCCCGGCTGCCCGGCAGGCGTCGGCGCCCGGCCACCGGCGTCATCGGGCAGGAGCGTGCACGTCACTTCTTGACGACATGGAACCCTGCCTCGGGTTTGGCGAGGCCGTACAGCACACCGGCCGCTTCGAGGGTGCTGAACAGTGGCAGCAACAGCACGGTGCTGATGTACCAGAACTGACGTTTCCACCAGCGGTGCTCGCCGGCCTCGTCCAGATTCACCCGCAGGCCCATGACGTAGAGGACCACATACGTGCCGTACGCGAAGTTCGCGATGGCGCGGACGACCTCGGGCACCGCCGTGCCGTAGAAGAGGTGGGTGAACGTATAGAGGAAGCCGAGGGGTGCCAACGCCCAGATGATCGTGTTGACGCCGAGCGGCAGTCGCCAGCGCAGCGGCACCGGGGCGTGCCGGCTCACCTTGATCAGCCCCAGGAACCAGCGCCGGCGCTGCTTGACGAAGTCCATCGCCGACTGGGTGGACTGCTCCTCCAGGTAGCCGTCGCACCACCGGGCGCGGCGGCCGTTGTGCATCTGCACCAGCGCCCAGAAGGCGTCCTCCGTGATGGAACCGTCAGGGCCGAAGTCGAAGCCGACCTCCTTCGCCACCGAGTTACGCACCACGATGTACGAGCCGTGCATGCCGAAGATGGTTCGGCCGACCTTGTGTTGGAAGTGGAAACGGGCCAGGTCGTCACCGGTACGGACCATGTCGGCGAGGGTCAGGATCGGGTGCCGTTTCCAGTCGCGGTGATAGAGGATGCATCCCTGTCCGATGCGGAGTCTGCCGCTGGCCTCCTCCTCACGGATCATCTGGGCGATTCCCTCGATCCCGGAACGCGTCGGTTGCGTCTCCTCGTCGAGGTGCACGATCCACGCGTCGTCGGGCAGCGGCGAGTTGTCCAGGACGTATTGCAGGGCCCGCGCCTTGAACTGTGAGCCGTTGGGGGTTTGGTAGCCGGTGGGTACGACCACGTACCGGATGTCGGGGGCCTTGACCAGACCGGTGACCTTCCCGTCCACCACGACCTCGATGATGTACGGAAACAGCGGCCGCGCCGCCATCTCGCGCCGGCAGCGCTCGATCGTGCTGCGCAGGGCGGACACGTTGGTGCCCCGGCTGACGATCCGCCACGAGACCAGGGTGTCGATCGGCGTCACCGCCGAGTTGTCCTTGGGCCTGTACCAGAGGTTACCGGCGAGGCCGAGGCCGCCGGGCAGCACCGGAAGGACCCAGAGCAGGCACAGCGCCGCGTACGACCATTGCCACCAGCTGTGCGGCATGACGCCCGGGTTGGGGAAGAGGACGTGTTGCAGTCCGTACAGTCCGGCCACGGCGAGGGCGAGCCAGAGAATGACGAGCATCCGCCGGGGCGGGAAGGTGCCGCGGGCGGGGCGGTTCTCCCGTTCGCCGGCCGGGGTCTGGATGCTTCCCGGGCGGCGCGGCCCGGGGACGAGCACCCGGGCCGACGTCGACGCGGGAGGAGTGGGGTCGTCGGGAGGCAGGCCTGCTCCGATATCCGGCAGGATCGCCGAGCCCGCACCCATGAGCTGCAGATAGCTCTCCATTGCTCTCCTCGTGGTGCCGCGCTGAGCAGGTAGTGACGCGCTGCGCCGGCTCGGGGGGCCGGCCACGAGGTAACGGTAAGTAATCAGATGTCCGTCATGGAAGCTGTACGTAATGATGATGTGCGTCGAGGCACCTCCCGCTGACCAAACGGTTCGGTCAGAACCGCACATAAATGGGGAAAAGTCGGTTGATTCAACGCTTCGCCACCCGAGTCATTACAGAGCGTGTTGTTTGGTTCTCTCACGCAGAGTACGACTCCGCCGGGGGTACGTACGCGTGTCGGCGCCCACCCGGTCCGGTTCGGCGTCAGCTTTCGTACGGGTCGGTCGGGGCCGGTACCGGCTTGGCCCGACTGATGTCGAGGAACGGGATCGGCCCGCCGTTGACCTCGTCCTTGATCTGCCGGTTGGTGTAGGTGCCGGTGACCTCGAGCCAGTCGTCGGGTTGCAGGGCGGGGGGCAACACTCCGGAGAGCGCGACCTTGACGGGCTGGGCGTCCGCGGCGCAGCAGTTGAGGACCATGCGGGTGAGGTACGGCGCACCGCGTACGCCGACCGTGACGAAGCCGGTGATGGTGATCCGCCGGTGGCCGAGGGAACGTCCGCCGTCGTACACCGCCCGGGCGGCGTAGTCGGCGACGCTGAGGTGGAGATCACCGGCGGGAAGGCGCGGGAAGCCCGGGGGTGGCTGCAGGGCGGTACCGGCGCGGTCGGCGGCGTAGGACCCCAGTGCCGGCGGGGTGACCAGGACGAGGGCGAACAGGGGTAGCAGCAGCAGCCAGGCGATCCGTGGTTCCCGGTGCGGGTGGCCGCCCTGGTCGTGCCGGGCCAGCCGTCGTTCGTACCAGACGGTGGCGATCGCGGTGACGACGAGGACGACACCGGTGACGAGCAGGAACGGCTGGAGCCCTGCCTTGACGTACCGCAGATAGAGATCGGTGAGGCCGGCGCGCAGCATGGCCGCCCCGACGAGGAGCAGCAGCGCCGCCTGCGCCTGCCGGTTCACAGCAGTACCGCCCCGGTGACCGTCGACACCGCGACGGCCAGGATGAAGGTGGCCGGGGCGAACCGTACGGCGAACCCGCGGCCGAAGGTGGCGGCCTGCATGGCGAACAGTTTCAAGTCGATCATCGGTCCGACGACCAGGAACGCCAGCCGGGCCGTGAGCGAGAACTGGGACAGCGAGGCGGCCACGAAGGCGTCGGCCTCCGAGCAGATCGACAGCAGCACCGCCAGGATCGCCAGGGCGAGGATCGACACCACCGGGGTGCCCGCGAGCGCGCCGAGCCAGCCGGCCGGTACCACGGCCTTCAGGGTGGCCGCCGCCATCGCGCCGACCACGAGGAAGCCGCCCGCGTGGACCACGTCGTGGCGGACGGATATCCAGAACGCCGCCCCCTTGCCGTGGCCGTCGAACGACGGACGGACCGGTGGGCGCAGCCAGTCGGTGCGGCCCAGCCGATGCCAGAGCCAGCCCATGGTGCAGGCCACGAGGAGGCTCCCGGCCAGCCTGGCGACCACCATCTGCGGGTCCCGCGGAAACGCCACTGCGGTCGCGGTCAGCACGATCGGGTTGATCGCCGGTGCGGACAGCAGGAATGCCAAGGCCGCGGCGGGGGCGACCCCACGGCGTACCAGCGCCCCGGCCACCGGCACCGAGGCGCATTCGCAGCCGGGAAGGACCACCCCGGCCACCCCGGCGACCGGCACCGCGAGGGCGGGCCGTTTGGGCAGTGCACGGGCAAAGAACGATGGTGGTACGAACACCGCGATGACCGCCGACAGAAGTACACCGCACACGAGGAAGGGCAACGCCTGCGTGAAGACCGCGACGAACACGGTCATCCAGTTCTGCACCATCGGCGCGGACACCGCCCGGCCGAGCGGCGCCCGGAGCGCCACGACCAGGACGATCAGAATGACCAGCACCAGCAACGGATCGAACCGCCAACCGTCGGCGTCGTCCGCGCTGCGCCGGTCAGGGGCTGGCTCGGTCTCGCGGCGGATCACGGTCCGGCCACCTCCGGTACGGTGTGTGGGCCGCCTGGACGGCGGCACTCCCGCGCCAGGGTAGCGGCGAAGCCGCTCACCGCCGCGTAGCGCGGGGCGGCCATCGATGCCTACGCCGACGCGTATGACGAGGCCGCCGAGGCGCGGGGTCGTCGAGCTGTGCCACCTGGCCGCCAGGCCGACCGGCACCGACCTCGCGCACGCTCGCCGGGCGGGTGTCGTCTCGCATGCCGGGCCGGCAGCGCCATCGAAAATGAAAACCCTTATCTTCTCTAGTATGTTGACGACGTCGCGACTCCGCGTGCGGTTCGGCGACGACCTCGTGGTGAACGACGTCGACCTTACGGTGGGTGCCGGCGAGGCTGTCGGGCTGATCGGGGGCTCCGGGTCGGGCAAGACGATGACCGCGCTGGCGGTGATGGGTCTCCTGCCCGCCGACGCGTGCGCCAGTGGTCAGGTCAGTCTGGGTGGAGTCTCTGTACTCGGCGCAGACCTGCGCACGTTGCAGACGCTGTGGGGTCCAGGGGTGGCATACGTCGGCCAGGACGCCCTCGCCGCGCTGAATCCCTTGTCGACCGTCGGGCGCCAGCTGGCGATCCCGTTGCGGCGGCACCTGGGCTTGTCCGGCCGCGCGCTCGTCGCCGCAACGGCGGACCTGTTGGAGCAGGTGGGCCTGCGGGCCGGCGTGCTGCGGGCGTACCCGGCGCAGCTGTCCGGCGGGCAGCGGCAGCGCGTTGCGATCGCCATGGCGATGTCCTGCCAACCGGGGTTGCTGATCGCCGACGAACCGACGAGCTCGCTGGACGCCACCACGCAGGCCGGCATCCTGGGGTTGCTTGCCGGGCTGTCGGAGCGAGGTCTGTCACTGCTGTTGATCAGCCACGACATCGCCGTGGTGGCGCAGGTGTGCTCCCGGCTGGTGGTGCTGGACGGAGGCAGGGTGGTCGAGCAGGGACTCACGGCTGAGGTGCTGACCGCGCCCGCGCATCCGTACACCACTGGATTGGTGTCCGCCGCCCGGGCGTTGAGTGCCGGAGCGTCGTCATGAGTGACGTCGTGCTCAGCGGCTCCGGCCTGACCCGGCGGTATCCGCTACCGCGCCGCCACCTGCTGGATCGCCGGTCCCTGCGGACCGTTGTGGACGGCGTGGACCTGACCGTGTCGGCCGGTGATCGGGTGGGTGTCGTCGGAGGCTCGGGTGCCGGCAAGTCGACGCTGCTGCGGCTGCTGCTCGCCGTGGAGGCGCCCGACGCCGGGGAGGTACGGTTGCGCGGCCGTCCCGTGCGGCCGCGGCGAGCCGGGCGGCTGCGGTGGTTCCGGCGGGAAGTGCAGTACGTGCCGCAGGACGCCTACGGCGCGCTGAGCCCGCGGATGACCGTCGCCGAGATCGTGCGAGAGCCGTTGTCCTGCCTCGCGGTGCCTGGCGACCACGACCGGCGGGTGGATGAGTTGCTCGCCGCGGTTCACCTCGATCCCGCGCTGCGGGACCGCCGCCCCGGCGCGTTGTCCGGTGGACAGCGGCAACGGGTGGCGGTGGCCCGGGCCCTGGCTCCGGCCCCGACCGTACTGTTGGCCGACGAACCGGTCAGCGCGCTCGACGCCCCGGTACGTGTCGCGGTCCTCGACCTGCTCCGCGAGGTGAGCACCGCAACCGGCGCGGCGTTGGTCCTGGTCGCGCATGATCTGCCGGCGGTACGGCGTACCTGCGAACGGGTCGTCGTCCTGCACGACGGGCGTGTCGTCGAGGCGGGGCCGGTGGCGCAGGTCTTCGGTGACCCGCGGGCCTCGGCGACGCGGGCGCTGCTTGAGGCCGTCCCGTGCCTGCCCACGGAGGCGATGCGGTGAAGGCGCTACGCCGGTGGTTGATCCTGGTCGAGATCGCCGCATTACCGCCCGTACCTCGGCTGCTGGTCCTGACCCAGTTCGCCTTCAACGTCGGCTTCTACCTGGTGCTGCCGTTCCTCGCCGACCACCTCGCCGACGACCTCGGCATGGCCGCCGTCATGGTGGGCCTGGTGCTGGGCCTGCGCACCTTCAGCCAGCAAGGGTTGTTCCTCCTGGGCGGGGTGCTGGCCGACCGGTTCGGCACCCGCCCGGTGGTGCTGATCGGCTGTGCGGTGCGGGTCGCGGGCTTCCTGATCCTGGGCTTCGCCGACACCCTCACCGGCGTGCTGGCCGGAACGCTGCTCACCGGCGTGGCGGCCGCGCTGTTCTCCCCGGCGGTCGAGTCGGCGCTGGCACGCGAGGGCGGGCGCCTTCAGGCCGAGGGTGGCCCGCGCCGGACCGAGCTGTTCGCGATGTTCACCGCCGCCGGAGAGGTCGGTACGGTTCTGGGCCCGCTGCTGGGCGTGGTGCTGCTCGGAGTCGGTTTCCGCGCCACCTGCCTGGCGGCCGCCGTCGTCTTCGTGCTCATCCTGCTGACGCACGCCCGCTGGCTGCCCCGCGAGCCCGGTGCGCACGCCGCTGACGCCGTCGTGGTGGCGCTGGCCGAGGTCGCCGGAAACCGCCGGTTCCTGCTCTTCGCCGCCGCCAACAGCGCCTGCCTGCTCGCCTACAACCAGCTCTATCTGGCACTGCCGGTGGAGCTGGACCGCGTCGACGGCGACGCGGCACTGGGCTGGCTGTTCGCCCTCGCCTCGGTACAGGTGGTCGTGGCGCAGCTGCCGGTGACCCGGCTGGCCCGCACAGCCCTGGGTGTCCGCTGGGCGTTGGTGACGGGCTTCGCCGTGACCAGCCTGGCTTTCGCCGTGGTCGCGGTAGCCGCACCGGGGGCGGTCCCGGGCGCCGGCACGCTGGCGCCCGCCGTGGCGTTGGTGGTTCTGCTGACCCTGGGTCAGATGCTCGTCACCCCGGTGGCCAACGACATCGCGGCGCGACTCGCGGGCGAGCGCCGCCTAGGCGCCTACTTCGGTGTGCTGTCAGTTGCGGGCGGCGTCGCGGTCCTGGTCGGCAGCACCGCCACCGGTGCACTGTTCGATCTGGTGCCGGAGAGCGGCGCCGCGGCCGCTGCGCCATGGGCCGCGCTGGCCGTCATACCGGCGCTGGCGGCCGCCGCGATGTGGCGGCTCGTACGCACCGTCCCCTCCGACGATCCGATCCCCTCCGGCACGAAAGGCAACACGTGAGACAGGCATTGATGGCGGCAACGCTGGCTGTGGTGACGGCGGGCAGCACGGCGGGATGTTTTGCCGCGACGGCCAGCGGTGACAACGCGGAGCGCCGGCTACGGGTGGGTCTGGCGTTCGAGCCCAAGCGGCAGATGTCCCCGTTCACCGACGACGCCGCGATCATCACGCAGCTCGGCGTCGCCGAGACCCTCGTCAACTTCGACCGCAACGGCATGCTGACTCCGGCCCTGGCCGAGAGCTGGTCCACGGTGGACCCGTCGACCGTCCGGATCACCCTGCGGTCCGGTGTCACGTTCCACGACGGCACTGCGCTGACCGCCGACGCGGCCGCGGACGCACTCACCCACGCCGCCGCCGCGAAGCCTGCGCCCCATGCGCTCGCTGCTGTCCAGCTGACCGCCACCGCCGTCGACAACGTGACCCTGGAGCTGCGTACCGCGAAGCCGGATCCGGTGCTGCTGCATCGGCTGGCCACGCCGCCGCTCGCGATCCTGGCGCCGAAGGCGTACCAGCGCGACCCGGGCAGCCCGGATCCCGTCGGCGCCGGCACCGGACCGTACCGGCTGGCGGCAGTGCAGGGCACCTCTGCGGCCACCCTGCAACGCTTCGACGACTACTGGGGTGGGCGCCCCAAACTCCCGGGCGTGGATGTGCGCTTCCTACCCGACGGAGCCGCCCGCGCCGGCGCGCTGCGCGCCGGTGAGATCGACGTGGTCAGCGCCGTACCGGTCGCGCAGGTCCCCAATCTCGGCGACCGCCGCCTGATCGAGATCCCGCTCCCCCGCACCGTTGGGCTGTATCTGAACGGCACCGCTGGACGGACGTTCGCCGACCCGGGGCTGCGGGCGGCAGCGCGCGCGGCCGCCGACCCGGCAAGCATCGTCAGCAGCGTGTACGAGGCCCGCGTCGACATCGGCGCCGGACTGTTCGGGCCGGCGTCGGCGTGGGCCGCCGCCGGACGAGGCGCGGCACAGGCGTCCGCGCCGGCGGCCACCCCGTCCGGAGCGAAGATCACCCTGGCCACCTACACCGACCGGCCGGAGCTGCCCGAGGTCGCCTCCGCCCTGGCCGCCGCCCTCACGTCCCGCGGCTTCACGGTGGAGACCGTGGTGCGCGAATACACCGCGCTCGAGCCCGACCTGCTCGCCGGCCGCTTCGACGCGGTTCTGCTCTCCCGCTCCTACCTGCTCGACACCGGCGACCCGATCGCGTTCTTCAGCTCGGACTTCGGCTGCTCCGGCAGCTACAACCTGGCCCGCTTCTGCGACGCCGACTTCGACACCCGGGTGGCCCAGGCCGCCGGCGTCACCGACCAGACGGCCCGCCACGCCGCGGCACTCGCGTTGGAAGCCGATCTGCTCAACCGCGCCGTGTACGTCCCGCTCGCCCATGAACGGGCCCGGCTCGGCGTCGCGCCTGGCGTCACCGGCCTGGCCGAGGATCCGTACGAACGGACGCTGGTCACCGCCGGCACCAGTCTGCGGTGAAAGCTGTCCTGACCCGGCTGGGCCGTGCGGGCATGCTCGCCGGCACCGTCGCGGGACTTTCCGTGGTCGTGGGGGGGGGGGCC
>CBIHNN010000083.1:0-21729 GCA_966211315.1 uncultured Micromonosporaceae bacterium | reverse complement strand
CGCCCACGGGGACAACCCAAGACCGTCGAACAGGACTTCGTCCTGTCCCTTGACATGGGATGAGGCTGAAATGAATGCGCAGGTCAGCGGCACTGTACGGGACCGGGCGGGACCGGATGGGATGGTTGTCGCGTTCTTCCCAAGCTGACAGTGCGGGTTCGATTCCCGTCACCCGTTCCACAACGCAAGCCCTGGCCAGGAGGCGAGTCCCAACCAGGGCGTCCGTGCATCCGGGAATGCTGAAACAGCGACGTGCCATCAGCCTGCCTCGGCGGCCGTCCTCTCCGGGTCCGATCGGGTCGCCGTTCGCGCGTCGGGAGCCGGTTACGCGGGCTGTGCCCGTCTCGCACCCGTCCGGTGTCCACCGTCCTATTTGCGCCGCCTCTTCAACGTCAGACCGGTTTTCCCTCCGCTATACGGGCCGCCTCGCGGCGTTCCTGCAGGGCGCCGAACCAACGCTGTCCGGCGGGCCCGCACTCGTCCCGGATGGTGTGCTTGATGTCCGCCGTCCGCGCGTTGAGGCGCTGGACCAGGGAAAGGTGGTGCTCGGTCGCCGCGCTCAGCCGGGAAACCCGGTCGGCGAGCCCGCCTGCGTCGGCCCGCAGCCGCGCGTACTCGGCTCGGCTCTTCGGATTTACCGCACGGATCACGATGCCCGTCGGCTGCCAGGCCGATCGGTGCACCACGCGGACGGTGTGCGCCATGACGCGGTGCGAGTCCTGCACCGAGCGATAGACGCCGTGCACGCTGTCGGCGCACCCGTACGACTCGTGGTGCATTGTCTTGAGGGTGGCGAAGTCGCGGCGGCTGTGCGCGGCGCTCAGCTTCTCGTCCACGGCGGCGACCATGCGTTCCATCCGGGCGTTGTCCGCGTTGATCCGTTTCAGCGCCTTCTCGGCCTGGCGGATCTGGGTGCGGACCTGCTCCACGGTGATCGGCGGGACGTAGGGCCGGTCCCAGAGGCGGATGACGATCAGCACGACGGCGGTCGCCACGGTCACGCCACCGGCCAGCGGAGCGAGTTCGCGTAACGCTTGTTCGCCGCGCGCCCCCGGATGCACGGGCAGGTATCGATACGCCTCCACGGACGTCGCCACCAGCAGCGCGGCCATCCGGGTCAGGTATCCGGTGACGCGGCCCGGACGGCGGGCGCGCGGGTTCCGCACGCGCTTCGGGGGGCGCGGGTGGCCCCGGGAACGGGGTGCGCGCAGCCGCCCCTCGGCGGGACTGGCCCAGTACACGAGCAGGTAGGCGATTAGTGGCGCAATGCCGAGGATGCACAGCCAGGCCGTGCGGTACTGGGCGAACTGCTCGGGATCCTGCCGGTAGAGATATGGGACGAGGACGGGCGCGGCCAGCGACAGGATGGGAATTCCGACGGCGTAGCCGATCCAGCAGGGAAACGTCAGGGCCAGCAGACAACCGGACTTACGACCGGCCATGGCGACCTTCACCGCCACCGGTCGGCCTGCCACCCGGCTTACCCGCCGGCTTTCCGGCGGCGCCCTGCCCCGGTCTGCCCTGCCCGTTCTGCCTACCCGCCGGACTCGGCTTGCCGCCTCGGCCACCAGCTGGCTTGCCGCTGCCTTGAGTACCGGTCGGCTTGCCGCCCTGGCCACCGTTCTGTTTCGGCCGGGGCGGGTTCTGGTGTGGCTGGCCCTGTCGCGGCTGGCCCTGTCGCGGCTGGCTCTGCGGTGGCCGGGCCGTGGTTTCCGCACGGCGCGGGGGCGGCGCGACGGGACGCACCGGTGGGCCGCCGTCCCGGTCGTTGAGCACCCGGTCGATGCCGCTCAGCACCTGGTTGCCCTGCTGGTTGTGGTGGCTTAGCAGCTCGTCGCTGAAGCCCCGGATCAGCGCCGCGTACACCTGGGCCTCCTCGACCGTCGTCCGGGGCCGGGCCAGCGCCGCCTGCATGTTGCGGATGCACTGCCGGAGCTGCTGCGCAGTCAGTTCGATGCCGCCGGCCTGCTGGCGTAGCTGGCGTAACGACGCGGCCGAATCCTGGCGGCGGTTCGCCAGCCTGGTCAGCGCCACCTCGGTCTCCGCGTCGATCCGGCGGCCCGCTACGTCCAACTCCTTCAACGCCACCGCGCAGGCCGTGGACTCCGCGATCACCTTGCCGATCGCTCCCAGTGGATTCAGCGACTCGGTAACCCGGGCCACCGCCTCGCCGAACGTCACTCGGCCGTCGGATACTCCCAAGAACGGCTTCATTACGCGCAGTTTCGTCACGCCGTGGAGAGTAGACGGACGGGTTGCCTGACTCCCACCGTTCGTCCGGTTCGCGAAAATCGTCCGTACGGCTGACACCCGGCCGGGATCCGCGTACGTACCTCTTTCAGCGCACCAGAAGGGCGACCGTGCCCAGGATGGCGACGAGCATCAGGCCGGCGCCCACCCCGCCCAGCAGCAGCACCACGCCCGCGCCCGACCGCGTCCTCGGTGGATTCCAGTACCGCCGCCCGACGTGCGGTTCCGGCTCGCTTTTGGAGCGGATGGCCATGATCACCGCGACGGTGAGGCTGAGGACACCGGCGATCGCGTTGGCGACCTGCAATCCGTTGCCGCCCCAGCCGATCACGGCGATTGCGAGAGCGAGCACGGTGACGGCGATGCTGACCATGACGAGGGCTCCACGGCTGCGTGTCATGGCTCGGATTTCTACCGGATCACGGCTTGCTTTCCTAGACCTACCGAGTGTCGCGAGTCGATGTATCGTCGGCAGCGGGTACCAGTGGTGCATGCCTAGCCTCGGTCTTCATGAGTGATTGATCTTGGTGTCGGTGGGCGCCGTTTGCGGGTTTCTTGCTCGTGGGCATGCTGATGGCCCGGCGTATGGCCGGGTTCCTCCGGGGTGTTGCAGGGTCGAGATCGTGGTTTAGGGTCAGCGGTCAGGCAGGCTGGCAAGCCGGGCGAACGCGGTGATGACTTCTTCGGCCCAGGGCCCGCCGTCGGTGATGCGTAGCCAGGTCCGGCGGCCGGTGCGGAGGATCCGCGCCGGACGTGCAGGAGCCGGTATCGCAGCTTTTCGGCTCGGCGCGGGCGAGGTCGCCGTCCAGGAGCAGGGTTTGGGTTCAGGCGAGCAGGTCGATACCGGTCAGCGCTAGGTCCAGCCAGGCCTGGTTGATCGCGAACACCCGGGACGGGAACCGGCCGAGGCCGGTGGTCGTGCCCGTGCGGATGCGGTCCTCGACGCGGACGTGGGCGCGGTGGCGGGCTTCCCGGAACTGGATGCTGACCGTGGGTGGGAAGGAAGCCATGGCGAAGCGTTCCAGACGATCGCCGAGAACAACGGGTACGGCAGCGTTGTCGACCAGCGCCAGGCGGAGGATGACGAGGTCGAGCGGTTGCTGACCCAGTCGCGGCTGGTGACGTTGACTGGGTCGGCGGGACGGGCAAGACCACTTCGCCATCCCCGAAGGAGAGTTCGACACCGCTGATCAGCCGCGAAAGCCAGATCGCAGACCTGGCCGCCTAGCCCCTGTCCAACAAGAGATCGCCAGCAACCCGATCATCTCCGCCGCACGGCCCAAGGGCCATGTCGAGTACATCCCGACCAAGCTCGGCGTCACCAGCCGAGCTTGGTCGGGATCACTGGATGCGAGAGCACTTCAACGCTTGCCGAAAACGCCGGGCTGATCCGGCGCAGAGGGATCGGCAAGCGCGGATCAGTGGACCGCTACGGCCATGTATGACCCGACACCTCGCGTCCATCGTGTCTGTGAGAATGCGAGAGGAGTGCGCCATGCATCATTCCGCCACGTCCGATGGAGTCGGCGGCTACCGTAGGGTCTTGGTCGCGGCCAGCATCGGAAATCTCATCGAGATCTACGATCTGTTGATCTACGGCTATTTCGCGGTGACCCTGGCTCAGCAGTTCTTCCCGCCCGGCGACCCTGTCGCGGCGCTGCTGGCCACGTTCGCGATCTTCGCCATCGGTTACGTCGTACGCCCGGTCGGCGCGGTCGTCTTCGGCCACGTCGGCGACCGGTTCGGCCGGCGTACCGCCCTCGCCTCCTCGCTACTACTCATGACGCTCGCGACCGTGGCGTTGGGCTTGCTGCCCACGTACGCCAGGGTGGGTGTTCTCGCCCCTGCGCTGATGCTGTTGTGCCGGATGTTGCAGGGACTGTCGGCCAGCGCCGAGCTTCCCGGAGCCATGCTGCTGATTCTCGAACACGCGCCGGTGAACCGGCGTGGACTGACCGCGTCGATCAACAATGCGGCCGGCTCTCTCGCGACAGCAGTCGCCGCAACGGTGAGCCTCGTCCTGGCCAGTCTGCTGTCTCCGGGTGAACTGGCCGACTGGGGGTGGCGCGTGGCGTTCCTGATCGCGGCTCCGATCGGGATCGTCGGAATTTACGTCCGCATCGGGCTGATGGACAGCCCGGAGTTCGTCGCCCTGGGCGAGGGAGCCAGGCAGGGTCCGGCGCCGCTCGCTCAGGCGCTGGGCACGGTCAAGCGGGCCATGCTAGTGATCATGATCTGGTACGGCGCCCAGACCATCGGCGGGTACACGCTGTCGGTGTTGATGCCCAGTTACCTGATCCGAGGAGCGGGGCTGTCCCCCGCCGACGCGTACGCGGCGAACCTCATCGCGGTCCTGGGTGCGGCCGCGGTCGCGCCGTTCGGTGGATACCTCGTCGACCGGTTTCCGCTACGCCGGATGGCGATCGCCTCCATGTTGGGGGTCGCGGTTACCGCCGTACCCGGATTCTTGATCATCATTACGTATCCCACCCTCGTCGGCGCCGCGGTCGGGCAGCTCCTGTGCAACGTCTTCCTGAGTGTTGCCTACACGGTCGGGGCAGTGCTGACCATGTCGCTGTTCCCGACCGCCATCCGCTTCACCGCATTCGCCGTGCCCTTCAGCGTCGGCATCACCCTGTTCGGCAGCACCGCCCCGTACGTGGCAACGTGGTTGACCACCACCACGCAGGCCCCGCTGGCGCCGGGCTTCTACCTGCTCGCTGCCGCGACCGTCGCCACCCTCACCGTGATCTTCGGCCTGTCGCGGCGGGATGTCCTGCCGCTCACCCGGAAGGTCGGATCGTGACGGCGGTCGGCGGACGCGTTCCTCACCGCCCCGACGGTGCCGCACAAGGCCGACTGATCGGCGGATGTCCCCAGGTCGCATGACGTGACCTGTCGGGGCACGCACGGGTGGGCTGTCCGGTGACGGCCGCGCCGCCGGTCCTGTGGGCCGCGTGCTCCACAGCCCGGATCGGGATGCATTCCTGGCCCGGTCTGAGATGGGTGCGGGTGAGTGTCCACATTGTCCGGTGGTCGATGCGGCGCCATGACCTGCGGCGTGCCTTCCCCTGACCGGAACGCGCGCCGCTGGGTCGAATGCGTGACAGTGCTGACCCGAACCGCCGGAAGTCGGCCGGACCTGGCGCATTCTGTCCGTTTTGCGGTAGAAAGGTATAATTAAGACAACACGGCTAGGCGAGGGTGTTCATGAAGCGCACGTTCCAGGCGATGGTGATTCCGGTCGTCGCGGTTCTCAGTACGGCATCGATCGCCGCGCCGGTGCAGGCGGCCCCGATGAACTCGACGATCAGCTTCAACGTCGATCCCGAGCCGATCGAGGCGGGGTCCTACGTCACCCTGTCGGGGACTGCTGGTGCCGGCAACACCGGGAACGCCGGAATCGTGCGGCTGCTCTTCCGGAGCTACCACGGGAGCTCGTACACCCAGATCGCCACGACGACGGCGGCAGCGACCGGGCGGTTCTCGGCCCGGATCAAGCAACACACGTCCGGGTACTGGAAGGCCGTCTACAACGGCAATGCGGCGCGGCTGTCAGTGACGTCCGCGGTGGACTACGTGGAGGCGAAGGCCTGGCGGAATGTTGCCAGCACCCGCTTCTCCCGGTCCGGCGCCGGTGACTACAGGAGTGCCCCGACGACGTGGTACACGGACCGCGTCGCCAAGGTCTCCGTGACGGTGAACTGCTCGAACCTGCAATCCAACTTTCTCAGCGTCACCTGGAACGGGCACCCCGACGGATTCGACTACGCCTGGTTCGACATCCCCGGAACCTCGTTCTCCGGGTCCAGCTTCATGTATCCGGATCAGAAGAACGCGCACATCGAGGTGATGAGTCAGATCGGCTGCTCCTGGAACGTGTCGATGATCCAGCTCGTGCGCACCCATGCGACCGTCTGAGTCTCCGTGAGAGATCGTTTCACCGGATCGCGGCTTGGCCGGCCCTCGCCATGTGAGTACGGGATCGTGCGCGCCTCCGGGACGGGTCTCGCGGCCCTCGTGGTCCGCGGCCCCCGGGGGCCGGCCGCTGGGTACGAGCGTGACGAGGTCGTCGGCCCCTGGCTGCTGGAACGTGCCGCCCGGCTGATCTCGCGTCGCGAGACCGGCGCATGCCCTGGGCCCAGCTGAACGTGTATTTGTCTCACCTGCGGGGTACTCAGCCGATATGTCGCTGTCTTACGAGACCGGGCCCGGCGATGTCGACCACCTGATCGCCGACGACCACGCTGTCGTGGAACGCCAGTTCCAGCATCTGGAAGCCGGTCGGGGTGATCGCCGCGTGCTGGCGAACCAGGTGGTGTTCGAGTTGTCCCTGCACGCCGACGCGGAGGAGAGGATCGTCTACCCGGCCATGGCTGAGGCGGGCGAGGACCCGCAGCACAGGATCGACGTGCACCAGGGCATGAAGGAACTACTGGTGATCCTCAACGACAACGAGCCCGGAGATCCGGAGTTCGAGGACGCCCTTGCCCGGCTCATCGCCGAGGTACGGCACCACGTCGCCGAGGAGGAGGGCACGTTCCTGCCGCGGTTCCGTCAGCTCGTCGGCCCCGTAAAGATGCGGCAGCTCGGCCGCCAGTTCCTGGCCGCCAAGCGGTCCGCACCCACGTACGCGCACCCGAACGCGCCGTCCGGCAAGCTCGGGCACCTCATTGCCGACCCGCTCGCCGCGCTGACGGACAGGATCCGCGACAGGCTCTCCGGACGGCAGATCATGCTGGCCACGGACCCGTCCGGGGTGCTCGACCCACAGGCGCAGCGGATCCTCGACACGTTCTCGGCGCTCGTCCCGCTGCCGTTCGAGACCCTCGAACCCGACCAGGCCCGGAAGCAGCCCACGCCGGTCGACGCGGTGCGCAGGATTCTGTCCGAGGACGGCCGTTTCACCGGACCTGAGCCCGTCGGCGACGTCCGCAACATCACCATCCCCGGTCCGGACGGCCACGACCTGCCGATCCGGATCTACCACCCCACCGGCAGCATGTCCGGTGAGCCGCTGCCGGTGATCCTCTGGGTTCACGGGGGTGGCTGGGTGCTGTTCACCGTCGACACGTACGACGCGTCGTGCCGCGGGCTGGTCAACAAGACGGGGGCGATCGTGGTGTCACCCGAGTATCGGCGCGCCCCGGAACACGTCTTTCCGGCGGCGCACGATGACGTGCTCGCCACGTACCGGTGGATCGGGGAGTGCGCGGCAGAGTTCGGCGGTGACGCATCCCGGATCGCGATCGGTGGCGAGTCTGTCGGCGGGAACATGGCCGCGGCGACCTCCTGGCAGCTGGCCCGGGCCGGTGCGCGGGTCCCGGTAGCCCAGGTCCTCGTCTACCCGCTGACCACCGGTGAACAGTTCGGCGAGTCGATGGACGACGCCGCCGACGCCCGTCCGCTCAACCGGCCGCTGCTCTCCTGGATGGCGATGCACGCGTTCGAGGGCGTACCGGAGGGGGTCAAGGATCTGCGGGTCGATCTGCTGTCGATTCCCGCCGTCCAGCTCGCCGGCCTCCCGCCGACCCTGGTCATCACCGACGAGCGCGACATCCTGCGTTCGCAGGGCGAGGAGTTCGCCCGGCACCTTGACGAGGCGGGCGTACCGACGACGTTGAGCCGGTACGACGGCGTCATGCACGAGTTCTTCGGCGCCGCGGCGGTGCTCGACAAGGCCGAGCTGGCCCAGCAGGAGGCGGCCAGCCACCTGCGCCGGATGTTCGGAACACTGTCCACAGTGGGCGCCTCGACCTGACGCTCGCTACGTGGACCTGGTCCGGCGGACTCGCCGGATCAGGTGGACGATGCCGCTGATGACCGCCGTGTTGATCAACGTCCCGATGACGACGGCCGCGGTGACGGTGGCGGCCGCCAGCCCGCCCGACAGTGCCAGGTTGTCGCCGATCAGCCTGATCACGAGCACCGATCCGGGCAGCGTCACGGCGAGCAGCCAGACCCCCGCGAGGCTCGCATCGGGCCCGGACAGCAGGAGCAGGATGCCGACCACGACCGCCACCGCGGCGACGAGGACCAGGTATCCGCGGGAGAACCAGTTGCCGAAGAGGAAGCGACCCATCTCGCCGTCTCCGTCCCGTTAGAGATCGTTGCCGCGGACCAGGCCGCGGATGTTCAGCTCGGCGGCCACATGGGACCGGGTCTCATCCACGATCACGGCGGTGGCGACGGGTTCCGCGCCGAGCAGGCGGACCGCCGCGTACAACGCTCTGGCCTGGGCGCCGGTGGTGGCCCAGTCGTCGACGACGAGCACGCGGTCGCCCGCGCCGAGCAGCCGGTCGCGTACGCCGAGGGTCACCGTCTCGCCACGATGATCGAGGTCGGCCGTACCCCAGGTCATCGGCTCGGCGACCAACCGCGGCCGTTCGGCCCGGTACGCCTCGACGAAGCCGACGCCGATCGTCCGCGCGACGAGGGGACCGATCAGGAAGCCGGTCACCTCCGCGGCGACGACGACCGTCGGCTGGGCGTCCGGGTGCAGCGCCGCCAGAGCAGGGCCGAGCCGGTCGAGTACGACCGGGTCGCGCCACCAGCCGGACCGGTCACTGACCAGGTGGCTGCTGTGCGGGCCGGGATCGGTCCACCGGAACGCAGCCTTCAGCCGGGCCAGCAGATCGACGTCCATCGGGCCATGGTGTCACGACCCTGTAACAGGGTGCGCTCCGCGCACCGGCCGACCGACGTCCGCCGGTCACCGGTCGATCGTCCGCGCCGGACGGGTGGACAGATCGCGCTCGTTCTAGGGGTTAACACGGTTCAGTAGCGTGGGTGTATCAGGCATGCTGTTCGCGTACCCATGAGTCTTTCACCGCCGGGCGGACGCCCGCTGAGCCCAGGATCCCGTGCCGGTCTCGGCGCGGCCGTTGTGCTGCTCGTCGTCGTGTCCGCGGTGGAGGTCGCGAACGGCCGCCAGGCGAGTTCGATCGGGTTGGTGGCGGCGGCGCCGTTCCTGGCCGCGGCGTTCGCGTCCTGGCGCATCGTGCTGACGGTCGGCGGCCTGTCGGTGGGGGTCGGCGCCGTGTTCGCCGCCACAGGTGACAGCATCGGCATGGGTGACGTGATCAACCTGATCGGCGTCGTCGTCTCCACCGGCATCGCCTCGGCGGTGGCCGTCATCCGGCAGCGCCAGGTCGAGCGGATCGCCGAGCTGTCCCGGCTCGCCTCGGTGGCGCAGCAGGCCGTGTTGCGTCCGATCGGGCCGCGGGTGGGTTCGATCGCGGTAGCCGGCCGGTACATCTCGGCCACGGCCACGGCCGACATCGGCGGCGACCTGTACGAGGCCCTGGACACGCCGTACGGCGTGCGGGTCATCATCGGCGACGTGCGGGGCAAGGGACTCGACGCCGTCCGGCTGGCGAGCATCGTGCTCGGCTCGTACCGGCACGTCGCGTACGAGCGGGCCGATCTGCGCGCGATCGTCGCGGACCTGGACCGGGCTGTGGCCCGCAGCGTCGGCGACGAGGACTTCGTGACCGCCGCGCTCGTCGAGGAGCGTGGTGGGACGCTGACGATCGTCAACTGTGGTCATCCGGCGCCGTTGCTGTTGCGCCGGGGCCAGGCGATCTCCCTGGAGCCCTCCGCGCCGGCACCGCCCCTGGGTTTCATGCCGGAGGCCGAGCCCCGGGTGGAGCGGCTGGAGCCGGGTGACCGGCTGCTGCTCTTCACCGACGGTCTGGGTGAGGCGCGCCGGGACGGTGAGTTCTTCCCGACTGCCGACCGGGCCTGGCGGTTGCTCGGTCACGGCACGGTCGGCGATGGTCTCGCATCGCTGGAGACCGCACTGGTGGAGTGGGTACGCGGGCGCCTCGACGACGACATCGCACTGGTGCTACTGGAGTACGCGGGCGCCGAGAGCGCCACCGCCGCGCCGGTCCCCAGCTGGGAGTACGGCACCGCCGGCAACTGAGCTCAGGCGGCGTGCGATTCGGTTTCCAGCTCGTCCGACGGTTCGGGTTCCTCGACCACGATCTCGACCGGGTCGGGTTGGCGGTGCCGACCCACGTAGTGGCGGGGCTGGTGGGCCTCCCGCGGTTGCGGAATGAGGGTACGGAACGTGCTGAGCAGCATGTGACCTCCCCGGTCTGCTCCGTCGTCCCATTTCCGCGGCGTTATCCGCGGAACGACGGATATCTGCCCGGGTCAACGAGGCTCGGGACGCGTCGATACGTCCAGCGGCGGGTTGCCTTGCAAATAGGCCTAAAGGTGGCGCCTTGTCACCGGGTGGTCACCCTGCGGGTGTCAACCCGGCCGGTGTGAACGGGCGGTACGGCGGTACGAGGGCGGCCGATCATGGGGTTGCCGCAAGCTACTCGCGGGTAATACAGTATTCGTTACTGACGAGTAACCCCTTGTCCGGGAAGCGGGGCGGCGCCATGAGCCACTACAGGAGCAACCTGCGGGATCTCGAGTTCAACCTGTTCGAGGTCTTCGGGGCGGAACGGTCGTTCGGGCAGGCGCCGTACGGCGATCTCGACGCCGACACCGCCCGCGACATCCTCGCCGAAGTCGACAGGCTGGCACGCGAAGACCTCGCGGCGAGCTATGAGGACGGCGACCGCAATCCTCCCCGCTTCGACCCGGCCACGCACACCGCGCCGGTGCCGGCGTCGTTCAAGAAGTCGTACGAGGCCTTCATGGCCGCCGAGTTCTGGCGCCTCGACATCCCCGCTGCGCTGGGCGGTACCGCCGCGCCACGTGCGCTGTGGTGGTCCATCGCGGAGCTCGTCCTCGGCTCGAACGCGCCGATCTGGATGTACTCGTCGGGCCCGTCGTTCGCGCACGTGCTGCACGTCGAGGGCAACGACGAGCAGAGGAAGTGGGCCCAGCTCTTCATCGAGAAGCAGTGGGGCTCGACGATGGTGCTCACCGAGCCCGATGCGGGCTCCGACGTGGGCGCCGGGCGTACCCGGGCGATCCCCCAGGCCGACGGCTCGTGGCACATCGAGGGCGTGAAGCGGTTCATCACCTCGGGCGAGCACGATCTGACCGAGAACATCATCCACTACGTGCTGGCTCGCCCGGTCGGCGTCGAGGGCGAGGGCGGCCCGGGAACCAAGGGCCTGTCACTGTTCATCGTGCCGAAGTTCCACTTCGACGAGACCGGTGAGTTGACCGAGCGCAACGGCGTCTACGCCACCAACGTCGAGCACAAGATGGGCCTCAAGGTCTCCAACACCTGCGAGATGACGTTCGGCGAGCACGGAACCCCGGCCAAGGGTTGGCTGCTGGGCGATATCCACGACGGTATCCGGCAGATGTTCATGGTCATCGAGTACGCCCGGATGATGGTCGGCACCAAGGCGATTGCCACCCTCTCCACCGGCTACCTGAACGCGCTCGACTATGCGAAGAGTCGCGTACAGGGCGCCGACCTGCTGCAGAACTCGAACAAGGCAGCCCCACGCGTCACGATCGTGCATCACCCCGACGTACGCCGGTCGCTGATGGTGCAGAAGGCGTACTCGGAGGGGCTGCGCGCCCTGGTCTGCTACACCGCCACCTGGCAGGACGCCATCGCGATCGCCCAGCACGACGGTGACGAGAAGGCCACGGCCAAGGCGAAGCGGGTCAACGACCTGCTCCTGCCGCTGGTCAAGGGCGTCGGCTCGGAGCGGGCGTATGAGCTGCTCAGTCACGAGTCGCTCCAGACGTACGGCGGCTCCGGCTTCCTCCAGGACTACCCGCTGGAGCAGTACGTCCGGGACGCCAAGATCGACACTTTGTACGAGGGCACCACGGCGATCCAGAGCCTCGACCTGATCTTCCGGAAGATCGTCAAGGACCAGGGCCGCGCCCTCGCCGTCATCGCCGGCGACATCCAGCAGTTCATCGACTCCGAGGCCGGCAACGGCCAGCTCAAGCAGGAGCGCGCGGCGCTCGGCCGGGCGCTCGGCGAGCTGCAGACCGTCCTCGGCACCATGATGGGCTGGCTGGCCGCCGCGCAGCGCGGGGAGACCACAGAGCTGTACAAGGTGGGGCTGCACAGCCGCCGCGTCCTGCTCGCCCTGGGTGATGTCGTCCTCTCCTGGCTGCTGCTGCGTCAGGCCGAGGTCGCGCTGCGGGCTCTCAACGGCGAGAACCCGCCCAGCGACAAGGCCTTCTACGAGGGCAAGGTCGCCGCCGCCCGGTTCTTCGCCCAGGAGATCCTGCCCCGGGTCGGCGCCGACCGCCGCATCATCGAGAACGCCACGCTGGACCTGATGGACCTTCCCGACGAAGCGTTCTGAGATCTACGGTAGACGCGACGGCCGGCCCGGCTCCCACCCCCGTGGAGTTCGCCGGCCGTCGCGGTGCACGGACTCAGGCGCGGGCGGTGTGACGTTCGACCAGTTCGGTCGTCTCCGGGCCGAGCGACGACCAGGGGCCGGTGCAGCGGTGGACGGCGAGCCCGGACGTCTTCAGCCCGGTGAACGCGCTGATCGTGTCGCCGGGCGCCAGCCGGTCCGACGCGTCGGAGATCGTCGGGTTGTGACCGACGACCAGCACCGTTGTGAACTCGTCGGAAACGGTGCGGATGAGGTCGAACAGGTCGTCCGCGTTTCCGGCGTACAGTGTCCGCTCGTACCGGACCTCGGGGGCGGTGACACCCTCCTCGGCGAGCGCTGATGCGACCGCGTGCCAGGTCTCCCGCGTACGCCGGGCGGGCGAACAGAGGACGAGGCCGGGATGCAGCTTCCGGTCTGCGAGCCAGCCACCTGCGTCCGCGGCGTCGGAGGCTCCGCGCCGGGCGAGAGGACGATCCAGATCGGAGACGCCGTCGGGGGTCTCCGCCTTGGCGTGCCGCATCAGCACGACGGTGCGTGTGGTCATGCCGTCCAGCTTGCCTGATTGGCTTCAGGTGCACCTGGGTACATCGCTCTTGCACGACCGATACTGGCCACCAGGCCAGTGGAGTGGCTAGGAGGGCACAGTGGGCATCGGCGGAAGTATCTTCCTCATGGCGCTCGGCGCGATTCTGGCCTTCGCGGTCAACGCGGATCTCGGCGTCCTCGACCTGAATGTGGTCGGCTGGGTGCTGATGCTGGCCGGACTCGTCGGCCTCATCCTCACGACATGGTTCTGGCGGAGCCGGCGCCGTACCACCGTGGTTCAGCGTCCGGCCGCGCACCCCGGCGAGGTGGTCGACGAGTACCGCGAGGTTCGTCGCCCGCCGGTCTGATCTGGCGAGTCCGATCTGCGAGTCACGGCGGTCCGCCATCAGGCGTACGCGGCCATCAGGCGTACGCGGCCTCAGGCGTACAGGGCGAAGTAGATCGCCACCTGGTGGCAGATCGCCGCGACCAGCGTGCAGGCGTGGAAGAACTCGTGGTGACCGAAGACGGTCGGCCACGGGTTCGGCTTGCGAAGGGCGTAGAAGACCGCGCCGGCGCTGTACGCCAGGCCGCCCGCGCAGAGCAGGACGACCGTGGTCACGCCGCCGGTGTGCAGGATGTCCGGCATGATGCCGACCGCGACCCAGCCGAGTGCCAGGTACAACGGCGCGCCGATCCAGCGCGGCAGGTGTGGCCAGAGGAACTTGAGGATCACGCCGCCGATCGCGCCACCCCAGACCAGGGCCAGGTAGATCGTCGCCTTCAGCGGGTTCAGCAGGAGCGCGCAGAGCGGCGTGTACGTGCCCGCGATGAAGATGAAGATCATCGAGTGGTCGAGGCGGCGCATGATCTGGTACCCGCGTTCGGACCACACCCTGCGGTGGTAGAGCGCGCTGATCCCGAACAGCCCGAGAACGGTCAGGCTGTAGATGGCGCAGCTGACGATCGGGGCGATGCCCGGCCGTGACGCGGCGAGGGAGCAGAGCGCGATGCCGCCGACGATGGCGACAAAGAACGCGTACGCATGGAGCGAGCCGCGCATCCTCGGCTTGCCGAGGTCGGCCGGCTTCATCCGGAACGGGGCTTCAGTCGTCACGGCATCCAGGTTACGGCAGCGTAGGTTACTAAAAAGTAGTTTACGGTTGGGAGGTCGGTCACGGCACAATGACCCCATGAGAGTACGGCCGGAGCCATGAGAATACGGCCAGTCGGCGCCCATGCGCTGCTCATCGAGGCGGGAGATTCCGTCGACGCCTGGCGGGCCGAACTGTGGCGCCGCCGCGAAGCCGGTGACCTGAACACCGACGAGATCGTCCCCGGCGCGACGACCGTGCTGCTCGACGGCGTACCGGATCCGGAACGGGTCGCCCGTCTGCTCGACGGGTGGACGCCGAAGAAGGACACGGAACAGCGCGGGCCGCTCGTCGAGGTGCCCACGGTCTTCGACGGGGAGGACCTCGACTTCGTCGCCGGACACTGGGGTGTCAGCCCCCGCGCGGCGGTCACCCGGATCACCGGCACCGAACTGCGGGTGTCCTTCAGCGGGTTCGCGCCCGGGTTCGCGTACCTCAGCGGTTTGAACGGCGCGGTGCCACGGCTGGCTGCGCCACGGCCGCGCGTGCCCGCGGGCGCCGTCGCGCTGGCCGGCGACCATGCCGGCATCTACCCGGCCGCCTCACCCGGTGGGTGGCGGATCGTCGGGCGGACGGACCTGGTCCTCTTCGACGTGCACCGCGACCCGCCCGCCCTGCTGGTGCCCGGTACGCGTGTGCGGTTCGTGACCGCGTGATCGAGGTCGTGCGGGCCGGGCCGCTGACCACCGTGCAGGACCTCGGTCGGCCCGGCTACGCGCATATCGGGGTGCCGCGGTCCGGCGCGCTCGACGTGCCCGCCCTGCGGCGAGCCAACGCCCTCGTCGGTAACCCGGCGTCCGCGGCCGCCCTGGAGACCACGCTCGGCGGATGCGCGGTCCGCCTGCTGCGCGACGCGGTCGTTGCCGTCACCGGCGCCACGGCCCGCATCCGGCTCGACCGGGTCGACGCCGGACCGGTCGTCGAGGCCGCCGCGGGCTCGGTCCTCGATGTGGGTACGGCGATCCGCGGTCTGCGCTCCTACCTGGCCTTCTCCGGCGGCATCGCGGTCGAACCCGTGCTCGGCAGTCGCTGTACCGACGTGCTCTCCGGTCTCGGGCCGGCAGTACTGCGCTCCGGCGACCGCCTGCCGCTCGGGGCCCCCACCGGTCCACCCGGTCACGCGGCCGACCAGGCTGATCCGGGCCCGCTGCGGGTGCGGCTCGGGCCGCGCGACGACTGGTTCTCCGACGCCACCGCGCTCCTCACCACCACCTGGACCGTGAACCCGCACAGCAACCGCATCGGCGTCCGGCTCGACGGGCCGCCGCTGACCCGTGCGATCACCGGCGAACTGCCCAGCGAGGGCGTCGTCCTCGGCGCCGTCCAGGTGCCTGCGGACGGCAGGCCGCTGATCTTCCTCGCCGACCATCCGACCACCGGCGGCTACCCGGTGATCGCCGTGGTCGACGACGTGACCCCGCTCGCCCAGGTCCGTCCGGGTACTACGGTGACGTTTTGTGGACCTGAACGCTGACCTCGGGGAAGGCTTCGGGGCGTGGCGCCTCGGCGACGACGACGCCCTGCTCGCCATCGTGACCTCCGCCAACGTCGCCTGCGGCTTCCACGCCGGCGACCCCACCACCATGGCCCGGGTCTGCCGGGCGGCGGCCGCGAACGGCGTCGCCGTCGGTGCGCAGGTCGGCTACCGTGACCTGGCCGGCTTCGGTCGCAGGCACATCGAGTACGCCCACGACGAACTCCGCGACGACGTGCTCTACCAGCTCGGCGCCCTGTCGGCGTTCACCGCCGTACGGTACGTGAAGCCGCACGGCGCCCTCTACAACACGGCCGCGGTGGACCCGGGTCAGGCCTCCGCCGTGGTGGCGGCGGTCCTCGCGTACGACGCGTCCCTGCCCGTGTTGTGCCAGCCGGGCTCGGTGTTGTTCCGGCTGGCCTGCGATGCGGGGCTGACCGCGGTGGGCGAGGGCTTCGCGGATCGCGGTTACCGGCCCGACGGGACGCTCGTACCGCGGACCGCCCCGGGGGCGCTGCTCAGCCCCGACGAGGCGGTCGCCCAGGCCCACCGGATGGCCGCCGATCGAACCGTGGTCGCCGTCGACGGGACGGTCGTATCGTGCCCGGTCGCGTCGATCTGCGTACACGGGGACACGCCGGGCGCCGTCGCGCTGGCGGGACGGGTGCGGGAGGCGCTCGGCGCGGTCACGCCGTTCGTCCCGGCTCTTCCTGAGGACCGGTCGTCCGTCTCAGGTTACGGGCGCTGATCGACGCGGTCGGCGGCTTTCGGTCGGCGGCCCGAAAGGGAGTTCAGGTGTTCAGGCCGCGCAGGACGAGCGGGAGGCGTCCGGGCCCGCCGTCGGCCACGATCAGGGGTACGCCCCAGTCCTGCCGGGTCAGGTGGCAGGCACCGTGTTCGTCCTCGACGTCGCAGGTCGCCACCTGTGCGACGACCTGCAGCACACCTTCACCCGGGGCGAGCAGCAGCCGACGGGACAGTTCGCCGGTGACTCCGGCACCCTGCACCAGGAGCTCCGGCGGTGACGCCGACACTTCGACCCGAATCGGTGACCCGTACGTGGTGTCGAGCTTCTGCCCCGGCGGCGGCTCGAAGATCACATCGAGCGTGACCTCGCCGGCCGCCACGGTCGACGGCGGCCGCTCGACCCTGCGCCGGCCGTTGTCGACGACACTCACCACGTTCTGCGCGAGCCGGCTGAGCCGGTGCGCCGCCGACTCCACGACCACCACGCCGCCATCGGCGGTCAGGACGATGTCGCTCGGCTCGGCCAACCCGCTCTCCACGGTGAACACCTGCCCCGTCGCCGGGTCCAAGCGGCGGACCGCTCCGTTGTACGTGTCCGCGACCAGCACCGAACCGTCCGGCAGCGCGCACACGCCCAGGGGGTGCTGCAGCAGCGCCTGATCGGCCGGCCCGTCCACGTGCCCGAAGTCGAAGAGTCCCTGTCCGACGGCGGTACGCAGCACCCCGTCCTCGACATACCGGACCGCCGACGTCTCGCTGTCCGCGAGCCAGAGCCGATCGCCCGCGACCGCCAGGCCGGACGGCTGGGCCAGCCACACGTCCGGGAGCGGGCCGTCGCGCAGCGCCTCGACGGTGGTGCCCGCGTACACACCGGCGGTGCGCCTGATCGGGTCGAACCACCACAACTGGTGGATACCGGCCATGGCCACGATCACCCGGTCGTCGTACCAGGTCACATCCCACGGGGATGACAGGTCGACCGCGAGGGCGTCGTGCGCGTGATCGTCCACGCTCGACCGCCACGGCCGGCCCGAACCGGCGATCGTGCACACCCGGCCCGTCCCCAGGCGTACGCCGCGCAGCAGGTGGTTGACGGTGTCCGCGACGACCAGGTCGTACCCGGCGATCTCGGCGACGTGGTCGGGGAGCAGGCACAGGCCCTGCGGCTCGGAGAATGACGCGGCGTCGCCGGGTCCGTCGTTGCGGCCACGCTGCTTGGTGCCGATTCGGCGAACCACGGTTGCAGCGTCCGGTGCCAACTCGACGAGCGAGTGTTGCGCCGAGTCCGAGACCAGCAGGTTCCCGTCCGGCAGGGCCAGCGCCTTGCCCGGAAACCGCAACACCGTCGCCGCAGCGGCCGGCGGCACGTACGTGCCGCCGCCGCGGTGCAGGACGGCCTCGTGCTTCGCGATCAGCTCGTCGATCAGGCGGGACAGGCCCTCGGCGTGGCCTTCGCCGGCCATGGACGCCACCAGATAACCCGTCGGGTCGACCACGGCCAGCGTCGGCCAGGCCTTTGCCGCGTACTGCTGCCACATCCGCAGGTCCGGGTCGTCGATAACCGGATGTGTCACTCCGTACCGCTGCACCGCGGCGGCCAGCGCGTCCGGATCCCGCTCGTGCTCGAACTTCGGCGAATGCACACCGATCACGACGAGGGCGTCGCCGTACTTCTCCTCGAGCGGCCGCAGCTCGTCCAGAACATGCAGGCAATTGATGCAACAGAACGTCCAGAAGTCCAGGATCAGGATCTTGCCTGCGAGGTCGGCCAGCCTCAGATCCTTCCCACCGGTGTTCAGCCAGCCGCGGCCCTGGAACTCGGGCGCCCGTACGCGAGGGGTCATGAGCCCCATCGTGCCCGATCAACGGGGTCCATCCGCATATGCCCTTGATACGCGAGTCGAGCCGCCCCTGTTCAACCGGCGAGCGGTTGTCAGTCGGACGGCTTCAGGCAGAGCACCTCGGTATTCCCGTCCTCGGTCGGGTTCACGATGTACGGCTGACCCGGGTCGGCGCACTTCGCCTTGTCGTCGACAGTCGACACGACGGTGAACGTGTTCGGCTGGCCGCATGTCGCCGCTACCGGCCGGTCGCCCTCCTTCTGGACGCAGTCGCCCGGCTTCGGCGCGAACGTCTCGTCCCCGGACTGCGCCACCAGCCAGACCACGCTGAGCGGAAGCGCGACCAGCAGCACGGCCGCCGCCAGCACCGCCACCAGAACGGGCAACTTGCGGACGTGCGGAGGGGGCGCGGGCGACGCCGAGGGCTCCTCCGGCTTGAAGGAGTCGAACAGGCTCTGATCGGCGAGCGAACCGTCGTCCTCGTCCGAAGCTGGCCCCGGCCAACTCGTCGTCTCCGACGGGTCGGGCGGCGTCACCGTCGCCCGGGCGGCCGGTCCCTGCATAGCCGGGTCGGGCATCGCTGTTCCGGGCATCGCGGGGCCGGGCATCGCTGTTCCGGGCATCGCTGTTCCCGGCATCGCGGGGCCGGGCATCGCCGGAGGCGGCGAAGCCTGGGCCGGTGGTTCATGAACGGCTGCTCCGCGGCCCGCGAGGTCAGTGGTGTGCTCGCCGTACGGCCGCGCCGGGGGGCCCTGCCCCGCCATGTCCGTGGTGTACTCGCCGTACGGGCGGTGACCGCCGACGGGGGGGTGCCCGTTCGCGCCGTACGCCGGGCCCGGCGCCGATCCGCCGAACGCGGCGATATAGGTGCCCTGACCCTCACCGGGCGCGTCGTGCTGCTTCGGCGGGCTCGTCTGAACACCGCTGAGGTCCGCCGCCACGTTGATCGTCGCCGCGTTGATTGCCGCCGCGTTGATTGCCGCCGGGCTGTTGAGCTGCGATGCCGGATCGTCGGCCGGTGCGGGTTGGTCCCTTTCGGGCTGGACGGCACGCCCGTACACGCGGGGACGCGACATCGACGACGCCAGGGGTATCGGCTGATCCTGCATTTCCGACGGTGGAGCGATCCGGTTCGCCGACGGCACCGACGCGCTGGCCGTCGATACCCGGCCCACCGGCGCGGGCCGGGCGGGCGCCCCATCGGCGTCGGTAGCCGACGGCCGGTTGGCGGGGGTGCGCGGCAGGGGTACGGCGTGAGGCTCCGCCATACTGAGATCGACGTTCTGGCTCCACGGCTCGGCCGGGTCGGCGGGCCGGACCGGCACGAAGCCGCTCCCCGAACTCGTCTGCAGATCGGCCAATGACGCTCCGGGCACGCGTACCCGCTGACCGCCGAAGGCGGAGATCCCCGGCGGTCGACCGGTCGAGCCACCCGGCTCGGACCTGTCCGCCCACGGGTTGTCCCCGGTCTGCTCCGGCGTAGCCTGTCCGCCTGTAGCTTCCGGCGTACCTGCGTCAGCTTCCGGCGTACCTGCGTCCGGCCTGACCGGTTCCGCCTCGGCGGGCGCCATCGGGACGGTCGGCATGATCATCGACGGTGGGAATGCCGGCAACGCCGGCGCTGGAACATGCGCCGACCCGATCTCCGGTACGGACACCCGGGCGGAGCCCGTCGGACGGTGCGGCGGCACCTCGTCGGAGGCTCCACTCGGAACCGCCCGCGGGGCCCACTCAGGCCGGGGCGGACGGGAACTGGCCGCCCGCAACCGTTGACCGTCATCCGCGGACGCCACCGGAACGGCGGGCACCACGAACGGCGACCCGGAGTTCGGCGCCGGATACGGAGGGGGCCCGTACGCGTGCGGCTCCGACGGCGGCGCCCACACTGATCCGCCGTTACCGTCTGGCTTGGCGCTGCCGTTCGCCTTGCCGGTCACGTCGGTCGAGCCGGTTCCGCTGGCGATGTCGGTTCCATTCGGGGTGGATGCTGACGGGTGACCTACGGGCCCAGCGGTCCTGCCCCCGGACACCTGAGCGGTCGCTGACGAGCCGCCGAACGCGTACTGCTGGTGGCTAGACGGGCCCGGATCCCACTGTTCGCCGAACGTACCGTCGGGCCGCTCGTGCGTACCCGCCGGGCTGCCGAACGCCGCGGTAGAGGAATTCGTCCGGGAGCCTTGCGTACCGACGCGGTCGTCGCCGAAACTGCTCGGCTCGGAACCCTCGTCGTGGCCAGGCCGACCGGACATGGATCCGCCGGACACGGATCCGCCGGGATGACGGGGCTCGCCATACCCGGGCGTGTAGCCGGACTGGGCATTACCGACCTGGCCGTAGACGGACGGGCCGTTCCCAGACTGGCTGTTCCCAGGCTGGCCGTAGACGGACGCGCGGTTTCCAGGCTGGCTGTCTCCAGGCTGGCCGTAGACGGACGCGCCGTTTCCAGGCTGGCTGTCTCCAGGCTGGCCGTAGACGGACGCGCCGTTTCCGGCCTCGCCCGGGGCGGGATCGTGGTAGCCCGCGAACGCCGCCGGCGCGCTGGAGACGGCGGACGACGAGATGGGGCCGCCGGGCCCGTTCGCGACACTGACACCGAACGCCTGCGACCCTCCCTGCGGCGCGGGGTAGTCCGGTCCAGGCTGAACGCCGGCTCCGTCACCGGCGGAGTTGTCGCCGGCGAAGAATGCGGGCGGAGCGGCGAACCCGTCCGGATTTGACCCATGGTCTCCGAGGCCTGAACCGGCGTGACCGCCGGAACCGGAACCGAACGGGAGAACACCCGAACCGGGCACAGGCACAGAGGCGTGCGCGGAGCCGGGCACGGGCACAGTGCCCGAAACATGCGCGCGACCAGGCACAGGGTCGGACACAGGCACAGGATCGGACACAGGCGCAGGGCTGGATGCAGGCACAGGGCCGGAAAGATGCGCGGAACTCGGAACATGTGCAGTGCCGGATACGGGCGCAGAGCCGGAAGTATGCCCGGACGTGGACACGGGCACAGACGCCGAGCGAACCACGGATGCCGAGCCCGAGAAGGGGGCTGGCCCCGAAACCTGCGGCGGCCCCGAAGCAGGCACCGAACCGGAGGCAGGCGCGAAGTCTGACGTGGACGACGGACCACCCGAGGCGGCAGCTGACGAGGTCCCGAGCGCGGGCGTGGAACCGGAGGCGGGGGTGGCTGGATCTTCGGCCGCGGGCGTGCCGGAGGCGAAGGGGCTGCCGGAGGCGAAGGGGCTGCCGGAGGCCGGGGGGCCGGTCGGCGCATAAGTGCTTCCAGGCCCGGTGGGCGGAGCGGGAGGGCGCGGGGAGGCGCCCGGAGCGGGGGCGTACGGGGGCACGACCGGCGGTGCGCCGTACGGCCCGTTCGGTGCGGGTCCCGTGGCGAGGGGGCCGCCCGGCCTGATGACGTCCGGCCTGATGACGTCCGGCCTGATGACGTCCGGCCTGAT
>CBIHNN010000082.1:0-22028 GCA_966211315.1 uncultured Micromonosporaceae bacterium | reverse complement strand
AAGAAAATCCACAGATCGCTGCTTGACATCGAGGACCATGGGATGTCTTGACAGGTGGCTACGCCGCCATTCTCATCCCCACCATCAAGATCTAAAAACCTCAAGATCAAAGTCTCTACGGTTTCAGGAGATTGACACGCCTACACTTCTCGGCGCTTGCTCGGCGCTTGCGTGGCGGGTGGTCTGGTTGGTGCCGTACTGGTGGGCGTCGGGGCGGGTGCGGCGGCCGGTTCGGTGTGGTGATGGTGGGGATGTCGGGTATGGGTATGCAGCTTCCGGAGTGGGCGCGCACGATGTTTCTCGTCGTGACCGGTGATGGGTGGCCGGAGGCGGACGAGGATGGTTTGTGGGCCTTGTCGCGGGAGTGGGCCGACGTTTCGGGTGTGCTCGCGGTGGCGCGGGAGCGGGTCGCCGTGCCGGGGCGGGGGGTACGTCGCCTTGGTTGGCAGGGGCCGGCGGCGCGGGCGTTCACGGTGGCCGGTGATGGGCTGGGTGGTGACGCGCATCTGGTGGCGGGGGTGGCGGGCGGTGCGCGGGAGGTGGCCGTGTTCGTCTGGGATACCGCGGTGGGTGTGCAGTACACGAAGGTCATGGTGGTGCAGGAGTTGATGCTGCTCGCGGGGCAGATCGCGTATCTGGTCGCTGCGGGTGCGTGGACGTTCGGTGGGTCGAGCGCGTCGGTTGCCGTGTTGCAGGCGGCGGGCCGGTTTTTCGCCCGGTCGGCGGTGTGCCGGTTGGGGGTGTCGATTCTGTCGGGGCAGGTGTTGCAGGTCGGGTTGGACGCCATCGGCCAGGCGGTCCAGATGGTGGTGGGGGTGCGTCACCGCTGGGATGCGGGGTTGACCACCCAGGCGGTGATCAGTGGGGCGGTCGGGTCGGCGGTGGGGCCGCTGGTGTATCCGGTCGGGCATCTGGTGGGGCGGGTGGTGCGGCCGGTGGGTCGGCCGGTGGCCGGCGGGGTGGGCGAGATCGTGGCGGGTGCGGTGCATGAGTACATCACCGCGGGGGTGAGTGCGGCGGTCACCGGGCATGGGTGGCGTGGCTCGGTGTGGGATGCCAGCGCGGGCGGTACTGAGGGTGCCGTGGACGCCGTGCGGGGGGCCCGGCACCGGGGAACCGGAGTATCCCTGCCCGGGCTGCCCGTCAACTCGGCGGCCACCGCGCCGGGGCCGGGCGCGGCGCTGTCGGCCGGTGTCGGGGCGCCGGTCGACGGCGCACCCGGTGCGGAGGGGCGTTCGCCCGTCGGCGCGGAGCGGGGCGAACCGCAGGAGGAGCCGCCGGTGCGGGTGTGGCGTGCCGACCCGGCCCAGGCACGGCCGGGTACGGCCCACACCGTCGTGATGTCCGCGCCGGACACGTACGGCGTCGAGGTGTACCAGAGCGACGGGTCCGGCCCCGTCCGACACGTGGCACCCGGCGCGGTGCCGCAGGGGGCGGGGCCGGCCGATGCCCGCGTCGGTCATGGCGGTGTCGGGGGGCACGACGGCCCCGCCGGCCCGGTCGCCGCACCCCCGGCCACCGCGGGCGGCCGGCCGGCGCCGCCGGCGCTGGCCGAGGCCGGGCCCGCCTGGCCTGCGCAGGCTACTTACTCGCCCGGCGCTAGCCCGGATCGGCTGGCGGGGTGGCCGTCACCGCCCAGCGAGGCACCGCCCAGCGAGGCACCGGTCGGGTCTGCCGGTGGATCCGGCGCGGATCACCGCGATCTCGACGGCGACCGGCCGACCAGCACCGACACACAGCTCTGGGGCGCCGTCAACCCCCGCGCGGCGATGCTGCTCCAGGACCTGCCCGTGACGGCCACAGGCACGGTGTGGCTTGGCATAGCTCAGATGGTCATCAGCGGCCGGCATGTCGGTGACCGTGTCTCGTTGTGGATGGACAACGAGGTCCTGCACGTCCTCAACGCCGACGGCCAGATCATCCACACCCTGGACCCCGCCCCGTTGGCGCCGGACTGGTTCGCTACCCGCGACGGCGTGGTCAATCCGGAGCGACCGTTGCCGCCGGCCCTCGTGGACGACCAGCGGCCCATGCGCCTGGCCACCACCGTCGACGACGGCCTCATCACCGCACTGCGGAAGATCGGTCTGGACGTCGGCGGCCACCGCGACAAACACATCCGGATCCACCTACACCAGAAAACGGCGCGCATCATCACCGACAAGACCGTGGAGGTGACGGTTGACGGTGACGCCGCCAAGGCCTTCGCCCACATCTCGGGCGTCACCAACACCGGCAGATTCCCCGACAGCAAAGTCGACCCAAGCCAGCCGATGCACATCACCGCCGCCGCCAAAACGGTGTACACCAACGGCACGGTCACGCTGGGCTCCCTGCAGTTGGGGGTCGGCGTGCGCCACCCCGGGCGGCGGGTCATCGTCCGGCTCGAGGCCGAGCGGTTGCACCTGATCGCCGATGGCCAGATCGTCAGGACGTACGCGCCCAGCCCGATCCCACCCCGACGCTTCGCGCAACTCCGGGGCGTGGGCAACACTGGCCAGCCACCCGCCCCACTCCACCCAAACCACACCGTTGTTGGGCCGGGCGACCACCGCCACCGCTTCCGCACCACCGGGCCGCCCGCCGCGGACGACCACACCGCAGACCGGCCCCCCACGCACAGCGACGTCGACCTGCCCGACGGGCACCACCGGTGGCCCAGCCCGACCCCACGACCCGGCCCCGAGCCGACCCCACCCATCGAGCACGCCGGCCCGGGTCCCCCGTCCCCCCGCACCCGGCAGCGGCTGCGCGAACTGGAGTCGCAGATGCTCGACTCCCCCGATAACACCGACCCGCACCGGCAGCCGTGGCCGTCCTCCAACGCCGGGACGATGGACGCCGATTGGGCGATGGACGCCGATTGGCCCGAGGGATCACCCGCCGGGGGCGTCGAGGTGTCGGTCGGTGCTGGCGGAGCACTCCTGCCCGCAGGCCCGCGGGGGCAGCCGGGCGACGCCGCGGACCCCACCCGGCCGGTCACCCCCGCCGCCCCGCCAGTCCGGCCGGAGCCGCAGCAGCCACCCGCCACCCACCCCGCCGCCGCACCATTGCAGGTCGTGGACGTGCCCCGCGACGGCGACTGCCTGTACACCAGCCTGCTGATCGCCGATCCGCTGCTGGCCGCGGCGACCGGCGGATCGGTACCCGTGCTGCGGGCGCGGGCCGCCGCGCTGCTGTGGCAGGCCTTGCACAGCCCCGAACCCTGGGCTGCCGCGTTCCGGGCCACCGTGGCCTACCACGACGACGTGCCACGCCCGGTGCAGCACTGGCAATGGGCCCACGAGATCACCACACCCGGCCAGTGGGCCGGCCAGAGCGGCGACTGGGCCCCCTGGCTCCTCGCCGAGGCCTACGGAATACCGCTACGCATCATCACCGCACCCACCACCACCGACCAGTCCCCCGTCATCGTGGACCTCGGCCCGCCCGGCACGGTCCGGGTCACCCTGCACCGCCACGGTGATCACTACCTGGCCACCCGGCCCACCACCGGCAACGCCCCACCCGAACCGACCCACACCACCGCGCGCATCCCTACCCTTGAGCGACCCGAGCGGCTGCTCACCGTCTGGGCCCCCCACCTGCACGCCCTAGCCGACCGCTACCACGCGGCGCTGACCGGGCTACCCGCGCCAGATCAGCACGAGGTCAACGACATCACCGCGGGCCCGCTTGACATCGTGCGGCAGGCCTTGGACGCGGTCGGCGCCGACCAGGCGGCCCGGTACGACAACGCGCCGCTGCACCACCAGGTGCGTGACGCCTACCTCGGGCTGCACCGTCTGATCGACACCCTCGAGGCCACCGTTTCATCACCGGCCCCGAACCTAGTGGCGAGCGTGGCCTCCGCCCACTCGGCCGTGACGGGCTCCGAGCAGCGCGCTGCGCCGTCGCCAGCATCCACCCTCGAGGCCGGGCCTGCCGGGTACGCCGACGCGGATGCCGCCGCGCCGGGGTGGCCCGCCGACGATGACCGTGCCGCGTCCCGGCCCGCCACGCACAGCGAACAGGACGAGCACAGCCCCCTCGACATCCTGGACGACCTGTGGCCCACCCCCACCTCACCGTGGCGCCTCGACCCGGCCCCACCGATCGCGCACGCCGGCCCTGGCCACCCGTCTCCCTACGTGTGGCAGCAGCCACGCGAGCTGGAGTCGGATGTGCTGGACTTCCCGGACGACGATCAGCCGGAGCCGGGCAGCGCCGGCGTCGTTGGGCAGAGCGGCCCCGGCGTGGAGGTGCTACCTCCGGGCCGGCAGCCCGACCAGCAGGCTACGACACACCGGCCCGCCCCGGTCTGGACACCGCAGGCGCTCGACGCGGTCCTGCAGTCCCCCGAAACCGAAACCGGTGCCGGTGCCGGTGGGGTGACGGTGACCGATTGGTGGGAGTGGGGACCTTCGTCGCCGTCGCCGGCGCGAGTGGTCAGTGGTGGGGCCGTTGACGGATCGCGGGATCGGGCCGATTCCCCGCTGCGGGTGAACGGCGCCGAGGTCACCCTGGCCGAGGGTGGGGGTCTGCTCGCCGGGGGGTGGCCGCCGCATCCCACCCCGAGCCAGTGCGCGGTCACCGTCATACCGGTTCCGGGTGAACAACCGCCCGGCCCAGCCGATGACGGCGATGACGGGGATGACGGGGATGACGGGGATTTTGGGGCGTTTCTGGAGCAGCCTTTCGACGCCGAGCAGTGGGACCTGCTCACCGCGTTTGTCGACGTCCCGCCGCCGACGATCGGTCAGGTGTTACGCGGCCAGGTGTTACCCGGCGTCGATCCAGGTCCGCACCTGCCCGTCACCTCGCCCGGGCGGCCGTCGCCCCGGCCCGGAGACGGCCGACCGCCGGTCGGGCCGGTCGATGCCGTGACCCGTGATCCCGACGAGCGGGCATCACGGCGGCACCGGCGAGCCGGCACGACACCCGCCAAACGATCCGCGGGGCAGGCCGGGCTGGACAACGCTCCCGCGTCATCCAGCCAGAACGCGCAGTCCAGCGGCAAGCGCCGCGTACCACGCTCCGGATCCCTCGCACCGGGCGGTGCGCACCACGTCCCAACCCCCGAGCAGCCCAGCCAGCCTCCCGACCTACCCACCAACACCACCGGCCCGCTACCACCGCCCCCGGACGGCCCGGTCAACCCGAACCCGGCCCTGGCGGTCACCCGCACAGTCAACAAACGCGGCTTCGCCTGGCGGCTGCAGTCGCTGATGGCCGAGCGCGGCATGTTCCAGACCTCGAACCTGGTGCCGCTGCTCGCCGAGCGGGGCGTGGTGCTGTCGCGCGAGCAGGTCTTCCGGATCGTCACTCAGCAGCCGCAGCGGCTGTCGACGGACGTCCTGGCTGCGCTCTGCGACATCCTGCAGTGCACACCGAACGACCTAATCACGGTGCAGGTGGTGAACCAGAACGTCGCCAAGGCCGCTGGTGACACGTCGAAAAAGCCGCCCGCGGTCCCATCGCCCAGGCCGGTAGACGAGCAGCAGCCGGCCGGGCAAGCCGATGCCATCACCAGCGGGCCCGATGACCGGTCACCGCTGCGGCACCGGCGAGCCGGCACGACACCCGCCAAACGATCCGCGGGGCAGGCCGGGCTGGACAACGCTCCCGCGTCATCCAGCCAGAACGCGCAGTCCAGCGGCAAGCGCCGCGTACCACGCTCCGGATCCCTCGCACCGGGCGGTGCGCACCACGTCCCAACCCCCGAGCAGCCCAGCCAGCCTCCCGACCTACCCACCAACACCACCGGCCCGCTACCACCGCCCCCGGACGGCCCGGTCAACCCGAACCCGGCCCTGGCGGTCACCCGCACAGTCAACAAACGCGGCTTCGCCTGGCGGCTGCAGTCGCTGATGGCCGAGCGCGGCATGTTCCAGACCTCGAACCTGGTGCCGCTGCTCGCCGAGCGGGGCGTGGTGCTGTCGCGCGAGCAGGTCTTCCGGATCGTCACTCAGCAGCCGCAGCGGCTGTCGACGGACGTCCTGGCTGCGCTCTGCGACATCCTGCAGTGCACACCGAACGACCTAATCACGGTGCAGGTGGTGAACCAGAACGTCGCCAAGGCCGCTGGTAACACGTCGAAAAAGCCGCCCGCGGTCAGACGCACAGCGATCCGCAGACCCAACCTGTCGTGACCTTCCGAGCGCGCCCCGGCGCGGGCTCACGAGCTGCTGCTGCAGGGCTTCCCGCAGGGTGCGCCAGATCCGGCCCTAGGATGGCCCAGTCCTGGCCCTAGGCTGGGTGCCACGCGCCGTCGCGGCGATCGGCGCCCTTCCCACCGCCGGGGGATTCCTGTGGCAGGTCATCGCCGACAGCATCCAGGCACCCGCCTGGATCGGTGCCGTGTCGCCGTTCGCGCACCTGCCCGCCGTACCAGCCACCGCGCCGGACTGGCTCGCCGCCGTCGTCATGACCTCCCTGGGCGCCGTAGGCGTCACCGTCGGCATAGTCGGCTACCGCCGCCGCGACCTGCATGCCTAAAGCACACCCCACCAGGAGCTCCGTGCCAGCCGGCTCCGGCACGCACTACGACGCCCGGGCCGCGCGCACCTGCCAGTCGAACTCGCAGCGCGCCTCCGGTTACCAGTACGAGGGTTCGACGTACGGCATCAACATCACCGGCGTGCAGAAGGTCGCCATCTGCGTGGGAGCGTTGAACACCACCGGCACCTGTCGGGTCTACGAGGGTGACCTGGCCCAGATCCAGGCCATCAACCCAGAGTCGTCCAACGCCAACAAGTGCGTGCGGTGGTGGTCGCGCAACTCGTCCGGCACCAATCTCTACTTCAACGGCGGCACCCCCACCAGCTGCAGCTCCTGAAAAGGTGGCGTACGTACCGGCAGCTTGCCTTTGCTAGTCCTCCGGCACCGCCGCGGTCTTGGCGTTGCGCTCGTCGACCTCGATCCACACCCAGCCGGCGGCCACCCGGGCGAGCTCGGCGGAGTGCTGGCGGGCGAACTCCCTCAGCTGTGGTGCTGCCGCCGCGCGGACGGTCGTGACGGCGGCCTCCCGGCAGCGCGCGTCGTCGGCGGCCGCACGGTGCTCGAACGCGACGGCGTCGGCCCACCCGGGCAACGTCGTCGGGTCGTACTCGACGGTTTCCACCGTTGCCGGGAATGCACGCTCCACCCGGGTCTGCAGATCGGCTAGGTCGGTGGCGGGAATGCCCGCGGCGGCCATGCAGGTCCGGTAGTCGGTGGCCAAGGTCGCGGCGGCCGCGGCCTGCGCGTGGCTGAGCCGGTCGACGAGTTGGGCGGCCAGGGTCGGTTGGCCGTCGGGCACCGGGCCGGCGGCCGCCGCGGTCGCCTCGGTCTCACAGCGGCGGGCGGCCGCGACACGGTCCAGGTTTGTGGAGCCGTTGTCGTTGGTGGCGTTGCGGGCCGCGGAATCGAGGACGAGGCGGGCGTCGGCGGCCCGGACCAGCTGGTTTGCGACGTCAAGGTCCCGACGCGCCGGGGCGAACGCGAGAACGTTTCCTGGGGTGACGTACTCGCGGTCACTGGGCGCGTTGTACCCGACGAGCCCGTACGTGTGGCCGGCGCGGCGCATGCACTCGGCTGCGGCGATGCGGGAAGTCCACCATGCGCGGGCGTCGGCGGCTCGGCGCTGGGCCGGTGTGCCATAGACCTGGCTGATGATCGTGTCGTAGTCGGCTGCGGGTGACGCGGCCGGTGCGGCGCCGCTACAGGCTGCTACAGCGGCGGTGGCGACAAGGGCGAGACAGCTGCGCAGGCCACGTTCGGGGGTCATGGCCCGGCACGGTAGCGGCGTGCACGGCCAGCCAAGGCGAGGCGCGGCCGGGACGTCACACGAACGGAGTCGCAGCTGGCTTTCTCAAGTCGATCGGTGGGTCTGTCGGCTTAGCCGAGGACGGGTACGGCAGCAGGTTAATCGGAGAGACGCAGGGCGAACGGGATGTCGGGGTGGACGGCGATTCGGTAGTGATCGTTGTAGCCGGCCCACTTCGTCGGCACGAACCCGACCGGGGCGCCGGCCGGAACCTTGCGGGTGCCGGTGGCGTACAGCCCGGCCAGGCCCCACGCTTGTGTAGCTGACCCGAACCTGTTGGTCAATTCCACGCCTGTGGATGTTGATCGTCCTTGATGTAGAAAGGTGACCGTTTCGTATAGTTACCGTCCTGATTCGGGCGAGATGGAGTTCATGGTGTCGATGAGGCCGCGTAGGTTGCCCGAGGTTCCGGCGTTGACGGCGAGAGTGGCCAGAGCAGCGTTCCCTCGGCCGACACTGGCTATGCGGGTCCGCGACGAGTTGGGCGAGCTGTTCAGTGACGAACGGTTCGCGGCGGCGTTCGCGACTCGTGGGCGGCCGGGGTTGTCTCCGGGGCAGTTGACGCTGGTGACAGCGTTGCAGTTCGCCTGCGACCTGACCGATCGGCAGGCCGGCCTCGACCACGCTCGGACGGTACGGCCGACAGCTCGGCGTTCTGCCCCGCGAGGCATACCAAGCCCAAGCCGCGGCGCGGGCTGAACAAGCCGGTGTGAGCTGGCAGGCCCGCTACGCGCGTCGCTCCGGCGTGGAGGGCAGCATCCACCAAGCCGTCGCTGTCACCGGCGCTCGCCATGCCCGCTACCGCGGCAGCGCCAAAACCCATCTACAGCACGTGTTCACCGCCGTCGCCCTGAACCTGACCCGCCTCGACGCCCACTGGTCAGGCCGAGCCCCCGACCGCAGTCGCACCAGCCAGCTTGAACGACTCGCCTACACCCTGGCCGCGTAAACGGAATTCGCCAACAGGTTCGGGACAGCTACCCAAGCGCGGGGCCTTCTTCGTGGCGCCGCTGTTCGTGGCGCGCGTGTTGCCCTCCGCCGTGTTGACCCACTTGCCGTCGCGCTTGGTGGTGCGGATGTCGCCCGTTGCCATGCCGTCCTCCTCGGGGGTAGTACCTACTGCGCTTATCCCGCAAATGCTGACATCCGGGTACGACAGAACCGTTCGGCACTGCCGCCCTGTCCGGTCGTCCTACACCCACTTCCGTGACTTCTGAACTAGTGTTGAAGTCATGACCGCGATGCCTGTGCCGTCGGTGCCGTTCTCCGACCTGATACGCCACCCGACGAAGACCACCGACGCGCTGACGCGCGCTCGGGCGCTGCGACTGGAGCGCCGCGACGCGATCGACCTGGTGCTGATGTCCGCCGACCGGGCGGACGCGGAGGCTGAGATCGTGGACCTGTCGGCGCGGCTGATCGCGCAGCTGGTCAAGGTCGGTCCGGAGCTGGTGCGCACCGCGCTGCCGCTGGCGCTGCCGTGGGTGCGGTTCCTGCCCGCCGCCGACGTGGCGCTGATGGCCGACGAGTTCGTGAGCACGACGGAGGCGGCGTCCTCGGTCGGTAACACCGCGGCGGTGACGCAGCTGCTCGCCGAGTGGCGGCACACCGCCGAGGTGCACGCCGATCCGGAGTTGTTCCGGGCCCTGACCGCGCAGGAGTCGGACGACTTCGGGGCCGTGCCCCGGCCGCCGGCCGCGTGAGCGCCAAGCGCGGGGACCGGGCGGCGCCGCCGCCGCGGCCCGGTGGGTACGCGTTGCGGTTCGCCACCAACGACGCGGCGAAGGGCTGGGAGGAGCTGGTCCGGCAGGCTCCGGGCAACACCCGCACGGCGTACGACGCCATCGAGGCCACCCCGTGCCCGGCGCCGCCGACGTCGCGGCAGCACCAGCTCAAGGGCTCGCTGTCGACCGGCCTGCACGCGGGGAAAGCGCTCGCGCAGTGGCAGTACGAGGTGACCGGCGGTGGCCGGATCTGGTACCTCGTGGACCACGAGACCCGGACCTGCTGGATCAAGGAAGCGGGCACCGGCCACCCGAAACTCACCGACTGACCGGATCACCCGCCACCGTGCCCACCGCATGACGACCCCGGCGGCGGCCGCACCCCGCGGTCGTCGGCCGGGACGTCACCGCGACCGGCGTCGGACGGTGACCACTTCATCGGTTGTCGAAACCACCGGCGGGCCGGCGGCCGCCGACGTGGCTATGCCCGGTCGTCCGGCGGCGGCCAGTCGAACAGCTCCCGGGGCCGGACCTGCAGGGCGAGCGCGATGCGCAGCACCTGGTCGACCAGCAGGCTGTGGACCCCGCCCTCGGTCCGGCTGATCGTCTTGCGGTCCAGCCCCGCGGCGGCCGCCAACGCCTCCTGGGTCAGGCCGCCCTCCTTGCGCAGCTCGCGCAACCGGATACCGAAGGCCCACCGCCCGGCCTGCACCTCGGGCGGCAAGATCGGTGGCATGTACCAACGATGGTACACGTGTCCCATCGTGGTCTGTACCAAGCTTGGTACATTTCGGGGGCTGAGTTCTTGGTTTCCGTAGGTAGGACCCGATCAGGCTCCCCGACACCCACCGAGGGAGGCACTGGTGCACGTCGTCCTGCGAGGCAACCCGCGAGACCTGTTGTGGGCGCTCGTCCTGTGCGCGGCCGCCGGTCTGCTCTGGTGGCTGGCGCGCCTCGTCGTCGGCGCGTACCGGGCGCGGGTCCGGAGTCGGATCGACGGCACCGAGCCGCCCGCGGCGGTCGACGGACCGGGCCGGGATCAGTGCGAGGTACGGCTGCGGCGGTAGTCGCGCAGCTCGACGGTGACCGGGTCGGCGGCGGGCAGCTGGTCCAGGAGCGCGTCGACGCGCTGGCGGACCCGGGCGGAGTCGATGCCGTCCCCGGCGTCGATCGCGGCGCGGGCGGTGACGGCGGCCTCGTCCAGGCGGCCGCCGCGCAGCTGCACCTCGGCGAGGCGGCTCAGGTACAGGTTGCGGTCGCGGGCGGCGTCGCGGTCCAGGGTGGCGAGCCCGGCGGTCAGCGACCGCTCGGCGGCGGCCAGGTCGCCGATCTCTAGCAGCGCGGTCCCGGCCTCCGCGGTGAGCGACGGCTGGGGCATCCAGTACACCCATCCCGGATCGTCGCCGGGCACCCGGTTGGATTACAGGTCGTCGGCCTGGTTCAGGGTGGCGGCGGTCGCCTTCACGTTGCCCGTGACGGCGTGCCCGCGCACGGTCCAGGTGTCGAGCATGGCGAGCACGGTGCGGGCGGCCGGGTCGACGTGGCGGCGGGCGACGTCCAGGAGCCCGACCGTGGTCGGGCCGTCGGTCGCGTACGCGGCCTGCAACGCCAGGTTGGACAGCACGTAGACGCCCTGGTCGGTGTCGCCCGCGGTGGCGGCCGCGCGTAGGCCGGCGTGCCAGAACCGCTGCGCGGCGGCGCCGTACCCGGCGTCGAACGCGGCCCACCCGGCAAACCTCGACAGCGACGCGGCCAGCGCCCACAGCCGGACGCCGATCGCGGCGTCGTAGCTGCCGTGCCGGATCAGGTGCTGGACCAGGCGCAGATCGGCCACCCCGGCGTCGAGCACCGACCCGCCGCCGAGCACGTCGTCCAGGTGCCACAGCTGCTCGACCCGCGCGTGGAGATGATCGACCGTCTCCGCGGTGACCCGGGGCTGCTCGACGTGCGGGAACGTGCCGGGCACGGCGTCGCTCCAGGTGGCAGCCAGCCCGGTGGCGGCCGTCCCGGTGAACAACAGAAATGCGCGGCGGTCCATCATCGCCGAGGATACGACCCGATCGAGGACGGCGGCCGCGCTCGCCGGCGTCCACGGCCCGCCGGTCGACTCGTCCCCGGCGGCGAGCAACAGCCACCCGGGCCAGCCGTGCGCGGCGACCTGGGCGTGGTCGACGCCGAGTTCGTCGGCGAGCGCCAGCTGGGCGGCGGGCTCCGGGGTCGCGGTGCCGTGCTCCCAGCGCCACACCTTCTGCCGCCAGGACCGCATGTTGAGTCCGGAGCGCTGCTGCACGACGGTGGCGACGTGGGCGAGCGTCCACCCCTGCGCCGCGCGCACGGCGGTCAGTGGGTGGGCGATCAGCTCGTCAGCAGTGGTCATCGATGACCCGTCGGCTCGGGATGTACCAAGCATGGTACATGGATGAGGCTACAGCGAGGCTACAGCGCAGCCATTCCACCGGTCACGCTGCGCTCCGACACTGACACCCGTGGACATCGACGTCACGCTCCCCGATCACCTGCCGTTCGACCCGCCTCCCGGCTGCTCCCGTCCGCTGCTGTGGTTCCTGGCCCGGTACCTGCTGGAGGCGCACGTCCCCGCCGTCGACGGGCTGTGCTGCCTGTGCCGCCCGGCGGAGATCAACCCGTGCCCGGCCCGGCGGCTCGCCGCGGCCGGGTTGCGCGCGTCGTGCGGCGAGGCCCACGAACCGGCCGGGGCGGCGTGGCTCGACGTCGTACGGCGGCGGCTGGCGACCGGCGAGCTCGACCCGGGCGACGCGGTGGGGGAGGCCGTGTGGCTGGCCCATCGGCAACGGTCCGGGTGTGATCGGTGATGGCGCTGTACCGCTCGGAGATGGTGGCGTACGCGCAGGCGCAGTGCGACCTCGCGCGGCAGTTGCTTGCCGCGCACGTCCCGGATGGCGCCGACTGCTGCGCGGCGTGCGGGCGCCCGGCGCCGTGCCCGGTGCGCTCCGATGCGGCGCAGGTCCACGCGCGGTACGGGCCGTGGCTGGTCACCGATCCCGTGCCCGCGGTCAGCGGCCACCGGTTCCCGGTGTCCGGCCGCCTGGTCCGCCCGTACGTCCGCAACCACGGGCGCGGGTGACCGGCCGAAAAGCAGCTCACCCGCCGCGGGAGTGCGACGGGTGCGACAGGTGCGAGTTGAGGTCAACGGCGGGCTTCGTTCTGCTCGGTCCAGGCTTCCGCGCACGTCTTGTGGCATGGCTTCCCGGCGGGACTGATCAATGGGGTGGGTCGTCCGCACAGCACGCAGGTCTGCTCGCTGGCGCCGACCCGGCCGTCCTTACTCCAGTCCAGGACGACCCGGCCTTTCCAGCGCGGCACGACCATCAGGGGCGCCGGTCAGTTCGGCCGGCAGCGGGCCGCCCCGGAGACACGGTCGGCCTGGTGCTGCCGAGCGCGGGGGGAGGCAGCACGGGGGTCGGTGTAGGAGCGGGACTCAGAGTCGACGGTCGCGTGGATGCGTGCTGCGGCCGGGTCCGGGGTGCGGTTCTTCGCCATCTCGACGTCTCCCCGCCGCTACTGGAGACCGGGGCGGCGGGACGGGGTCGGGCGGCTGGTGCTGCCCGCGGGCGCCGCGGGTGCGGGCCTGGTGTCGCGCCGGCGCTCGGCGGCGGCGGCGATCCGGGTGGTGTGGTTACTGCGTGCCATCTCGGGGTTCCCTCCCGATCGGGCCTCGACGTGGTGTTCCAGCACCAGGTCGCGGCGCTTTCCGCCCTGCTGGCGGCCACCGCTCCGGGCCGGCGGGGAAGTCCGGTCCGGACGGAGGTGGTCAGCCCGGGGTCTCTACTGGCCGCTGCGCGGGCGCTGCTTCGCCCACAGCCCCGGCCTGGCGTTCTCGCCCGAGCGCCGTTCCTGGCGGGCTCGCTCCTGCCGGTCCTGCTCGGCACGTCGGTCGTTACTGCTCATCGCGTTCTCCTCGCCTCGGCGCGCTCGATCTGGCGGCCGCCGCTCCGGGCCGGCGGGCAAGTCCGGCCCGGACGGGAGCCGTCAGCGACCGCGGGCGCGGTTGCGCTCGTCGGCGAGACGCTGCGCTTCGACCATGTCGCGCATCCGCTGACCGTTGAGACGGTCACGGGTGTCTTGGCGCTGGTCGAGCTGCTTCTGAGACATGGCGGGGTTCCCTCCCGTCAGGCCCTCGCCCGGGTGTTCCAGCACCCGGGGGAGAGCAGTGGCAGGCGCACCTCCTGGCGGCCACCGACGACGCCCGGCCCGGAGAGCGGGAAACGACGGAAGCGGCCACGCGGTGCGATGTCCGACCGGCTCGGTACCGTGGAGCACGGCCGGGGTTCCCTCTCGGCCAGGCCCCCGGCGCATGGTGTTCCAGCACCGCCGGGGGCCGACCAGAGATCAGCGGTGCGAGCAGCCCGAGCAGCGCAGGCCAGGGCAACAGATCCCCGCGCGGGACAGCCCTCGCAGGGCGAGCACGATCACCGCGGCGACGCCGAGCGCCCCGGCGATCAGCGGCCAGTGACCGGCCGTCCAGGACACCGCCGAGCCGGTCGCGTACGCGGCGACGGCGACCACGCCGACGACCGGGCCAGCGATGGCGGCGACGAGACCGCCGAGCCTCCACCAGTGCAGACGGTCCCGCTCGATGAACACCTGCACCGGGCGGCCGTCGATCGTCGCTGTCGTGTACCCCGGCTTAGTCCGGGCGATCTCGGCCAGCACCGGGTGCACGGTGCCCGGCTGCGTCGGCTGGGCGGGGCGCTCGACTGGCCTGACGTTGCGCAACGCGAGCGCGTCGGCTCTGGCTTGGGAGGTACTGGGTTGGAAGATGGTCACGGGTCGTCCCTTTCGCTGACAGTTGGACGGTCCACGCCCCGGGTGGTGTTCACAGCACCTCCGGGGCATCTCCACAGTAGCCTGTAAGCAAGGTTGTTAGCAAGCTTGCTGACATGTATTGTAGAATCATGCTCATGACAGCAAAACCACGGGCATCGGATGAGCCACCGATGCCGCCAAAGCGGCAGGTGCAAGCGCGGGTGCAGTTCAGCACGCGCATCCCGGAAGACCTGAACGACCGGGTGCGGAACTTCGTCCGCCAACACGACACATCCGTCCAGGCCGTCACCGAGCTGGCACTGGCCGAGTTCCTGGACCGCCGACAGGCGTGAGGGATGCCGCGGCCCCGGCAGCCGACTCCAATCACCCACCGGGGCCAGACACACACGGAGAGTTGACCATGCGTATTGATCAGGATACGGGCCTACCGTCATTGATCGATCAGGAGCAGGCTGCGACATGCCAGCCGTTGATCGGCCAGCCGTACAGCTCGACTACCGGGGAGGACGTCCGGTGAACCTGGACGGAATATGGAACACCGTGCGGCAGTGGTTCGAGGACCACCCCACGGAGACGACCACCGCGGGCGTGGCGCTCGGGCTCGGCCTGTTGGCGGTCGTGCTCGTCATGGTGATCCGCGCGCTGAGGGGCAAGGATCTCAACGCCAAGGCGTCGATCGGCTTCGGCGTGGTTCAGGCTGGCGTCGCATACATCACGATCACCGGCGTCTATGAGTTCTTCCACCTGCTGCTGAACATGCCCTGGGCTGAGGCCGGGCTGCTGGCCGGGTTCATCGAGGCGTACGTCTGGGCTGCGGTCGGCATGATCTACGCCCACGGCAAGTCCACGGTGACCACCAAGAACGAAGCCGGGCAGGAAGAGGAGAAACCGTCGACCGGCTTCGGCGCTGCCGGGCCGTTCTTCTGGGTCACGATCGTCGGCGGTGGCACCCTCGCCATCCTGGGCAGCCAATCGAGCCCCGTAGCGGTCGGCCGGATCGTCGTCGTCGTCCTCGGCGCGTACATGTGGTACCTGCGCCTATTGCAGGTCACCCGCCGCTCCACCGAGGCGTCGCGGTGGCAGTGGACCCCGAAGCGGTTCCTGCTCGCGGTCGGCGCCCTCAAGCCGACCTCGAACGACGTCACCGAAGACGTGCACGAGTGGCAGGTCCGCCAGATCGCACGGGCGATCCGGTGGAGCAACAGCAGGCAGCCGGCCGTCACTCCCTGGTGAGGTCCGGGTCGCGCAGCGGCCGGAGCGTCTGGTCGGCGCTTGGGGCGGGAAAACTGTAGCGGCCGAGTATGTTGATGTGCGCGTACCCGAGCGGGGAGAGCCGGGCGGCGTCTTCGTCGCGGACCGGGTAGCCCTGGCCGCGCAGGACGTTGACGGCCAGGTCGATGTAGCGGGTATTCCACAGCACGACCGCGTTGAGCATGAGTCCGAACGCGCCGAGCTGGTCTTCTTGTCCGGCTCGGTAGGGCTGCATGATGTCGCCGCGGTGCCCGTGCAGGATCTTGCGGGCCAGGGAGTGGCGGGACTCGCCGATGTTCAGCTGCCGGGTGACGGTGCGTCGGTAGGTTTCGTCGATCGGGTCGACCATGGCCAGCAGGTGCAGCGTCTTGGCGATGCGCCCGTACTCGGCCAGGGCTTGCCCGAGCGTGGTCGGGGAGCCGTCGCGGGTCAGCATGCGCAGCAGGTCGTAGGCGCGGACCTGGTTGGTGACCAGGGAGCCGGCCACCCGCAGCATGTCCGGCCAGTGCGTGACGATCCGGTCGAGGTTGACCTTGTTGCGAGAGATGGCGTTCAGCGGTCCGTAGTCGCCGGCCGGCTGGCCGGGGACGTCGGCGCGCCAGAAGCCGGTGCCGCCCACATCGGCGATACGTGGGGAGAACCGGTAGCCCAGCAGCCGGAAGAGACCGAACACGATGTCCGAGTAGCTGGCGGTATCGGTCGCCACCATCTCCGGCTTCGGCCCGGCATCGAGATTGAGCAGGGTGTCGAGGATGTAGAGGCTGTCGCGGACGGTGCCGGTGATGATGATCGCGTCGAGGCCGGCGAACCGGTCGTTGACCGCGTTCAGCCAGGTGATGCCCCGCTTGTAGCCGAAGAACCGTGGGCTCGGGGCGGCGTGGATCGACTGCACGGGCACCCGGAAACGCAGCCCGTCGACCGAGGCGACCATTCCGCCGCCCCACAGGTCGGTGATGCCGATCCGGGCCTGGTAGTCGACCAGGCGGGCGTTGGCGGCGGCGTGGGTGTCCGGGCGCACGTAGTTCTGGTCGACGTGCGAGAGCCGGTCGCGCGTCAGCGCCGGGTCGCCCGCCCGAATCACCGGGGTCAGCCCGACGTTGCAGGCGTCGGCGACCAGCAGCCCGGCGACCGTGATCGGCAGCTGGTCCAGGCGGGCGGCCAGTCCACCCACGTGGGTGTACGCGTCGAGCATCCCGGTCCAGGAATGCACGTCCATGAGCAGCTCGGGCAGGTCGACGATTGGCATCATCGCCTCGACCCGGCGACGCAGATCGACCAGGGACGGCGGGTCGCCCACCTTCTCCAACCGTTGCACCGACAACCGCATCCGACCGGTATCGCCGTCGGGCACCACCCGCACGCTGGCGTCTGGGCCGGCCTCCTCGATCCGCTGGGCCAGCAGCCGCCACCCGGCGTCCAGCGTCGTCGCGTACTCGGCCAAGTGCTCCTGCACCGGCGCGGTCAGGCCGAGACCGCCAGCACCTCGCCACGCACCGCGCTCCACTCAGCACCGTCCAGCAGCCGCGCCCGCGGGTCGGCCCAGCGCAGCGACGGGTCCGCGAAGATGTCGCGCCGGCGCAGCGCCGCGTGCAACTGGGTGAGCAGGCACATGACGTACGCGTCGCGGTCGGCCCCGCCGTCGCGTGCCGGGTTGTGCAGCACCGCCCGGCGCCACATCGGCGGCACCAACGCCATGTTCAGGTCCGTCTCGGTCAGCGGCTTCTGACCCACCCGCCGGCGCAGCAGCCCTGGAATCCGGCCCCGGATCTCGATGAGCAACTCGGTGCCGGCCGGCGCCGCGCCCAACGGCAACTCCTCGGCCAGCAACCGCACGAACGGCCGCACAATCCGGTACCGGGCGGCGATCGCCTGCCGGTTGCCGGCCTCCCACGCATCCGGATCGGGCACGAGCTCCGCCACCGTGGCTACCGCCTCGACAACGGCGGCCTGCGGGCCGGCGGCCTGCTCCACCGCCGCCCACACCTGACCGACATCCACCGGGCCGGCCGCCTCGTCGAGCAGTTTCAGCATGGTGCGGGCGACCGCCATCAGCGTGCTCGACGCCTTCTCCAGCCGCGGCATCGCCTCCAGCCGGGCCCGGTCGGTGGCCCGCCGCGCGGGGCTGATCAGCCGAGTGGCCATCAGCGAGTCGAACAGATCCAGCGCGTCGTCTACGGCCGCGGCCTCCAGCCGGCGGGCCGTGGCCAGCAGTGTGGCGGTCTTCCGCGGCTCGGCCAGGCCCTTGAGCAGCGGCGCCTTTCCGGCCCACCCATACTTGGCCAGGGCGGCGAGCCGGTTGACCGGCACCGCCTGCACCTGCGCCGCGCCGGCGCCGAGCGCCAGCACCTCATGCACCCGGGTCAACGCCTTCGACATGGCCAAGCCGGAATCGCTGCGCGGCGGCGTACGCAGCCGCTCCAACTCGGACACCCGCTTACCCGGCGGCACTTCCAGCAGGTCGAGCAGCCGCAGCGGCAGCTCGACGTCGGCGCCGGCCGCCGCCTCCGCCAGACTTCGGTAGGCGCGCTGGTCAGCCTCGTCCCGCACGCTCGACACCAACCGGGCCAGCACGCTCACCCCCGGCAGCAGCACCCGCTCCCGGCGCAGCCACGCCTTCGCCTGCTCGAACAACGCGACCGCGCCTTCGGCGTGAATCCACGCCCGCGCGCTCATGAACTCCTCGAGCGTTTCCCGTACACCCTCGTCCGCGAAGTCGCGGTAGCCGTACTTGCGGCGGATCTCCCACGAATGCTCGTACGCCGTCTGCTGCCGCTCGGTGTACCGACCGGACCATGTCGGCGATCGCCAAGATGCTCGGGATCTCCCGCAGCACGCTGTACAAGATGCTGCCCGATCTCGTCCCGCCCGCGGTGGCCCAGCAGCGCCTCGACGCGCAGATCGCCGCCCTGCCCGCCGACACCCGGCCCGGTCCGCCCGCCCTGGACCGCTACGACGAACTGCTGGTCACGACCCGCACGCGAGGAGACTGACGTGGCCCGCCGCACGATGCTGTGCCAGAGGTACCCGCACGACGAGAACGTCTCCGGTGACAAGCCGGGCGTCGGCACGTACCGGATCGCCCCGCTCTTGTTCGCCACCAGCTGCCAGTCCGAGTCCAGCAGCGTCCAGAACGCGATCAGGTCCTTGGGATCCCGCTCACGGCGCATGCATCAACCAACGACCCGTCACCCATCCACGAACTCGGATGATCGGCTACTTTGCGGCTCACCGTAGCTTCGGGAATCCCGGGCCATCCAGGGCGTTGTCGAGCGCGGCCAGCGCGGCGGTGGCCCGGCCGCTGCCCCGCGGCGGGACGGTCGCGAGAAGTGACCGCAGCACCGTCGGGCTTACCTTTCCCTGCCGCCCCAGTCGTACTGCTGAAATTCCGGCGCCGGTCGAAGGCCTTGATTACGAAGACATTGAAGGACGCGATCGTTCATCTCGGCCGTCGGCCGGTAATGTCCACTCGTGTCCGACGTGGCGATAAGTCTCCCATTGCGGACTGTGATCTCTCCTGCCCCCGCGACCGGTCCACCGGCAAGGATCGAGGAATGCTGCCGACGTCCTACTTCGGATGTAAGCAATCCATAAAGGTTGCCGTGGCCGTCCATGACAAAAAGTCCGCATCCTGCCGAATCAATGTCGGACAGGATCAAAAGCCACTTCGCCAGCAGCCCGTTACCGGTGCTCGTGTCGAAGAGGGCTCCGTCGGCTGCCCGGCGAAGAGCGCCGTCCGCGTCAACGAACAGCCGGCATGCTTCGCGCTCCTCCGGCGAGAAGTAATGAACTGTGCGTGGATAATAAAAGCGCTTTGGATTGTTTGGGTCCTCTTCTCCTCGATACTTTTCTCCGATCTGCGCAGCCGCCGGTAGCTCATTCCCACTACGCTGCGGAGGTATCGGATGAAAAATGCCCTGGTCTTGGACCAGGCGTACCTGTTGCGACCCCATAGGACCAATCTGGCGTTCGTTGCCCTCCTGAATGACGGTAATGGATAGGTCCAGCTCCTGGGCGGTAACGGCGACGAGCTTGTCGAAGGCATTGGTGTCGAATGTCTGTTCGGCGACGGCGGCCAGTTCGTCGATGTTGGTATGGGTGCCGTCGCCGTTTTCGAGCAGAGCATGGTGCCGGCTTTGCTGACTCTTCATCGGATCGACCGGCAGTCGGTTGGCGACGAAATCGCGTACCCGACCGGCGGTCAGCCTGGCAGTGGGTTCCTGGGCTGGCAGGCTCCCTGCCCGGCGCATAGCCGCCCCGATCTGCGTCTCCGCAGAGATGATCAAGCTTTCCCAAAAGCTGTCTCGCGCCGCTATGGGGCCATTCGAGTCGGACCGTGCCAGCATCAAGCGGCGCTCGGTCGAACGATCCTTGTCCTGTTCGGCGACGTCGACCTCTGCGTCTGGAAGAACATTCGGCATCGCGCTGGAGGGCGTCGGCAGTGGCCGCGACGCCAGCGGCACTCCGCTGTGCACGGAAACGGAAATGGGGTCGACGACCTGTCCCGCTATGGCATTGGCCTCACCCGCATGCGGAGGTCGGTGTGCGGCGGGGGCGTGCTGGGTGTCGGCGGTGTGATGAACCGGTGGTTGGCCATCGCTATGCCAGTTATGGCGGACGGGCGCCGAGGTGTCTGGCTGCGGGTTGTAATTGCCGCGCAGTCGTGCGGCTATGCCGCTGTTTTCGTCTACCTGCGGTGACACTGCCGTCGGCCTTGCCTGCTGGTGCGGGACGAGTTCCTGGGAGTGCGCGGCGGGGGTGTCGATGTCCGGTGTCTGCGGCGGGGTGTCGAGGTGCGGTAGGCCGCCGTGGCGTCGGCGTATGCGGGTGAAAGCCTCGACGGTGCCCTCGGTGGCGCCGGCGGTCAGGTCCCACGGCGAGCCGGTCCAGCCCTGCCCGGTGACCGCGCCGGTGACCCCGGAAGTGAGGTACTCGTGCGCCGCGCTGCCGACCACCTGGCGCACCCCCGCGGTGAGGTCGCTCCCAAGCGCACCCTTGACCCGCCCCGGGTCGAACAGCCGACCGGCGGCGCCCTGGGCAATCGGTCCCAGTACGCCGCTCACCGCCCCGGTGATCGCGGCGTTGGCGGTCAGCGCCTCGTCCCAGTGCCTGCGGGTGCCCGCCGCCAGCTGGGCGGCCTGGGCGATCGAGTCGATGGCCAGCTGCATCGCCTCGCCCATCGCCAGGGACATGATCCACATGCTCAGCCGGTAGGTGGCCAGCCGGGCCAGTAGCCTGCCCAGCGCGGCCAATGCCGGGATCGCGGTCAGCGAGGCGCCGAAGGTCGCGCCGGACAGCCCGAGCAGCTGGGCGATCTGTGCGGCGAGCAGCACCAGCTCCTGGAGCACAATGATCTTCATGTATTGGACGTTGACGCCGGTCTGGTGGATGAAGCCCGACACGTCGTGCGAGCCGGTCGCCAACCCCGCCAGCTGCCGGCCCGCCGGCGCCTGCCCGGCAAGCGCGAACGCCCGCGCGGCCGGGCCGTCCCAGTCGGTTCGCCGCACTGCCCGCGCCGGCTCCATGAGCTGGTACTGCAGCGCGTCGATGGCGCCGCCGATGGTGGCCCACTCTCGCGCCAGGGCCCACAACGCGTCCTCGTCGGCCTCCGGCCAGCCGTCCCCGGTGGCAATCTGGAATGTCTTGCGTGCCCACTCAGGCAGCTGCATACCCATGGCTGGATCCCTACGGCGACAGTCACGGCGACTAGCGGTCCGGGCCCCGGCGGGTTCTCCACATCTCCCGCCCGGCGTATCGCAGCGCTGCCGGAATGAGTTCCAGTCCGCTTATCACTCTGCGTATCGTATTGCTGTGGTGATGCGGAAGCGATCCGATACCAAGCTATGGCAGTCGACGAGCACACATCCGCGCTGAGCTGGTAATATGTTTATCAGCTTCGAGGTGAGCAAGCAATGGCCGGCCGGGGCGACGTCAAGGTTTGTTCCGCAAATCACGCCATCCGCTACGAAGCGTAGTCAGGCGGGTTCGAATGAGCTGTTCAGGTCGCGCGCGACGTCGGCCCTCGGGGAACGACGGAACGGAAAGTCACGGTAAGGGCAATGCAGCGGCGGGTGTCGATGGTCCACTAGGTTGACCGGTGCGCCGGTTGAGTTCCTCACTGATGAGCAGGCTGCGGGTTACGGCCGGTTTGATGGCCTTCCTACGCGTGCCGAGCTGGAGCGGTTCTTCTTCCTCGATGACGCTGATAAGCGGTTGGTCGGGAAACGGCGGGGTGACCATTCGCGGCTGGGGTTCGCGTTGCAGGTGGTTACGGTGCGGTACCTGGGCACGTTCCTGGCGGACCCGTTGGACGTACCGACCGGGGTGCTCGATTTCGTCGCTGAGCAGCTTGAAGTGGCCGACCCGTCGTACGTGAAGGGGTATTTGGAGCGGCGTACGACGCGGTTCGAGCATCAGGAGGAGATCGCGCGACGCGGCGGCCGCCGCGCGCCGCCGGCCGCCGA
>CBIHNN010000081.1:0-22199 GCA_966211315.1 uncultured Micromonosporaceae bacterium | reverse complement strand
ATGCGTGCCGGCATGTCACCGGGCGGCAGGAAGGCCGGATCGTCCACGTCGATCAGCCACCGCCGGGGCGGCTCGTGGGCGGCGGCGGCCAGCAGGCCGGGCAGGGGCAGGGACCAGATTCGGACGCATTCCTGCAGGAGCCAGAGCCCCATGACGTTGCGCAGGTAGCGGACCGTGCCGTCGACGCCCAGCTCGTTCGTGAACGTCGGATCGGTCAGCACGGGTGCGTCGAGTTCGAGCCCGATCAGCGACCACGTACCCGACGAGAGGTACGCGAACCGGTCCCCGGCCGCCGGTACGCCGACGACCGCGGACGCGGTGTCGTGTGAACCGACCGCTGTCACCGGCACACCGGTGGCGGTGACGCCGATCCGTTCGCCCGGCTCGATCAGCGGCGGGAACAGGCCCTGCCGGGCGCCCGCCGCCGCCAGCAGCTTCGGTGAGAACGCCCGTCCGCAGAGCAACTGCGTCGTGGACGCGTTGGTGATCTCGGTACGCGCGACGCCCGTCAGCGACCAGGCGAGCAGGTCCGGGATCAGCAGGGCGTGCGCGGCGTCCGCGGGCAGCGGCTGGGCGGCCAGCTGGTACAGCGTGTTGAACGGCAGGAACTGGATGCCCGTCAGCTCGTACAGGTCGGGGATCGCCGAGCGGACGCGGTCCATCACGCCGTCGGTACGGGAGTCCCGGTAGTGGACCGGGTTCGCCAGCAGGTCGCCCGCCGACGAGAGCAGGGCGTAGTCCACGGCCCAGGTGTCGATGCCGATGCTGTCCAGGTCGGGCCCGGCGGCCCGCAGCCCGGCCCGGACGCCGTCCAGCAGGGCCGGGAAGTCCCAGCGCAGCACGCCGTCGGAGAACACCGGGTTGTTGGGGAACCGGTGCACCTCGGTCAGGTCGAGCCGGCCGGGACCCACCCGGCAGGCGATGACCCGCCCGCTGGAGGCGCCGACGTCGACGGCCGCGACGGTGACCGTCATCGCAGGAAGGCCGCGGCCACGCCGGCGTCCACGGGGATGTGCAGGCCGGTGGTGTGGGACAGGTCGCCGCCGGTCAGCACGAAGACGGCGTTGGCGATGTTCTCCGGCAGCACCTCCCGCCTGAGCAGGGTCCGCTGGGCGTAGAACTCGCCGAGGTTCTCCTCCCGCACGCCGTACACGGCCGCCCGGTCGGCGCCCCAGCCGCTTGCGAAGATGCCGGAGCCGCGAACCACGGCGTCCGGGTTCACGCCGTTGACCCGGATGCCGTGGGCGCCGAGTTCGGCGGCGAGCAGGCGGACCTGATGGGCCTGATCGGCCTTGGCGGCGCCGTACGCGACGTTGTCCGGGCCGGCGAAGACGGCGTTCTTGCTGGCGATGTAGACGATGTCGCCGCCGAGGCCCTGTTCGACCATGACCCGGGCGGTCTCCCGGGAGACCAGGAACGAGCCCTTCGCCATCACGTCGTGCTGCAGGTCCCAGTCGCGGGACGTGGTGTCGAGCAACGACTTCGACAGCGAGAGTCCCGCGTTGTTGACGACGAGATCCACCCCGCCGTAGGCGAGGATTGCGGCGCGGACCGCCTCGGCCACGCCGTCCTCGTCGGTCACATCCAGCGGTACGGCCACCGCCGTGTCCGCCGCGCCCAGCTCCCCGGCGCCCAGCTCCCCGGCGCCCAGCTCCCCGGCCACCGTCTCGGCCGCGCCGGGGTCCCGGTCCGTGACGACGACACACGCCCCCTCGGCGGCGAGCCGGTGCGCGATGGCCCGGCCGATTCCCGATCCGGCGCCGGTGACCAGCGCGACCCGGGTGGCGAGCGCCTTCGGCTTCGGCCGCCGGGCCAGTTTGGCCTCCTCCAGCTGCCAGTACTCGATCCGGAACTTCTCCGCCTCGTCGATCGGCGCGTACGACGAGACGGCCTCGGCGCCCCGCATCACGTTGATGGCGTTGACGTAGAACTCGCCGGCGACCCGGGCGGTCTGTTTGTCCGTTCCGAAGCTGAACATGCCGATGCCGGGCACCAGCACGATCGCGGGATCGGCACCGCGCATCGGCGGGCTGTCCGGCGTGGCGTGCCGTGCGTAGTAGGCGCTGTACTCCTCGCGGTACGCGGCGTGCAGCTCCCTCAACCGCGTCACGACGTCGTCCAGCGGGGCGGCGGGCGGCAGGTCGAGGACCATCGGCCGGACCTTGGTACGCAGGAAGTGGTCCGGGCAGGAGGTGCCGAGGGCGGCCAGTTCGGCGAGCCGTTCCCGGCCGGTGAAGTCGAGCACGACGTCGGAGTCCGTGAAGTGGCCCACCTGCGGCCGGTCGGTCGAGGCCAGCCCGCGCAGCACGGGGAAGATCTCGGCGGCGCGCCTGCGGCGTACCTCATCGGGTGGGGGATCGTGGACGACGGGCCCGAAGGGGTCGGGTCGGCCGTGCGCGGCGATCCAGGCCGCGGCCGTGTCGATGATCTCGCGGGAGTTCGCCTCGCACTCGGCGCTGGTCGCGCCCCAGGCCGTGATGCCGTGCCCGCCGAGGATGACGCCGATCGCCTGCGGGTTGGCGCGTTGAACCACCGCGATGTCCAGTCCGAGCTGGAAGCCCGGCCGCCGCCACGGCACCCAGAGCACGCGGTCGCCGAACATCTCCTTGGTCAGGGCCGGGCCGTCGGCGGCCGTGGCCAGCGCGATGCCCGCGTCCGGGTGCAGGTGGTCGACGTGTGGAGCGTCGACGAGGCCGTGCATCGCGGTGTCGATGGACGGGGCGGCGCCACCGCGCCCGTGCAGGCAGTAGTCGAACGCCGCGACCATCTCGTCCTCGCGCTCGACGCCCGGGTAGACGTCGGCCAGCGCGCGCAGCCGGTCCAGCCGCAGGACGGCCAGCCCGGCCTCGGTGAGCGTCCCCAGGTCGCCGCCGGATCCCTTGACCCAGAGCAGCTCAGCCGCCGACCCCGTGACGGGGTCGATCGACGAGCCCTTGGCCGACGTGTTGCCGCCCGCGTAGTTGGTGGTACGGGGGTCGGCGCCGAGCCGGTTGCTGCGGGCCAGCAGGTCGTTCACCGGGTTCACGCGCCCCACCCCGCCTGCACGCCGCCGACCCGGTCCGTCGCCGCCTGTGCGGCGTACCCGGACGCCGCAAACGCCGCGACGGGGTCCCGTGGCATCCCGCGTTCCTCCCGGCGGTCGGCGAGCGGGCCACGGACGTCCGTCTCGTACGCGTCCACCAGCACGGCGTGTGCGCCCAGTACGTCACCTGCCTGCTGTGCCCGCGCCAACGCGTCCGTGTCGACGAGCAGTGCCTTGGCGAGTGCCTGCTCCACGTTGAGCACCGACCGGATCTGGCCGGGGATCTTCTCCTCGATGTTGTGGCACTGGTCGAGCATGAAGGTGACTCCTGAGGCGGGACGGTGAGCGCCGACGGCGACGATCTCGAACATGATGCGGAACAGCTGGAACGGGTCCGCCGAGCCGACGATCAGGTCGTCGTCGGCGTAGAAGCGGGAGTTGAAGTCGAACGCGCCGAGCCGGCCCTGCCGTAGCAGCTGCATCACGATGAACTCGATGTTCGTGCCGGGCGCGTGGTGACCGGTGTCGAGCACGACCTGGGCCCGTTCGCCGAGCGCTTGACAGTGCAGCAGTGACGTGCCCCAGTCCGGGATGTCCATCGTGTAGAAGTACGGCTCGAAGAATTTGTACTCCAGCAGCAGCCGGTGGTCTTCGTCCATCGCGGCGTAGATCCGGTGCAGCGACTCGGCCAGCCGGTCCTGCCGGCCGCGCAGCGAGTCCTGGCCCGCGTAGTTCGTGCCGTCCGGCAGCCAGATCTTCAGGGTCTGCGAGCCGGTCGCCCGCATCACGTCGAGGCATTCCCGGTGGTGGTCGACGGCCTTGGTACGCACCCGCTGGTCGGGGTGGGCGAGGGAGCCGAGGCGGTAGTCGTCGTCCTGGAACAGGTTGGAGTTGATGGCGCCGATGCTCACCCCGAGTTCCTCGGCGTACGCGGCCAGGGCGGCGTAGTCGTGGACACGGTCCCACGGGATGTGCAGTGACACCCGCGGGGCGAGACCGGTGTACCGGTGCACCCGGGCAGCGTCGGCGATCTTCTCGTAGGGGTCCCGGGGGACCCCCGGCGTCGTGAACACCTTGAACCGCGTGCCGGAGTTGCCGTACGCCCAACTCGGCACCTCGATCGTGAACTCGTCGAGGTCGTGCATCCGTTCCTCCTCCCGGACCGGCCGGCTCATCGCGAGCCGCCGTACCGGCGATGGGTGATGTCGTTGCGCAGGGCGGCGAAGACGAGCACCGAGCCGAGCGCGAGAAGTCGGTACCGCGACTCTCTCGCTGCGGAGCACGGGATTAAAACGTTTCATTCGCCCGTGCTGTTCAAATTACGGCCGGGTCAACCCGCCGTCAAGAACTTGAATGAGTCGTCGTTGAACGTCCCATTGCCGTGGTTCCCCCCCGGCACCATCTGTCTACCGTGGTGGCTGACGTGCTGAATGCCTCAGACTCGGCGGTTCAACCCTGCTCCTGATGGGAACCGCGTCCGCGCTCGGCGCTGTGTCGGCGTACCGGGACTGTCTGCGGCGCCTGGCCACCGTCGAATCGACGCGGCCGACCGCACTCACAGCGCGAACGGTCACGGACTCGCCTGGGCGGCCCCGTTGGAGGCCCGGCCGCAGAACGCGCTGCACGGGGTTGACCGGGGCTCTCGGATCACCGGCGGGGTACAGTTCCCGGAACGTGATGACGCCCGGAGGTTGCTGATGGCTACCGCGACCGGCATCAAGGCCGTGGCGCGGGAGGCAGGCGTCTCCGTCGGCACGGTCAGCAACGTGATGAACCACCCCGAGTCGGTGGCGCCCGCGACGCGAGAACGCGTGCTCGCCGCGATCGCCAAGGTCGGCTGGGTCCGGAACGGCCCGGCGAGCCAGTTGCGAGCGGGGCGCGGGCGCACCATCGCGCTGATCGTGCTCGACGCCACGAACCCGTTCTTCACCGACGTGGCGCGCGGCGCCGAGGCCGTCGCCGAGAGCAGCGGCGCCATGGTGATGATGTGCAACAGCGGCGAGGACGCCGCCCGCGAGCACCGCTACCTCGAACTGCTGGAGGAGCACCGTGTCCTCGGCGTCCTCATCACGCCGGTGAGCAGCGGGAAGAACGACCGTATCGAGAAGATCGCCGGTCGGGGCACGCCGGTGGTCCTCGTCGACCGGGGATCCGGCCAGGCCGACCGCTGCTCCGTCGCCGTCGACGACATCGGCGGCGGCCGGCTCGTCGGCGCCCACCTGCGCGACCTCGGCCACCGCCGGGTCGCGTACGTGGGTGGGCCGTTCAGCATCCAGCAGGTCGCCGACCGGCATCTCGGTGCGGCTGAGGGCCTCGGTCCCGGCGTTGAGTTCGGTGTCGTTGCGACCGCGAACCTCACCATCGCCGCCGGTCGCCAGGCAGCCGCCGAGATCGCCGAACTCGATCTCGCGCACCGGCCGAGCGCCGTGTTCTGCGCCAACGACCTGATGGCCCTCGGCGTACTGCAGGAGCTCATCCGGCGACGGCTGCGAGTGCCCGACGACATCGCGATCGTGGGTTACGACGACATCGAGTTCGCCGCCGCGGCGGCCGTGCCGCTGTCGTCCGTCCGGCAGCCGCGCGAGGAGATCGGCCGTACGGCGGCGGCCCTGCTGCTGGAGGAGGTGCAGGGCCCTGAGCACCGGCACCGGCAGGTGGTCTTCAGCCCGGAGCTGATGGTCCGCGAATCCAGCGGGGGCGTTCTGGGCGCTACGTAACGAGGTCCGCCACCCGAACCGGGTGGCGGACCAGTGTCGCGTCAGGGTGGTGATCGTTGGTTGTCGATGGCCGGGCGCGGTATGTGCTCGGCGGCGTCGGCCGATCTCGTGTCGCAGCTACGGGGTTCGGGGCGTGGCTGTGCCGGCTCGGCCGTGGATCGGGCAGGTGGCGGCGGGGATGCCGGTGGGTCGTTCCAGCAGGCGCCGATGAGGGCTTCGAACTCGGCCTGAACCAGGTCGGCGTCGCTGCTGATCAGCTCGGCGAACGCCTCGTCGAACCCGTGGTCCCATTCCGGGGACAGCGCAGTATCGGCTTGAGCTGTGGGAATGTACATCCTACCGGTCACCACCCGCCGCATCCGGTTTCGGTGAGGAGCCGACGTCTTCTGTGGGGAGCCGACGTGACGATCCGCCGGGTCAGGTCGTGATCACCTTCTGGTCGGCGGGCTGGCGGCCGGCCACGGCGATCTTGCGGGGCTTGGCCTTCTCGGCGACGGGGATCCGCAGTACCAGGACACCGTTGTCGTAGGCGGCGTCGATGTGGTCGGTGTCCAGGGCCTCGCCGAGGAACAACTGCCGGGAGAAGACCCCCAGGGGCCTTTCGGTCAGCTGGGCCGTGGCCTGCTCGCCCAGATCGATCGGGCGGCGCTCCGCGCGTACGGTGAGCACGTTGCGTTCCACGTCGATGTCGATCGCGTCGGCGTCCACACCGGGCAGGTCGAACGCGATCACGAACTCGTCGCCGTTGCGGATCGCGTCGACGGGCATCGCCGTAGGCCGCGACCAGGTCCCGGTCGGCGTGGCACCGAACAGCTGTTGGGCTAGCCGGTTGACCTCGGTGAAGGGTTCGCTGCGCATCAACATGGTTCCCACCTCCTGCGGTCTCGACTTGACGGTCAATGCGCGATACCGTCTTTCTAACACGTCATCGTTCCGATGACAAGTGGTTAGTCATCGAGGCGATGACGCAATGGAGAAGGGGTGATCGGATGTCCGAGACGCCTGCCGACCTCACGGATCCCCAGCCGCCTGCCCGGGCAGGCGATTGGGATCTCGCCGCCGCCACGGCCAGCCTTGCCGCCACCGCGTACGCCGTGGGGCCGGGTTCCGCCGACCGGACCGCGGTGACCCCCGCCGAGCTGCTCAACGCCCTGGTCCTGCTGCGCTTGGCGCAGACGGAGCTTGCCAGCATCGAGCCGACACTCATCGCCGCGGCACGCGCGGCCGGGATCTCCTGGCAGACCCTCGCGCCGGCGTTGGGCGTTGCCAGCCGGCAGGCCGCCGAACGTCGCTACCTCCGCGCCGCCTCGGCCACGGGTCAGGCCGGTGCCACCCGCGACGAACTCGTCCAAGCCGAACGTGATCGCCGCGCCGGACATCGCGCCGTCACCCAGTGGGCCAACGGCAACACCGCCGACCTGCGACGACTGGCCGGACAGATCACCGCCCTGACCGACCTCGACGCTGCCGCCGGTGATGCCCTCGGCCGACTGCACGACGCCCTCGGTGACCCCGACGCCTCCGCGCTACCCTCCCTGCTCGCCGCCACCCACCGCCACCTCGGCCACCACCCCCACCTGGCCGCTCAAATCGACACCGTCACCGCCCACACCGACCGGATTCGCCGGCAGACCCGACGCCGTCACGGCGGTGCCGCTGAGGCCGTACAGATGCAAACGCCTCAAGGGGGCGGCTCGCGGGGTGCCGACGAACGGCCCCTGTCCTGAGTCCGCAGCCCACGTCGTGCCGGTGTCGCACACGGTCCCACCGGTCGGCGCTACCGGGCCTTCTCCTCCGGGGTCGCCGAGGGCCGGGAGACCTGTGGCACGAAGTCCGCGAGTCCGACCTCGGCCGGAGTTCCTCACCGGGCCGGTCCCGGCGAGCATGCAGTCCTGGTGATCCATCGCTGGTCCAGGGTCACGCGTTCCGCAACGGCCGGAAGCTCTCCAGCACGACGGCGAGGTCCTCCAGGTTCGACGCCCAGGCCGCCGTCGGCGCGTGCCATTCGATGAGGTACATCGAGCCTTCGCCGGACACCAGCCGTTCGAGGCCGCGTACCGGCCCGGCCCGGGGATCGGTGAACGTGTACTCCCACACCGCGTCGGACGACCGGGGCAACGCCTCGATGCGAATCCGCCGGTACGCTGCGAGCCGGATTGTGCGTTCCTTGTCAACGAGCGCCGTCAACGGATCCCGGGCACCGGGCGCCCGAACCTCGATCCGCAGCGTCGACTGTCCGCCGGGTGCGCTGAACAGTGCGGCGCCGGCGCCGTCCCGGCTGTTCTGCCACGCACTCGGGATCGCTACCCGGAATCCGTTCGGATCGGCCCACCAGGTGAAGTCGTCCGGGATGACGAACAGGCTGGACGCGACGGAAGCGGCCGGCGTCGACATGTTGCGGGACCGCCCGACCCCGGTGGCCACCGGAACCGCGACGGCTGCCACCACGGCAAGTACGGCTACCAGCGCCGACACGCGCCCCCGGACTCGGCCCCTCGGGACGGCACGGTGCGGACGCACCACCGGCACCTGCGCCCGCCCGACCGCCGTCGGCCGCCGGCGGGGCGGCCGGGGGTGGCCGACGGCTCGCCCGGCGGCGAACTGGCCCAGCCAGTACGCGAGCTCGGCCGGCGTCATCCGGGCGGCGGGATCGCGTTGGAGGAGCCCGTCCAGCACGGGCGTGAACGGACCGGCCCGGTGGGCGGGATCCGGTGGACGGTGGGTGAGCGCCCACAGGACGGCCGCAGGCGACTCGCGAGTGTACGGCGGACGACCCTCGACAGCGTGATACAGGGTCGCGCCGAGCGACCAGAGATCGGCCTGGGCCGTGGGGGCGCCGCGAGCGAGGCGTTCGGGCGCGATGTGGTTCGGCGATCCGAGCACCGTCCCGGCGGTGGCCAGCGCGCCGACTGCGTCATCCGTGGCGGCCGAGCCGAAATCGGTGAGCACCACCCGCCCGTCGTCGGCGATCAGTACGTTGCTCGGCTTGATGTCGTGGTGCAGCACGCCCGAGCGGCGAGCCGCGTCAAGGGCCGACAGCACTGCCAGACCGATGTCGGCGACCCGGTCCAACGGCAGCGGCCCCGCTTCATTGATCACGTCGAGCAGTGATCGCGACGGGACGTACTCCATGACGATCCACGAGCGATCCTCGTCGACCAGGACGTCGAAGACACGGATCACATTGGGATGGCCCACCCGGGCGGCGGCCTGCGCCTCCCGCAGTGTCCACTCCCGCAACACCTCGTGCTCGTCGAGTGCGAGGCCGTACGGAAGCGCCAACTCCTTGATCGCGACCGGGCGGCGGAGCGTCTCGTCGTCGGCGAGCCACACGCGACCCATCCCGCCGGCGCCGAGCTGCCGTGTGATCCGGTAGCGCCCGCCGATGAGCTGCCCTGAGCCCGCCATGCCGTCACCTCACGCATTGCCTCGATGAGGTCCGCGTCGCCTGCGACGGTTCCACCGTACGGTACGTGCTCCGGTTCCGCCTTTCGCGCGCCGGAGCTGGGCGGCAGCGCATTTTGACGCACACTTCGAACGGTTCCATCCGATGGGCCGGACAGGGTCCGACGGTCGCCGGTCCGACACAGACTCGACCGGCCCGCACGATCGGCGTAACGTCGGATCCGGCGTCGCAGCCGGCAAGCCCGTCGCCACGGATGGTGGGCGACCCGTCGGTCCTGTTCCGGATCTGTGGACGGGGGTACCTCTTGCAGCGATTCTCGGTCGTGATCCTGTTGGCGGTCGCACTTCTTCCCGCCGGGTCAGCCGGTGCCGCGGTGCGGCACCCGGTAGAACCCGTCCACGCCGACCACGCCGACCATGCTGGTGTAGCCGCCGCGGCTCCGGCACCACGGGCGGCCCCGGCGGCTTCCGCCCCGGAGCTGGCGCTGCGCCTACAGGCAACGCTCGGCCAGCACTCGATCCTCGCCGCGGACTTCATGCGTGGCCGGATCCGTGGTGACGACGACTTCGTGCAGGCCGCGAACGCGGCACTCGGCAAGAACACCGAGGCGATGACCCGGCTCGTGAGCGACCTTTTCGGCGCTGACGCGGCGACGAGGTTCGGACCCTTGTGGGGTGACCACGTGGTGGCGCTGTTCGGGTACGCCGGTGCCCTGGCGGATCAGGACGACGCCGCTCGGGCCGAGGCCCGGCGCAGACTCACCTCCTTCGAGCTCGACCTCGCGTCGTTCTTCGCCGGTGCCTCCGGCGGGCGGCTGACCGTGGACGCGGCCCACCACGCCATCCTCACCCACGTCGATCACCTGTTGGCCCAGGTCGACGCCTACGCGGCCCAGAAGTACCCCGAGGCGGACCGGAGCTACCGGGAGGGCTACCGGCACACGTACGACCTCGGCGGTTCCCTGGCCGCCGCGCTGCTGCCCCCCGCGCAGGTAGCGGAGCTGCGGACGCCGGTCTGGCGGCTGAGGTCCGAACTGGGCAAGCTGCTCGCCGAGCACGTGGTCATGGTGGTCGACGTCACCCGCGCGGCCGTGACGAACGCCGGCGACTTCACCACGGCGGCGGAGCTGGTCAACGGCAACACCCGCGACCTGGCCGCCGCTGTCGACAGCCTGTTCGGCGCGGCGGCGGCGAAGGACTTCCAGTCGCTGTGGGCTCACCACGTCGAACAACTCGTCGCCTACGCCGGCGGGACCGCCGCGCAGGACGCCGGCCGCCGCGACCGGGCACGAGCGGATCTGCACGACTTCGAGCGGCGGTTCGCGACGTTCCTCGCGACGGCGACCGGCCGCCGCCTGGATGCGGGGCAGCTGGCGAAGGACATGCTGGAACACGATCAGATGCTGCTGAGGCATGCGGACGCCTTCGGCGCCAAGGACTACCGGAGCGCGCACGAGGTGGTGGACGAAACCTACGAGTACGTGTTCGATCTCGCGCATGAGCTGGCCGACGCATTCGGGGCCACCGTGGCGGCGCGCCTGCCGGTCGGCGGCGCACAGACCGGGTACGGCGGTATGTCCACGGACGTGGGACGTCGGTGAGATGTCGGTGCCGACCCGCGTCGCTACGCTCACTGCCCTGGCGCTGGTGGTGACGACCGGTCTCGCCGGAGCCCGGCAGGAAGAGCACGATCCGTCGGCAGGGCACGATCCGCTGACAGTGGCACCGACGTCGAGACCGCCGTTGGCCGCGGACGCGTTCCGATCGGCGCGCACGTACCCGATCGCGGCGGATCCGGTGCAGCTGCGGGTGCCGGTCATCGGCGTCGACAGCCCGCTGCAGCGACTTGATCAGCTCCCGGACGGGTCCGTGGGCGTACCGGACCGCCCAGACGTCGCCGGCTGGTACGTCGGCGGTCCCCGGCCCGGTCAACCGGGACCGGCCGTGATCCTCGGTCACGTCGACTCCCGGGACGGTCCTGGCGTGTTCCTGAAGGTCGCCCGGCTGACCGACGGCGCGGTGATCCACATCGACCGGGCCGACGGCAGCACGGTGAGCTTCCAGGTGACCGAGGTGGCGCGGGTGCCGAAGACGCGCTTTCCCACCGATCTCGTCTACGCGCCGACCCTGCGGCCGACGCTGCGGCTGGTCACCTGTGGTGGCAGCTTCGACCAGTCCCGTCGAACCTATGCGGACAATGTCATCGTCTTCGCCTCCCAGATCTGACCGCCGGGCAGCGCGAGCGGCGCGGCTGACCGCACTGCTGGTGATCATGGCCGGCCCCATGGTCTGCCTTTCCCCCGCGGCGGCTGCCGTTCCACTGTCCGTCGTCGCCGTCATCCCCGCCGACTCGCAGACCTCGTTGATCGTCGACCTGGGCGCCGGTACGAGGCGCCCGGATGCGGTGTCCGTGACGTTGAACGGCACCGCTGAGCAGGCGACGGTGACCTCGGTGCTCGGCGACCGCATGGCAGTGGCCCTGGTGGTGGACGCGTCCGAGGCGGGCGGCACGGAGTTGCCCGCGTGGCTCAGCGCCGCCACCCGTCTCGTGCTCGAGGTTCCGGCCCAGGCGCGGGCCGTCGTGGTCGCCGACACCGCGCCTCCTGCCGTGATCGCTGCGCCACAGCCAGGCGTGATGGGCGTCATCGGCGCGCTCAGCACCGTCCGCGCGGCCGGTCGACGCAACACGTCGGACGCCCTGACCCTGGCGATCGACCAGTTCGCGGACGCGTCCGCGAGTTCCCGCCTCGTCGTGCTGTACACGACCGCGCCCGATGCCGGCGGCGAGAACAGCAGCGCGCTGAGCGCCCGGCTCAATTCGGCGGGGGCGATGCTCGTGGTCGTCGGCGCCGCCGACGGCGGCGCGTACTGGTCCGGCGTCACCCGGCCCACCGGCGGCTTCTTCGCGCCGGCCGGCGTTCCCGTGGTCGTTCCGGCGCTCGACCAGGTGGCCACAACGCTGCGCGGCCGGTACCGGGTGACGTTCCCGACCCCGCATGATCTGCCCGCCCGGGCGACCGTCCGAGTGGCCTCCGGCGACATCACCCTCGTGGCCGACGTCGTGGTCCCGGCTGACGGTGCATCGCCGACGTCCGGCCTCGGCATGGTGTGGTGGGTGATCGCGCTGGTGGCATTGCTCGCCGCCGTCGTGGTGGCCGCACTCCTCTGGCGCCGGGCCCACGGCGGGCTCGGGCCACCGCCGCCGGTGGCCCGCGGACGCGCCTCGGTGCCAGGTACCCACCCACCGCCCTCGACCTGAGCGGCGTACGCGACGGTGCCCCCTGGCCGTGCCCCATTGATCAATCAGCCGAGGTGATGCTGATTCACCCGCGCTCGCGGCCCCCGGACGGCGATCAGGCCGAAACGGATCAGCCAGCCCTTCTCGGCCGCGAGCCGGGGCGGCCACGAACTGCCGTCGGGCGCGACCTCTGACGTGACGTCGTATTGACGACCAGATATTGACGACCGTCGTTGGCCCGAGTAGCGTCCCTCGACCTGGGAATGCGCTTTCCTAAGCGCCGCGTCACAGTGCGGCGCCCGCTCCGCCGTTCGCCACTCCGCCGCGCCGGCAACCCGGCGAGGCTTACCCATATCGGAGGTGCACCAGCAATGAGGGCACGAATACGGCAGGTGTTGCGGGAGCCGAGAGGCTTGATGGTGCCCGGGGCGGTCGCGGTGGCGGCCGGCATGCTCGTGATCACGCAGACGGCGTTCGGTGCCACCGGCAGCCGGACCCCGAACGGCGCTGCGGCTGACGCCTCGAAGGCCGTCGCCGACATCGGTTGGGCGGCCCAGTCGGGTGGCACGACCGGTGGTTCCGCGGCGGCCGCGGCTCGCATCTACACCGTTTCGACCAAGGCTCAGCTGATAGCGGCGCTCGATGGGAGAGACCCCTCGACCGGAAAGACCAACAAGACCGCCCCGAAGATCATCAAGTGGGTCGGCGCCATCGACATGACTGAGGGCAAGCCGTTCGCCGACCACGGCGACCAGGCCAAGCGCAGCGAGGTCAAGCCTCGGGCGAACACCACCATCATCGGCGTCGGTGCGAACGCCAGCCTCTCCAACGGCTCCTTCAAGATCTCCAATATCGACAACGTCATCATCCGGAACATCCAGGTGATCAATCCGTGTGACGTGGCACCGAAGTGGGACTCCGGTGACGGCGCCGGCAACTACAACTCCGAGTTCGACGGCATGACGATCGACCGGTCCACGCACGTGTGGATCGATCACATGTCGTTCACCGACGCCCCCCGCACCGACGACACGCTGCCCCTGGGCAACAAGGACAAGAACGGTGTGGCCAAGCGGATCCAGTGCCACGACGGTTCCCTGGACATCAAGAACGCCTCGGACTACGTGACCGTCTCGTCCAGCATCTTCGAGCACCACGAGAAGAACACGCTGGTCGGGCAGTCCGACAAGAACACCATCGACGAGGGTCACCAGACGATCAGCTTCGTGGGCAACCTCTACCGCAACGTCAGCTCCCGGTCGCCCCGGGTGCGGTTCGGCATGGTTCACGTGGCCGACAACTACTTCGTCGGAAGCAAGACCCACCCGGCCTACCCGTACTCGTACAGCATCGGGACCGGGTTGAAGTCGAAGATCATTTCGGAGAGCAACGTCTTCGACATCGCCGGGGCCGCCGCCGGCTCCTGTGCTGACGTCGTGGAGAACCCGAACACCGCCAACCCGGAGGGCAGCTTCAAGGACTCCGGTTCGCTGGTCAACGGCGCACCACTGGCCGGTTGCACCGCCCCGACGGCGGTCGGCTGGTCGTTGCCGAGCGGCTACGGGTATCCGAAGCTGGCCGCCTCGCAGGTCAGGGACTTCGTGCTGGCCAACGCGGGGACCGGCAAGATCTAGGCCGCCCTTGAATCGTTTCATGGGTCCGGCCACCTTTCGGCGCTATCAAGGGGGAGTCCCACGTGGATCTCGATCTGCCTCGCGTAACGCGGCGCGCTGCCCTCGGGCTACTCGGCGCGGCGGCCGGCGGTCTGGCCCTGGGGCCTGGCCGGGAGGCGTACGCCGCCACCGTGACCAGCGGACGTCAACCGGATGTCGAGCTCATCGACAACGGCGCGACGGTGACCCTGCGCAACGGCATCGTGAGTGCCACGTTCACCAAGGCCACCACTCAGACGGCCGCGCTGTACCTGATCGGCAGCACCCTCGGCAACCAGAATGTCAATGTGGTCGGTGGTACCCGCGGTAGCGGCTACCCGACGCTCAACATCTCGACCCCGACGAAAACCTGGAACGGCACCGGTATCAACGGCGCCACCTACAGTCTGGTGTCCCGGAGCGCGGACCGCGTCGAGATCGCCATGACGGTCAACAACCCGACGAACCTCCCGTGCGTGCTGGAGACGCACGTTGCGCTGGAGCGCGGCGCATCCGGTCTGTACTACTGGCAGGTCTACCGCTACACCAGCGGCATGCCCGACGGGTTCACCATCGGGCAGCTGCGTTACGCCTTCGCCCTCGGCGACACGTCGTTCACCTACTTCGTGGTGGACGACAAGCAGGGCGTGCAACAGCGTCCGGCAATCGCCGATACCGCGAAGTGGACCACCATGCAGGACACCACCTACATCCTGCCCGACGGGAAACTCTGGTCGAAATACCAGAACATCACCGACCTCGAAGGCGACAACCACGTCTTCATGGCCTCCAACGGCAAGATCGGCGTCGCCCTCATCCAGGCCAGCAAGGAATACTTCGACGGGGGACCCACCAAGCAGGAGCTCACCGTCCATGACTACTACGACGGAGAGATCCTGCTCTGGCACCCGCACACCGGCCACTACGGCTCGCCGGCAGTGATCCCCGCCAAGGGCTGGGAGAAGATCTTCGGACCGTTCTTCCTGCACGTCACCGAAAGCGCCGCATCGGCTGATCCCAACGCCACCGTGGCCGATCTGTGGTCGACCGCCAAACGGCAGGCCGAGCAGGAACGCGCCAAGTGGCCCTACGCCTGGATCTCCGACCCGCTGTACGCCGCCGACACCCGGGCCAGCGTCACGGGACAGTTCACCGTCGAGGGCCTGAGCTCAGTCGCGGGTGGCTGGGTGATCCTGTCCAAGCCCGGTGAGCACTGGCAGACCGAAAACCAGAACTACTGGTACTCCGGACGTACCGACGCCGACGGCCGGTTCACGGTCAAGGGGGTACGGCCCGGCGAGTACACACTGACCGCGTTCTTCAACGGCGCGCTCGGCGAGTACACATCGGGGAAGACCATCGTCGTCGCGGCCCGCACCGACCTCGGTCTGGGGACACTGCATTTCACGCCGGCCAACCACGGCCGGACGATCTGGCAGATCGGCACCCCTGACCGGTCGTCCGCCGAGTTCCACGTCCCGGGTGGGCCTGGCGGATTCCGCAAGCAGATGGCGTGGCTGGAGTACCCGTACGACTTCCCCGACGACGTCGATTTCAAGGTCGGCGTCGACGACCCGGCGACGAAATGGAACTACTTCCACCCGGCGTACCGGACCCCCGGCACCGATGTCCAGCTCCAGTGGCGCGGCACCAAGCCGGACCGGTCGCCGTGCACCTGGAAGATCCGTTTCGACTCGCACGAGTACACCGAGGGCATCGCCACCCTCGACATCGCGATCGCCGGCGCCGTGTTCGGCACGCTCAAGGTCACGCTCAACGGCGTTGATCTCGCCAGTGTCGACCCACTTCCTGGAGTCCCCGGCGACAACAGCTCCTACCGCCTGACCTACCGGGGCATCTACCGGCAGCTCGCACCGATCAGCTTCCCGGCCAGTGCCATCACGGCGGGCGAGAACGTCATCACGTTGTCACCGGCCCGTCCGCCCAAGGCGCCGACGCCCGACAACTGGATGGAGCCGGTAGCCGGGATCATGTACGACACGATCCGGTTGCAGATCGCGATCGACCTGCCCGCCGACGGCGCAACGGAAGCGCCCGCGCAGGGCGTGCTGTCCACCACGAGTGGCTGGAACACCGGTCTGCACGACGGTACCTACGACGTGAAGATGAACCTGTGGTACGGCATGAACGCCAGCCTGTTCGTGCTCTACGAAAACGGCAAGGAGATCGGGCGGCGGACCCTGTCCCCGAAGGGGAAGCGGGCGCAGGCCGCGACCGTGGCGATCGGCGGTCGGCCCAACGGAACATACGTCTACACCGGCGAGCTGCGAAACCAGGCCGGCGTCACCACCACCACCTCGACCACGGTCGAGGTCACCGACGCCAACCCCGGCAAGCCCGTGCTCAGCTCGGACAACTGGGACCGCGACGGCAGCTACACACTGACCACGGACATGTGGTGGGGCACCAATGCCACCAGGTACCGGCTCTACGAAAACGACATCCTCATCGATTCGCAGGAACTGATCGCCGCATCCCCCGCCGCACAACACGTCACAACCACGATCGACGGGCGGGTCCCCGGCTCGTACACCTACGTCGCCGAACTGGTCAACGCGGCGGGTGCGACCCGCAGCGAGCCGTACGTCGTCACCCTGACACGCTGACGGCCCGTGGTTCGATGTCCGAAGTGCTGCCGATTCATCTGGGTGGGGGCCGAGCCGCTGTGGACGACGGGGGCGGTGCGCCGCGCGTAGCGGCTCTCCACGATGCCGAGGGCCCAGCGCATCCGGGCCGCGGCCAGTTCGGGATGGTCGCCGTAGGCGGCGGCGAGGTCGGCGGCGCAACCACGGCTACCGCCGTGGGTACGCAGCCCACGCCGGATCGCCGCGTCCACCTCGACGTCGGTGGGGTGGTCGGCGGCGGACACGTCGCTGACGAAGAGGGCCGTCGCCCGTGCTGCGGTGAAGGGGTCCGTCGTGGTGTTCATGGCTCATCTCACTCCTCGGCTAACCGTGCTGTCCGGCCGGCTGCCGGCGCTGTCACAGATATAGACCGGGGCCACCACGGGAACTCATCGCATCCCCGGCAAGATTTTGCGCCGGAGCGGTGAGAGCATCGGCGCCCCGCGTACCTTTCGAAGGTACGCGGGGGCGCTTTACGATCCCGGGATGTGGCGTCAGGACTTGCGGCTGCGGCCGATCTGGTAACCCTGCCCGCGCAGGACCCTTGCCCAGCCCTGGATCGTGGCGTACGGCTTGCCGTAGTGCTCGGCGAGCGCCGTGAGGGAGCCGCCGACCTCCTGGTAGGCCGCCATGATGTTCTCTGCGGGCGGGCGGCCGCGACCCGTCCCAGCCGTCGGGGCAGGTGCCGTGGCCTTCTTCGCTGCAACCTTGGCGGCCCGCTTCCTCGCCGGGCCGGCTGGTGCCACCTTCGTGGCGCGTCCCCTGCCCGCGGCCACCGCCGCGGGCTTCTCGGCGAGCGGTTCGGTGGCCTGGTCACCGGTGACCTCGGCGACGGGTGCCGCGTCGGCGTCCGGCTCGACGGGGGTCGCCGCGACGGCGGGTGTCGGGTCTACGGGAGACGTTGGCGCGGCACCGGTGCCGGTGGCCTGCTCGTCGGCCGCTTCGGCGGTGTCCGGCGCGACCGCTTCGGGCGTATCGCCGTCGGCAGCCGCTGGTGCCGCGTCCGCTGCGTCGAGAGCGGCCTTCACCCACTTCAGCGCCCGTTGCCGGGCCCGCGGGTCCAACTCGTGCAGCAACTCGTACATCTGCTGCATCGTCGCTAGTTCGGGCAACGCCATGATGATCTCCTGTGTCGAGGGGATGCCTGTCTACGCGGCACAATCGTAGGACCGCGGTATTCGCGTCTCGGACGGCTGGTGCGGCGGTCGGTGTGGATACCGGCGCCCGATAGGCGATGACGTCGAACGTGTGCCACCATTTCGGCCCGCTGACGGCCCGCCCCTCCTTGATCAGCACGGCCGCCTCAGCGATCGTCCGCAGATCAGTGCGGGGGTCCGCGCCCACGTCCCGTAGTGCTGTCACCGGCGGAACAACCCGTACACGCCCTGTCCCGAGTTCTCCGTGCAGATTGTTCGTCATCGTCGATGAACGACCTACCGGAGACCTCTGCCACCCTACCGGGGCAAGATCGACCTGCGGCGCCCTGGGCGGCCATTGTGGGCGCGGGCGGCCGCGATGCGACGTTTGCTCAGCGCTCCGTGTAGATGTACCCGACCTTGTCCACTTCGGCCCCGGCCCGGCCGTGGAAGCCGGCGATCTGCCAACCCGCCGGTGCCGTTCGGGTGACACAGTCGTCGGTGATCGAGCCGCCGGCGATGGTCCTGCCGAGGTTGGTGGTGAAGCTGATGGAGAAGACCCTTGTGTGGCCGTTCCTGCGACCCCGGCAGAGGTGTGAGGTGGTCACGTACTCCTCATCACCCAGGTCGAGCGAGGAGTAGCCACCGCCGGTCCCGCCGTGCATCAGCGTCTGGCCGCTGGTGAACGTGAGGCCGACCTGATCGACCCGCGAGCCGCTCCTCAGGAAGATCGACCTGACCCTGGCCTCTGCCGGCACGCCGGCGATGTCCTGGAAGTAGTCCCCGTGGGGGCCGCCGAACTGCTCACTGAGCTGGAACGCCGGGTTCCGCGTCCAGGCGAACCGTACGGTGATCGGATAGTGGTCGGAGAGCATGCGGCCTGCGGAATCCACGAACGCGGCGTGTTCGTTGTTGTAGGTCGTGGCGTTGAGGGAGACGAGCCTGCTGCCCCGGTACAGGATCTTGTCGACGACCTCACAACTGTTGCTGACCGCGGAGCCGTCGCAGACCAGCGCCGGACTGCCCGGCGCTGGGGGGACGCCGCCGCGTTCCAGTTGTACCCAGGCGTCGGTCAGGCCGTTGGCGGCGGCGAAGCGTCCGATGGTGTCTCCTGCCCGGGTGTAGCGGGTGTTCGTGTCACCCATCACGACGACCGCGTTGCCGGCGGAGTGCGTGGCGATGAAGGCGGTGAGCTGGCTGAGGTTGGAGGCCCGCGACTCGAGATCGCCGTCGTTGGTTCCGGCGTTGGTGTGCGCGTTGTAGACGTCCACGTGGACGCCGTCGGCCAGGCGTACCCGCATGAGGGTGAACCCCTTGGGCGTCAGGCAGTCGCCCGAGTCGTACTGGCATGAGGTCCAGCGGACCCGCTCGAAGTCGTCGGCGTCGTACGGGTAGTTCGACATCGTGTTGAGGCCGCTCCCGATCCCCGCGCCGCCGCTGGTGGAGGTCCGATGCGAGTGGGCGTCGGCGGCGTACAGGGCGCGGTGATAGTTGAAGTCCTCCTGCACATTGATGATGTCGTACGGACCCAGCCGCTGCCCGATCGCCGTCGTGCTCGACTCGCGCGGGGTCGACGCGCTGGACAGGATCTCGGGAAGTCCCGCCACGTTGTACGACAGCACACTGAAGGTGCCGGAGCCGTCGGCGCGCGCCGCCGCGGCCGCGGGCGAAGGTATGACGGCCGCCGACAGGACGACGGCCCCCACCGCCAGGGACGTCAATACCTTGCGCATCGAAGCTCTCCGTTCGCTCAGGAGCAACGGGTATCCCTACCGGTATGGATCGCCTTGCCGGAGCACTTCGTCGCGTCCGTGGTCAGCGGTTGGCGCCACCTCCATCTAATGACGACTGTAAATGTTCTGACCGGGATCCGGAAGATTCATATCGGTAGCGCGCACCTGATCCATCAGCCATGCGCCAGCAATGACGTGATCAGTGGAGGTGAGGATCGGCTTCGAGGGTCCGTCACCCGCTCTCCGGCGTGATGAGGTCCACGTCGTTCTCCGCGAGTGCCTGCAGGAGATCGGGCGGTGGGGTGGAGTCTGTGACCAGGTAATCGGTACTGCCGAGTTCGGACACCTGAGCGAGGAGCCGGCGACCGAACTTGGACGAGTCCGCCAGGATCGCCACGCGAGCTGCTCGAGAGATCATCTCTCGCATCATCGCCGCCTCGGCGATGTTGCTCGTCGTGTACCCGGCAACCGCCGAAACGGCACCGACGCCGATCAATGCGAGGTCGCAGCTGGCGTCCAGCTCGCTGCCGCCCGCCACCCGGAAGCTGACGGGGCCGACGGTGGCCAGTGTGAGCGGGCGGACCGCGCCGCCGAACACGTAGAGGTCGCGGACGGCCGAGGGGGCCAGCGCCGGTGGCACGAGCAGATTGTTTGTCGCCACCGTCAGGTCGCGATGGCTGCGCAGGTTCCGGGCGAGGGCGAGGGTGGTCGTCCCGCCATTGATCATGATGGTGGAACCGTCCTGCACCAACGACGCGGCAAGCGCCGCGATCTTCTCCTTCTCGGGCTCCTGGAGGTTGAGCCGCACGTCGACGGCCCGGTCGACCGGGGAAAGTGACGATTGACTGACCGCTCCGCCATAGGTCCGGACCAGAACGCCGTCGGCGCTGAGCTTGTCGAGGTCGCGCCGGATGGTGTCGATGGAGACCCCGAAGCGCTCTGCGAGCGCCCCGACCGTGACCTCTCCCGCCTCGGCCACGTACGCCGCCAGTTGGGCTTTGCGTCCCGCGGGCAGACGACGCTGTCGAGCCCCCGTGTCAACAGTCACTGACTCCTCCTCAGGCGGCGACCACGCCGCAGTCGAACGGCGAAGCGGATGGCGCGGCTTAGAACAGCAGACTACAGCATATAGCCGCTTCCACCGCGCATTGCGACATATGCGGGCGGCAGCACCTGAAACCGCTACACCGACGGCTCGCTATCTCGCAAATCTGGCAGTACTGTGCCGTATCGAGCTTGATCTTGCATTTCTTCGCCTTGCCGCGTGTCTCACCCGGCTGTTTACTGTGCGTAAACCAGCAGAGAGAGGTAAGAAATCTAGACTAAGGAGTTCGCGATGACCGCAGGCGGCGCCGGGTTGCAGAGCCGGCTGAAGCGGCTGGTCGGGGTGACAGCGGCAGCGATGATCGCTGTCGCGGCGACAGGTTGTGGTTCTGACGAGGGGTCGAGTGGATCGAGCGGGGGACCCGTCACCCTTGAGTTTGCGCAATGGTGGGCCCCGGAGCTGCCTGCGGGATCGTTCGACAAGCTCATGTCGGACTTCACCTCGCAGAACCCGAACATCACAGTCAAGCTGTTGAGCGGCCCGTACGCGTCCACGAAACAGCAGCTGGTGTCCGGCGCCGCGTCGAAAACGCTGCCCGACGTCGTGGGCCTCGATGGTGCATGGGTGAACGATTTCGCCAAGCAGGGAGCCCTCGCCGACCTGTCCGCACTCATGTCGGATGCGAAGTTCGACCCGAGCCAGCTGGCCAGCCAGATCCAGCTCAAGGGCAAGACCTACATGATTCCCGTGGTGAACTTCGTCTATCCACTGTTCGTGAACAATGATCTGCTCACGAAGGCGGGGGCCGGGAAGGCGCCGAGTACGCGCACGGAGTTCATGGACGCCGCCAAGAAGATCAGCGCGCTCGGGGGCAACGTCAAAGGCTGGGCCCTGCCACTGGACACCGCCGTGCCCAACGGCATCCAGAACGACGTGATGTCCTGGCTGTGGGCGTCCGGAGGCAGCATGCTCCAGGACGGGAAGCCCAACCTGACCAGCCCGCCGGTCAAGAGCGCCGTGGAATACGTCAAGAGCCTGAACGATGCGGGCGTCATCGTGCCCGGGTACCTGACGATGAAGGAACAGGACAAGGTCGAGAAGTTCACCACAGGCCAGGTCGGCATGATGATCGACTCCTTGGCCCACATCACGTTGATCAAGAAGAACAGCCCGGATCTGAACTTCACGGTGACGGCGATCCCCGCCGAGGACGGCTACACGGGCAAGCGCGGACTCCCGTACGCGTCGTGGGGCATCGGCGTCGCCGCGTCCTCGAAGCACAAGACCGAGGCGTTCAAGCTGGTTCAGTTCTTGATGAGCCAGCAGACGAATGCCCAGCTGAGCACGATGGCGAACGGCTTCCCGGGGAACAAGACCTCCGAACCGGACCTCAGCAAGAGTGACCCGCTGTTCAAGACGGCCTTCGACATCTACAAGGCCGGGACTCCGGCGAACGAGTTCGTGGGACTGCCGAAGTCCGAAGACCTGATGCGCAGTTTCGATGAGCAGCTCCAGCTCACGCTCACCGGAAAGCAGAGTGTCGACGACACTCTGTCAAGCCCCGGGTTTGATGGAGAGTTGGTTAGTTGGTTTCCAGGGGTGCAAT
>CBIHNN010000080.1:0-22373 GCA_966211315.1 uncultured Micromonosporaceae bacterium | reverse complement strand
GTTGCCGCTGCCAATGCCGCTGCCGCTGCCGCTGCCGTTGGAGTTGGAGTTGGAGTTGGCGTCGTTCGACGAATCGCATGCGGCGACGCCGCCAGCTGCGAGCAGGAGGAACGTGGTCGTCAGCGCCACGTTGCGGGAGGACATGCGCCGGCTCTTCACATCTGCCTTCTCTGCTGGTGGAGGTACCACTTTCTTTGTACCCGAAATCAGCAACGAGGTCCGCCCGCCACGTAGACGACCTGCCCGGAGACGAACCCCGCACCCTCACTGACCAGGAACGAGACGGTGTGGGCGACGTCCTCGGGGCGGCCGACCCGGCGGACGGGGATCTGCGCGGCGGCGGCCTGCTGGTAGTCCTCGAAGTCGGCGCCGACGCGGGCGGCGGTCGCGGCGGTCATGTCGGTGACGATGAAACCGGGTGCGACCGCGTTGGCGGTGATCCCGAACGGGCCGAGCTCGATCGCCAGGGTTTTCGTGAAGCCCTGGATCCCGGCCTTCGCGGCGGCGTAGTTCGCCTGGCCGCGGTTGCCGAGCGCGGAGGTGCTGGAGAGGCTGACGATGCGGCCGTAGCGCTGATCGACCATGTACTTCTGCACGGCCCGGCTCATCAGAAACGCGCCACGCAGGTGTACGGACATGACCGTGTCCCAGTCGCTCTCCGACATCTTGAACAGCAGGTTGTCACGGAGCACCCCGGCGTTGTTGACCAGCACCGACGGGGGCCCGAGCTCGTCGGTGACCCGGTCGAGGGCGGCCGCGACCGCTCCCGCGTCGGCCACGTCGGCGCCGACGGCGATGCCTCCCGGGCAGTCCGCGACGGTCTGGGCGCAGGCGGCGGCGTCCAGATCGAGGACGGCGACCTTCATCCCGTCTGCGGCCAACCGGCGAGCGGTAGCGGCGCCGATGCCGCGGGCAGCCCCGGTGACGATCGCGACCCTGGTCATCGGCCCTCCCGTGATCTCGACATCTGTGATCGCAGGGTAATACAGCACTCAGCCGGACGTGCCGCGGCGCAGCCGGATCCAGCGGTAGCCGTATCCCGCCACCGCGAGCGCATCCAGCGGGCACGTTCAGGACCGCCACGATTTGCGCGCGTTCCGTGGGGCCGCTTACCGACCTCCGGGTACCTCCGGTCGGCCACCGGCCGTGCCCCCAAACCGGTGGATTGCGACAACTCGCAAAGTGTGAGGCATCAGTCACAAACATCCGTCCGACGTTTTAGCCGCAAACAGGACTGACATCATCGCGCCGCACAGGAGCGCTCACTATCAGTCCTGGAAGGTAAGGCCCGTCCTCCGGACGGCACGACGGCGAAGACGGGGAACCATGGCCACGATCTACGACGTAGCGCGTCTCGCTGAGGTCTCCCCGGCGACCGTGTCCCGGGTCGCCAACGGCCGGGCCAATGTGGACCCGAAGCTGGCGGAACGCGTACGGCGGGCGATGCGGGAGCTGAACTACCGGCCGAACGCGGTGGCCCGGAACCTGCGCCGGAGCCGTACGAGCATGTGGGCAGCGATCATCTCGGACATCGGCAACCCGTTCTTCACCGCACTGGTCCGCGGCGTGGAGGACGTCGCCCAGCCGGCCGGCTACTCGGTGGTCCTCTGCAACAGCGACAACACCGAGTCCAAGGAGGCCGAGTACGTCAACGCAGTCCTCGCCGAGCAGGTCGCCGGCGTGATCATCTCGCCGACGGCCGAGTCGCCGCACGTCGGCAGGCTGCTCGACGCCGGGGTGCCCGTCGTGGTGATCGACCGGGAGATGGCGGACACCGCCGTGGACACGGTCCTGGTCGACAACGAGTACGGCGCCGAACAGGCCACCGCGTACCTGGCCCGCTCCGGGTACCTGCGGATCGCCTGCATCACCGGTCCGCACGGGCTGTTCACCGCCGAACGGCGGCTGGCCGGTTACCGCAACGCGCTGGACGACGCCGAGCTGCCGTACGACGAGCGGCTCGTCCGGTACGCGGACTTCCGTGCCGAGGGCGGCCGGGCGGCGATGCACTCACTGCTGGCCCAGGCGGACCGCCCAGACGCCGTGTTCGTCGGCAACAACCTGATGACCGTGGGCGCCGTGGGACAGCTCTTGGATGCGGGGCTGTCGGTGCCCGACGAGATCGGCATCATCGGCTTCGACGACGTCCCCTGGGCCACCCTGCTGCGCCCTGCGCTCTCCACGGTGGCGCAGCCGACGTACGAGGTGGGGCGCAGCGCGGCCGAGCTACTCAACGCCCGCATCACCGATCCGAAACGGGACACGACGACGCTGACTCTCCCGACCGAGCTGCGCATCCGCGACAGCAGCCGGGCATCGGTCTACCGGCCCACCTGATCACAGGCGGATCCGTTCGACCGGCTCTCCCGATCAACCGGCCTGAATGATCGAGAGCCAGTTCCCCGCCGGATCCTTGAACCAGGCGATCGTGAGCCCCAACGTACGCCTCCGATGGCATGTCCCCGGACGTTCCCGTCGAGCGGATCGGGGTACACAGGAGCGATGCTTGCCGCCGAAGGAACCGCCGGGCTGACCGGCCTCACCGGATGGATCTCGACGGTCATCGACGCACTCGGCGAGATCGGCGTCGGATTGCTCGTCGCGCTCGAGAACCTCGTGCCGCCGATCCCCAGCGAGATCGTCCTGGCACTCGCCGGCTACCTCGCCTCCTCGGGACGGCTCGGGCTGGTCACTGCGCTGATCGCGGCGACGGCCGGGTCGGTGCTCGGCGCGGTCGCCCTCTACGGGTTCGGCCACGCGCTCGGCGAGGAGCGACTACGCCGCTGGCTCGACCGCATCCCGCTGGTCGACGCCTCCGATCTGGACAAGGCGGACCGCTGGTTCGAACGGCACGCCAAAAGCGCGGTGCTGTTCGGCCGGATGGCGCCGGTGGTCCGCAGCCTCGTCTCTGTCCCCGCAGGCGCGAACCACATGGCGCTCGGGCAGTTCACGCTGCTGACCACGATCGGCAGCGGGGTCTGGAACGCCCTGTTCATCGGCGCCGGCTACCTGCTCGGCTCCCGGTGGCAGGAGCTCGAACGCTACAGCGGCTGGTTCGACATCACGATCGGCGTCTTCTTCGCCGTCACCATCGGCACGTGGGTCGTTAGGAAACTGCGGCGAGGCAAGGAGCCGGCAGGCCGATGACCTGCCGGTTCCTGATCGGGTCGATCGAAAGCGCGTGCCCGGTGGTGCGGCATCGCGTCAACGGCGGAACGTCAACCAGTCGACGTTGACGAAGGCGTTCGGCTGGCCGCTCGTGAACGTCATGAAGACGGTGTGCACACCGGACACGTCAGCCACGTTGGCGGGCACCGACCACCACGACTGCCAGCCCCCCGTATCGGCAACGGCGAACGCGCCGATCGGTGCATTGGTACGGCTGTCGACGCGTACCTCCACCAGGCCGCTCACGCCGCGCACCGCGCCGGACGCCACGCGTGCCACGAAGTCGCGGACGCCGCTGGTGCCGAAGTCGACGCCGTTGAACTGCACCCAGTCGCCGTTTCTGACCGCGCCGATGTTCTGTCCGCCCTCACTGCACGCCTCGGTGGTCGCGCCGGACTGCGCGTTGAACGACTCCGCCTCGATCTGCGAGTACGCGCTCCGCGAACCCCCGCCGTCAGGCGACGGGGAACTGTACGGCGGCGTCGTGCCACCCCCGCCCTGCGTGTAGACGGCCACGTAGTCGACCAGCATCGGTACGCCCGACTGCGTCGCCGCCGTGGGCCCGCCACCGAAGGCCGCCGGGAAGAAGCCGCCGATCGCCACGTTCAGGATGATGAACATGCCGTGGTTGGTGGCGTCGTTCCAGGTCGTGGCGTCCATGTGGCCGGCGCTGACCGAGTGGATCTGGACGCCGTCCAGGTACCACCGCAGCTGCTCGGGCGACACGCTCCGGTCGTGTTCGACCGCGTAGGTGTGAAAGCTGGTCTGGCAACCGGGGCAGGGCCGTTCGCCGCCGGCAAGCCCGAACGTCTCGTTGCACGGGCCGCCCGAACTCGTTCCACAGTGCAGGGTCGTGAACACGGAGCTTCGGCCGTTGACGGCCTCCATGATGTCCCACTCGCCGATGCTCGGCCAGTTGGTGGCGCCGGTACCCCGGGCGCCTTCACCCATTGCCCAGAAGGCCGGCCAGTAACCGGCGGCGGCCGCGCCGGTGACATTCGGCTGCTGCAGGGAGCCCTCGATGCGTACCTTGCCGCCGGGCGGGGCCGCGAAGTCGGTGCGCTGCGTTTCGACCCGGCCGGAGGTCCAGGCGCCCGAGGCGCTGCGGATCGGCTTGATCACCAGGTGGCCGTGGCCGTCCTGGTAGACGTTCTCCGTGCTGTTCGTCGCCGTCTCCACCTCGCCGGTGCCCCAGTTCGGGGCCCCGCCGGGGTAGCTGGTGCCGATGTCGTACAGCCAGTCGGCGGTGTTGAGGCCGGAGTTGGCCGCACCGGTGAAGTCGTCCGCGAAGACCTGCCTCCAGCCCGTGGGCGGCGCGGGCGTGGCGGCGTGGGCGGTCGCAGTGAAGGCGTCGGCCGCGACGAGAGCCGCGACGAGAGCCCCGACGAGGAACCGGCGTCCGCCGTGGCGGCGACGGCCGGATAAGGAGGAAACGGAAGCTCTCATGACGGCCTTCCTCACAGCGGGTCGCCCATGGCGACGGCCGGAACGCGTGGTGGGTCACCGAGTCGTGACCCACCGACCGAGCGGGAACTGCTGTGAGAGCGCTCTCACCTAAAGTTTCAACAGTGTTACGAGCCGTTGTCAATATTTCTCCGTACCGGTACCACGCCGGTATTCCGTCCCATCGTTTCCTGCGCTTCCAGAACGGGTAAAAAGCCGCGCATGGTGACGGCCGGAGGTACGGCGATGACAGCTGCAACGCTGCCCGACGACGTGGCCCGCAGGGCCGAGGCCGAGGATCTGCTCACTCTCGGCGTCGAGGAGGAGTACCTGCTCGCCGACGGCACCGGCGCGCACGCCGTACCGGTGGTGGAGGACGTCTTCGACCATCTGCCGGCCGAGCTGCGCTCCTGTGTGCAGCACGAGTACATGCGCAGCCAGATCGAGGTCGCCAGCCCTCCCGAGCTCGACCTACAGGCGTTGTGGCGCGACCTGAGACGGCTACGTACCCGCCTCGCCGACGCCGCCGAGCGCGCCGGTGCCCGCCTCGTCGCCGCCGGTGCCAGCCCCGCGCCAGGTCCGGACAGCGAGATCGTCGACGTACCCCGCTATCACCGGATGGCGGAACGCTTCGGCGCGCTCTCGCCCGGCCATGGCCTCAACGGCATGCACGTGCACGTGGGCATCCCCGACCCGGAGACCGGCGTGCGGATCCTCAACCACCTGCGCCCGTGGCTGCCGATCCTTCAGGCCGCCACGACCAACAGCCCGTTCCACGACGGCGTCGACACCGGGTACGCCAGCTGGCGCTCCATCATGTGGGAGCGCTGGCCCACCGTCGGACCGACCCCGTACCTCACGAACCATGCCGAGTACGAGTCCCTCCTCGAGGACCTGACGACGAGCGGCGCGATGCTCGACACGGGGATGCTCTACTGGTACGCGCGGCTGTCCGCGAACTACCCGACCGTCGAGATCCGGATCGGCGACGTCTGCCCGACGCTCGACGACACGATGCTGGTCGCGGCGCTCATCCGGGCCCTCGTGGCGACGGTGCTCAAGGACGTGCACAACGACGTACCGGCGCCCCGCATCCCCCACCACCTGCTCGTCGCCGCCCACTGGCGCGCCGCCCGCGACGGCCTTGAAGGCCTCGCCGTCGACCTGGAGAACCACCGCACCCGGCCGGCCTGGCACCACATGCGCCGCCTCTTCGACCTGGTCCGCCTTGAACTCGACCGGCACGGCGACCTGGAGATCGCCACCGTCCTGATGGGACGGCTGCGGGCCCGCGGCACCGGGGCGGCCCGCCAGCGGGCCGTCTACGCCCAGCAACGGTCGATCGGCGACGTGGTCACGTGGCTCGCGGCGCACACCCGCGGCGAGGCGCGGTGACGAAACTCGTCGTCATCGGCGGCAACGCGGCCGGGATGTCGGCGGCGTCCCAGGCTCGCCGCCTCGACGCCGACCTGGAGATCGTCGCATTCGACCGCGGGCACTTCACGTCGTACTCGTCGTGCGGGATCCCGTACTGGATCGGCGGTCTCGTCGGCGAGCGCGACGAGCTCGTCGCCCGTACCCCGCCGTGTTCCGGGAGAAGTACGGCATCGAGGCCCGCACGGGCATCGAGGTCACCGACATCGACCTGGACCGCCGTGAGGTCGTCACCGCGCACGGCCGAGAACGCTTCGACAAACTCGTGTACGCCGCCGGCGCCGTCCCCGTCACACCAGGGTGGGCCCGCGTCGACGCCGCCGGGGTGTTCGGCGTGCAGACCCTCGACGACGGCGCCGCCGTTGGGACCCGATCCTTGTCGCCGCCCGAAAGGCGACCGCCGCGCTCGACTGATTCAACGCCGGCCGCCTGAATCGGCCTATCGGACATAGCTGATCGGCCGATCATGACAGACACTCGGTGATCGGATGACAGCGGATGCGGTATCGCCACCGAGCGTGTATCCGTGTAGGTATAACGGATGTCTTGGCGGCACTGGGCGACACCGGGCTCCGGCCCGGCCGCCGCACGCGCCGAGAAGACCGCACGGGCCTGCCCGGCGCAGGCGGAGACGACCGTCCCGCCGCAGGCGGTCAGGGGTCGCCACCGGCCGGGCCGGGCGCGGGTCCCTGGATCCGCAGCCGCGCCGTGGGGCGATGCGGTCGCGAAGACGACCGGTGGGACCACCCGGAGCGTCGTCGCTACCACCCGGACCATCGGGACCGCCGCCGCGCGCAGCGTCGGCGCGGCCGCCAGGACCGTCGCCGCGAAGGCGTACGGCGCGACCGCCCGTGGTTTCGCCGTTGTCACCGCCACCGGGAAGACGGGCGGGCGGTCGACCGGGCTGGCCGCGTACCGGCAGCCCGCACTGCTGGCCGGGTTGATCGCCGTGGTGGTCATGCTGATGACCGACCCACCGGCGACCGGCACCGATCCGCGGCAGACCGCCGCGGAGGCTACGGACGGCCCGGCGTCGACACCGGTCGAGGGCGGGGGGAACCCGCACGCGCAGACCTCGGGTGAGAAGACCTCGGGTGAGAAGAAGACCGTTCCGGGAGCCGCGCCCCCGGGTAAGGGCCGGACCACGCCGGGACACGGGCCCGTTACGGCACCGGACAGGCCGGCACCGGAGGCTGCCGGGCCCGGCGCGAGCGTGCCGCCGACCGCCCCTGCGACGCCCAGCACCAGCCCCTCCCCGACGCGGCCGGTGTTCGGGCCGGCTCAGTCCAAGCGGCTCACCGGCACGGACGCGGTGGCGTTGACGTTCGACGACGGGCCCGATCCGGTGCAGACGCCGCGGCTGCTGGACCTGCTGGCGAAGCAGAAGGTGAAGGCGACGTTCTGCGTGGTCGGGTTCCGGGCGCAGGCGCATCCCGAACTGATCCGGCGGATCGTCGCCGATGGGCACACCGTCTGTAACCACAGCTGGGACCACAGCCTGACGCTCGGCAAGAAGAGCACTGAGGAGATCGAGGCCGACCTGGAGCGGACGAACGCGGCGATCCGCACGGCGGAACCGGACGTGAACATCACCTACTTCCGGGCGCCGGGCGGAAACTTCACCGCCGAGCTCGTCGCCGGAGCCGGGCACCTCGGCATGACCTCGCTGTACTGGGAGGTCGACCCGCGTGACTGGGAGCATCCGGAGAGCGAGACACCGCAGCAGCACCTCGATCGGGTGATCCGCAGCATCGAGCGACGGGTCCGCAAGGGTTCGATCGTGCTGTCGCACGACTTCAACCAGCCGCAGACCATCACCGCCTACGAGACACTGCTTCCCCGGCTTCAGGAACAATTCGAGCTGATCCCGATGCCCGTCAGACCCTAGTCGCCGGTTGGCACGTGGGACACCAGTACAGGTTGCGGGTGACGAGTTCGCCACGGCTGACCGGCGTGCCGCAGACCAGGCACGGCTGGCGGGCACGCCGGTAGACGTACACCTCGCCGCCGTGTTTGTCGACACGGGGCGCCCGGCGCATCGCCTCGGGGGTGTGCGCGAGGTGCACGGTGTCGATCCGGCCCCGGGCGACGCCTTCCTTCATCAGGGCGCGCAGATCGTCCCAGAGCTCCTGCCAGCAGTCGGCGGAGATCGCGCGGCCGCGGGTGGTCGGCGCCAGACCGGCGCGGAACAGCAACTCGGTGGTGTAGATCAACCCGCTACCCGCGACGACGGACTGGTCCATGAGCAGCGCGAACAGGGACTTCGAGCTCTTGGAGATCTTCGCCCAGGCCCGCGTCGGGTCGGCGTCGTCGCGCAGCGGGTCCGGGCCGAGGCGGGACTTCAACCGGGCGACCTGGGCCGGGTCGAACACCTCGCAGGCGGTCGGCCCGCGCAGGTCGAGCCAGTGCCCGTTGCCGGCCATCCGCAGCCGGATCAGGCCGACGGGGTCCGGCGGGCCGCCGGCTCCCTCGGTGAACCTGCCATACAGGCCGAGGTGGACGTGGACCGTACGGTCGCCCGCGTAGTGGTGCAGAAGGTGTTTGCCGTACGCCTCGGTGTTCACCAGAACCTGGCCCGTGACCAGGGCGGCGCCGGTCGAGAACCGGCCCTGCGGGCTGCTGATCGAGACCGCGTGGCCAGCGAACAGTTCGCGGTGGCGGGCGGCGAGACGGTGGACGGTATGGCCTTCGGGCACGGCGGCAACCGTATCCGGCCCGCGCGGGTTGCGCCCTGAGCGGATCAGCCCACAGAGGAAAACCCGCCGTCCGGCGTCCGCCCGGGGCAGGCTTGGACGCGCCGGTACGGGGGTGGGTCCACCGCTCCGCCGGCCCAGGTGGGAAGGTGGCCCGATGAGTGGGTACGACGAAAAGATGGCTTCTGCCGCTCCGGGCGGCTTCGACGACCAGGTGTTCGAGCGTCTCCTGCGGGAACGGATCATCTTTCTCGGCAGCGAGGTGAACGACGAGGTGACGAACCGGATCTGTGCGCAGATCCTGCTCCTCGCCTCGGCCGACAGCGAGAAGGACATCGCTCTCTACATCAACTCGCCCGGTGGTTCGATCAGCGCCGGTATGGCCGTCTACGACACCATGCAGTACGTCAAGAACGACATCGCCACGATCGCCCTGGGCATGGCCGCCTCGATGGGCCAGTTCCTGCTCTGCGCGGGCACGGCCGGCAAGCGGTACGCGCTGCCGCACGCCCGGGTGATGATGCACCAACTCTCCGGCGGCATCGGCGGCACCGCGGCCGATATCGCCATCCAGGCCGAGAGCATGCTGCACATCAAGTCGGTGATGAACGAGCGGATCGCCTTCCACACCGGTCACACGGCCGAGGAGATCGAGCGCGACTCCGACCGCGACCGCTGGTTCACCGCCAGCGAGGCCAAGGAATACGGCATTGTCGACCACGTGATCGGCAGCGCGGCGGACGCCCGGCTCATCGGTGTGGGTGTCTGACCCCTGACCTCACGCACCGGGTGTCGGTTCTGCGCCATCGGGGTACCTGAATGACGACGTCCCCCGCGGGAAGGCCGTCATTCAGGTCCCCGTACCGCACAGGGAGGTGCTTGACGTGGGCATTCGCGAGCAGCCTGACGAGCGCGCCGTGACCGGCCATCCGGGCACGGATGCGAGCACGACCGAAACGGTGGAGTTTCCGCGTTCCACCGCGTCGACCACCGGCCTGCTGCGGCCGGGCGGCGAGTCCCGTAAGGACGTGCCGCCGCCCCCGCCGGCTGTCGACGGCACACCCGGCATCGACGACAGGCCGCGAGTGGACGCGACCCCCGCGCCCGCCGGCCCACGGCCCCGCGCGAGCCTGCTCGCGACCCTCAGCCTGATCACCGGCGTCGTAGCGGCGCTGCTCGTCCTCTCCGGCCCCCTCGCCGGGTACGGCATCGGCCTCGGCGCCGTCGCGCTGATCCTGGCGATCGCCGGCATCTCGGCGACCGGAAGCCGACACGTCGCCGGCAAGACCGACGCCCTGATCGGCCTCATCCTCGGCCTCGGCGCCGTCGTGCTGGGCATCCTCGTGCTGACCGGTTCGCTCTCCTGGCTGGGCACCGGCACCGACACGGTCACCCGGGTCCGGGAGTGGCTTGACGCACAGTTTGTGGATCGCTTCTAACGGGCAATGTCATCTCGACGGCGGTGATGCACCGACGCCACTCATTCGGAACCGGGGCGGACACGATCCTCCCCGCCCCGAGATCCCCCGGCGATGCGCCGGTAACCGTGTGACACCGAGGGGTGACCACAGGTCGCCCCTCGGATGCGTACGCAACGAATCGCGAAGCCGACACCCGGATGCGCAACGATCGGCCGCCCGACGCAAGGTTCATTTCTGGGTACGGCGACCCGCTGCACCTACCGTGAGCAGCATGAACCCGCGCCGCTATCTGATGTGCCGGCCCACGTACTTCGCCGTGGACTACCGGATCAACCCGTGGATGGATCCGACCGCCCCGTACGACACGGAGCTGGCGATCGCGCAGTGGACGCGGCTGCGCGACGTGTTCCTCTCGCTGGGCCACACGGTGGACCTCATCGACCCGATCCGGGGGCTGCCGGACATGGTGTTCGCCGCGAACGGCGCGACCGTGGTCGACGGGAAGGTCCTCGGTGTGCAGTTCCGGGATCCGGAGCGGGCCGACGAGGCACCGGCGTACCGGGCGTGGTTCGAGCGGGCCGGATTCCGGGTGCACGAGTCGAAGCACGTGAACGAGGGTGAGGGCGACATCCTGCTCGCCGGGGACGCCGTGCTCGCCGGCACCGGCTTCCGTACGGTGCACGCCGCGCACTCCCAGGTGCAGGAGGTGTTCGGCCGCCCGGTGATCACGCTGCAGCTGATCGACCCGGCGTACTACCACCTGGACACGGCGCTCTGCGTGCTCGACGACACGAACATCGCGTACCTGCCGGCGGCGTTCTCGCCCGGCTCCCAGGCGGTGTTGCGGCGGCTCTACCCGGACGCGGTGATCGCCACCGCCGAGGACGCCTCCGTGCTGGGCCTCAACGCGGTCAGTGACGGGCACACCGTCGTCCTGGCGTCCCAGGCGACCACGCTGAACGCCGCCCTCCGCGACCGCGGATACGAGACGATCGGCGTGGACATGTCGGAACTGCGCAAGGCCGGCGGCGGCGCGAAGTGCTGCACCCTGGAGGTACGGGCATGAGCCTCACCGGGCGCGCGCTGGCAGATGCCGAGCGCTGGACCGCACACAACTACCACCCGCTGCCCGTCGTCGTCGCCGAGGCCGAAGGCGCCTGGGTCACCGACGTCGACGGCAACCGGTACCTCGACTGCCTCGCCGGGTACTCGGCGCTGAACTTCGGTCACCGGCACCCCGCGCTGATCGCGGCGGCGCACGCCCAGCTCGACCGGGTGACGCTGACCAGCCGGGCATTCGTGCACGACCAGTTCGCCGAGTTCTGTCAGCGCCTCGCCGAGCTGTGCGGCACCGACCTCGTCCTGCCGATGAACACCGGCGCCGAGGCGGTCGAGACGGCGATCAAGGTGGCCCGGGCCTGGGGTTACCGGGTCAAGGGCGTACCGGACGGGCAGGCGACGATCGTCGTGGCCGACAACAACTTCCACGGCCGTACGACGACGATCGTCAGCTTCTCCACCGATCCGGACGCTCGCAACGACTTCGGGCCGTACACCCCGGGGTTCCGGATCGTGCCGTACGGCGACCTCGCCGCGCTGGCGGCCGCCGTCGATGACACGACCGTCGCGGTGCTCCTCGAACCGATTCAGGGCGAGGCCGGTGTGCTCGTGCCGCCGCCCGGGTACCTGGCCGGCGTACGCCGCCTGTGCGACGAGCGGAACACCCTGTTCGTGGCCGACGAGATCCAGTCCGGCCTCGGCCGTACGGGCCGGACCTTCGCCGTCGAGCACGAGGGCGTCGTCCCCGACATGTACGTGCTCGGCAAGGCCCTCGGCGGCGGCATCGTGCCCGTGTCGGCGGTCGCCGCCCGGCGTGAGGTGCTCGGCGTCCTGCGGCCCGGCGAGCACGGCTCGACGTTCGGCGGTAACCCGCTCGCCTGCGCAGTGGGCATCGAGGTGGTCGGGCTGCTCTCCACCGGCGAGTTTCAGCGGCGCTCGGCGCAGCTCGGGGCATACCTGCACGACGGCCTGAACGCGCTGGTCGGCCGGGGTGTGGTGGCGATCCGCGGGCGCGGCCTGTGGGCGGGCGTCGACATCGACCCGGCCCTCATGACCGGCCGTCAGGCGTGCGAACGTCTCGCGGCCACCGGTGTGCTCGCCAAGGACACCCACGGCTCGACGATCCGCCTGGCGCCACCCCTGGTCGTCACCGAGGACGACCTGGACTGGGCCCTGGAACGGCTCGGAAAGGTCCTAGTTTCGTAGCTGGCGTATCGAGATCGTCGGGGCGTCCGCCATCACGGAGTGCACGTCGGAATTGCCGCCCGTCGCCCAGTTGTGCGAACGGCCGACGTGCACGTCGGCGTACAGCTCGACGATGTCGTTGCGGGCCAGGACCCGGGTCTCATCGCGTGCCATGGACTGCCGCTCGTCGTCGTCGGCCGAGCCGCCCGGCCGCAGCCCCGTCCCGTTCGTGCTCACGTCGCGGACCACCAGATCCGTGCCTCGCAGCTCGAACCGTACGTGGTTGCGGCTGATCCACTTCCGGGCGTCCTCGGTCAGCCACTGCCCCAGCATGACGCCCTCCTCCGGGGCCCGGCCCACGATGACCGGCTGCTCTGCCGAGACCACGAACCGCTGCCGGACCACGCCGTCGACGCGGACCGACAGGACCTCCGCCTGGGGGCGGGCACCGGCGTCGGTGAGGCGGGTCTCGTGCCGGGGGCAGCTCGGGGCACCGTTGCGGAGTGAGGGCGGCGGCTGGGCCACCGGGCTGGTGTAGCGGCGCATGTCGGCGAACGGGCTGTCGGACGAGTCCGGCGCGCCGTACCCGGGGCAGTTGGCCTCGGGGCAGCGCCAGACGCGGGCGAGCAGGCGGGCGCCGACCGGGGACGGCTCGCCGACGGCGGGCACGACCGCCCGGCCCACCCGCGGCACCAGGACGGGCCCGCCGGACCCTGCCACGACGGCGAACAGGCGTCCGGGCTCGTCGATCCACAGCCGCCGGTCGCGGTACGCGTCGAACCGGGACCGGCTCAGCACCGGCAGGCCGAGCAGCTCGGCCACTTCGAGCACCCGGTCACCCGGGTTCGGCAGCACCTCAACGATCCCGTCGTCGGCCCAGCGGCGTACGACCATCCGCTCGTTCGAGGTGAGGTCGGCATCGGACAGCAGTGACCGGGGCAGCACGACGTAGACCGCGGCGCTCTCCTCGGCGACATGCCGGCCGAGCGCGTCGACGACCTGCCCGAGGCGCATCATGCTCGCCGGGCGGCCGTTGTCGAGGTCCGCGTACCGGACCACCTCAGCCAGGTCCACCACGGCCCGCGCCAGCGCGGGGTCGGTGGACAGCTTGCCCTCGATCGCGTCGAGAACCTTGCTGACCTCGAATCTCACCTGGTCTCCCCCTGCGTGCACGGTCCCCGGGCCATCATGCCGTGCGGCCTGGGGTACCCGGAACCCCCCGTCAGGAAGCGTCTGCGACGATCCGGTCGATGCGGTTGGCGAGGGCGATGTCCCGGGTGGTGACACCGCCGGCGGTGTGCGTGACGCAGCGGAAGGTCACGGTGCGCCACCGGATGTCGATGTCCGGGTGGTGGTTCATCTCCTCGGCGACCTCGGCGACCTGGTCGACGACGGAGATCGCCGCCGGGAAGCTCCGCAGGCCCACGGTGCGCACGATGGCGTCCGTCCCGCCTTCCCAGCCGTCCAGCACCGCGACGGCGTTGCGGATCGAATCCGCGTCGAGCAGCTCAGCCATCCTCCAAGCTTAGTGGTCCCCGAGCTCACGGCCGGGCAGGCAGCGGATCCCCAGCCGCCTTTCCAGCCGATATCGCGCGCCGTACGGGTACACCTCAGCGCCACACCCGAATCGCATTCGGGTAGCTGGCGCCCCTTCGCTAACGTGAGCGACCGAACGATCCGCCCGGAATGGCCGGCGGTTCGCCATACGGGGAGGTATCACGACATGAACCGTCGACTGCTGGTCAGCGGGGCCGTACTCATCGCGGTCCTCGGAATCGCCGGATGCGACGACAAGACCGCACCGGCCACCGGCACGGCCGCGCCCGTCACCACAGCGTCGCCGACCGCGAGCCCGTTGGAGCGCCTGCAGGCCGCCGCCAAGCGGCTGGGCGAGGACACCGCCAAGGTCAAGGTGGAGTTCGGCAACGTCATGACCGGCTCCGGACAGATCGACCCCAAGAACAGGAAGGGCACGTTCACCATGTCGATGTCCGCCGCCGGGCAGAACATCGACATGGAGATGGTCACGGACGGTAACGACGTCTACCTGAAGATGGGCGGCCAGCTCGCCTCGGTGCTGGGCGACAAGTGGATGCACATGGACGCCGCGACGTTCAAGGGCGGCAAGATGGGGATGATGTCCCAGGGCGGCGCCGCGCAGACCCAGGCCCTGGTGAACGCCCTCACCGACCTGAAGGCCGACGGCCCGAACAACTTCTCGGGCACGCTCGACATGACCAAGTCCTCGCCGCTCGGTGAGGACGCCCTGAAGACCCTCAAGGGCGTGGACATGAAGATCCCGTTCACCGCGACCCTGGACGACCAGGGTCGGCTGACCAGGATGACGATGGACATGGAGGGCCTGGCGAAGGGCCAGCAGATGCCGGAGGGCGTGACCCTCGGCAAGATGGTCGTCAGCTACTCCGACTTCGGCACCCCGGTGACCGTCAAGGTCCCCGCCAAGTCCGAGACCCAGGAACTGCCCCAGGAGATGAGCGGGCTGCTCGGCGCATAACGAATCAGACCTGCGTCAGCGCGGGCGGGGCACCTCCGGGGGTGCCCCGCCCGTTTGCGTACGGGTCGCATCGCGAACCTGACGGCGCAGCCTAGGCGGGCCGGTTCTCGGTGATCCAGGCGTCGATGAGGGCCCACCAGTCGTACAGCCACGCGATGCGGGCCTGCTCGCCGACCGGGACGTCCTCCGGCGGCACGGACCAGAACCGCATGATGATCTGCTTGTCCATCGGCAGCTCACGCCAGATGTCGGCGACCGTGACCATCCGGTCCAGGCCGGTATGCGCCACGAAGATGACTCCGCTGTCCGGGGCCGCGTCCAGGGCGGCGAGCAGGCCGCCGGGCTTGGGCGCCAGGAGGTGACGCATCTTCTCCGCGCGTACCGCCATGTGTTCCAGGCCTCGGGACCGTAACCGGGCGATGGCGCGCAACCGGCGGCCGGGCGTGAAGTTGCCGCCCTCCGGGAAGATCACGAACGCGTCGTTGTCGTCGAGGCCTGTGACCAGGTCACTGATCTCGTTCTCGATCAATGCGCCGTGGGTACGGCCCGGCGCGACGAAGCGGTTCGGCAGGCGGTTGAGCATCACGTCGACGACCGGATCCCACTGCAACGAGTCCTTCAGCACGATCCGCGGCTCCCGGTCGAACCAGTTCACCAACGCGTGGATCAGTACGAACGAGTCACCCGGCCCGGCATGCCGGCTCACCACGGTCTCCGGACGGCCCGGCAGAGCCGTGTCCGGGTCGGTGCCGACGATGTCGATGTCGAGGCTCAACGTCCAGCGCGCCTGCCAGAACAGCGCTCGCAGGAAGGCGCCCACCAGGACGTAGTGGGCACGCTGAAACCGCGGCGACCGGATCCGCCAGCCGAACCCCGATGCCACCCAGAGCACGAACAGCGCGGCCAGCGCGGCCGTCTCCCACACCAGGTAGACGACGACCATCCAGACCAGCCGCGGCAGCCGGAACCTGCCGGGCACCAGCGGACTCGCGGCGAAGGCGACCAGCAGCCACACCGGCAGCGTCGTCACCACAAGCACCGCGACCACGACGACCAGAGGCGCGATGAGGGTACGGCGGACCCAGATCGGCGGCAGCGGCATATCAGTCCAGTTCGGCCAAATACCGACGGGACGCGGTGTACGCACGGCTGATCCGACGCCCGACAGCCGCCATGTCCCGGTACGCCCACGGCGTGTCGTCCCGCGAATCGGCGCCGCCGGTCGGCAGCACGTGCACCCGAACGCCCTCCGGGAGCTCGGCCAGCTCACGGGCGAACCGGTGCCGCCGGGCGATCTCGAACGCCACCTGCGCCACCTCCCAGGGCCGGCGCGGCACCGTCAACGGCCGCTCGATCCGCCCGACCTGCAGCACGAAGACCTCCCGCGCCCCCAGTCGTACGGCCTCGCCGATCGGAATGGAGTTCACGATGCCCCCGTCGACGAAATGCTCCCCGTCGATCTCGGCGGGCGGGAGCAGCCCCGGCACCGACGCCGACGCGAGCACGGCGTCGACCAGGGAGCCCTCGGTGAACCAGTGCTCCGCGGCCCGCTCGATGCTCGCCGCGCAACACCGGAACGGCACCTTCAGGTCGGCGAACACGGTCGCGTCACCGAGCTCGCGAGCCAGCAACCGGCGCAACGGCAGCGGCGAGTGCAGATGGGTGCGCGCGGCGAACCGCCGTACCTGCCGGGCGATCGAGTCGCCGTACACCTCGGCCGCCTCCGGCGACGTCCACAGCCGGACCAGCCGATCCACGACGGCCTCATCGGGATCCGCCGCCACCAGCGCCCCGTTCACCGCACCGATCGACGTACCGACGAGCACGTCCGGCCGGTAGCCGGCCCGGAAGAGGGCGCGGAGCATCCCGACCTCGACGGCACCGAGCACACCCCCGCCGCCGAGTACGAACGCCACCGGACTCATGCGTTCATCGTGGCACAACCGGAGGTCAGCCCTTGTCGTCCTCGCGGCGGCGCAGTTCTTCCTCGCGGCGCTTGAGGTCGGCTTCCCACCTGCTCAGCAGATCCTGATCCGCACGGTCCGACAGGCCCTGGAGGAAGGCGGGGTCGTCGTCGGGGGCGACTTGCCGGCGGGGGCGTTCCGACTCCGGGAAGCCGCTGCCGGGGCGCCAGGCGCCTGCCCGGCCGACGGTGTGGTTCTGCGGGCGCCCGGCGACGAACCAGACGATCGGGCCGATCGGCGAGAACAGCAGGATCAGCAGTACCCAGACCACCTTGGGCATGTTGCGGACCGCGAACTCATCGGTGGAGATGCAGTCGATGAGAGCGACGACGATCAGCAGCAGATTGAGGATGACGAAGAATCCGGCGAGACGAATCACGGGGAGAGATCATGCCTCGTACGGGTCCGGTTGTCCGCCCCCGTACCGGCAGCTGGGCCGCCGGGCCGCCGCCTGCGTCTGTCAATGCGCCGGGTCCAGCCGGATGCGCGCGCCCGTTCGATCGAAGAGCAGCAATCGGTCCAGATCCACTGTCAGCGTCACCGCGTCGCCCCGGGCGGGCCGCCCCGGCACCGGCACCCGTACCATCACCTCGCCGAGGCCGGGTCCGTCCAGCGGGAGCTCGCCGTCGTACACCGGGTAGAAGCCGTACGGCGTACGGGCCGTCGGGAGCACCGGTTCCGGTCGCTGGTGCGGGATGAGCCGGGCCAGCCGCTGCCGCAGCGGGGCCGGCATCGCGTCCTGGGGCACCGGCAACCGCCGTGATTCCCGGAGGTCCAGCTGTGGGATCTCCGTCGGTGTCGTCACGCCGCCGGTGTCGATGTGGATGATCGCCTCGTGGCCCAGGTTCTCCACCGACCGGACTTCACCGCGCAGCAGCATCCCGCCCGCATCCGGCGGGGCCAGGCGGAGGGCGTCGGCACGTAACGCCACCGTGACACGTTGCGTGTGGTGCTCGGCAAGGACGGCCGTCCGCGGATCGTCCGGCGGGAGAAGCAGTTCCTGGGAGCCGAAATCGAGCACGACCTGACCGTTGACGGCGTAGACGGCGGCCTCCAGCAGGCTCGGCGAGGGCGTGCCGAGGAACGCGGCGACGAAGAGGGTGCGCGGGTCGGCGTACACCTCGTCGGGTGGGCCGACCTGTTGCAACGCCCCCTTGCGCAGGACCGCGACCCGGTCGGCCATGCTGATGGCCTCGCTCTGGTCGTGGGTGACGTAGAGGGTGGTCACGCCGAGCCGCCGGGACAGGTCGACGATCTCGGCACGCAGATCGGCGCGGACCGCGGCGTCGACGTTCGACAGCGGTTCGTCGAGCAGCAGTACCTCTGGCCGTCGGACGATCGCCCGGGCCATCGCGACCCTCTGCCGCTGCCCTCCCGACAGGTAGGCGGGCAGCCGGTTGAGCAGGTCGTCGACGCCGGCGTGGCGGGCGGCCTCGGCGATCCGGTGGGCCACGCTGCCCGAGTCATGGGGTGCGGCGCGCAGCGGGAAGCCGATGTTCTGGGCCACGGTGAGGTGCGGATAGAGCGCGAAGTCCGGAAAGATCATCGCGATCCGGTGGTGCCGCGGGGTTTGGTCGTCGACCGGTTCGCCGTCCAGGGTGACGCGGCCGCTGGTGGGCCTCTCGATGCCGGCGACGAGCCGCAGCAACGTCGACTTCCCGCAACCGCTGGGGCCGAGCAGCACCACGAACTCGCCGGAGGCCACGCACAGGTCGAGATTCTCGACGGCCACCGTACCGTTATCGAAGATCTTGGTAAGTCCTTCGGTGACGATGGCGACCACGGGGACCACCTCCTGACAACCATCGTCGGGCCCGCCGCCCCGGCGCGCCAGAGGGTGGGGCGGCCAGGTTTCCTAGGCGGACGAGCCGCAGTCGTTCGCCACCGTGATGGCGGCGGCCGCCCGGCGGTCGATGTCGCGGGCCGCATCGACGGCCGTCACGACGAACTCGACCCGCATCGAGGTGGCGGCGTCGAGGAACGGCCGACCGACGCGGACCACGATGTGCCCACGCTCAGGCTCATCGGCACCGAGCCGGTGGTCCCGCTCCCGACCACGGTGACGTCGACGTTGACCGCCGTCGCGCCCTGAACCGACGCCGACACCGTCGCGGTACGGGCACAGCCGGCCACCCGGAACAGGTTGACCGGCGACACGACCGCCGACCCGATCGGGGGCGGGCTCCTGTCGATGCCCGTCGGCGACGGATCCGTCGTCGGCGGGGACGGCGACTGGGTCGTGGGCGACGGCGACGGCGACGGGACGGTCGGCTGTGGTGACGGGCTCTGCGACGGCGTCGGCGTCGTGCCGGCCCGCGACGGCGTCGGGGACGGGTTCCTCGGCGACACCGACGGCGTCCTTTCCAGCACGGGCGGCGTCGGGCTGGGCGACAGGCTCGGAGCGGACGAGACGGCGGACGGCAGGTCGCTCGGCGAAGCCGACGGCGGGGCCGTGGGCGTACGGGCCGGCACGCCGTCGCCGCACGTCAGGATCGCCCCGGTGGGCGCCACCGCAGCGCCCGCGGAGGTCACCGTGCCCGACGACACGGCCACCTCGGCCACGTCGACGGCGTACCAGGCCGCCCCCACGTTCGACACGGATCCACCGGTACGGCGGACCTCCAGGTCCAGCGGCTCGAAGGCGCCGCCGGTCGGGGTGGTGCCGGCCAGCAGCCGGCCCGATTCCAGGGTCACCGTCGCCTGAGGTACGCGTCCCCGCGTCGACAACCCCCCGACGACGGCGCGGCTGCCGGCGCACAACAGCATGGCGGAACCGCCCCGGAAGGTGAGCCGTCCGGCGGAACCGGCGGCCACGTCGATGCGGGTGTCGGCGCCGACATACCGGCGGTCACCCTCGTCGAGCCGTACCGGCGTGCCGTCCACGACGGCGGTGACGCCGCCGCGCTCGGCGGCCAGCATCGCGTTGGCCGAAGGCATCTCGGCCCACCTCGGGGCGGGCAGCACGGTCAACCCGGCCAGGGAACCTGCGAGCAGCGCCAGCGCCATCACGAGCCACCACAGCCGACGTTCGAACCGCTCGTCCGTGCCGAGGTTCTGCCCCGGAGCCGGCGGCCCCGGCGGTACGGCCAGCGGCGGGTAGCCGGTTCGCGGGTACAGCCCGGCCTTCGGCGTCGCGCCCACCGGCGGGGCGGACTCGGCGCCCCGGCCGTAACCGCCGACGACCGGCGGGAGGCCCAGCGCGTCCAGCAGCATCCAGAGCCGGACCGGCGTACGGGTCTGGGCGATCACTCCCGGCACGCCCTCGCCGACCGGGCCGATCAGGGTCCCGCGGCGCAGCTCGGTGCCGTCCGGCATGGCGATGACACCGGACTCGACGATCACCGCGTGGGTCGGCCCGGGAAGGTGCACCGGTGCCCCCGGCTCCAGATCGAGCACGGTGGCGTTGGAGAGCAGGCCCAGCCGGTCGTCGGCGCTCAGGCCGGTCAGTGCCGGGGTATCGTCGAACAACGCCTCGGCCTGCGCCCGTTCGGCGGACGGCGGACCGGGCAGGGGACCGATGACGGTCGAGACGACGGCGGGTGGCAACGCCAGCAGCGTCGTGCCCGCGGTGTACCAGTCCAGGCCGGACGGCTGGCCGGAAAGCGCATCGGCGAGGCCGATCACGCCGCCCGGACCCGTGCGGTGCCGGATCCCGCCGCCCGGGTCACCAGCGCGGCGGCCGTGCACCACGCCGTCGACGACGACGTAGACGGCGGACTGCCCAGTCCCCGCGACCACGAGGTGCTCACCGGGCGTCGGGCGGACCCAGCTGGCCCGGTTCGCCAGGCTGGTCAACGCCGGCAACGGCAGGCGCCCCAGGTCAGACGCCCGCAACGCCGCAAGCCGCCGCGGTGCGTCGGAATCCCGCTTCTCATCCGAGGCACGGGTACGCCAGGCTGCCCACCCGCCCGCGGCACGTGCCGTGAGGAACCACAGCAGGGGCGACAACAGCACCGCCAGCACGATCACGAAAAGCAGCCGTCCGGCGATCCCCCCGGCCCAGAGACCGGTCGCCAGACCGCCGATCCGGTCGCTGAACACGCGCCACGCGACCGCGGCGCAGACGACCAGCCAGAGCACGATGAGGACGCCGTACAGGACGACGAGCCGGCCCTCCTTGTCGAGGGCGCTCAGGGCCGGGGCGCTGCGGCGCAGCCGGGCATGCAGCCGGGCCAGCCCACGGCCGCGCAGGTTCGGGATCTCCAGCCAGTCCAGCATCAGGTGGTAGCCGTCGAGCGGCGCGAATGGGCACAACTGCACCAGTGTGCCCACGTACGCCACGAACGCGAACGTGAACGCGAGCGACCCGAGCGCCGGTACTGCCAGGGCGAGCCCCTGCACCACGCCCGCCACCACGAGCGTCGCCGCCGGACCAGCCGCGTTCACCCGGATCCGGGACCGGCGCCCGGCCAGCCAGGCTTCGCTGGTGTCCACGTAGACGGTGGGCAGGCCGTACTGCAGGAGCAGCCCGGACGAGCGGACGCGCCCGCTGGCGTGCTTGGTGGCGAGTCCGCGACCGAACTCGTGCACCCCGGACGCGACCAGGTTCAGGACGAGCAGCAGCAGGATCCCGAGGACGTACGAGTCGGCGGCGAGGAACACCTGCTCGGTGCCCCGCCACCACGACAGACCGAAGGCGACCAGCCCGGCGACCGCCACGAACATCCCGGCCACCGCCGACGTTCGCGTGAACAGCAACCGCCCACCCGTACGGTGCAGCAGCGCCAGCAACGGGTCGGCGTTGAACAGTTCGAGCCGGCGCCCGTCGAGCAGGCCGGGCCGCTTCTCGTGGGCGTCCCGGAAGGTACCGGTGTCGAGCATCCGGTTGGCGGCGAGGTCGGCGACGACCCGGCGTACCTGGTCCGGGGCGAGCCGCCCGCCGATCCGGGCGAACTCGGCGACCAGCCGGGCCACCGTCAGCGTCCCGTCCATGAGCTGAGCGAGCTGCCACTCCTGGGGGGTGAGCCGGAGGTAGCGGGGCTCCCGGTCGTCGGGCGAGCGCAGCATCACGTACCCGACGCCGCGGGCACTGACGCGGTTCGCGCACTCGACGCCGTCGCGCAGCACGGGGCCTACCCAGGAGGGATCCTGGGCGGCGTCGTCACCGGTTCGATCAGTCGTCTGTCCGGTGATCGCGTCCCAGACACTCACCCGGGTCTCGACGTAGGTCACTCGCTCCGGCTCTCTCCGACTACCTATGGGGTTCGGAGACTATGGCGGGGATCGCTCAAAGGCGAGCCCTCGCCTGCTAATTGGCCGAGCGGCGGAGGTGACGGGACGGTGCGTCACGACGCCGTCGCAACGGGCTCATGACACGCCCGAAAACGGAGGGCGGTGGGGGGGGGGGGGCCGCGCGCGCGGGGGGCCCGCCCCCCCCCCGGGGGGGGGGCGGGCGGGGGGGGCCCGGGGGGGGGCCCCCCCCCCCGGCCCAGGACGTGGCGACGCCCCTTGGGGGAGGGGCGTCGCTGTCAGGGGAGAGGAGAAGCCGGTG
>CBIHNN010000079.1:0-22392 GCA_966211315.1 uncultured Micromonosporaceae bacterium | reverse complement strand
CCGCCGAGCGGTGATGTACGCGATGCCGGTCGACGCCGCCCATTCTTTCAGGTTCGCGTGAGCATCATAGCTGCCTCAAGAGCGCCAAAGATGCACGACACGACAACAGCTGACTACCCCCAGGCCTTCTCGAGCATGAGGCGTGTGTCGTGCAGGAGCTGCGGCAACACCTTCGTCTGGCCGATGACGGGCATGAAGTTGGCGTCGCCACCCCACCGCGGGACCACGTGCTGGTGTAGGTGAGCGGCTATGCCGGCTCCTGCGACCGAGCCCTGGTTCATGCCCAGGTTGAAGCCGTGCGGGCTGCTCGAACGGCGGATGACGCGCATCGCGCGCTGGGTGAACACGGCCTGCTCGACGGTCTCGTCGTCGGTCAGGTCGGTGTAGTCGGCCACGTGCCGGTACGGGCAGATCAGCAGGTGGCCGGGGTTGTACGGGTACAGGTTGAGCACCGCGTAGACGTGCTCGCCACGCGCCACGACCAGCGATTCCTCGTCGGGAGCGGACGGTGCCGCGCAGAACGGGCACCCCGCCGGCTTGTCCTGCCCAGCGATGTACGTCATGCGGTGCGGCGTCCAGAGCCGCTCCAAGCTGTCCGGTTCGCCGATCTCCGTCACGCTCCCGATCCTAAACCGGCCACTTTTCCCGGGCCGGGCGTTGAGTATGAGGGCGTGGACGTCATCGTGCTGGCGAAGGAGTTCGCCGCCCGCGACAGCCGGTTCTGGAGCATCACGGAACCGGGGGCGTTGGCGGCCTGGGTGATCGGCGACCCGGAGGTGTACGCGCCCGCCGCCGAGCTGCCCGGGACCCTCGAACGGGTGGACGAGCTACGCGGCGGGGATGCGGACGAGCCGGTCCGGCTGCTGGCGCTCGGGTTGATGGGCGCGCTGATCCGCTCGACCGTGCCCCATGCGGGCGAGGTAGCCGGGCGGCACTGGACCGTCACGTTGAAAGCGTGGCCGGACGAGCGGCGGCTGAGGCTGACCGTCGGCCCGGCCGAGGTGGCGACGCTGTACTGGGCGCCCGACGCCGACGACATCGAGGACATCAGGCTGCGGCTGGCGGCCGCGCCGATCGAGGCCGCGCTGCTCAACGGGGACCTGGACCGCACGACGATGCTGGAGTACGGCATCGGTGCGATGGCGGACAGCCCCCAGCCCAACGCCGCGGACGCGGTCCGGTACCGGTGTGTCGGCATCGAGGCGGCGACCTGGTTCCTCAGCCGGCCCGCCGTCGTGGCGGCCGCCCGGCTGCTGAACGCCAGGCTCTACGCGGACGGCCGGTTCCCGCTGGCCGGCACCCATGACGCGGCCCTGGCGGCGCAGACGTGGGCAGCGTCCGAGATCCTCGCCGACGACGCGGGCCGCAACCCTGCCCCGGGCTTCGACCGACCGTACGGTGGGCCGGTGACCCAGGAGCCCGTCCGGATCAGTGCTGAGGCCCACCAGGGCGCCCTCGCGGACCGGGACGCCCTGTGCCGGCGGCTGATCGCCCGCCTCGACGCGTACGGCATCGCCGCCGGTGAGCTGATATCCCCGCAGGTCGACGTGGCGTGGCGCGGCTGCCGTGGCGACCAGGTCGTGGCGGTGGTGCGCAGCTGCCACGAGGGCACCGACACCGACCAGCTGCGGGCGGGGCTGGGCCAGGTGCTGGAGTACCGGCAGCGCCTCGGCGGCCCGGTGGCGGGCGTGCTGCTGGTGAGCCGCGTCCGTGACCCGATCTGGTACGACGTGTGCAACCGGGCCGGCGTGCGGTTGCTGGCCGGTGACCAGGAACAGCAGTGGCACCTCGCCACCCTCTGAATACGTCCTGCTACGCGACAGGGGCGACACGGTCCTCGTCGTCGAGCACAAGCCGGAGATCGTCGCCATCGCCGCCCACATCGTCGATCTGGGCCCCCGGCGGCCGGGATCGACGGCGGCACCATCTGCTACACCGCGGTTGTGAAGATCCAGTCGAGCCCGTCCTCGCCGGGGCAGTCCAGCGCCGGGGCCCGGCGCAGCCCGGCGCGGACGGCCACCCGCTGGGAGGCCAGGTTCTCGGGCCGGATCCGGGCGACCACGGCGTTCTCCGGCATGGCGGCGAGCGCCCAGCCGACCACCGCGGACGCGGCCTCGCTCGCCAGCCCCTCACCCCACTGCGCCGGCGCGAAGCGATAGAACAGGTTCAGCACCGTACGGTCGTGCAGGGAAACGAACTTCGTTCCGCAGAAACCGGCGATCGTGGCGTCGGACCTGCGCCGGACGACGAGGTAGCCGAAGCCGTGCCGGCGCCAGTGCAGGTCCCACCGGTGGTAGAGATCCGCCGCTTCGGCGCGGGACACCAGCAGGTCGGCGGGGTTGTGCGCGCAGGCGAGCGGGTCGCGGTGGATCGCGTACACCATGTCGATGTCGGCGGGCGTCGGGCGCCGCAGCGTCAGACGGTCCGTGTCGAGTTCCGGGCGGACGCTGTCACGTCCGCCCGGTCGTGTCGCGCTCAGGCCTCGACGGGGGTCGGCGGAACCTCGGCGGGGGCCGACGGGCCGACGTTGGTCCGGGACCGGACCACCTCGGTCACGTGCGCCACGGCCTCGTCGAGGGGTACCCCGTTGCGCTGTGACCCGTCCCGGTAACGGAACGACACAGTGCCCGCGGCCACATCGTCGTCGCCGGCGATCACCATGAACGGGATCTTCTGCTGTTGCGCGGTACGGATCTTCTTCTGCATCCGGTCGTCGGAGGAATCCACCTCGGCCCGGATGCCTTCCGCCTTCAGCCGCGCCACGAACGACTGCAGGTACGCCGCGTGATCATCGCGGATCGGGATGCCGACCACCTGCACCGGCGCCAGCCAGGCCGGGAACGCGCCCGCGTAGTGCTCGGTGAGAACGCCGAAGAACCGTTCGATGGACCCGAACAGCGCCCTGTGGATCATCACTGGCCGTTCCCGGCCGCCGCCCGCCGACTGGTATTCGAGCTCGAACAGCTCGGGCAGGTTGAAGTCCACCTGGATCGTCGACATCTGCCAGGTACGGCCGATGGCGTCCTTGGCCTGCACGCTGATCTTCGGACCGTAGAACGCGGCGCCGCCCGGATCCGGGACGAGTTCCAGCCCGGAGTCCTCCGCGGCCGACCGCAGCGCCTCGGTGGCCTTCTCCCAGTTCTCCTCGGTGCCAACGGACTTGTCCGGGTTCCGGGTGGACAGTTCGAGGTAGAAGTCGTCGAGACCGTAGTCGCGCAGCAGGTCCAGAACGAACTGCAGTAGCGACTTCAGCTCACCGGCCATCTGCTCCTCGGTGCAGAAGATGTGCGCGTCGTCCTGGGTCATGCCGCGGACCCGGGTGAGGCCGTGCACCACACCGGACTTCTCGTACCGGTAGACCGTGCCGAACTCGAAGAGCCGCAGCGGCAGCTCGCGGTAGGAGCGTCCACGGGACCGGAAGATCAGGTCGTGGAACGGGCAGTTCATCGGCTTGAGGTAGTAGTTCGCGCCCTCCATCTCCATCGGCGGGAACATGCCGTCCGCGTACCAGCCGAGGTGGCCGGAGGTCTCGAACAGGTTGCCCTTGGTGATGTGCGGGGTGTTCACGAACGAATAACCGGCCTCCTCGTGCCGGACCCGCGAGTAGTTCTCCATCTCCCGGCGGATGATGCCCCCCTTGGGGTGGAAGACCGCCAGGCCCGAGCCGATCTCGTCGGGGAACGAGAACAGATCGAGGTCGGCGCCGAGCTTTCGGTGGTCGCGCCGGGCGGCCTCCTCCAGGAGCTTCAGGTGTGCCTTGAGCTGGTCGCGGGTCGGCCATGCGGTCCCGTAGATCCGTTGCAGTTGCGGGTTCTTCTCACTGCCCCGCCAGTACGCGGCGGCACTGCGCATCAGCTTGAACGCGCCGATCATCCGGGTCGACGGCAGATGCGGCCCGCGGCAAAGGTCGCCCCACTTCTTCTCGCCGGACTTCGGGTCGATGTTGTCGTAGACGCTCAGTTCGCCGCCGCCGACCTCCATCACCTCGGCGTCGTCCACGTCGCCTTTGATGTCGACGAGCTCCAGCTTGTACGGCTCGGAGGCCAGCTCCGCCTTCGCGGCGTCGAGGGAGTCGTACTGGCGGCGACGGAAGATCTGGCCGGTCTTGACGATCTCCTGCATCCGCTTCTCGAGCTTCGCCAGGTCGTCGGGCTGGAACGGCTTCTGCACGTCGAAGTCGTAGTAGAAGCCGTTCTCGATCGGCGGGCCGATGCCGAGCTTGGCCTCCGGGAAGACGTCCTGCACGGCCTGCGCGAGGACGTGCGCGGTCGAGTGCCGCAGCACGTTCAGTCCGTCCGGCTCGCTGAGGGCGACCGGGACCACGCTCTGGTCGGTGCCCGGCATCCAATCCAGGTCGCGCAGGCGGCCCGAGGCGTCGCGGACGACCACGATCGCGTTCGGGCCCGCCGAGGGCAGGCCGGCGGCGGCCACCGCGTCGGCCGCCGTCGTCCCGGCCGGGACGACGACGGGGTCGGCCACAGCGGGCGTACGGGGTGCAGACACGGTGATCTCCTTCAGGTCGTGGGGAGGTTCGCCACGATGCTATCCGTCCCGTTTTCCCACACCCCGACCGCCACGACCACCCGTTTGGCCGGGCCGGCCCGATCGCCGGCCGCGCCGTGGAGGGCGCGGGCGCCGTCAGTGAGGTCCGTCGGGGCGCGGAGCGCGTCGGCAGCGGGCGGGTGCGACCGTGCCCGTTGGCCGACCGTCCGACAGCGGTCATCCGGACGATCCGGAACCTCGGCTCACGTTGGTGTCGGCGGGCACATTCCTGCTGTTCACCTCATTTCATCCCAGACCTGGCAACCGCATCGACAGGCTTGAGCGCGATATATACGCTCTGTAATCGGAAAACGTCCCTGCATCACGGCTCACCGTGAGCACTACGCGCCGCTTGCCAAGGGCAGTACCTTCTTCGCATGGCCACGGTGTTGCTCGTCGAGGACGACCACGTCGTGCGCGGTGCGATGCTCCGTTCGCTGGCGGACAGAGGGCACGCCGTGCACGCCGTCGGAACCGCCCTGGACGCCCTGCGCCGGGTCGCCGCCGAGACTCCTGACCTCGTCGTCCTCGATCTGGGGCTGCCCGATCTCGACGGCGCCGACGCGTTGCGGATGCTCCGCGGCATCACCGATGTGCCGATCATCATCGCGACCGCCCGCGACGACGAGCAGACGGTGGTACGCCTCCTGCGGGCCGGGGCCGACGACTACATGGTCAAACCGTTCACCGGGGCGCATCTCGATGCCCGGATCACCACGGTGTTACGGAGGGTGGGCAGAGCCAGCCGTACGGCGCCACCGGCCGTACACGAGGTCGGTGACCTGCGGGTCGACGTAGGGGAACGCAGCGCCGCCCTGGACGGCGAGGCGCTACAGCTGACCCGCAAGGAGTTCGACCTGCTCGCCTACCTCGCCGCCCGGCCCGGGCGCGTGGTGTCCCGCCGAGAGCTGTTGGAGGAAGTGTGGCGGCAGCCGTCGGTAGGCGAGGACCAGACGATCGACGTCCACCTGTACTGGCTCCGCCGGAAGCTGGGCGAGTCCGCGGCGAAGCCGCGCTACCTGCGCACCGTGCGGGGAGTCGGATTCCGGTTAGTGGCGCCGGACTAAGGCTCCGGCTGGCGTACGTCACCGCCGGGGTCACCGCCGTGGCCGCGCTCGCGTTCCTCATCCCGCTGGGCATCACGATGAGCTCGAAAGCCGGGCAGGCCGCCGTCGACGCCGCCGAACGGCAGAGCGCCACCGTCGCGGGCGCGCTCGCTGCCGGCGCGAACGCCGACGGTGTCGCGGAAGCCGTGGCCGCCGCCGGGGGGGTCGCCCCGGCCCAGGTGCACGCCGTCGGCGACCAGCACCGGTCCGGCCGGGCCACCAAGGCCGACATCGACCGGGCGGCCGCCGGCACGAACAGCATCGTGGTCGACGTCGCGGGTGGGTCCGTGCTGCTCGACCCGGTGAAGGCCGGGGACCGTACCGAGGTGGTCGAGGTCTTCATCCCGGCCGCTGTCGGCAGCGGCGGGACGATCTGGCGGACGCTGCTCATCATCGCCCTCGCCCTGGTGATCGGCGCGGTCATCATGGTCGACCGGCTGGCCCGCGGCACCGTGCGCTCCGCGCGGGGTCTCGTCGACGCGGCCATGGCCGTCGGCGGCGGCGACCTCGGCGTCCGGATCCAGCCCACCGGACCCCGCGAGCTCGCCGAGGCCGGATACGCCTTCAACCGGATGGCCGACCGGCTCGTCACCTCCCGCACCAACGAACGCGAGATGGTCGCCGACCTGTCACACCGGCTCCGTACGCCGCTGACCGTGCTGCGCCTCGACGCGGACGCCCTCGAGTCCGACGACACCACCATCGGCGACTTCACCCCCGCCGAACTCGACAAGCGGCGGACCGTTCGGCGGATGCGTCAAGCCATCGTGACCTTGGAAGGTGAGGTCGACCAGCTGATCAACACGACCCGGAAGGCGGTCGCCGCCCAGGTCGCGGGGCCCGAGGATGGGCTGTGTGACGCGAGCGAGGTGGTTCGGGACCGGATGGTCTTCTGGTCGGCGCTTGCCGGCGACCAGAACCGGGAGTACCGCGTCGTCGGCGCGAACCTGCGCATCCCCGTCCCCGTGGCCCGAGCCGAACTCGCCGCGGCGCTCGACGCGATCCTCGGCAACGTCTTCCGCTACACCCCACAGGGCACCGCGTTCGAGGTGGGGATCTCCCGCCGCGACGGCTGGGTGGCCGTACGGGTCGACGACGCCGGGGCGGGAATCGCGGATCCGGACCGTGCGCTGCGCCGGGGGGCCAGCGACCGCGGTTCGACCGGGCTCGGACTGGACATCGCCCGCCGGGCGGCTCAGGCCACCGGCGGCTCGGTCAGCCTGGACCGGGCGGCCATGGGCGGCGCCAGCGTCGTGATGCTGCTGGCCGACGCCGAGGTCAAACCCCGCCAGGCGAGCCGGTTCGGGCTGGTCGGCCGGATGGCCCGGGAGAAGGAAGCCGGCCGCGGCCGATGGCCCCGGCAGCGCTCGACCGACAGTTGACAACCCGCGCCTGAAGCCCTGCGCGGCACGCCACGTACTCCGGACGGTGCATGCCTTGCTTAGTTCTCTCTTAAGGGCGTTCCCATGGGGCCGCCGAGATGGCAATCTCGGTTCCGATCCCACCCGGCTCCCCGGACCAACGCCCGAAGATCGTCCCCATCCCCCGGTCCGGCGGAGCCCACTGCGCACGGTGGGAGGCGGTCACCCCATAACCGCCTCCCACCGTGCGCTCACCCGCCGAGGAGAGGGTTTGCCCACGCATCGACGGCCCGAACAAGCATCGGAGCCGAAGCGACGCCGGGGCGACTCCTCCGCACGAAACCTCACCCCCCCCACGCCGGAACCGGCGACCTGGTGGGGAACGCAGCTCAGGCTCGGGCCGCTCCCGGGGCGCCGGTCCGCCGCCCTGCTCCAGCGCAACATCTTGATCGCGCTCGGCATCGTCCTGTTCGGCGTCCTTGCGACGGCTGGCCCTGCTGTGGTGCAGAACGCCCGGCAGCACACCCAGACGATCGGGGACCGCGAGCGGATCACCCTGGCCTCGAAGCCGCGCGACAACCCGTCGATCGGCCTGGTGTACGAGGGCCTCAACGCCGCGGCGCCAGATGCGCCGTGCGCCGGCTCGTACGAGCTGATCAACCCGGAGACCTGCTCACACGGCCCCGACCTCGCCCCGCCCGGACTCAGCGTCATCAAGGACGTACCAGCCGTGACGGCGGCCGAGCCGGTACCCGGGACGCCTCATCCTGAACGGGGGATCGTACCGGCCGACAGCACCGTCATCGCCGACGACGGCGGCATCTCGCTCGTGCCGTCCGCACCGGCGATCATCTCGGATCCGGTCCCCGGCGACGCCGAGTACGCGCTCGGGGCGAACGGTGTGGCCTGCTCCGGCGACGGCCGCTCCGGCAACCGTGTCCAAATCCTCTACCTGTACGAGTTCGGCACGCCGAGCCGTTTCCCCCTCTACCGCGGCTCGATCCGCGCCTGGGCGGCCGGTGTCGACGCCGTCTACGATGCGAGCGCCAAGGAGACGGGTGGCTCCCGGCACGTCCGGTACGTCACCACCGTGGGCTGCGCCGTCGACGTGGCGGAAGTCCAGCTGGCGACCGGCTCGCTCGACTCGTTCGAGCACAGCATCGCCGCACTGCAGAAGCTCGGCTACAACCGCACCGACCGCAAGTACCTGCTCTTCGCCGACTCGCACCGGTACTGCGCGATCGGCACGTTCGTCGCCGACAGCCGCCCCGGCGCAGGCAACCGCAACAACGGCGGCCCGTCGTACGGGCGGGTCGACTCGGGCTGCTGGAGCACCGTGATGGCCGCGCACGAGCTGACCCACATGCTGGGCGCGATCATGTCCGACGCCCCCAACGCCAGCAAGGCGGGCCACTGCACGGACGACTACGACCTGATGTGCTGGCGGGACTCGACCCGCACGACGGTACGGGTGGTGTGCCCGCAGCGCGAGCAGGAGCAGCGGCTGGACTGCAACCACGACGACTACTACAACGCCGACGCGCCCAAGGGCAGCTACCTCGACCAGCACTGGAACGTGGCGGACAGCGGGTTCCTGCTCGCCGGGCGCCAGGCCACATCGCCGGCCATCTCCACGGCGGCGCCGCCCCCGAGCGCCGGGGATACGCCGGCGCGGGTACCGGTAGCGCCCGCCCCGGCGACTCAGCAGGACGTGGTTCTGGAGGCCCGCGACGTCACGAGCACGTCGGCGCGGATCACGTGGACTCCGGCGGCCGAGGGCATCCGGTACGCGGTCGCGGTGGACGGCGCGGTCGTCGGCACCACCACGGCGGCCCGGATCTCGCTGGTGGGGCTGCGCCCGGATACGGCGTACTCGGTGGAAGTCCTGCTGGACGACGGCCGGAAGCCGTACGCGGCGGCGACCGACGTCCGGACGGCACCCGCGGCCAGGCCGGCCGACAACACCTGGTTCGTGATGGAGAACGCGCTGACCGGCGGCGCCGCCGACGTGTACGCGGCCCGCACCGCGAACGGCACCCCGATCGTGCTGAACCGGTCCGAGGGCGGCAGCCAACAGCAGTGGAAGCTCGTCCCGGCGGCGGGCGGCTCGTACCAGCTGGTGTCGAAGGCGACCGGCAAGTGCGTCCTACCGCTGAGCAGCAACCCGGCGGCCGGCCAGCCGCTGGTGCAGTCCGACTGCACGCCGGGCGACTCGTCGCAGCGCTGGACGGTCGTCAAGACGGATCACGGCTTCAGTCTCAGTAGCACGGTCGGCGGCTTCGTCGTCGGCGCGGGCGAGCAGCGGTTCGGGGGAACGCGGCTGCTCGTCCTGCAACACCCGGACGGTTCCCGGCACCAGAGTTGGGCGGCCCTGCCCGACTGACGGGTCCCTTCCGGACCACAACCATCGTTCCGCGACCTTACGGCGTACGACCGCGGACAACCCGATACGGACCGGGGTGCAGACGGCAATGAAGGATCAGGGTACGAACGAGTACACCGACACGGCGCAGGACGACTTCGAGGAGCGGACGGCGTTGCTGACCCCGCGGCGACTGATCCGCTGGACGGTCGTGATCGCCGTCGGAATCGTCGTGATGCTGGCTTTCTGGCAGGACCCGGTCTTCGCCGATCCAGATGCCGATCCGCTGGGTGACGGGCCGCCGTGGGCGGCGATCGGCGCGGCCGGGGCGCTGATGACGACGTTGACACTGGCGAGCCGGCACCGGCGTCGGGCGGCTCAGCCCGCGTAGCCGTCGATCTCGGCGAGGATGCGGTCGCGGTCGCCGCGCGGCAGGAAGGCGGCGCGTACGGCGCTGCGGGCCAGGTCGGCGACCCCGCTCTCGTCGAGGTCGAGCAGCCGGGCGGCGACGGCGTACTCCTCTTCGAGGGTGGTACCGAACATCGGCGGGTCGTCCGAGTTGATCGTGACCGGGACGCCCGCGGCGACCAGCGTGGGCAGCGGGTGCTCGTCGAGCGACGCGACGGAGCGGGTCCGCACGTTGGAGGTCGGGCAGACCTCGAGGGTGATCTGGTGTTCGGCCAGGTGTGCCATGAGCCGCGAGTCGGTCGCGGCGGCGATGCCGTGGCCGATACGTTCAGCGCCGAGGTACTCGAGGGCGTCCCAGACGGTCTGCGCCCCGGTGGTCTCCCCGGCGTGCGGGACGCTGTGCAACCCGGCGGCCCGGGCCCGGTCGAAGTACGGCTGGAACGGCGGCCGCGGCACGCCGATCTCGGGGCCGCCGAGGCCGAAGCTGACCAGACCGTCGGGCCGTTCGGTCAGCGCGATGTCGAGGGTCTCCTCCGCAGCGAGCAGGCCGGCCTCGCCCGGGATGTCGAAGCACCAGCGCAGCACGACGCCGAGTTCCTTCTCCGCGGCGAGCCGGGCGTCCTCGATGGCGGCGCAGAACTCCGGCGCCGGGATTCCGCGCCGAACGCTGGACCACGGTGTGACGGTCAGCTCAGCGTACCGGACCTGCTGGCGGGACAGTTCGCGGCCGATCTCGTAGGTGAGCAGGCGGACGTCCTCGGCGTCCCGGATCAGATCGACGACGCTGAGGTAGACCTGCACGAAGTGCGCGAAGTCGGTGAACGCGAAGTAGTCCGCGAGGGCCGCCGGGTCGGCGGGCACCGGCGTACGACCCGCGTGCCGGGCGGCGAGTTCGGCGACGATCCGCGGCGACGCCGAACCGACATGGTGGACGTGCAGCTCGGCCTTGGGCAGGCCCGCGATGAAGGCGGTCAGGTCCATGGTCACCTCGGGGTCGTCGCGACGAAGAAGATGCGGCGGAACGGGAGCGGCACCACGCCGTGCACGGCCGGGTACGCCTGGGTGAGTCGCTCGCCGAGGGCTGCCCGGAACGCCGGGTAGTCGTCGCCGAGCGCGGCCTTGACCGGGCGCAGGGCGGTGCCCTCCAGCCACGACAGCACCGGATGGTCCCGTGCGGAGAGGGGCAGCAGGTGCACGTACTCAGTCTCCCAGGCGTCGACGGAGCAGCCCGCGGCGATCAGGCGGGACGCGTACCCATGCGAAAGCCCCGTGCCGGATGGCACGGGGCTTTGCGAGCTGACGTCCGCCAGGTTTCGCCAGCCACCGGCGTCACCGCCGGTGGCACGGTCTCAGAGCGGGCGAACCTGCTCCGCCTGGGGGCCCTTCTGGCCCTGGGCGATCTCGAACTCGACCCGCTGGTTCTCCTCCAGGCTGCGGTACCCGCTCGACTGGATTGCCGAGAAGTGGACGAACACGTCAGCACCCCCGCCGTCGACGGTGATGAAGCCGAAGCCCTTGTCAGCGTTGAACCACTTCACGGTGCCTTGCGCCATGCTGAACTCTCCTTCTGAAATGCCAGCCCCTGTCAAACGGGAGCCGAGGGCCGTTTCCGAGCTGCGGCCTCGAGGCGGCCATCCCGAAGGTCGTCTCTTCCCGGCCCTCGAAACGACGGTCGGAACAGCGGACCACATACCCAGAAACTCCGGCCATTCTAACCAAACTTGCGCTCACAAAGCTGCCCTCGAGGGCACCGAAACTCACACCGAAACGACGCGCAAGACATCCCCGGTACGGTGACCGTAGCGGTCCCTGAAGTCCCTGGTAGACGACTCGGCCCCGCCCACCTGAGCGGACGGGGCCGGTGAGGCGGCGGGTCAGTCGGGCCACTCGCCCGTGAGCTTGCGGACACCGGTCGCGCCGGCGCGATCGACAGTGGCCTTCACCACGGCGAAGATCGCGCCCTGCACCGCGGCCGCCAGGAGGATCTCGCCCCAGCCGCGATCCTCGTCGGTGGCGTTCGGAGCGTCCTCGTCGCGACCTGCGATCTTCCACACCTGCTTGAACACGGCACCTGCCACCGCACCGGCCGCGACGCCGAGCAGGATGCCGACGGGCTTGTACGCGATCTTGTTCATGGTGCTCACCGGCGACGCCCCCGCAGAACGATGAGGACGACGACGAGCGCCGCACCCGCGGCGAGCATGGTCACGACCGGACCCGGGTTGCGCTTCGCCCGTGCGGTCACGCCGTGTGCGGAGTGGACAGCGTTGTGCGCCGCGTGCGCCGCGGAGCCGCGTACGAGGTCGATGGTGTGACCGGCGGAGTCGCGCATCCGCTGCTTGGTGAGTTCGATCTGCTCCTTCGCGCGGGCCTTGACGTCCGCCTTGGCCGCGAGGGCCTGAACCGTCTCGCCGAGGTCCTGCCGGGTCTGCTGGATCTCGGCCCGCAACATCTGGACGTCGGGCTTGGCCTGTCCGGCGCCGTTGTGGCTCACACCCGTCCCCTGTCCTTCACCGCGGCGGTGACCGCATCGATATCGGCGCGCACGCTGTCCGAAGCCGCCTTCGGCATCGGCGGCACAGCCTGGCTCACCTGCTTCTTTCCTGCCAGCGCGAGGACTCCGGCAATGACGAACAACACGACCGCCACGATCAGGGCGGCCAGCCAACCGGGCATGACGAGGGCCAGCGCGAGGATCGCGGACGCGATCAGCGCACCGACGCCGTAGAGGGCGAGGGAGGCGCCACCGCCGAAGAGACCGATACCGACGCCGGCATGCTTTCCCTTCTCGGTCAGCTCGGCCTTCGCCAGAGCGAGCTCATCGCGCACGAGGCGGGAGATCTGTTCGCTGGCCCGTTGGACCAGCTGCGCGGTGGACTGGTCGGCGCCCGGCCGAACCGGGGTGCCGTTCAGGACATCGGCCACGGTGTCCTCCTTTCCTGTGTGAGGGGTATGCCCTCAAATCCGAGTTGTCAATCATCAACGGGCGGCCCCACAAACGACGCGCTGCGCACGTCGCCGTCAGCGCTGCCCCGACGACCCGGATAGCGGGGAAGGTCATCGGCATGACGCCGACGGTGACGATGACCATGGCCGCGACGGTGACCCGGCGCAGCATCACCACCTGGGTCCGAAGCCGCCTCGCCCGAATGTTGTCGGCGTCGTCCGTGCGGAACCGGTTCAGCGACACGTCCTCGACGACGAGGACCAGCGCGGCGACGAGCCAGGCAGCGGCCGCGATGACCATGAGTACGAGGGCGTGCAGCACACCGTCCCGGCCCGGGAAGTCGCCGCCTGCGCTGCGCACGGGCTGCTGGACGGCGAACAGGGCCAACAGGAATTGGAACGGGCGGTGCGCCTGCCGGGCCAGGTCGGTGAGCAGTCCGGAGCGGCGACCGAACCGTAGCAGTAGGCGGTGCGCGATCTCCACGACGACCAACGCGACCGCCGCTGCACCGACGACCGTCGCGAGGGTCCGGACCAGGGACGGCATCAGACCTTGCGGTACCGCGCCTGGAACCAGCAGAACACGCCGAACGCGGCGATCCCCAGGGCGACCAGGGCCAGCAGGTACTTGCCGTACGGCTGCTCAGCGAGGGTGCGCAGGGCGGCGTCCAGGCCGCGGGCCTTCGACGGGTCGTACGTGACGGCGGCGACGACGACCAGAATCCCGGCGATGGTGTACGCGATGCCCTTGGCGACGTAGCCGGCCATGCCGAGACGGCGGCTGACACCGTACTCCCGCGCGCTCATCCGCTCGGTGTGCAGGTGCCGGTCGAACTTCTTGCGGGCACCGTAGATGCCGATGCCGATGCCGACGCCCGTGATGAGAAGGCCGATCAGGCCGACGAGGAAGCGGCCGCCGGAGGCCGACATGAGTTGCTGGCTCGCCTGCTGCTGGGAGTCGGCGGCGGACGCGTTGGCGCCCTGGAGGACCTTGAACGCGGTCCAGGCGAGCGCCAGGTAGATCACCGCGCGCACGCCGGAGACGACGCGCTCGGCGATCCGGCGCCCGCCCTCCTCGTAGCGGTGACCGACGGCGGCCTCCAAGCCCTGCCAGATGGCCAGCGCGACGAGACCGACGCAGATCGCCACCAGGAGGAACGCGCCGAACGACGTGCCGGCGAGGGACTGGAGCGCCCCGGACTGGTCCCCCTCGCCCGCGCCACCGCCGACGGCGATCTGCAACGCGAGCCAGGCGAACAGCAGGTGCACGATGCCGTATCCGATGAAACCGGCCCGGGCAAGGTACTCGAGGGGTTTGCTGTCGGCGGCGCGGGACGCGGTGCTTCGAGCGTGCTGGGACCAGGTGGACATGGACCCTGATGTGTCCGGCCACTGGTCTTCTGAAACCTGCCCTCGGGCGGCCCGAGGGAGTGTTATCTGCCGATCCGGACCTGGACCGCCGAGTCTGTGACGCTGTCGAGGCTGACCTGCAGCCCGGCCACCTGGACGGCGGGCTGCCCGTGGGTGAGCTGGACCTGCTTGCCCGCCACGTCCAGGGTGACCGTGTTGGCATCGGCGGTGACGAGTTTGGCCTCGACGCCGAGCACCTCCACGGAGGCGGTCGCTCCGCGCTGGTAGGTCACCGTGCAGGCGTCGAGGCTGCACGAGACGTCGTCGGAGCCGCACCCGGCGAGCAGGGTCGCGGCGAGGGCGGCGCCGGCGAGGAGGGCGGCAGGGCGGGCGAAGGGGCGCGCGCGCAGCGTGCGTCTGGTCGTCACACGCCAAGGATACGGTCAGTACGCGAACCACCCGGGGTCGATCCGCCAGGAGGCAGCATGCCGGAATGAGCCGACGGCATGGTGATGGGGTACGAGTTCGTCGCCGTGAAAAACTGAACGTTCCCGTAGAAAGGATGTCCGACGTGACCGACGAGCCGGTGTACGCCAGATTCGGTTTCACCGACGCCGAGTGGGGCCTCGTGGCGGGACTGCCGCAGTCCGTCCTCACCGCGGCCAGCGCCGCCGAGACCGACAGCGACCGCAGGACCCGCGCCGAGGCCGCCGCCGGTCTGGACCGGATCGCCGAGGGCCGCGGGTCCCCGAGCCCGCTGGTGGCCGCCGTCGCGAACGACCTCGTCGACCGGGTCGGCGACCCTGAACTCGGCGAGGAGCTTCCCGCCGTCTTCCCGCCCGATCCGAAGGCGTACGGGGCGGACGTGCTCGACCGGGCAGCCGAGGCCGTGGCGGTCCTCGCCGGCAAGGTGACCGAGGGCGACCTCGGCGCGTACAAGCACTGGCTGGTGGAGATCGCCGGGGACGTCGTGACCGCGTCGTCGACCGGGGGCGTGTTCGGCCTCGGCGGAGATCAGGTCAGCGAGGCGGAACGCCGCTTCCACGACGAGCTCGCCCGCGTCCTGAAGGACTGAGCTGGACGGACTACGCGGGCTCAGGCCGGCGGGCGCCAGCCGAAGATCGGGTCCATCTGGCGCAGGACGAGGTTGGGGCCCAGAGCGCCGGCCAGGCGCATCACAGTGTCGCGGCTCCAGGCGCCGACGGGGCTGTCGATGCCGCTGAGCCGCCCGATCCGGCGGGACCGTTCGTTGATCATGCGTGTCCGCGGCACCCGGTCCGCGCTGTAACGCGCCGGGCCGTCGGGCAGGCCCGCGTACGAGGCCAGGACGACGGCGTCCTCGATGGCCTGGCAGGCGCCCTGGCCCAGGTGCGGGGTCATCGCGTGGGCAGCGTCGCCGAGCAGCAACACCCGGCCGATGTCGAAGCGTTCCGGGACGACGTCGAGACAGCGCAGATCGGTCCGGATGACGGTCTCGGCGCCCTCGATCAGCGCGGGCACGGGCGCGCACCAGTCGCCGAAGAGCCGCCGCAGCTCGGCCCGCTCATCGTCGGCGCTACCGCCCGCCGGGACCGGCGCGGTGCCGTAGCAGTACGCCCGCCCGTCGGCTAGCCGGGTCACCCCGAACGAGAGTCCCGCGCCCCAGAACTCGCACGTCGGCACCGGCCCGGACGTCGGCGCGAGCAGCCGCCAGCTGGTGACACCCGCGTACACGGGGCCCGGTAGCAGCGGCAGCAGCGCCGTACGGATCCGGGAATCGATGCCGTCCGCGGCGACGACGAGGTCGCCGGTCAGCTCGCCGTCGGCGGTCTTGACACGGCCCGTCGTCGGATCGACCGCGATGACCTCGGTGCCGGTGCGCAGGGTGCCGGATTCGAGGGCACCGGCGAGCAGCTCGACGAGGGTCGCGCGGTGCACCACCACGGTGGGGTTCCCGTACCGGGACTCGGCGGTCTCGGCGCTGGTCCGTGAGATCCAACGGCCGTCGGAACGGCGGATGCCCGCATCGCCCTGCAACGCGGCGAGCGCGCGGATCTTCCCGCCGAGGCCGAGGGTGTCCAATGCGGTCAGCGCGTTCGGAGCGACGGCGAGACCGGCGCCGACCTCGCGGATCTCTGCGGCGCGTTCCAGGACGGTGACGTGCCAGCCGCGTCGCTGTAGCGCGATCCCCGCGGTCAGCCCGCCGATCCCCGCCCCGACCACCACTGCGCGCGCCATGTCGCCTCCCGGTCGGACAGCATCCCACGCAGCCGCCGCCCGATGCCATGCCGGACCGGTGGTCCCGGTGGACGAGTACGTACGCGCCCGGCCCGCCCCCGTCCGGTGTTCGGGTTCGGCACATACCGGGGCCGAGCCGCGGGCTAGCTGAGCAGTTCGAGGACGGCCTTCTCGGCCTTCTCCCGGGGTGCGTCCACACCGGCGATCGTCACCTCACCGTGATGGTAGAGGTCGACGACGCGCGGGTCGACGTACGAGGCGCGGGCCACCGCCGGGGTATTGCCGAGCAGGTCCGAGACCTCCCGCATGACGCCCGCCACCGCCTTGCGCCGGGCGGTGCCCGAAGGCCGCCAGCCGACGTCGTGCAGCACCAGCGCGGCGCGGCAGGTCCCGTGCCAGGTACGGAAGTCCTTGGCGGTCATCTCCTCGCCGACGGCATCGCGCAGGTACCCGTTGATCTCATCGCTGCGTACGTCGTGCCACGTGCGGGCGGACGCGTCGTACCAGGAGAACAGCCGGTCACCCGCCCGCCTCCTCAACCGCCTGAGCACGGCGCAGACCTCGGGATCGGAGACGCTGCGGGCCTGCTGAACGCCGCCCTTCGCGGTGAACTCCAACAGCACACAGCCCCCCCGCCCGCGTACGTGCTCCCGGCGCAGCGTCGACAGGCCGTACGACGGGTCGTCGCCGGTGGCGTACTGGTCGTTGCCCACCCGGAACATGCCCATGTCGAGCAGCCGGGCGAGCGTGGCCAGGACCCGTTCCCGGCCGAGGCCCGTACCGTCCAGGTCGCCGGCCACCCGGTCCCGCAGCTGCGGCAGCAACGCCGCCACCTCCAGGACGTGGTCGAACTTGGCCCGGTCCCGCTGAACTCGCCACTGCGGGTGGTAGAGGTACTGCCGCCGCCCGGCCGCATCGACCCCGATCGCCTGCAGGTGCCCGCGCGGATCCGGACTGACCCAGACGTCCTTCCAGGCGGGCGGGATGGCCAGGGCCTTCACCCGTTCCCGGTCGTCCGCGGCCAACGGACGGCCGGCGGTATCGAGGTAACGGCGCCCGCGCCGGGTCCAGCCGGGCGCGGACGTGTCCGTGCGTCGCAGACGCATCTCCAGTCGCCTCCTTCCCGGCAAGCACCCGGATGCCCGGGCGGAGAAACGGCAAACATCCGTTACGCGGCTGCGGGGACGGGTACACCACCGACGTGGCTGTCGTAACGCGTGTCATCGAAGCTCCCCCGGAACGCGTCTTCGGCGTACTCGCCGACGGCTGGACGTACAGCGACTGGGTGGTGGGCACCGCCCACATCCGCGATGTCGACCCGGACTGGCCCGCCCCCGGGACCCGGCTGTTGCACAAGGTCGGCCCGTGGCCGGTGTCGCTGCGCGACGAATCGACCGTCGTGGCGTCCGTACCCGGCAAGGAACTGACCCTGCGCGTCGAGATCTGGCCGCTCGGCGAGGCCACCGTCTACCTGCGCCTCGAACCCTTCGACAGCGGCTCCACCAAGGTCGTCATGTACGAGGAGTTTCACGCCGGCCCGCTCGGGTGGGTGCAGAACAAACTCAACGACCTGGTGCTGCACCGCCGCAACGTCGAATCGCTGCGCCGCCTCGCCGACATCGCGACCCGTTCGACCCGGCGGAAGGACGAGGAATGAGCCGTACCGTCGTCATCACCGGCGCGAGCGCGGGCGTGGGACGCGCCGTCGCGCACGCCTATGCCGAACGCGGCGACCGGCTGGCGCTGATCGCGCGCGGCCGTGCGGGTCTCGACGGCGCCGAACGCGACTGCCGGGAACGCGGCGCCGCCGACGTCCGCACCTACCAGGTCGACGCCGCCGACGCCGCCGCCGTCCGCGCCGCGGCCGACGACGCGGCCGCCGCCCTCGACGGGATCGACGTCTGGATCAACGACGCGTTCGTCTCGGTCTTCGCCCGCGCCTGGGACATCACCCCCGAGGAATACCGCCGGGTCACGGACGTCAACTACCTGGGTACGGTCCACGGCACCCTCGCCGCCCTCGCCCACATGCGCCCCGCCGGCCGCGGCGCCATCGTCCAGGTCGGCTCCGCGCTCGCCTACCGGGGCATCCCGCTGCAGGCCGCGTACTGCGCGTCGAAGCACGCCATCCAGGGCTTCAACGACTCCCTGCGCGCCGAACTCCTGCACTCCTGCCCCGGCATCACCCTCTCCATGGTGCAGCTCCCAGCGATCAACACACCGCAGTTCTCCTGGGTCCGCAACCGCCTGCCGAACCATCCGCAGCCCGTACCCCCGATCTACCAGCCCGAGGTCGCCGCCAAGGCGGTCCTGTGGGCCGGGGACTACGGCAAGCGCGAGGTCAACGTCGCCAGCGCCACGTGGAAGGCCCGCCTGGGCGACATCGTCGCCCCGGGGCTCCTCGACCGGTACCTGTCCCGCCAGGATGTGGGCTACGACGCCCAGCAGACCGGCGAACGCGTCCACGACTGGCAGGACAACGTGGACAAGCCCCGAGACGACGACCGCGACCACGGTGCCCACGGCGTCTTCGACGACACGGCGAAGCCGTACTCGGTCACCCTGTGGGCCACGATGCACCGCCCCCTGCTCGCAGCCGCAGGCCTGGCGGCGGGGGCGGCAGCGACGGCGGTGGCACTCCGGCGCCGCTGACCGGCCCTTCGCTCCGGTCGTACGTCCGCCGCGGCGCCGGCGCCCGCTACCGGTAGACGGCCCGGTGGGCGGCGCCGACGAGGGACTTGTAGAGGGTGCCGTACGCGCTGTGACGAGCCAGTGCCGCCTTGGCGGCGTTGGCCCCGGGCGCGCCGTGGACACCGCCGCCCGGGTGCGCGGACGAGCTGGCCAGGTAGAGGCGGTCGATCGGTGTGTCGGAGCGGCCCAGGCCTGGGATGGGGCGCAGGAAGAGTTGCTGGAAGGCGGCCGCGGTGCCGCCGCCCAGAGCGCCGCCGACCAGGCTGGGGTCCTCGTTCTGGAAGTCGGACGGGGAGAAGACGTGCCGTCCGACCACCAGGTTCTTGAAGCCGGGGGCCTGCGATTCCAGAGTCGCCTCCATTCTGGACACCTGCTCGGCGATCACGTCCGCTTCCCAGTGCGGACGGTGCGGCAGATGGGTGTACGCCCAGACGGTCTCGGTGCCGGACGGGGAACGGGTCGGGTCGGTGGTGGTCATCTGGCCGAGCAACATGAACGGGTCCGGCGGGACCTCGTCGCAGGCCAGCGAGGCGGCGTACCGGGTCAGACCCGTGAGGTCCGCCGCGAGGTGGACCGTACCGGCGCCCGCGGCGGCCGGGTTCTTCCACGGGATCGGGCCGGAGAGGGCCCAGTCGACCTTGACGGTGGCGCCGTCCCAGCGGAAGTGGGCGAGGTCCTCGACGACCCGCGGCGGGAGGTGGCGCTCGCCGACCAGGTCCAGGTAGAGGGCCGGGGCCGGTACGTCGGCGAGAACCGCACGGCGGGCCCGGACGTCGCGGCCGTCCGCGGTGCGTACGCCCATCGCCTGTCCCCGGGCGACGAGGACGCGTTCGGCGCGGGTGTTGTACTCGATGGTGGCGCCGCGGCGTTGCAGGCGGCTGACCAGGGCGTCGGTGATCTGCTGGGCGCCGCCGACCGGGACGGGCCACCCGAACTCCTGGCCGAGCATGGCGAGGAGCCAGCCGAAGACGCCGCCACCGGCCTCCTCCGGAGACAGGTCGGTGTGCAGGGCGCAGCCGGCCATCAGGAGGCGGGCGCCTTCGCCGTCGAAGAGTTCGCTGGTCATCTCGCGCACGGAGAGCACGAGGCGGCGGGCGAGGCGCAGGGAACCGCCCACGCCGATCTGGCGGGCGAGGCCGAGTCCGCTCCTGACGGGCGGGAACGCGGTGAACAGCAGTTCCAGCATGCGGGGCGAGACGGAGCGCCAGTCGTCGTACGCCTGGTGCCATCTGTCACCGTCGCCGGGGGCGAACTCCTCGACGGACGCGGCGGTGACGTCGGGATCGCGGTCGAGGACGGCGGCGCGGCCGTCGGGCAGCACATGGGCGACGACGTGGCGGGCGTGGGTCCAGGTGACGCCGTTCTCGGTGAGGCCGAGGTGATTCATCACCGGGGACGCGTACGTGAGGGGGTAGAACGCGCTGAACAGGTCGCTCAGGTACCCGGGCGCGGCGATCTCGCCGGAGCGTACGGCGCCGCCGGGCTGCGGTGTGGCCTCCAGGACCCGGACGGACCAGCCCTCGTCCGCGAGCAGGTTGGCGGCCACGAGCCCGTTGTGTCCCGCTCCGATGACCACCGCGTCGACGCTGTCCATATCCGTCACGCTAACCGCTTCCCCCGAGGGCGGCACGGTGTCCGGACACCGCTCACGTTTGCGCAGATCACCCCTCGGGTAGGTACGGGGTGCCACGTCGGCGTCACAGCATGGAGGCGTCCATGGCCACCCTCCCCGCCACCGGAGCCCCGCCCTCGACCCCGCTCCCGGGCCACCTCCGGGAACTACGGTGGAGGACCTGGCGGGGCGTGGTGTGGCGCAGCCTGTGGAACTTCTTCGACGACAAGTGCGCCGACCAGGCGGCCGCCCTCACGTACTACGCGGTGCTGGCGCTGTTCCCCGCGGCGATCGTGGTGGTGGCGCTCGTCAACCTGGTCAGCGACGGCCGGTCCGCGGTCCACGCCATCCTGCGCATCCTCGCGGACCTCGGCGTCGGCGAAGTCGCCGCGAACAGCACCCTCACCGCCGTCCTCGACGCCGTGGTGAACCAGCGGAGCTCCGCCAGCGTGCTGCTCGGCTTCGGCCTGCTCGGCGCGCTCTGGTCCGGGGCGAACTACATCGGCGCGTTCACCCGCGCGTCCAACGCCATCTACGGCGTCACCGAGGGCCGGCCGTTCTGGAAGCTGCGGCCGCTACAGTTCCTGCTCAGCGCGGTGGCGCTCGTGCTGATCGCGGTACTGGCGATCGGGCTGGTGATCAGCGGGCCCCTCGTCGACGCCGTCGGCAATGCCGTTCACGCGCCCGCCGCACTGCGGACGGCGTGGACGATCGGGCGCTGGCCGGTACTGGTGGGGATAGTCATGCTGCTGCTCGCGCTGCTGTTCTGGGTGGCGCCGAACGTGCGGCAGCCCCGGTTCCGCTGGCTGACCCTCGGCGGAGCGGTGGCGCTGGGCGTGTGGGCGCTCGTCAGCTTCGGCTTCGGCCTGTACGTCGCCAACTTCAACTCGTACGACCGCACCTACGGCAGCCTCGGCGCGATCATCGCGTTCCTGGTCTGGCTCTACCTGTCGAACTCGGCGGTCCTGCTCGGAGTGGAGATCAACGCCCAGGTGCAGCGGGGACGCCAGTTGCAGGCCGGCGCCGCGCAGGCGTACGCACCCCTGCCGCCCAAGGTTCCCGGCGACGACCCGGCCTGCCCGCAGCGTCCGTTTAGCCCCGCACCCGGCGGGTAGCTCACACGCATACCCGAACCGCCTGGCGAGCAGATCCTCCACACGGTGGTCGAGATCGGGAACACCCCCCGAGGAGAAGGAGAGTTCGTCCCATGAGTACCGTCACCGAGTCCGTTGACGTCGCCGTCCCGGTGCGGACCGCGTACAACCAGTGGACGCAGTTCGAGGAGTTCCCCCGTTTCATGGAGGGGGTCACGGAGATCCGGCAGCTCGACGACACGACGACACACTGGAAGACCGAGATCGGCGGCGTGAAGCGTGAGTTCGACGCCCGGATCACCGAGCAGCTCCCCGACGAGCGGGTCGCGTGGACGTCCACGACCGGCAGTAAGCAGGCCGGCGTGGTGACGTTCCACCGCCTCGACGAGTCCCACACCCGGGTGACCGCCCAGATCGACTTCGAGCCCGAGGGCATCGCCGAGCAGGCGGGCGACAAGCTGGGCATCGTGGACCGCCGGATCAAGGGCGACATGAAGCGTTTCAAGACCTTCATCGAGGAGCGCGGCGGCGCCGAGACCGGCGCGTGGCGCGGCGAGGTCGATCGGCCCACACCGTAAGGATCGTGGACGGTGAGACGGCGGCGGCCGTCTCACCGTCCACGACGGGGTACCCCTGCGGGAGTGGCGACGGCCGCGACGCGAAGTCCCGGACCGCGGCCGGCCCCCGGGCACACCGGGCCGCG